>NZ_JBSWWQ010000026.1:0-266 GCF_056160145.1 Photobacterium sp. ABD4_091 | reverse complement strand
GCCTTCCTCACGACTGAAAGTGCTTTACAACCCGAAGGCCTTCTTCACACACGCGGCATGGCTGCATCAGGGTTTCCCCCATTGTGCAATATTCCCCACTGCTGCCTCCCGTAGGAGTCTGGACCGTGTCTCAGTTCCAGTGTGGCTGATCATCCTCTCAGACCAGCTAGAGATCGTCGCCTTGGTGAGCTCTTACCTCACCAACTAGCTAATCTCACCTGGGCTAATCCTGACGCGAGAGGCCCGAAGGTCCCCCTCTTTGCTCC
>NZ_JBSWWQ010000025.1:0-314 GCF_056160145.1 Photobacterium sp. ABD4_091 | reverse complement strand
GGGAACTCCAGGGAGACTGCCGGTGATAAACCGGAGGAAGGTGGGGACGACGTCAAGTCATCATGGCCCTTACGAGTAGGGCTACACACGTGCTACAATGGCGTATACAGAGGGCGGCCAACTTGCGAGAGTGAGCGAATCCCAGAAAGTACGTCGTAGTCCGGATTGGAGTCTGCAACTCGACTCCATGAAGTCGGAATCGCTAGTAATCGTGGATCAGAATGCCACGGTGAATACGTTCCCGGGCCTTGTACACACCGCCCGTCACACCATGGGAGTGGGCTGCACCAGAAGTAGATAGCTTAACCTTCGGG
>NZ_JBSWWQ010000024.1:0-326 GCF_056160145.1 Photobacterium sp. ABD4_091 | reverse complement strand
TTGACTATCATTTCACGAGTGCCCACACAGATTGCATGGTCAAATTGTTAAAGAACGTTGACTTTCAATGCCTTGGCGCCGTGCGCTTCAGCAAGTCAGGAGGCGTATAATACACGTTTCTGATATCCAGTCAAGACAAAATTTTCATCTTTTTTCGCGGTTGGCGAAAAAGTAAAAACCTTCTGTTGACGTCGCTCACATTGCAATCAGTCGGAGCGAAAGAAAAGCCCGCTGTACCCAGCGGGCTTCCTATCCTTTTGTCTTCACTTTTTCAAAAAGTGAAAGAAAATTGGAAGCCTGGCGATGTCCTACTCTCACATGGGGAG
>NZ_JBSWWQ010000023.1:0-329 GCF_056160145.1 Photobacterium sp. ABD4_091 | reverse complement strand
GAGAACTCGTTCCTACTTTATTCAAGTAGAAACTATTAGTATTGAATTCAAAGAATTCAATTTACTAGTCAGCTTTCCAGATTGTTAAAGAGCATGTGTATTTCTCTACCTAAACAAATAGGTTTCGATATCCACTTTCTAAGGATTCTTAAGGAAAAAACCTTAGAGAGTGGTGGAGCTAAGCAGGATCGAACTGCTGACCTCCTGCGTGCAAGGCAGGCGCTCTCCCAGCTGAGCTATAGCCCCATCGAAATGGTGTCTTTCTAAAAAAAAGTGGTGGGCGATACCGGGCTCGAACCAGTGACCCCCTCCTTGTAAGGGAGGTGCTC
>NZ_JBSWWQ010000022.1:0-622 GCF_056160145.1 Photobacterium sp. ABD4_091 | reverse complement strand
GGTGGAGCCGTCCTTGAAATACCACCCTTGTAGTGTTGATGTTCTAACGTCGCCCCGTTATCCGGGGTGCGGACAGTGCCTGGTGGGTAGTTTGACTGGGGCGGTCTCCTCCCAAAGCGTAACGGAGGAGCACGAAGGTGGGCTAATCACGGTCGGACATCGTGAGGTTAGTGCAATGGCATAAGCCCGCTTGACTGCGAGACTGACAAGTCGAGCAGGTGCGAAAGCAGGTCATAGTGATCCGGTGGTTCTGTATGGAAGGGCCATCGCTCAACGGATAAAAGGTACTCCGGGGATAACAGGCTGATACCGCCCAAGAGTTCATATCGACGGCGGTGTTTGGCACCTCGATGTCGGCTCATCACATCCTGGGGCTGAAGTCGGTCCCAAGGGTATGGCTGTTCGCCATTTAAAGTGGTACGCGAGCTGGGTTTAGAACGTCGTGAGACAGTTCGGTCCCTATCTGCCGTGGGCGTTGGATGATTGAGAGGGGCTGCTCCTAGTACGAGAGGACCGGAGTGGACGAACCTCTGGTGTTCGGGTTGTGTCGCCAGACGCATTGCCCGGTAGCTAAGTTCGGAATCGATAACCGCTGAAAGCATCTAAGCGGGAAGCGAGCCTC
>NZ_JBSWWQ010000020.1:0-961 GCF_056160145.1 Photobacterium sp. ABD4_091 | reverse complement strand
GTATTGGGTAGGGGAGCGTTCTGTAAGCGGTTGAAGGTGCATCGTAAGGTGTGCTGGACGTATCAGAAGTGCGAATGCTGACATGAGTAACGATAAAGGGAGTGAAAAACTCCCTCGCCGGAAGACCAAGGGTTCCTGTCCAACGTTAATCGGGGCAGGGTGAGTCGACCCCTAAGGCGAGGCCGAAAGGCGTAGTCGATGGGAAACGGGTTAATATTCCCGTACTTCTTACTATTGCGATGGGGGGACGGAGAAGGCTAGGTGGGCCTGGCGACGGTTGTCCAGGTTCAAGGGTGTAGGCTGTAATCTTAGGCAAATCCGGGATTACACTAGGCTGAGACCCGATGTCGAGGTGCTACGGCACTGAAGTCATTGATGCCATGCTTCCGGGAAAAGCCTCTAAGCTTCAGATAGTAAGGAATCGTACCCCAAACCGACACAGGTGGTCGGGTAGAGAATACCAAGGCGCTTGAGAGAACTCGGGTGAAGGAACTAGGCAAAATGGTACCGTAACTTCGGGAGAAGGTACGCTGCCGGCGGTGACGAGACTTGCTCTTTAAGCTGCTGGCAGTCGCAGATACCAGGTGGCTGCAACTGTTTATTAAAAACACAGCACTGTGCAAAATCGAAAGATGACGTATACGGTGTGACGCCTGCCCGGTGCCGGAAGGTTAATTGATGGGGTTAGACTTCGGTCGAAGCTCTTGATCGAAGCCCCGGTAAACGGCGGCCGTAACTATAACGGTCCTAAGGTAGCGAAATTCCTTGTCGGGTAAGTTCCGACCTGCACGAATGGCGTAATGATGGCCACGCTGTCTCCACCCGAGACTCAGTGAAATTGAAATCGCAGTGAAGATGCTGCGTACCCGCGGCTAGACGGAAAGACCCCGTGAACCTTTACTACAGCTTGGCACTGAACATTGACCCTACATGTGTAGGATAGGTGGGAGGCTTTGAAACC
>NZ_JBSWWQ010000019.1:0-984 GCF_056160145.1 Photobacterium sp. ABD4_091 | reverse complement strand
ATTGAGGCGAACCGGGGGAACTGAAACATCTAAGTACCCCGAGGAAGAGAAATCAACCGAGATTCCGGCAGTAGCGGCGAGCGAACCCGGATTAGCCCTTAAGCTAGTTTTGCGACAGGTGAATGAGCTGGAAAGCTCAGCGATACAGGGTGATAGCCCCGTAACCGGTAGCGCATTTCGAGTGAAATCGAGTAGGACGGGACACGTGATATCCTGTCTGAACATGGGGGGACCATCCTCCAAGGCTAAATACTCCTGACTGACCGATAGTGAACCAGTACCGTGAGGGAAAGGCGAAAAGAACCCCTGTGAGGGGAGTGAAATAGAACCTGAAACCGTGTACGTACAAGCAGTAGGAGCCCTTCGGGGTGACTGCGTACCTTTTGTATAATGGGTCAGCGACTTAATTTTAGTAGCAAGGTTAACCGTTTAGGGGAGCCGTAGGGAAACCGAGTCTTAACTGGGCGTTCAGTTGCTAGGATTAGACCCGAAACCAGGTGATCTAGCCATGGGCAGGTTGAAGGTGAGGTAACACTTACTGGAGGACCGAACCGACTAATGTTGAAAAATTAGCGGATGACTTGTGGCTAGGGGTGAAAGGCCAATCAAACCTGGAGATAGCTGGTTCTCCCCGAAAGCTATTTAGGTAGCGCCTCGGACGAATACTACTGGGGGTAGAGCACTGTTAAGGCTAGGGGGTCATCCCGACTTACCAACCCTTTGCAAACTCCGAATACCAGTAAGTACTATCCGGGAGACACACGGCGGGTGCTAACGTCCGTCGTGGAGAGGGAAACAACCCAGACCGCCAGCTAAGGTCCCAAAGTTATAGCTAAGTGGGAAACGATGTGGGAAGGCTCAGACAGCCAGGATGTTGGCTTAGAAGCAGCCATCATTTAAAGAAAGCGTAATAGCTCACTGGTCGAGTCGGCCTGCGCGGAAGATTTAACGGGGCTAAGCTATACACCGAAGCTGCGGCAATGC
>NZ_JBSWWQ010000018.1:0-1061 GCF_056160145.1 Photobacterium sp. ABD4_091 | reverse complement strand
TCACACTGCTGGCCTTTCACTGCCACAGCAAGTTCAAATGGCACTGTTCTCACTGGCTTGCCTGATGGATGCAGAGGAAACTTACAAAGATGCTTGTAAGAACATCATCCGCCAGCGTTACAACACCCTGTACAAAAACATGGGTGTAACCGTGGAGAAAGACGTTAACCGCGTTGACTACTACACCCTGCTAGATCTGGATGTGCTGGGTGCGAAAATGTACGGTCAGGCGTTTGTAGACTGGTTCAAAGCAAACAACATGGGCAAAGACTTCCTGTTCCGTCTTGCTTACGAAACCGGCGTTATTCTACTACCAGGTAAAGGCTTTGATGTGGTACACGGTTCAGTACGCGTTTCACTGGCGAACCTGACTCACCACGAGTACGAGTTGATTGGCCGCGAAACCCGAAAAGTGCTTGACGAGTACTACAACAACTTCGTGACTGCGACTCAAGCCTAATCGTTAACAAAAGCTGCCCTTAATCGGCAGCTTTTTTATTTTCACATCACTTATTAAATCCACATTTTTCTTTTCAACTTCCCTATTATAACTTTCCTTCATCCGCTCCCATTAAACACTGTCACTAAAACACACATTTAAATTCCTGTAAAAACCAAAACCATAAAATAACTAGAATTAACAACTTAATATAATTACAAACCATAACTAACACAGCCCCTCCAAGCAAAAATTCACAAAAAAGGCTGTTACAAAAAAGCAACCACAACCCCAAAAAAGCATTAAAACAAACACTTAAAACCAGAAGCAACCATGTAAATCAATGGTAATTAAAAATGGAAGGATTCAATCATTCATTTGCGAGTTTGGGTGTTTAGTAAGTCACGGTAATATATCCCCACACCAAGAGAGATGAGTAATTAATTTAGTTAACCATCTTCAAAAAGATTATCCATTAACTCAACAGCTGAATATTAAGTGCATTTATTAGTACTTATTAAACAAGATAACTCACTGACATCTTCTTAGAGAATTTATTATGACTACTGAAACTACAGCAATCGACTTTTCAAAATTTGCAGATCTAAGCCCTTTCGAACTT
>NZ_JBSWWQ010000017.1:0-1085 GCF_056160145.1 Photobacterium sp. ABD4_091 | reverse complement strand
TTCAGTGCAACGCCACGGCTCTCGGCAACCATGCGGTCAATAAACTTGATAGTGCGTGGTTCTGGTGTCAGTGTTTTGTAGCGCTCATCCAGCAGTAGCTTTTGCTCTTCACTCTGCATACGTAGTGCATCGTCGAATACGTTGTCGTGTTGGATACCGATAACGCCCAAGCGCCAGCCTGTTGCACCGAAGTATTTCGAGAACGAGTACACACATAGCGTGTTGTACGGGCATTTTGCAAAGAGAGAGACGAAGTCATCAGCAAATGTGCCGTATACATCATCAGTGATGATGAACAAGTCTTTACGTTTGGTTTCCACCAATTCAGCAATGTTATCCAGTGTCTCGTCAGACATTTTTACTGACGCTGGGTTAGCAGGGTTAACCACACACAGTAGTTTAATATCTGTGTCTTCAAGCTTGACGATTTCCGATTTTGGTAGCTGCCAAGTCACTTCGTCCAGACGTAGCTCGACAATTTCCAACTCGTATTCTGCCAACTCTGGGATTTCCAGGTACGGCGTGAAGATTGGCGTGATAAGGGCAATCTTGTCACCTTTTTTCAGCAGGCCGTTGTTGAACATAGACTGAAAGCTGTAAGTCATTGAGGCGGTACCGCCTTCGGTTGCAAACAGGTCGAAGTCATTGCTCATTGGCAGTTTGCCGTACATTTCCTGGCCGATGTACTGCTTAACAACTTGCTCGATGTTAGTCAGCATGCGATCTGGCACTGGGTAGTTACAGCCAAGGAAGGCATTCACTAGTTCATTCAGGAAGATATCTTTATCAATGCCCAGACGGTCTTTGGTGTAGCTCAGTGCTTTTTGTAGGAACTGAACGCCCTCTGCGCTGTTATGCTGCTTGGCAAAGGTATCGAAACGCTCAACAATACCGTAGCCATCAGGAATGCCGCCGAAACCGCCGTTTAGGTAAGAGTAGGTACGCTCAGACTCTTCAAGGGCAAAATCACCCAAGCGAAGGAAGGCACGGCGTGGCAAGGTCGCAAGGAAGTTAGGGTTGCCGCGGCCAGCATCAAGCAGGGTACGATCAGGTACAGTCTGAGCTACTTCAATCAGTTTGTCTTT
>NZ_JBSWWQ010000016.1:0-1413 GCF_056160145.1 Photobacterium sp. ABD4_091 | reverse complement strand
CCCAACAGTACGAACTCGAAATGGTCACAATGGAACAGCTGGTTCCGAAGCATCATCTCGTACGTAAAATCGACCAAGTTATAGATTTCGAATTTATTAGAGACGAAGTCGCTCACCTATATTGCCAAGACAATGGCCGGCCTCCTGTTGACCCCGTCCGCTTGTTTAAAATCATCCTGCTGGGCTACATCTTTGGCATCAAGAGCGAGCGTCAGCTAGTCAAAGAAATCGAGGTCAATGTGGCCTATCGGTGGTTCCTTCGCATGTCACTGACAGAGAAAGTTATCCATGCCTCGACGCTCAGCCAAAACCGCATCCGCCGCTTCAACGGGACGGATATTTTTGAACGCATCTTTACCAATATCGTACTCCAGGCCATGGATAAAGGGCTCGTCGCCGGGAATGAATTATTCACCGACAGCACCCACCTCAAAGCCAATGCTAACAAGAAGAAATTTACCAATGAACAGCAAGCTGTCCGCACCAGTGCCTACCTTGAGATGCTCAACGAAGATGTGGCCAAGGAGCGGGAAGCCGAAGGGAAAAAACCTTTAGCTGAGCGAAAATCAGAGCCTAAGCTCAAAAATACCAAAGTGAGCACGACTGATTCTGAAAGCGGCTTTATGACGCGGGATAACAAGCCGCAAGGGTTCTTTTACCTTGACCACCGCACCGTCGATGGCATGCATGGGATTATCGTCGATACCTATGCGACCGCAGGTAACGTCAATGACTCCCAGCCTTATATCAATCGGCTAGACTACACGCTCAACCAGTTCAACCTGAATCCTATAGCCGTAGGCCTTGATGCTGGATACTTCACGGCTCCTGTTGCTGAGAGCCTTGAACGAAGAGAAATCCTTGGCCTCTTTGGTTACCGTAGGCCGCCTCGCACCCAGAATGCTATCAAGAAGAAGCACTTTATCTATAACAAAGAAACAGACACTTACCTGTGCCCAAATGGCCAGGAACTTATCTATAAAACCACGTCAAGAGAAGGCTACAGAGAATACCACTCGGCCCCCAAGGAGTGTGAGCTCTGCTCGATGAGAAATGACTGCACCCAAAGCAAAACAATGAAGAAGGTGATAACCCGGCATATCTACGCGGAGGCTGTGGAACGAGCAAACAAAATACGGCTGACACCTTATGGTAAAAGGACCTATCGGCGAAGGGGAGAAACGGTAGAAAGAAGCTTCGCAGATGCGAAACAGCATCATGGTCACCGATATGCACGGTTCCGGGGGTTGAACAAGGTGCAGATGCAATGTTGGTTGGCCGCTGCTGCTCAAAATATCAAGAAGATGGCCTTGGTGCTGGGCTGCTTACAGAAAATAGGCCTTATAAACGCTCTAATTAGGTTAATACGAGTCAATATCAGGCGAGAAGAGCAAAGGAGCCTCCAACCGAGCT
>NZ_JBSWWQ010000015.1:0-1463 GCF_056160145.1 Photobacterium sp. ABD4_091 | reverse complement strand
TCATGGCGGGGGCTTTTTTTGAACTCTTTTTCTTTATTGCGATCCGATCTTACACAATATGAGTAAAGGTCATCATCATGATAGGGAATTCTACTTTAGAATGGGCTCAACAAACCTTTTCGCATGCCAAGCTTGGCGACTCTAGACGTACACAACGACTAGTCCAATTAGCCAGTGATATGGCATCTAATGTTGGAGTGTCTATTGTGCAAGCCTGCCCTAATCCCGCCTCTATTGAAGGGGCATATCGCCTCATCCGTAACCCTGATGTTGAAGCCAATGCGATAGCTGAAGCCGGTTTTGTGGCAACAACTAACGAGGCTGAAGCGCATGACTTATTACTTGCCCTTGAAGACTCCACCGCTCTAACCTACACGCATAAAAGCCTCTCCGATGAACTTGGTCACGTGAACTCGGGAAATCGAACCCGGGGGATGCTAGCTCACTCTGTTCTGTTGTTTGCACCACGCGAGCAAAAGGTTGTGGGGCTAATCGAACAACAGCGGTGGACGAGGGATATTGCGACTCGAGGCCGGGGACATAAGTTCGCCAAGCGACCGTATGAAGAGAAGGAGACCTTCAAGTGGCAACAGGCATCAACCGCAATGTCTGAACGTTTAGGTCAACTCCAAGCCCGAGTCATTTCAGTGTGTGATAGGGAGTCAGACATCTACGAATACTTACATTACAAGCTGACCAACCAGCAGCGTTTTGTTGTGCGCTCGACCTATAGTCGCTGCATTGAGGAAAGTGGTTATAAGCTCCATGATTATGCAAAGGAGTTATCCCCATCGGGACAACGAACTGTCCATATTGCTCAACGGGGTGGTCGCAAAGCGCGTAAAGCAACATTAGATGTATGCTTTGCTCCTATTACGATTAAGGTTCCAGCCAATAAGTGTGGCAAGTCACTTTCTCTGTATTATGTTGGTTGTAAAGAGCGAGGTGACAACAACGAAAAATTGGAGTGGCACTTACTGACTTCAGAGCCAGTGACAACGTTAGCGAAAGCCCAGGAGATAATCAGTTACTACGAACAGCGCTGGTTGGTTGAAGAGTTCCACAAGGCGTGGAAAAGTGATGGAACCGATGTCGAAGCACTGCAACTTCAATCAAAGGACAACCTGGAGAGAGTTGCCGTCATTCAAGCGTTTATCGCTATCCGCTTGTTACAACTTAGAGCAGAAAGCCGCGGACAAGAAACCAGTAGCTGTGAGTCTGTTCTACCCGGAATATGCTGGAAATTATTATGGGTCAAACAAGAAAATAAGCCCTTACCAACAACAGCTCCAGATCTGAAATGGGCTCGAGTTACATTAGCAAGGCTAGGCGGATGGTATGACAGTAAGCGAACAGGGCGGCCCGGTTGGGCCGCCCTATGGCGAGGCTGGTATAAATTAGCAGCAATTCAAGAAGGATACCTTATAGCCCAATCCTTTACCTCTGATGAGATGTGATCAAGA
>NZ_JBSWWQ010000014.1:0-3969 GCF_056160145.1 Photobacterium sp. ABD4_091 | reverse complement strand
TCTTTTAAAAAACTGGCACAACAGCCTAGGGGCTGCTGCGCAAAAGGCGGCAAGGCAAGCCTTGCTGTTTTTTTTTCATGGCTTCGCTATCCTAGCGAGTTCAAGCCTTTACAAGCGAACTACAAGCCAAGATAGCGAAGCCGAGACTATTGGCGATGGCACCAGTTTCCCAATGACATGCCCCTTACACGCTCTCCCCATACCGTTCCATCAATGCATACGCTTTACCGCCAAAGGCGCTTTCTCATAGCTCGCTGCGCTCTGTATTGATGTGTTAGGTAGTGACCTCCCACGTTGCGACACTTGTAAGGAATCCCCGTCTGTGTGCCGCTACACTCTATGAAGTTCTGCCGACTACATGGTGTTGCCACCAGTGCGGTTATCCGCTCACCATCCCTACAGCACGCTGACTGCGACCCAAGACATGACCTTGGGAGGAACTTCCAAACAGGCTTCAAATACAAAAGTAGAGTGCTTATGAGAATCTAGAACGCTCAAGATTGAGCATTGACAGGGTTGAAAACCCTAGTAGAATTGAATATAACAATTTAGAGATTCTACTGGTTCTAGATATCTCGACCGAGTTGGATAGCTGCAAACTATTTAACTCAACCATTCTAAAAGCTCGCCACTGCAAATGGCGGGCTTTTTTTGTATCTGTCGTTAGCATAATGATTTAAATCGACGTGTGCAAGTAGTGCCAAGATCTAAGCATTAACCCGCTGAAATGTTGCAAGTCCGTGACTTGTAATATTGAAGTGGGCAACTGGGGGTCTCGGGGGGCGTTAGCACCCCTGAGCTAGTAGGAACAATCCTGAGCGAAGCGATAGGTTGTCCTATCTAGCCATTACAGGCTAGTGAATAATTTGCATGATTTTATTAAAAAAATTATTTTTTTAATAAAGCGTATGGGAATTAGGAACTGGACGGTGACTGTTGAGGCAGTCAAGAGTGTGGCAGCTAGGGAGGTGTATTTTGAGAACAAAGATGAACCCTCCCATGCCGACTCATTGAGCCTTACAAAGATTTGGAATGGCGAAGCTGCATCGATGCGGATGATGACTCTATGCGAGCAAGCAAAGGCAAAACAAAAGGCAGCTAGGAAAGGCGGTAGACCGCCCACGGCAGCCCTTGAGTTTGTATTTGTGTTGCCATCAGATCTGGATGAGAACGGTTCAGATGAGGATTGGCAAAAGGTCACTAGAGATATGATTGTATCATTGGCCCGGTCGGTTGGTGTAAGCGCCAATGATCTATCCAAGGTATGCAGAGGCTCTTTGCACCGAGAGCCACAAACCACCCCCGAAGAATCCACAAAAGGCACGCATATACACTTAATGGTAGGTAAGATCCTGCCAGATGGTACTCCCATGCCAAAACTGCAACAAAAGAAGGCTCTACATGAGGTAAAACAGGCATTTAACACCTCGGTTTTGAAGAACTTGGGGCATAGCCATGAGATGTACGTTGCACGCACCAACAGCAACAAGAAGCGCTTTAAAAACAGTTGGTTCAAGGGTAATGCAGACCTATCAAGGGCAGTGCAAGCAGTGCAGCGTAATTGTACCAATTTAACCAAGTACGCCATTGAATGTAATGCAATGCGCATTATGAGCACCAAAAAGCGCTTACATAAGGCTTTGGCGGAGCTTGAGGAGCTAAAGACTCAACATCCCGTAAATGATCAACAAATGACCATGATGGAGCTTTTGGTGATGCAGTCAAAAGAGGTTGAAAATCAAGCAGATCAGGTTCTTCAAATAAATAGGGAAACCGAAAAAGTCGATAAAGAAATAGAACAAGAAACCACAAACCCAAGGCGCAACAGACCTCGTATCTAGTTACACGTAAGTTACTTGAAATTAATTTAAGGCCTCCATTTTGCGATGGGGGTCTTTTTTTTGCTTTCACGTGCAAACTTGTAATATTTCACGCTTTTACGTGTAATACTTTTTTCAATTAATTTACTTGTAAGCATTTCACGCATTTTAATTGCAACATTTCACATTGCATACGTGCAATGGTTTCAATTAAAAAACTTGTAAGCATTACACTAAATTTAATTGTAAGATCCTTTAATTTATTTCACGCTCTGGACTTGCAAGAATAATTTTTGATTACTATACTAGATATATAAATTACAAATTAAGGACGTGAAACAAATGAGCTTCAACATTAACCTACAGAAAACAAACAAAGATTCACTAATCCCTGACAGACTGGTAGTTAGAAGATTCTGGTATGACTCGGAGAGCAAGAAACAGAAAAGCAAAACCATCTTCACGGCGAACAAATACAACGCACCAGTAAAGCTACCAGAAGATATTGTCGCAAAGCATGACGTGACGCCAGAGGAGGCAGAGAAGTACCATTGGTTCATAGCAAATCTGAACAAAGAACTAAGCGAACTATCAATCACATCTAGCTTAACAATCATCACTGAAAAGATGGAGTCTTTAACAGAAAAACTATCAGACAGAAGTGACGGTGTGACACTTGCAGAGATTGAAAAGTTCAATGAAGTTCTCCCTGCATTTCGCAAGCAACTAGCACGCCATAAGCGTAACGCACAAAAGCGTGGTGATGAGGCACTGGCTCAAGTGAGAGCTAAGGAGCAAGGGCAGTGTGACATTTTTGGTGATAATGCATGATTTACCTCGATACCGAAACAACAGGGTTAAGCCCTGAGAACGATGAAGTCTTGGAGATCGCTATTGTTAACGATGACGGTACGATCTTATTGAATACCTTGGTGCGTCCAGAGCGAAATGAAACATGGTACGTGGCTCAAGGGATACACGGCATAACCCCTGAGATGGTAGCTGATGCGCCAACAATGAAGGACTTAAAGCCAACCATTGATGACATAGTAAAAGGGCAGCATGTACGCATTTACAACGAAGGTTTTGATGCTGCATTTGTGGATCTTTCTGAAGCTAATGAGACTTCTTGCGTAATGTTGGATATGGCTACTTTCCACGGTTCATGGAGCGATTGGCATGGTGGTTACCGTTGGTTAAAACTAACTGAGGCTGCATCAAAGATGAGCCTTGAATGGGAAGGAGAGGCTCATAGGGCGCTTGCCGACACGCAAATGACTAGACTTGTTGACAATGCAATGTCTGAATTTGTGATGGATGGAGACTACCGCAAGGCTGGCGAACGCTGGAAACAACACAACATGACCGAGCGTCAGATGAGTCGATTCTGGCGACAATACGACAGGGCGCAGAGAGCCAAGTTTTACATGTCCAAAGAGGATGAGGTTCGCTTTCTCGAACGCCTTGGGATATACGAGAAAAGAGAACCCTATGAGCCATCCCATTTAATGCCCGACTTCTACGCTAACCTATTCTTTGGTAAGACAATTGAGCAGATCAGAGCGGAGGATTGGCAAGATAAAATGAAGGCTAGGTTTGGAGACCGTTACTACACACGAAATAAGGACATTGTAGACCTAGTTGCTGAGTCAAAAGTGAGGGAGATGTGTATCTACAATCACGTTTGGCAAACGCTACACTTTGAACCTGCTGGCATCTTGGTAACAGCAAAAACATGGCGTTATCTTTACGATCCATTGGATGCCAAGAAGGTGATTGAAGGTAGTCACGAAGCCCAACTGTATGTTAACCGCAAGGGTCACACGTTGACGGCACTGAAAAAGATGGGCTACACGGAGGAGCAGATCTTAGCCAACAAGCCCACAGGGATTGATTCGTCTAGATATGGTAATAGTTGGTATTTGTACCCTGAGCCAACCGAAAAACCCCTCTAATAAGCCTCTTTTTAGCCTTGTAAGCCATTGTTTTGCAAGGCTTTTCTTCCCCTTTCGAGTCCTATTTTGGACGAAAATCATACCTTACCTTTAATTTACGTGTAATATAGCCTTTAAGATCTTACACGTAATAAGCATGTAAGCAGGTTCACTCTCTGTTATTGATCCCATATTTGCTTACTGGTTGATGGTTC
>NZ_JBSWWQ010000013.1:0-6463 GCF_056160145.1 Photobacterium sp. ABD4_091 | reverse complement strand
ATGTTGATGCTAGGAATAGCAAAACGGGTAAGTTGGATTTACTGGATGCTCAGCTGCATTGGGCTGAAAGTGTTCTTGAACCCGACTTTGTTACTAATGCAAGGGAATTTCGAGATCTTCAAATTGAAACTATCAACAACACCAAGGGCTTGAAAGATAAGGCGTCAAAGGAATACCACATTAGCAAAGCAGAGGGGCAATACCGTGGTCGGTTATACCAAGAAGCTGTAAGGCAGGATATAAACAAACACTTGTTTGAGCCTAAAGGGTTGCACGTAGCCTTTAGCTACGAAACCAGAGTTAAGAATGACATGGTTGCCGATACCAAAAAGCCAAATGACAAACGAAGAATGAACCGGGCCACTCATGCTGCTGAAGTGGCTGATAGGCTCGAAAAAGAAAATGCATTGAGGCAGGAAGAGAACCAACAACTTAGCTTTGAAAACGAGCTTCTTTCTGATGAAAAAGCAAAGCTAACCAAGCAAAACGAAACGCTTAAATCCAACAACGAAAAGCTTAAATCCAACCAAGAACTACTAAAAACCAATCAAGATGCATTAGTAACTAAGTGCAAAAAGATTAAGAAAGTTGGTGATGATAACCTTACCGAAATCAAACGGCTTGAGGCTATCAAGGCTGGAGAGCAAGAGGATCTACAGAACATAAGGAAAGAGGCTGCTTATCAGCAATCACGGGCTGATATTGCCGAATACAAACACTCAATCATGGAAAGAACCTTACCCCATCTGCAAGAGAAGATCGTTGAAGCTAAAGCTAGCCTTGATGAAGTCAACGCCGAGCGCCAATATGAGATTGATGAGGCTACGAGAATCATCAATGTTGCAAACAACGTTAGACCTATCCTAGAGAGCGCCAACGATGAACTATCTAAGTATGCGCGCATGTACGATAGAGACTCTAAAAGGAAAGCAGCACAGCAGTATAGCCAAGAGCAAGCAGCACGCGATATGGCGAGAGCTGCTAGGGAAGTGACAAGAGATGTTGCAAGTGAACTAACTGGCGTCATGACTCAAGAGGATGCATTTGTTACTGCGCTTCAAGCAGCATCAGAGATCTGCAAAAACACCATCAAGGACAATGTAGGCGCTGATTACGCCCCATATCTGGCGGAAAAGGCAGAGGACGAAATTAAACGGACAAGTACAACGATAAAGTTTTAGTTTTAAACCTTTGGAGGTGCTTTTAATGGCTACCTCCTTTTTTTTGATTTAGTAACATGGTAACAAAAATCTAACTCACTTAATTTAAGGCATTAGTTACTAATAAACTTGTACTTTTGGAGCCTTCACCAACCAAATTAAACCAACTTAAAATCCTTGGTTCGTTTTAGGTACTATATGTTAAATAGCCCCCAAATTGGCACAAAAAAGCCACCCGTAGGTGGCTTGTGCGTTAGTTACTACCCTTTGCCCGTTCTTGGGCTTTGGTGATTGTGTATGTGTCATAGCAAAAATCATTGCTATCGGTTTCTGCCCACATATCCGTTAACGCTGATTGTATGTCTGGATCGTTCTTATAATCCACATACTCCAAGTCGGCAAAACTTACCTCAACTGTAGTCCACAGCTTACCGTCAAGCTTCTGCTTGATTGCATCTTGAGTCAACGCCCCAAGGTAATCGGACACACACTCATACCAGTGATAATCATTTGATGAATCTCGATTACCACCTAACCAATGATCGTAACCTGCTTCATCCACAAGGTGGATTCCATCATCACTATCGTCAGGGATGTAAGCAGCAAAGCAAGGCTTTATGATTTCATCATCCTCGATATGCGTATCGAAGTATCCATCACTTATTGCGTTACCGTCCAGAGACAATCCATGCCCCTCTTCTGTCCAATTGCCCCTTGTAAAATCAAAGAGGTACATCGTCGTTGTTTTCATTTTCTGACCTTAATTAATTTTCGTTTTAAATCATTTTATCATGAGTGATTAGCGTTAGTTACTAATCCACTTTTAGGCTTTGAAAGTCATTTTTGCAAGCTCAAGAATCTCAGCTTCGGACTTTTCTGGCATACGATCTATGCACTTTGCTAAGTATTCTTCAAAAGTCTGCTTTGTTGGTTCTGGCTTTGGCGCTTTGGCAATCGCCACAGCTTGCTGTGCTGACTTAGCAAGTTCCTTGAATATACCCACCTCAGCAATGGATTTAGGTTCTTCGTTTTTCCGTTCTGGTGCGCCACCGACTAACTCATCAAGGCTCATGTAATCACCCTCACTTACTGGCTTTGGAGCTACTACAGGCTGTTTAGGTTTAGGTCTGCGCTTACCCTTTAAAGTGTCTTTGGCATTGGCAACGTTGTGCTTTTTCTGTATCTCAGGGTTTCCGCTTTTCTTCTTATTCTTAAAGTCCAGTAGGTCTTGAGATTCAACATGGAAGTTAAGCCCAACAACGTTACGCCCCTTCTTTTGCGTTGTAAGTTCAACGGAGACTCTTTCCCCTTCAACCTGATGCTTGTTAATCGCCTTCACAGCAGGTTTGAGCCACTTAAAGTTAAAATCTTTAAAGTTGCCCTCATAAGCTGTAATTCCACACTCAGCCCTAAAGTCTTCGACGCTGATTGCTATATCCTGCTTTGCGCCTTTGTTGTTGTTGAACTTTTTGATGATGAATTGCATCAATCCAAGTTCACTCACTGTTTTTCTGCATCTAAGCATTGCAACAGGAAATCTGGTGTAACCTAGACTCGTGAATACTTCTGTCAGCTTTATAAGGTAAGGCATAAAAGCAGGATTGATTTGCACGACAACTTCAGTAGTACCCTTAATGTTTACCTCAGTTACCAACGTAAATGTGCTGGTATTACTTCTCGTCCTACCTTGCGCCGTGTATGTTTCATAGCGCCTAGTCATGACGGTTTTAGCTACAGCCTCCGCAGCATTATTCATTTTTGTGTAACTAGCGCGGACGTTTGCATCCTCACCTTCCCAAAACCTGACATAGTCCGAGTAAGAGAATGAGAATCTGCATTCCTTCATGTTTTCCCTGTAGTAGTGGCTAACAGCTTCGAGCCATATTGCATCACTCATCAGCTCCAGATGCTCCGGTGATACATCAGGATACTCAATGGATATAATCGTGTCCCTAGCCTCATTAAGCCTTTCATTCAGCTCATCATCCACCATTGGGTTTAACGCAGATAGAGCAGATAGCACAAACTGTTGTTGCACTAGCGGTCCATTCATACCAATTACAGCGTTACTGATAGAAATAACAGAGTCTTTTTTCATTACAATCATGGTTCCTTTTTTATTCAATGTAATAACATATATCGAAACATGCAATACTGATTTCGATATATTGCTGTTTTTCTTCTACCTATTGCTGTTTTTCTTCTACCTATTGCTGTTTTTCTTCTACCTATTGCTGTTTTTCTTCTACCTATAACTCTCGCAGCCCTTATGTGGCGCGGTCTCCGAGTTCCGTAAACAAGTCTTTAAACAAGAAAAAACAAGATATAAAGTAAATCGCCCTTCGGTTGATTCACCAAAAGATCCTTTTTTCTTTAATTCTTAAAAGAAGATCCAACACGTTATAGACACGAACAGGTATACATAGTCGATTGCTGAACAGTGATACGTATAGCTCTCTTGCTTAGTAGAAGAAAAAGAACGATAGCTTTACCATCTCCACTCACATGTGGGCTTATAACGAGCTGTAAGCGCGCATATGAGCTTGCTAGGGACAAACCCCCACCAACACACTCCAAGTCTCTTTAAACCCGCTAGGGAGCTTTCAGAAGCCTTATATTGAATACAGTGAAACCATTTGAGATGCGGCAGGACGCATCAAAGTCATCCGTTAATTTAAGGTGGAGAAGTTACTGTAATCCTTCTACCTATTAGCAGTAACTACCTGACCTTAAAGGGTTTTTAGTGTTAACTTTTTAAACATCAAAGTTACTGTTTTTGCTCCACCTATCCATTTCAAGATCCCGTATTTACTGTAATCCTTCTACATATAGTCAGTAAGTGACTGTTATGTAAGGGCTTTACTTCCTGAGATCTTTAACCCTATTGAGTGTAGACACTGACTTAGCGATGATGGTGGAGCTATCATCACTAAATCAGCGCCATAGCATTAGTTACTCACTCTTTTCTAGGGCGCGTTTGATGTAGAAAGCCATGTGAGAACCAATATATGACTCGATACTGCTGTCCTTTTCATAATCCTCTCCATTAGGCAATCCATCACGCACAGCAACACTCAGCGCCTCAGCACCTAGATTTAGTAGCAGCTCCACCAATTCACCTTTAGGCAAGTTAATACCTAGCTCCTTGGCGCTTTTAACCCCGTCTTCCACGGCATACTTAGCAGTACCAGTCGTTTTGATTACACCTTGCTTGTAAGTGGAGCTTTTTTTAACCCTAAGAGCGTTTAAGTACCTTTTGTAAAAGGGCTTACCAAGCACAGTCATAAGCTTATCAGCAGCTTGACGCTTATCATCTTCATCGAAGAGTCCAACATCTTCAAAATCGTTGAGATGCTTTTGTATCAAGGCAAACGCATTACCATGCTCCTTTATAACAGCATGTCGGTTGTTACCATGAGCCTCCACAAAGCTCTTAGCTAACCCCTTGTCTTCCTTGATTATTCGCGCCTTTATGTACTCAGAAAGCCCTTTAAGCTCCTCATACTCCCACCCTTCCACAGCTCTGTTTTTAAAGATGTACGTCACCTCTGGTCTAGCTTCTGCTACTTCGATTTCGATTTGATCAGTTGATTTAGTCATTGTTGTATCTCCTTGTTTGTATACATACATAATAATGCATTAGTAACTAATGCTCAATAGGGTAGGGTAAAATAAATTAGTTACTAATGGTATTTTGTGACAAGTACCACATTTTGGTGTAGTGTATATCGTGATGTGTGTACTGAATACACAGATATTAAAAATTAATGTACGGACAAAAATATGACTTCAAAATTAAAGACTGTACGGACAAAAGTTACTAAGTCCGAGAGGGTTGAATTTCGTTGTACAACAGCGTTTAAAGCTGCTTTAACGGAGATAGCAGAGCTTAATGGTGTGACAGTTACGGCTCTTGTTGAAGGGCTTTGTACGGACAAGATACAGGAGCATTTTAGAAAAGTGTCCGTACAGAATGTAGAGCAATTAGTTGCTACAGAACCGACACCAAAACCCATTGCTGATACACCTGTAGATACACCCAAGATCGCCCATACAAACGACTATGAGGCTGAAATTGAGCGTATGCTTGTCGAACGTAAGTCGGTGGAGGACACCATTGATTGGCTTAATGCCAATGGCTATAAGCCACAAAGATCGGATCGCTTTAACAAGAACAACGTTCGCGCCATACGCAAACGCCTAGAGCAAAAGCGCGCAAATGCCTAAGCATTTGTTGAAGTACACAAACCCCGTTCCCTGCTTAAAATCTTGCGTGGTTTGCCCTGCAAACTGACTCAGATTTCGCGTACGGTCACGCAATTTGTATACTTAAAGCAAAGAGTTACCTCTTTTGCTTTATTCGCCCCACAATCTCAATATCCTAAAGGGATATATGTGGATCTGGCGAATGTTCTAGAAACCCGCTATTAGTTTCGTCCCCACTTTTTTATGCTTCGCAAAAAGTGAGACAAAACTGCGGGCGATTGCATCGAGCTTGGTAACTCCACACACATAATTAGTTACCATGAAAGATGTATCATTTCTCCACCGTGTTACCAACTTCTCAAGCAGTGGTAAACACAATTCCAAAACATTACGTGGATACGTATTTCACGATCTACGTATCTTACTGACTCAAGAAAAAACGATGTCTTTCGATTCTCAAATGACAAATGAGAATCTGATCTGGTACAGGGACAAAAAGCCCATGTCTTTCGACAAGATGAACCCTGACAACAAAGAGGCATTGCACCAAGCCATAACCAGACCTATGCATTTGTCGGACAGGATTCCCGACAACTCCAAGCTCAAAAAGGCTATTCACAAAGTGCAAAAAGCACTAAGCAAGATCCGCAATAACTTCATCAATTACAAAACTGATGATGCAAAGGAACGTGAGTTTTGGAATGGTCTTGCAACACTGGATGCAACACCAGAAAAAGCCCTTGAAGCTAGGGAACAATGGAAGTCCGAGTTTAGCCATGCAAAGCGCTTTGCGCAGAAGAATAAGCAAATCACTAGCCTTGCAGACAAACTGCAAGAACTGCAAGAGCTGCAAGACAACGATTTACAGGATGAAAGAGGGTTGAATCTTGCAACTAGAATCCAAGCTCAACTCTACAAAATGCCTTTGCGTAATGCCGTTAACGAAGAGACTGTAAGTGTTGAGGATTACAACGAATACCTCAGGGACTTTTATGATCGTTGCCTACCTGAATACACCATCATTGCCACTGTGGGACACAAGGACGAAAGAAGTACAGACCCTAAACATAACGGAGCAGGGGATCACCTTCACGCCT
>NZ_JBSWWQ010000012.1:0-13083 GCF_056160145.1 Photobacterium sp. ABD4_091 | reverse complement strand
TTCTTTCATCTCATAGCTCACGCCGTTTTCAGCGTCTTTCTTATCGAACCAACGTTGGCAGAAGAAGTGAAGTACTGCAATAACAGCCATGATAACTGGCGCCACTACAATCTGGTGGTTAACGAAGTAAGTTGCGGCGTCGATGCCGATAACTTCCGCTGCTTTGAGCGAGTTACCTGATGCTGGACCAAGGTCCAAACAAGCGGTTGTAGCCAACACTGCTGCTGTAGAAGCTGGCGTACAGCCGATGCGAACCAGTACAGGGTACATAGCAACAAGCAGAAGCATTGCTAGACCAACAGCTGAAGGGATAAAGATGTTGATGATCTGGCCAAATACGTAGGTCAGGGCAAGGACGACATATGGGCTCTTAATCAAGGAAAGCGGCTTAGTCGAAACCTGCACCATGGCATTGGCAGCACCAATGTGGTTCATGTAGCTGGAGAAGCCCGCCACACTCATGATGATCAAACCAAGGTTGGCAACCGTGGATGAAGAAAGTGCTTTAATAACAAGGAAGAAGTCGAAAACAATGGCACCAGATGAATTAGTACCAGAAGGCAGGAAATCAGTATTACCGGCAGCGACGCCAATAAGGATCATTAATAGACCGGCTGCAAATAGCGCGGCTTGCGTGTTGTACTTCTTAACAATCAAATAACCCGCACCAAATATGATGGGTAGCGATAGCAATGGGATGATCATGTTTATTCTCGCAAAATATAAATAGGTACAGAATGTTGATGGTTGATAATCAAAATGTGTATATGAGCTTTATTAAATAAAAATCACCAACAACCTTGAATCTATTTAACATCCCTGTATCAAATGTTGCTCCTGCAACGCATAGATCCATGATTTCCTTACGGCATCTAACATCTGGCTTAACTGCAATAACGAAGATGCGATTGACGCTAGCGTAATGGAAATAAGCAAACTGATTTCAAAATTCAAACTTCGAAATCGATTTAACGAATGCCTGACATAATCTTACTGAAAAGAGGTAATGAAATAATGAATACGTCATATTTGTTGCGACCTAGGTCATACTGGGGTCTGTAACAAAACTTGTCTATTGGTGAATGGAGAAATAAGGGTGAAAGGAATTGATTAATTGAGAAGGGATTAAAAATAGAATAATAATATTTGTCAGGGTTTGTGTTGGTCTTGTATCAGTATTGTTATTGTGTTTTACGAACGGAGACCATTAACAACCTAAATGTATTAGGACAATAATGACCCAAACCTTAACAGTTATATTCAATGAATTTCAATGCCTCTTGTTGTTAAAATGCACACAAGGTAGTGACCGGGTAACTTATGCGCCTGTAAGTTGATGAAATCAACCCGTGATGAAGTTCACAAAAGCTGTTATACTCCGCGTACATGGTGAGGAAGTCGTCTTTAATGGCGGCTTTTTTATTGCTTGATAGACATCATTATTGGAACAGTACATTGATTTCAACAGCTAATATCACAATGCAGTTTGGCGATAAGCCTCTGTTTGAGAATATCTCAGTTAAATTTGGTGGTGGTAACCGCTATGGCCTAATCGGAGCGAACGGCTGTGGTAAGTCTACCTTCATGAAAATCCTTGGCGGCGAACTAGAGCAGTCAGGTGGTACTGTTTCACTCGATCCTAACGAACGTATGGCTAAATTGGGCCAGGATCAGTTCGCTTACGAAGAATACTCTGTTGTTGACACTGTAATCATGGGTCACAAAGAGCTTTGGAAAGTCAAAGAAGAACGTGACCGCATCTATGCACTACCAGAAATGTCTGACGAAGACGGTATGCGTGTTGGTGACCTTGAGACTGAGTTCGCTGAAATGGACGGTTACTCTGCTGAAGCACGTGCAGGGGAACTTCTTCTTGGCCTTGGTATTCCAGAAGAGCAGCATTTTGGCCTGATGAGCGCCGTTGCTCCTGGTCTTAAAGTACGAGTTCTTCTTGCTCAGGTACTGTTTGCTGACCCAGATATCATGCTACTTGATGAGCCAACGAACAACCTAGATATTCACACCATTAGCTGGTTGGAAGAAGTGCTTTTGGCGCGTAACTGCACCATGATCATCATCTCGCACGACCGTCACTTCCTAAACAGTGTCTGTACCCACATGGCAGACTTGGATTACGGTGAACTTCGCCTATTCGCGGGTAACTACGATGAATACATGATCGCTGCTGAGCAAGCGCGTGAACGCCTACACGCCGATAATGCGAAGAAAAAAGCACAGATCGCTGAACTGCAAACGTTCGTGAGCCGTTTCTCTGCGAATGCATCTAAAGCGAAGCAAGCGACATCACGTCAAAAGCAGCTTGATAAAATTCAGCTTGATGAAGTTAAAGCATCAAGCCGCCAGTCTCCGTTTATTCGCTTCGATCAGGAAAAAGAACTTTTCCGTAATGCATTGGAAGTTGAAGGTCTTAAGCAGGGCTACGGCGATAACATCCTTATCAACGGTGTTAAGCTGCTGGTAGAAGTGGGCGAGCGCATCGCTATCATTGGTGAGAATGGTATTGGTAAATCTACGTTCTTGAACACCCTTGCAGGTGCGATGGAGCCGATGGATGGCATGATCAAGTGGTCAGAAAACAATAATATTGGCTTCTACGCTCAGGATCATAGTGCTGACTTTGAAGAAGATATGACCCTGCTTGATTGGATGGGGCAGTGGAAGAAAGAAGGCGACGACGAGCAAACCGTTCGTGGCATTCTTGGTCGTATGCTGTTCTCACAAAATGACATCAAGAAGTCTGTGAAAGTGATTTCTGGTGGTGAGCAAGGTCGTATGCTGTTTGGTAAGCTGATCATGCAAAAGCCAAACATCCTGTTGATGGATGAACCGACTAACCACATGGACATGGAATCGATTGAGTCATTGAACTTGGCACTTGAAAACTTTAAGGGCACTTTGCTGTTCGTTTCTCACGATCGCCAGTTCGTATCATCTATTGCAACGCGTATTATTGAGATCACCAAAGACGGTGTTGAAGACTTCCATGGTACGTATGATGAGTATCTAGCGAAGAAGGGCCTAAACGGCTAAAACCGGTCAAGGTTATCTGCTAAGTTTTAAAGCCGCCGATTTCAGGCGGCTTTTTGTTATATTGCGATGATGCGCTTGCTGCGCTTCTTATACAGAAGGAAGAAGAATGAAGATTTGGGTCGATGCTGATGCTTGTCCGAATGTTGTAAAGGAAATTTTATTCCGTGCCGCGAACCGGGTTGGGGTGGCTGTTACGTTAGTGGCAAACCAATTTATTCGTGTGCCGCCATCTCCGCATATTAAATCTATTCAGGTCGAGGCCGGGTTTGATGTGGCTGATAACTACATTGTCCAGCAAGCAGAGCCGGGTGACTTGGTCATTACTGCTGATATTCCGTTGGCTGATGAGCTGATCACCAAAGGTGCCCATGCATTGAACCCACGAGGTGAAATGTATACCAAAGACACGATCAAGCAGCGGCTGCAAATGCGTGATTTCATGGAAACGATGCGCAGCTCTGGTGTACAAACTGGCGGTCCTGCGCCATTGAGCCAGGCGGATAGACAAAATTTCGCCAACAAGCTTGATGCATTTCTCGCAAAGAATCACCGTAAATAGCGAGTTGATTTAATTCGCCATAGTTTCGGGCGGAGAAGCTATTCTTTAGCATCACCGTCCTTGTCTGATTTCTCTTTGTCGCTCTCGGTTGGTTTTTCTTCGTTCGCTTTTTTCTCCTGTTCTTGTTTTTCTTGCTCTTCCTTCTCTTTTTGGGCTTCTTGTTCTTCGAGCACCGCTTTAGGAGTCGATTTCTCTTTCTTTTCCACGCGGTAGGCAAGGGCTAGGCCAAAAGCGGAATTCTCATCGGTAACTAACTCTTCGAGTGCTTTGCTATCGACCTGATCGAGCTGTCCCATTTCGCTGGCCGTGCGTTTGGATTTCCCGATCACTTCGTCATCGGGAAGATCGACCATAATGGTGGCTGCTTCGGTTAGTGCAGTCGCATACTCTTCCGGATCGTTAAGATCATAATCGGAGATCTTCATATGCTGGCGAATTTCTAGCGCCCAATTTAAAGCAAGGAAAGGGACAGTAGTGGTTTTATTGTCTTTACCATCGGGCTTGGGTGGCTTGTAGCTTATGCCATTAAGGAAGTGTACCAGCGAGAGGTATTTGTCATGCTTGAGCTGTTTCATGCCGATGTACTCTGGCAGGTCATCGGGCTTTACCTTCTTACCTTTCTCGTTGACTAACCAAACCTCGTTATCATTGTTCATTTCTGCCCAGAAATCATCACCGGAACCCAATAGGTTGTGGTTTACTTTGACGGTAATAGGGACGCTGGTGCCGCCGTTTGGCATATCCCAGAATGTCGATAGAATGGTAAGCTCTTCTGTTAGGTAGAGCACACCTTCTTCCGGGCCAATGACGACTGTACTCAAAAGCTCGCTATTTTGCCCGGTTTTTCCTGAGCATTGGTAGGTTTCAGGATCTGTCGGCATGGAGTTCTCATCCCATTTCTTTACTCCTTTAGCTCCGTTTATCCGACATAGGTCATCAAACATATTTTTCTGGTCGGCTTTATAACGCTGCAGGTTGGCAAAAATTTGGTCGTAGTCGAGAACGGCTTGGGTGGGTAGGAGTTGATCCAGAGGAATAGTAATCGTATCACCGTTTTCAAGCTCGCTATAGTTGATCTTCTCTGCGTGAGTGAGAGCAGGGGCGAAAAGCATTGCACCAAGAATAAGAGAGCACCAACGCTGACGATACATAAACACAGCCTCAAACCATTTTTTACAACAGTCTAGCAAAACTGGGCCGATCCATATGTTTCAACAGTGAGTGGAGCCATCCCCAAAAGGCGGGTAGGCCTGCTGGGGCGGCGAAGAAAACCGGTGGAATGTGATTAGATACCGAGCTCGTCGAGTAGGTCAAGGTCAACCTCTGCAGAGGCTTTAGTCGTTTTCTCAGAGGGATTAGCGTTACTTTGCGCGGCTGCAATAATGCTGTCGGGATCGCATTCTTCAGCTTGGTCAAATTCTTCCAACTGGATGAACTCAGTTTTGTCCATCGCAAGTTCTAGGTAGAAAATATTGTTCTTTTGTGTGGTGAAGCTGACCCGTCGTGCCTGTGGGCGATCGAGGTTAGTATCAACTGACAATAGTACTTGTTTGTTCAAAGCCAGCATTTTAGGTTGGTTTTGGGTAATTGATACCTGCAACTCCCGGCGAATTTTACCTGTGAAATCACCAACTACCTGATTCATCAACTCGCCAAGGACATCGGCTACTTCATCAGACGAATGATGGATAGCCAATTCATCGGCTGACATCCCCATTTTTAGCATGTAGTCCTGGTAGAGCTCTAACGCTGCCTGGTGAGAGAAGTTAGTCACGACCAGCCCAGTAAAGCCACCATCAAACAGCACGAAACAACCGATATCAGGTTTCAGGCTGGTTTTATTGATTTTTTGCACCATTGCCGAGTAACTAACCGGGCTATCTGTTGCGGCTGTGAGTACGGTAGAGAAGGACTGGCAAAGCTTTAGCAGGATATCGTCGGTAGTAATGACTTGAGTTTTTTTCATTAAGCGTCTTTGTTCATGGATAAAGAGGGGAAGTGTGGCATCAAAAGCATTTGATTGCACTGTAGAAGGCTTAGGGGCTTGAGCTGGCTCACTTTTTTGCCCCTAGTATTGAAATACCCAATAGCGGATTAACGTTGGTGCTTAGGCGAATCGTTGTTCAAGGTATTGGATGATATCGTTGGATTCGTACATCCAAGACACTTCTCCTGATTCATCTTCGATGCGAAGACAAGGCACTTTGCGTTTGCCCCCTCCGCTGATCAGCGCTTGCTCATGAGTCGGCTGCTTGGCATCAACAGTGGCAAGAGGGAGGTTTAATTTTTTTGCTGAGCGGCGAACCTTGACGCAAAATGGGCAGGATTCGAATTGGTAAAGGGACAAGAATTGAACTTGTTGGTTAACTTGCTGCTGTTCTTCTTCAGAACGTTGTTGGGGTTTTGGGGAGAAAACGGCATTGAGCAACAGAATGAGCTTGCCAAGGATGAGGCGGATAACTTTCATTGTAATAGTGTCCTGTGGTTTTTTATTTATCATACCTGTTTCTCTAAGGTCAAAAAACCATACATAAACAAAGGCTATAGCGTAATAGGTTGTATGCTAAGTTACTGAATTAATTTGATAGAAAAGCCCCTTCTGTATCAGTAGAAAAAGCGATCCATGTCACTCTGTCGATATTTAAATTTAGCTAACAATATAAAAAACAAATGAAGCCGTTATCATAATCAATCATAGTAAGCAATCTAGGTCATATCTTGGTGTCTCGTAACAATGCAATTTTGATTTGTGATGACTCGCGGCTTGTACACAGGGCGATGGAAAAGTTTTTTTCTGAGTATAAGGGTATTACGCTTTTTTTCGCAGAGAACGGGCAACAGGCTTTAGAGTGTCTTGCGCAAAATAATATCGATGTGATGTTTCTGGATTTAACTATGCCAGTGTTAGATGGGTTTGGCGTGTTACAAACTATGCCTGTTAATACCTATCCAACGAAAACCATTGTCCTGTCCGCTGATGTACAGCAGCAGGCTATTGAACGCTGTGTTAATGCCGGTGCTAATTTCTTTCTTGCTAAACCTTTTTCGAGACCTCAAATCCGTGCGATTTTGCAGAAGTTGGGTATTGCCTTAAGTAACGAAAGAGGAAGCCTCAGCAGGCAAGCCATCGATGAGGTAACTGCCCCGGTGGCTGAAAGTGACTATGTTTACCAGTTCAAAGAGGTAGCCAATATTGCACTAGGAAAAGGTGCAGCCATTATTTCTGATCATTGCGGTGAGTTTATTACGATGCCTTTACCTAATGTTGCGATGCTAGGGGGAGGGGAGCTTGAAATGATGATCAGTAACCAGCTCCTTCGTGCTGACTCTACTGCCATCGCGCAACGCTTTGTAGGAGGAGGTATACACGGTGAAGCCTTGGTGTGCCTCTATGGTCAAGATATTCGCTTGTTTGGTAAACGGCTAGGCTTCAGCACCTTCGATGATAAACAAAGCGAAGTGATTATTGATATTGCAAACTTAATGGTTTCATCGTTTTTGGTTTCTTTATCTGAACAGATGAATATCCCATTTTCTGTCCGTCAACCTATCTGTATCGAAGAATATATGGTGAGGGGGATCAGTGAAGTGAACAACAATGAGCTATTTACCATCGAATATAGTTACCAATCTGAAAAAATGGATATGGCCTGTGATGTATTGTTGATGATGGATCATGACTCTATGCAAGTGATTAGACGATTTATGGAGACATTACAGTGAATCACCCTGATAGTTTATCTGACTTTCATTTAACCGCGCAGGTTATCGACAATATTGATGCCGGTGTTGTCATGCTCGACAGAGAGTACAGGGTCATGACCTGGAACACTTTCATGCAGGCGTACAGCGGTATTAGCAGTGAACAAATAATGGGGCAGGACCTCTTTCAGGTGATGCCGGACTTACCTGAAAAGTGGTTAAAAAGTAAAATTCAATCTACGTTCAAACTGGGTACGCGCTCATTTAGTTCTTGGGAAGATAGACCCTTTGTTTTTAACTTTACCAATTTTAGCCCTGTTACTGGTGGTATGGTGACGATGTTTCAAAATATCACGCTAACTCCGCTCAAGGCATTGGACGGGGAATATAGACACATCTGTTTGACCGTTACGGATGTATCGGATATCGCAAAGAGTAAAACCCATTTGCGGGAAAGTAACGCCCAGCTCACTCATTTGAGTATTACCGATAAGCTTACCCAGCTATATAATCGTGGGCACTGGGAATCTTGCCTATCGGCTGAATTTGACCAGTGCCGTCACTTTCAAACAGCGTCAAGTTTGGTCATGTTTGATATTGACCACTTCAAGAAAGTCAATGATACCTATGGTCATCTTGCGGGTGATGCGGTGATTAAATCGATTACCAGTCTGCTGCGGAAAGCAAAACGCCAATCAGATCTCGCCGGAAGGTATGGCGGGGAGGAGTTTGGTGTGATCCTCCCGGGAACGAATGCCGAGCTAGCCCAATATTTTACAGAGCGATTGCGTAAGCGTGTTGAAGCGTCGAAAGTGAAAATGGATATCCGTGATATTCAGGTAACTATTAGCTTGGGGGTTTGTGAGTGGGAACCCTGGATGAAATCTTATGAGCAGTGGCTGGAGTGTGCTGATAGCGCGTTATACGACTCAAAAAGGCACGGACGTAACCAGTGTACGGTATATCAAGCCACCTCGGAACAATGTGCTATTATGCCTGGTGTATCATAATGCTGTAAGCCTAAAATATTAATTTCGCCTATGTTATTGGTCTGATTTGTCATAAAATGTCTCCCTATTATGCTTAGGCTAACTATATGATTGTTAAGTTCATTGGTTTAGCATGGGTTAAGTTCATTGGAAGAGTAGATTAGATTATGGTTGTTGAATCTGAAGGTTATCATGCGCTCATCGAGTACTTTACTGAACACCTTTCTCTGTTTGAAAATGCAGAAACAGAAGGCTGTAACGAGACAGTCGAAGATGTGGTGACCGATATGATCGCGACCAATTTAATGACTGTCTTTTCGCAAAATCCCGACCTCGAAGCTGACTTTCGTTTCAAATTGATGCAAGAAGCCGATGCGGTTATGGAAGATTTGAACGAAGTACTGGCAGGTGCTTGGAATCGCTGCCCGACCAACGAGCAAGTGCGTTTCCTCGAGGATTATGTCGGCTTGGTTAAAAACCTGTTCGATAGCGCAATAAGCCTAAACGCAAGATAAATAAAAAGCAGCTTAGTGCTGCTTTTTATATTTTTAACCCCTCTTAAATTATCCCGTTTGAGTATCATTTAATCTGTTGTGCAATAAATTGAGCTGTTCTCATTGATATTATTGATGAAAATAACAATTGAAATCTAATTGTCATATTTATTAAGTAAGTTTGCCTGCAAGATGTCCGGCCTATAACGCAATGATATTGCGAAACGAAAATAATACGTTTCTGTTTTATGGCTGACATATAACTCCAAGATACTGGCTGAACTTAATCAGGGATATGATCAGCATGAAAAACCAGCAGCAGGGCAAATCACGTCTCTCCATCGTTGCCTCAATCCAAATCGTCTTTGTATTACTGGTTACGACCGGTGGCTTACTGACCTTCTTTGGCAATAATGGCTTAAAAAGTGTTGCACAGGAATTTGAAGTTCTAAGCCATCAGGCGCTGCCTGTGACGATGAACTCAAGTGTGATCGTTAGGGCATCATTGCAATCCGCCCAGCATCTCAATGAAATGATCAATAGCTCATCTATTGAAGAGCTGGATATTGCACACCAGTCTTTTGACAACGAACATAAAACAATGGCTACAGCCCTCAATGAGATGCAGCAGCTAGCTGAGCAGAATCAATTAGGCTGGTTGATGAGCGATATACGCACATTGAGTGCCCAGGCAGAGCAG
Organism: Photobacterium sp. ABD4_091; assembly: GCF_056160145.1. Classification (NCBI taxonomy): domain Bacteria; kingdom Pseudomonadati; phylum Pseudomonadota; class Gammaproteobacteria; order Vibrionales; family Vibrionaceae; genus Photobacterium; species Photobacterium sp. ABD4_091. The sequence goes on along the minus strand of NZ_JBSWWQ010000012.1, from coordinate 3,588 downwards.
GTAGCGATAACGGCGGCAACCCTATACCAATCGCAGCAAGACATTCTAGTTAATAGAAATAAAATTGAATCCGATAAGGCAATGATGAACTATGCGGTGTCGTCTGTTCGCGCAGAAATGAGCCGGGTGGGCACCGAGGTGTTTGCCGATGATTTGGAAGGCATCAACCATGTGACTAACTTTGTAAATCACTCTCTGGAAATGGCAAGCCACCTGATGGCCTTGATGCTAGAGCGTGATTTATCAAAAGCCGAAGGTTTTGTACGCAGCCTGCAAAGTACAAATTTATCGGGGATGGATTATGCCTGGCGAGAAATGAATCGCCTTGATCCAAGTATTGCCGATTACACCAGTGTTGTTGTTCCTTTTACTATGGTGAAGGAGCTATACAACGAAAAGGGTATTGTTGACCTGCAATTACTAACACTGGCATTGCAGGAACAGCAAGCGGGTAAAGTGCAGGATGCGCAACAGCAAATTGCTTCGATGGCTTCACTCATTAATACGCTTACCGATGGCGCCAATAGGTTGGTTGAGCAAGGTGAAGCAGGCGTCATGGAAGCAAGTGAAAATGCCATGGCATTATTTCTTACCTTCAGTATTGCGGGTTTGGTGGTAGCCATTATTGCAAGTGGCTGGATTAGCCAATCGGTAAAACGCTCACTGCAGAAAATTGACCGTGTTGTGAAGGCAACGAGTCATGGGGATTTAACGGTTAAGGCAGCCCAAGATGCGCCCAAAGAGTTTGCTGTTCTTGGTAGCCTACTTAACCAGTCTAACCGCAATAATAGCCAGACACTCGGCAAGCTGGTCGAAAATAGCCATCAATTAAGCTCGGCAGCTGAAACCAGCCAGAAAGCAGCCTCCCAATCGCGCATTGCCATTAAAGATCAAAGCGATGAGCTAACGGCAATTGCCACTGCGATTACCCAGCTGGAAGTATCAATTAAAGAGATCGTTGCCAGCACCTACGAATCTGAGCAAGAAGCCAAACAAGCCAATGATATGGCTCAGCAAGGCGTTGATATTATCGATGAGAGTACATCTCGTCTGCGTCAGTTGGATGAGCGTTTTGCAGTTAACGAAACCCGTATGAAAGAGCTTGATAACCACGTTGATAAGATCACCGAAGTGGTCGAGTTGATCAGTGCGATTGCCGACAACACGAATTTGCTGGCACTGAATGCAGCGATTGAAGCTGCTCGTGCTGGGGAGCAGGGTAGAGGGTTTGCGGTTGTTGCTGATGAGGTCCGTAAACTGGCCAGTGAAACGAATATGCAGACTGCATCAATACGGACGACGATCAACGAACTGCACCAGGCTGCTCAGGATGCCAATGAGGCGATGGTGGTGAGCCGGAAGGAAATGACCGCTTCGATTGAACTGAGTAGTGAAGTGCAGGCCTCGATCCACCAGATCAAATCGATGATTGCCAGCATCAATGATAAGGTCATCGCTATAGCGGCAGCCACACAGCAACAGGAAAATGCCTCCATCGAGGTTGGGCACAGTGTCGAGCAAGTCTCTCTGAAAGCACAAACGAACAGTCGAGAGCTCAAGACGCTGGTGGAGCAAGCTGGAAGGGTATCGGATGTCGCTCACCAGCAGCAGGACTTGCTGTCAAAGTACAGATTACAGTCATAACAACGAATATTCATTGTAATCACCACAAACGCCAGTAAAATGCTGGCGTTTTTTGTTTTTAGGTAAAGCTGCTATGCGTATCCATGCTGTTCATAAGTTATATGATGAGCGCCTTGCTCGTTCTACTCGTCCATTCCTTGCCCGAGGCGGTAAAGTAGAGCGCTGCTTATTCTGCATGCTACGCAAACATTTGTGTATCTGTTCCAACAAGCCTGAAATTACATCTAATGCCGCCTTTCTGTTGGTGATGTACGATGATGAAGTTCTCAAGCCAAGCAATACTGGTCGTCTGATCGCTGACTTATTCGAAGATACCTACGCTTATATCTGGTCACGTACCGAACCTAACCCAGAAATGCTGGCGTTGCTTGAGGATCCGCAATGGCAGCCTTATGTTGTTTTCCCGGCTGAGTATGCGGCACCCGAGCGTGTTGCAGAGCAAGTAGAGATGGAATCTGGCAAGCGTCCGCTCTTTATCATGCTAGATGGCAGCTGGGCGGAAGCGAAGAAGATGTTCCGCAAGAGCCCATATTTGAACCAGTTCCCTGTCTTATCTATTAATCCAGAAAAGCCTTCGCGCTACAAAGTACGTGAGGCGTCTAAAGAAAACCAGTTAGGGACTGCTGAGGTGGCCGCTCGTATTATTGATTTGTTTGGCGAGCAAAAGAATGCAGATGTTCTGGATCTATGGTTTGATGTTTTTCGCGAAAACTATATGACTGGCAAGTTGAACAGGGTGTTGCCAGAAGACAATGCAATCATCCAGTTACGTGAATACATGGTCAGCTACGCTTAAGCCGCTGAGTGGTGCAAGTGATTGTTGCTGTGGTTAAAATTATGCAACATTTTGATGTTTCTTTCAGCAAACGCGATAGATAGCACCATGCAGCCCTGCTAAATCTGCACCTCGTCACAGTCTGTAGGTGTAGATATGTGGATAATTTTTTCAGTTTTGTTTTTTTCTTATTTTTTTGGAGTGCAGGATGTACTACGGCTTTGATGTAGGTGGAACCAAAATTGAGTTTGGTGCGTTTAACGAAAAACTTGAGCGTGTAGCCACCGAACGTGTGCCAACACCAACTGATAACTATGAGCTATTGGTAGAAACTATCGCTGGCTTAGTAAATAAGTACGATACTGAGTTTGGTTGTGAAGGCACTATTGGCTTGGGCCTCCCGGGTATGGAAGATGCCGATGACGGTACCGTGCTAACAGTGAACGTTCCTGCTGCTAAAGGTAAGCCTCTTCGCAAAGATCTTGAAGCCAAGATTGGCCGTTCGGTAAAGATCGAGAACGACGCTAACTGTTTTGCGCTATCAGAAGCGTGGGATGAAGAGTTACAAGATGAGCCATCAGTGCTTGGCTTGATTTTGGGTACAGGTTTCGGTGGCGGTTTTATTTACGAAGGTAAAGTGTTCTCTGGCCGTAACCATGTTGCTGGTGAAGTAGGCCATACACGCCTTCCAATCGACGCTTGGTTCCATCTTGGCGACAATGCACCTCTGCTAGGTTGTGGTTGTGAGAAGAAAGGTTGTTTGGACAGCTACCTGTCTGGTCGCGGCTTCGAGCTAATTTACACTCACTACTACGGCGAAGAGAAGAAAGCGATCGAGATCATCAAAGCTCATGCTGAAGGTGAGGCGAAGGCTGTTGAGCACGTCGAGCGTTTCATGGAGCTGCTGGCTATCTGCTTTGCCAACCTGTTCACAGCAACTGATCCGCATGTCGTCGCGCTGGGCGGTGGCCTGTCTAACTTCGATCTGATTTACGAAGAAATGCCAAAGCGTATTCCTAAGTACCTACTGTCTGTTGCTAAGTGCCCGAAAATTATCAAGGCAAAACACGGCGATTCAGGCGGTGTGCGTGGCGCAGCATTCTTGAATATTAAGTAATTTCGTATTCTGCTATACACTATTCGCTAATGTAAAAGCACCGCTATGCGGT
>NZ_JBSWWQ010000011.1:0-32151 GCF_056160145.1 Photobacterium sp. ABD4_091 | reverse complement strand
ATGCTGCCCCCCAGTGGTCAGCTGTTCGGTTTTGGTTTGTTCTGGCAACAGCGGAACATGAACAAAATCGCATATAGCGTTCACTTGCGTTTGAGTCGCAAGGTAGTGGCTTACACCATAAAACAGGTGGTTACACACAAAGGTACCCGCGCTATAAGAGATTTCAGCCCCTATTCCCTGTTGTATCAAAGCCTGCATCAACGTCTTGATCGGTAGCTGGGTAAAGTATGCGGTAGGGCCAGCTTCAACCACAGGCTGATCGATTGGCTGGTTACCCGCATTATCAGGAATCCTGAAGTCATCAAGGTTGATCGCCACTTTTTCAAAGCTAATATTTTCCCTACCCGCAGCTTGGCCTAGCATCAACACAATATCAGGCTGAAAGGACTCAATCGCTTGAATACAATTATGGACTGAATCACCTTTCACAACCGGTAACAAAGCAGTTTCCAGCACGACTCCAGCTTGCTTCATTTTTTGTTGAGTCACATCTTTTTGCAATTGGTCGACAATCAACGCCGTGGGGTTGATTTCCTGCCCACCAAAAGCATCAAAGCCTGTTACCAATACCCGTGTCATAGTTAGTCTCATTCGTTCGCAAAAAACAAAAAATTAACTTACGCAGCAGAACGATACAACATTCTTAATAAAAAAAGCCCGTACTACGGGCTTTGCTATTGCATACTTTGGCTACTTAAAGCAATTTCCAGGCATCTTGCCATTGTGAACCAACACCGGGTTCGTAATATGCTGGTGTTGATGAACACCACAACCCGCTAGGCCAAGGCAAGCATTGGTAGGCTGCACCATTGTTTGTTACAACATCACCAGGTTGGTAATTGGTGCCTGCTACATAAGCATCTCCACCAGCAGGCGGCTCTGGGGTAGGATCAGGCGTTGGTTCCAGCGAAGTATTGTCGCATGCAGTGCTATTTGCTGGCTGCCATACGCCCCAAGGCCCAGACTCTGCAGGGTCACTCCCTGTCGTCCACCACTGTGCTTGCCAGGTTTGGCCTTTCCAGGTCACAAGATCGCCAGCTTGGTATACAGCAGATGACTGCCATTCAACTGCGCATTGTTCAGGGTTACCACTTTCGGTAACAACTGAAGTAACAACAGAAGTAACAACAGAACGGTATGTCTTAACCTCTTTATCAATTTCAAACGCCAGCGTAACCGACGCCTGTCCAGCCCCCGACGCGCTGAATTCGACGCCTACAGAACATTGCTCGCCACTCTTGAGCGTCTTTTGGGTACAGCTATCAGACGTCAGCACTTGGTTTTTCGCTACGCCACTTGCAAGTAATTGACTATCGACGACCGTAAATGCACTCGTGCCAAGGTTAGAGATAGAAAAGGTGTGCGATTTCAATTGCCCAAGTGTAAAACCCGATATCTGCTCTGAGGCTCTGTAACCTACTGCGACATTATCACTCGGTGTTGCTTTGATACCATCAAACCAGCTTCGCAATGCCGCAATATCACTATAAACGCCATATTTGCCAGGCCTTGCACAACCGACTCCCCAGCTCACTATGCCCAGTTGTGTGATTTGGCCGCCCTGGTTAACCACAAGAGGTCCACCGCTATCGCCTTGGCAAGAGTCTTTCCCACCCTGGGGGAGCCCTGCACAGAAATTGACAGTACCGACGTTGCTATAACTTCCACCTGCTTGGCGGCATACCGCATCTGATACCAAAGGTACATCAACTGCCATTAACCGAGTCGGTGAACTCCCGCCTTCTTGAAGCCTACCCAATCCAGCGACCGATAGGATATCTCCCGAAGTAACATATTGAGCAAGCGAACCAGAAGCAATCTCAACCGCCTTGGCACCTGCAGGCTGTTTGTCCAATTTCAGCAGGGCGATATCATTGACGAGAGTGCTCGAATTAAATTTCGGATGAATGTAAATTTTTTCAACATTGACCCGCTGACCATCATTTCCTTGATATTCAAACCCACCTACTTTTACGGCAATATGGTTTGGCGCATCATTATCAACACAGTGTGCAGCCGTTAATACGTAACCATCACCAATATAGCTGGCTCCGCAAAATGGACGGTTTCCATTTCGTGTGACAATTTGCGTATAAAATTCCCACTGGCTTGTATCTGCCAGCCCTCCCCCAACAATTGTAGGTGCAATCTGCACCGGGGGTTCACTTGCGAAACTGTCTGTACTAAACCCTGAACTAATTATGGTTGTGAAGCTAATAACCAATGACGTCATTAAAGTTGGTCTCACGCCTTTTCCTCCATTTAGGCTTTTGTATTGCACATCGGAAAATGTGCTCTATCCCTTTTTCCATCAGGTATAAATGGAATAAAAACTTCGGGTCAGTAAAGAAAAGACGATCAATAACCAGACACCAAAAATAACATCCAGCCAATTTTATAAAATGCAACAAGCCCATCGGCTCACCACGATTGCATGCAACAACAAGAAAACATTCGTGAATTTTGTCACATATTATATTTGGATGATTTAAGCCAGCGAGGGAAAGAAAACATAGGTACTTACAGTAATTTGTAATCAATCGCGTGTCGCTATGAAACAAAATGAAAGAACACAATAGCGCTTGTAACTCATATACAACACCAGTAAAGGGCATGGCGGGATCATTGCCGACTACTATGTCATGACTTTACCCACTACCCTTTCTTTTGTCGCACTGGCACTTGCCTTACCTCGGCTTGAAAAGCCATCCTTGTTCGCGAAGCTGGGTGAGCACAGCGGTGAAATCTACATGAACCATGGTGTTCTCAATATCATGATCATGTCCATGTTCTGGCATATGGGGGTCTTTTCTGATCCCGAACTTAGAGCACTAGTTGGAAGCAACCTCGCCCTACAGCTGCTTATCGTACCCTTAGCGCTTACCGTTAACCTGGCATTCTACTTTGGGATCCGCAGTTTCTTCCGGCACTATTTCAATCATCAAATTCTTACTACTTACCGAGAGGCAGCGATGATAGTCAGTGCTTTGTGGTTGATGTTTATCTTCTTTCCAAATGAACAAGGTGAGAGCCTGCTATTAAGCAAAAATGCGGCCTGGCTAGTCGGTGCTATCGGTGTATGCTGTGCTGTTTATTACAGTTTCATCCGCTTGCTTGTTCCCACCCAAATCCTAGCAGATAATGCCATTAAGCCTATACTCGTCTGCATCATCACCTCGGGTTACTGGATCGCTCTGCATACCAGTGGCATGCTTGATTGGTTATTGAGCCTGTACCAAAGAGAAGCTACACCGATTGTTGCGGTACTTTCCAGCCCTTTGGTTACAATTTCCCTACTCTACCTGTTCTCTGTCGGAATCACACTTAGCCTGCAGCAGTGGGTTTACAAGCTACATAATAACGGCAACTCAATCCAAGTAATTCACTAAGCTGTCAGTTGCAATAGAGCCAGATGTCCCTCGGCATCCCCTTAACATCGATGCTAACCAAGGAAATCTGGCTTTTTTCATTGCGCTATATCCCAACATGTTCTAAATTAATAAAACACCGTTCAATTAGATCCAACAACAAAGGAAAACATTATGGGTTCACAAGACAAGTATTGGCTGAATTATGCAAAACTCACTTTCATTATCGCTGTTGCAGCAATGGTTATTAGCATCGTGATACTACCTGGCGATCTGCTCATTAAAGGCTATTACAGCATCTGTAGCCTCTTTCTCATCAGCGCTACCATCACTTTGAGCAAAGCCGTGCGCGACGAGGCTGAATCCAAAAAACTCCTCCAGAAATTGGAAGAGGCCAAAACAGCCCAACTGCTCAATGAGCTTGAAGATTAATAATGGCATTTGACGGCGCACTAAACTCAGCATGCCTCCAATTAGTGACTCAAGTTAAACAGCTTGAGCAATCGCTTCGCGACAAGCATGCTGAGCTCACCAACCTTCTCATCCGGCAACAAGCCCTCGAGGTACAGCACAACCAATGCGAGCAAGATACTGAAGCAATGATCACGCCCTCACCATGCCATACAGGGAAAAGTGAAACTGACCAATTCACGGCTCTGCTACTACGTAGCTGGCGGTTAAAACAGGCTATAGATAAATATCACACACGCATCCAACGCCTTAAGCATCAGATCATACGATTAGAGAAAAGAATTCAAACTTTGTTGGCATTAAAAGCCAAAGCGATGAAAGCGCTTAAAAGAGGAAGAGGAAATCAAAAGTTGCAGAGTGAATTAGAATTGGTGCTGGTGAAAAACCAATTGTGGCTAGGACAATTTAGTTAGCTAACCTTTATCCATTATGTTTATTTCAATAAAAATGAAAAAAGGAGAGCCGAAGCTCTCCTTTCCACATCAAAACTGACTGAAATTACAGTGCAGCTTTTGCTTTTTCAACTAGTACTGTGAAAGTAGCTTTGTCGAATACAGCGATGTCAGCAAGGATCTTACGATCGATCTCGATAGATGCTTTCTTAAGACCGTTGATGAAGCGGCTGTAAGACATACCGTTCTGACGAGCAGCAGCGTTGATACGTGCAATCCATAGTTGACGGAAAGTACGTTTCTTGTTGCGACGGTCACGGTAAGCGTACTGACCAGCTTTAGTAACTGCTTGGAAAGCTACGCGGTAAACACGTGAACGTGCACCGTAGTAACCTTTAGCTTGTTTAAGAACTTTCTTGTGACGTGCACGTGCTTGTACACCACGTTTTACGCGAGGCATAGGAGACTCCTAACTAAAATTAAAATATAAAACTAAAAACGATTAAGCGAACGGAAGCATACGTGCAACAGCTGCCACTTCACATGCAGGAAGGATAGCGTTTGGACGAAGCTGACGTTTGTTCTTAGTAGTACGTTTAGTCAGGATGTGACGCTTAGTTGCGTGCTTAAACTTAAAGCCACCAGCAGTTTTCTTGAAACGCTTAGCAGCACCTTTGTTGGATTTCATCTTAGGCATGATGAGACTCCGCATTGTTGATAGTTAATAACATAGTAATCAGGCGAACAAAAAGCGCTGCGTTTAAGCAGCGCTTTTGCTACTTGAATGCCGTAATTACTTCTTCTTTGGAGCAAGCATCATCGTCATTTGACGACCTTCTACACGTGTAGGGAAGCTTTCAACAACCGCTAGGTCGATTAGGTCTTCCTTAATACGATTTAGAAGCTCGATACCAAGACTCTGGTGGGCCATTTCACGACCGCGGAAACGCAGTGTGACTTTGCCCTTGTTGCCCTCTTCTAAAAAGCGACTCAGGTTGCGCAGTTTTACCTGATAATCGCCTTCGTCTGTACCAGGTCGGAATTTAACTTCCTTGATCTGGATTTGTTTCTGCTTTTTCTTTTGCTCTTTAGCAGCCTTGCTCTTTTCGAACAGGTACTTGCCATAGTCCATCACACGACAGACTGGTGGCTCGGCATTCGGGCTGATTTCAACTAAGTCTACACCAGCTTCATTAGCAAGATTTACTGCTTCTTCAATAGAAACAACACCAACTGACTCACCGTCTAGACCAGTCAAGCGTACTTCACGTACACCACGAATTTCACCATTTAAACGATGTGCATTTTGTTTAACTGGTGCTTGGGTTCTTCTTCCGCCTTTAATACCTTATTCCTCCACAACATTGAGCTTGCGACTGCTAATCTCTTGCTGCAAGAATGCAACAAGGTCGTCAATCTTAAATTTACCCAAATCTTTACCCTTGCGAGTACGAACAGCAATCTCGCCTGCTTCAACTTCTTTGTCTCCGCAAACCAGCATGTAGGGCACTCGCTTCAAAGTATGTTCGCGAATTTTAAAGCCTATCTTCTCATTTCTCAAGTCCGCATTAACACGAATTCCAGATTTTTGAAGTTTTTCGACTACTTGTTGAACATATTCTGCCTGGCCATCCGTGATATTCATCACAACCGCCTGCTGAGGCGCCAACCAAGTTGGGAAGAAGCCAGCATATTCTTCGATAAGGATACCGATGAAACGCTCTAGTGAACCAAGAATAGCACGGTGGATCATAACTGGCGTGTGACGCTCGTTATTTTCGCCAACGTAAGTTGCACCTAGACGTTCAGGAAGTGCGAAGTCTAACTGAACTGTGCCGCACTGCCAAGCCCTATCTAGACAATCATGCAAAGTAAATTCAATCTTAGGTCCGTAGAACGCACCTTCACCCTCTTGGATCTCGTAAGGGATCTCCATTGATTCTAGCGCAAGTTTCAGATCTGACTCTGCTTTATCCCACATTTCATCAGAACCTACACGCTTCTCTGGGCGAGTAGACAGCTTAACAACGATGTTGTCGAAACCGAATGTCTGGTAGGTATCATAAACCATCTTGATACAGCTAGTTACTTCAGCCTGAACCTGCTCTTCTGTACAGAATACGTGAGCATCATCCTGGGTAAAGCCACGTACACGCATAATACCGTGTAGAGCACCAGATGGTTCGTTACGGTGACATGAGCCAAACTCAGCCATACGTAGCGGTAGGTCGCGGTAAGATTTCAGACCTTGGTTGAAGATCTGAACGTGGCCTGGGCAGTTCATCGGCTTAATAGCGTACTCACGGTTCTCAGAAGAGGTTGTGAACATCGCTTCAGCGTACTTGTCCCAGTGACCAGAGCGTTCCCAAAGAACGCGGTCCATCATTAGAGGACCTTTCACTTCCTGGTAACCATATTCATTCAATTTTTCACGGATGAATACTTCTAGGTCACGGAAGATAGACCAACCATTATGGTGCCAGAACACCATACCCGGCGCTTCTTGCTGCATGTGGAATAGGTCTAGCTGCTTACCGATTTTACGGTGGTCACGCTTAGCCGCTTCTTCTAGGCGAGTAAGGTGCGCTTTCAGTGCCTTCTTGTCGTGGAAAGCAGTACCGTAGATACGCTGCAGCATCTTGTTGTCGCTATTACCACGCCAGTATGCACCCGCAACGTTCAGCAGAGTGAAGTGCTGACAGAAGCCCATGTGCGGTACATGTGGACCACGACACATATCGATGTATTCTTCGTGGTGGTATAGGCCCGGACGGTCATCGCGAGATACGTTCTCGTCTAGGATTTCCATTTTGTAAGGTTCGCCACGTGATTCGAACGCATCACGTGCTTCCTGCCAGCTTACCTTTTTCTTGATAACTTGGTACTTGGTTTTCGCCAGCTCTTTCATACGCTTTTCGATCTTTTCTAGATCTTCTTGCGTAAGCGACTCTTCTAGGTCGATGTCGTAGTAAAAGCCGTTGTCGATAGTAGGACCAATCGCCATTTTCGCTTCTGGGTAAAGCTGCTTGATAGCGTGGCCAAGAAGGTGAGCACATGAGTGACGAACGATTTCAAGACCGTCTACTTCGTCTTTAACCGTGATGATTTCAAGGCTGGCATCTTCTTCGATAAGGTCACACGCGTCTACGCGGTTACCGTTAACACGACCGGCAATAGTAGCCTTCGCAAGACCAGGACCGATCGATTGCGCGACTTCCATTGTAGAAACTGGGTTGTCAAATTGACGCTGACTGCCGTCAGGAAGAGTAATTACAGGCATGTAAATATCCTTTCACAGTGGTCTTGCACACCAAGCAAGACATGTTGAATTAAAAATATAAAGCTTTGAGAGCTAAATAAAAGAAAGCTCAGAGACCCGGCACTGCAATACTGAGCAGACCAAAATCGCTAAGCAAGTAGGCAACTATAACAAACGCCTATGACAGATTGCAAAGCCGCGTCACATTTTATTTAGCTATCATGCCCCAAGTCACTTTGGGATCACTTGGCGACCAGTTGGAAGCTAACCACGAAGAGATCTCTGGTTTTGGGGTAAATCTCTTCGAGTACATCTTTTAACACTGAAAGGGGCATGTTCTCACGCTCGGCATGGCTCTGGTCAAGCGCATCTACAGAGACGGGCTCTACCCCAGTAATATCCAACTGACAGAACACCCTGCCCTCTTCATAAATCACGCCATTAACCCGGCTTCCGACTGCATAATGGCTGTCGGCTTCATCACGGATGGTGATGGTTTTCCTGCCAGCCAAGATATCCTCTTCAAAACGAGACAAAAACAGCAGCTCAATTATCGCCATCTTTAACATTCCAACTTGCCCAAGCCTTTCAATACTGTAGTCACCTCACGCAAAAGCACACAGAAACTTGAAATGAACAACAAATGTTGCTTTGATTTGTATAGGCAATTAGGAAAAGCGTTATGGCTCAGTCACCTCGTTATCAACAGATCAAAAGTTACTTGTTAGAAAGAATTCATACTCGCCAATGGCCACCGGGGCACAAAATCCCGACGGAAATGGCGTTATCTGAACATTTCTCGGTAAGCCGCATGACAGCCAACAAAGCCATCACGGAGCTGGTTAAAGAGGGCTTTCTTGAAAGAACGCCGCGCTTGGGGACTTTTGTCTGTAATAAAAAAGCCGAATCTCCCTTAATGGAGATCCGCAATATTGCCGAAGAAGTGAAAAAACGGGGTCACCGCTATTCTTCTGACGTCATTTCCCAATCGACCATTCATGCCACCGAAGATATCGCATTACGATTGGGCGTACGCCAGGGCACAGAAGTCTATTTCACCCAAATCGTCCACTTCGAAAATAGCTCACCGATACAGCTTGAGGAACGCTGGGTAAACCCGGAACATGCACCGGCCTATATCAAACAAGACTTCAGCGCACTAACGCCCAACGAATACTTGGTAAAAGCCTGCCCGCTCAGTGATATTGAGCATACTGTCGAAGCGCTTTTGCCTCCCCAACGGATTGCTGAGCTGCTTAAAGTCAGCCCTCAATCTCCTTGCCTGTTACTTAACCGCCGCACCTGGAGCAACAACAATTTGATCAGTACTGCCCTGCTCTATCATCCCGGCAACAAATACAAACTCAGCTCGAGGACGAAGGTGGGGATTTAGTTGCTAGAACCTAGAAACGAGATCCTAGTTCCTAAAAGCTTAAGCCCAACAAAAGCATGGCATAACGGCATAGGCTTTAAATACTTTTCCTGACAACCAAGGTTCGTATTCTAGGATCTAGGATCTATTCATTCCCCCCCGATTTTCCTCTACCTAAACGCATTTCAAACGTGCGATCCCTCTCAGAACCTGACGATTGTCAGCAATTAATTACAATTACGATCACATTTCATTTACATTCCACCTTGAAATTCAACCTCTAATTGCCTATTTATTTGTATATACATTATCTGTTTTTCGAAGCAGGTTATAGAATCGCTAAATTACTTCAGGGTCACAAAATGGATAGAGTGCTGACAAACGTCAATATGGTCACCCTCGCTGGCGAAGCTGGCTACCAAGTCATCGGCGATGCCATGATTGGTATTCAGGATGGCATGATTATGTACGCTGACCACAAGGATCATTTTGACTGCCACGGCCACCCTGAAGTCATTGATTGCCAAGGGGCGCTGGTGACACCGGGACTGATAGACTGCCACACCCATCTCGTCTTTGCCGGCAACCGCGCAGAGGAATTCGAGCAACGCCTTAATGGTGTACCGTATGAACAAATCGCTAAATCTGGCGGAGGGATCCTGTCAACTGTTCGTGCAACCCGCGAGGCATCTGAAAATGCCCTCTTCCAGCTGGCATGCGAACGCCTGCAAGGTTTAAAAAATGAAGGTGTGACCACCGTTGAAATTAAATCCGGTTATGGTCTCACCCTTGAAGATGAGCTAAAAATGCTCAGGGTTGCTCGCCGTATTGGTGAAATGCCAGATATCAATGTTTCCACTACCTTGCTCGCTGCACATGCGCTTCCACCAGAATACGCTGGTGACCCAGATGGCTATATCCAAATCATCTGTAATGAAATCATTCCAGCTGCCGCCCAAGAGCACCTAGCCGATGCTGTAGATGTGTTCTGTGAAGGCATTGGTTTTAGTACCAGCCAGTGCCAGCAAGTTTTCCAGGCTGCACAAAAGCACGACCTTGCCATTAAAGGACATACCGAACAACTTTCCAATTTAGGTGGGAGTGCCATGGCCGCACGAATGGGCGCTTTGTCAGTTGACCATATTGAATACCTCGATAACGAGGGGGTTGCAGCGCTTGCTGCATGTGGCACCGTGGCAACTTTGTTGCCTGGCGCATTTTACTTCCTTCGTGAAAGCCAAATGCCACCGCTTGATCAGCTACGTCAACTGGACGTGCCAATGGCGATCTCCACCGACTTCAACCCAGGCACATCACCCATCGCCTCTATTCGCACCATGATGAACATGGCATGTACCTTATTTCGGTTAACGCCTGAGGAGTGCCTACGTGGCGTCACAGTCAATGCAGCCAAAGCTCTGGGACTAGATGAGCAACGAGGGCAGATTTGTTCGGGCATGAAAGCGGATTTAGCCATTTGGAATTTATCTCATCCTGCTGAACTGTCATACCGTCTAGGAGTGCCTGATCTCAAGGCGCGAATAGTTAATGGCGAATTGTTCAATCACGCTGGTTTTTCTAGTTCAGGGCAATAAGGAGAATCCTATGTCGGTAGATATGAGTGTCTGGCAAGGTCGAAGCGATCCTGAAGACGGTAACCTTGGGTTACGTTGGCATGAGGTGATTAAGCCAGCAGATGAAGTGAATGATGCTGGCATTATGCTGCTCGGCTTCGCTTGTGATGAAGGTGTTTCTCGCAACAAAGGCCGTACCGGTGCCTATGACGCCCCTATCACGATTCGAAAAGCCCTGGCAAACCTTGCTTGGCACCACACCGAGCCCGTTTACGACGGCGGTGATATTTCCTGCAACGATGGCAACCTTGAACTCGCTCAAAAGCGCTTAGGGGAAGATGTCAGCCGGGCACTGCGTCAGAAACACAAAGTCATCGTTTTCGGTGGCGGCCACGAGGTTGCTTGGGGAACTTTCCAAGGTATCGGTAGTTACCTGCTGCAAAAGCAGCACGGTCAGGAAGGTGTTATTGAACCTGAAGAGTTAAACACCACCCTGCCGATTCCCAAAATTGGCATTATCAATTTCGATGCTCACTTTGACTTGCGAAATCCGCCATCTGGTGGCTCTGCCGAGCAAGGCAGTTCAGGGACACCGTTCCAACAAATCGCACGTTTTTGCGAACTACAGGGCTGGCCGTTCAACTATGCCTGCCTCGGCTTGAGCCGAGCAGCCAATACCCAGGCATTGTATGAGAAAGCCGACAAACTGGGTGTGCTTTATTTCGATGACTGTGAACTCACCCACCAACGCCTGCCACTGGTAATAGAGTCATTGGAACACTTTATCGCCCAATGCGATTACCTTTACCTGACTCTAGATATCGATGTGTTCCCAGCCAGTACTGCACCGGGCGTCAGCGCACCCGCAGCTCGTGGTGTACCACAGGACATCATTGAGCCATTGATCAATACCGTATTAGCTGCCGAAACGCCCTCGGGGGAAAAGAAAGTTCTGGTTGCTGATATGGCGGAATATAACCCGAGATTTGATATCGACAACCAAACAGCACGACTCGCTGCGCGATTGGCCTGGACCATCGCCCGTGCCCTACGTTAACCACCGCCGCTGTCTTTATAAACTATTACAGTGACAGCATTGCAAGGAGAGCCACATGACACATGATACCCAACCACGCTTGGATGAAAGCCGGACCATTATTGCCCCAACAGGCACAACGCTGAATGCCAAGTCATGGTTAACCGAAGCGCCACTTCGGATGTTGATGAATAACCTCCATCCCGACGTGGCAGAACATCCACACGCTTTGGTGGTATATGGCGGCATTGGTCGTGCTGCAAGGAACTGGCAGTGCTATGACAAAATCGTCGAAGTACTAAAACGCCTCGAAGAAGATGAAACCTTGCTGGTTCAATCCGGTAAGCCGGTTGGGGTATTCAAAACCCATAGCAACGCGCCACGCGTATTGATTGCCAATTCGAACTTGGTCCCTCACTGGGCTAACTGGGAGCATTTCAACGAGCTCGATAAAGAAGGCTTGATGATGTACGGCCAGATGACCGCAGGTAGCTGGATCTATATCGGCTCACAAGGCATCGTTCAAGGCACCTACGAAACCTTTGTTGCGATGGCAAAACAGCACTTCGGTGGTGACAGTTCGGGTCGTTGGATTTTAACCGGCGGTCTTGGTGGCATGGGTGGTGCTCAACCTTTGGCAGCTACCATGGCCGGTTTCTCAATGATTGCGGTTGAATGTGATGAAAGCCGTATCGACTATCGCCTACGTACCGGTTACGTTGATTGCAAAGCAACCTCTCTTGATGAAGCCCTAGCGATTATCGAAGAAGCGAAACAAACCGGTAAGCCTGTATCTGTAGGCCTTCTGGGCAATGCAGCCGATGTTTTCTCTGAAGTTGTTCAGCGAGGCATTGTACCAGATTGTACTACTGACCAAACCTCTGCCCATGACCCATTGAATGGTTACCTGCCGCAAGGCTGGACCATGGAACACGCTGCCGAGATGCGCCTGAGCGATGAGGCCGAGGTAGTAAAAGCTGCCAAAACGTCGATGGCAGTTCAGGTCGAAGCGATGCTTGCCCTCCAGAAAGCAGGCTCTGCCACCGTAGATTACGGTAATAACATCCGCCAGATGGCTTTTGAAGCTGGGGTGGAAAATGCATTCGACTTCCCGGGCTTTGTTCCAGCCTATATCCGTCCTTTATTCTGTGAAGGTGTGGGTCCTTTCCGCTGGGCTGCACTGTCAGGCGATCCGGAAGATATCTATAAAACAGATCAAAAAGTAAAAGAGCTGATCCCTGATAACCCTCACCTACACAATTGGCTCGATATGGCTCGTGACCGTATCCAGTTCCAAGGTTTACCTGCACGAATCTGTTGGGTAGGTCTTAAAGATCGCGCTCGCTTGGGCAAAGCGTTCAACGAAATGGTCAAGAACGGTGAGCTGAAAGCACCGATTGTCATTGGTCGAGACCACCTCGACTCCGGCTCGGTCGCCAGCCCTAACCGTGAAACCGAAGGCATGATGGACGGCTCTGACGCAGTATCTGACTGGCCACTACTTAATGCCCTGTTGAACACGGCTTCTGGCGCAACGTGGGTATCACTACACCATGGTGGTGGCGTAGGCATGGGCTTCTCACAGCACTCAGGTATGGTCATTGTCTGCGATGGAACAGATGAAGCCGCTGAACGCGTTGGCCGTGTACTACGTAATGACCCTGCTACCGGTGTTATGCGCCACGCCGATGCCGGTTACGACATTGCGGTTAACTGCGCCGAAGAGCAAGGCCTCGATTTACCGATGATCCCATCAACTCAGAATAATTAATATAAATATACCCAAGTAAATTCAAGATGCTTGGTTCAGCGAGAATTACTTGGATGGTAGGCAAGACAGCGATTTGTAGGTCTAGTGGCTCTAAATCAAAAATCGCTAACACCGCCTAATATTCAAGTAAACTCGCCCTTTGGGAGCTCATCAAGGCACCCACTCCTGTGTCAAATAACCTTGAAATAGAATAACTATTCCTAGCGGTTATTTTCCTTGGATTGAGTACCTTGATGAAGCTCTGAATCATGCAACTTGAAATCACTTGGGTATAACACCCAAAGGACGTTGTATGTACCAAATTGAAATCAATCCAGGGAAACTGTCTCTCAAGCAGCTTCGACATATTAGCCGCCACAAGGTGACGCTGTCACTCAATAATGCAGCTTATGATGACATGTTAACCAGTACCCAGGCCGTTGAACAGGTGATCGCAGAAGACAGAGTCGTTTACGGGATCAATACGGGCTTTGGTTTGCTCGCTAACACTCGTATAGCCGTCGAGGATCTAGAAACTCTGCAACGCAGTATTGTTCTTTCCCATGCCGCTGGAATTGGTCAGTTCATGGAAGATCATACGGTCAGGCTAATGATGGCACTTAAGATCAACAGCCTTGCCCGTGGTTACTCGGGGATCCGCCCGAAGGTGGTTGAAGCGCTTATCACGCTAGTTAACGCTGAAGTCTACCCTTGTATCCCGCAGAAAGGTTCCGTTGGTGCGTCTGGGGATCTTGCGCCATTGGCTCATATGAGCACGGTACTGTTGGGTGAAGGACAGGCCCGTCATAATGGCGAGGTGATTAGCGGTGCGGCAGCACTGAAAATTGCCGGTTTAGAACCTATCACGCTAGCACCCAAAGAAGGTCTGGCACTGCTCAATGGCACGCAGGCTTCCACTGCTTTTGCGCTTGAAGGTTTGTTTGCCGCCGAAGATCTGTATGCCTCAGGTACCGTCTGTGGGGCGATGTCAGTCGATGCGGCGCTTGGTAGCCGCCGTCCGTTTGACCCTCGTATCCATCGTGTACGCGGTCACCGCAGTCAGATTGATGCCGCAACGGCCTACCGCCACCTGCTAGACAAAGAGAGCGAAATTGGCTTATCCCACCAGCAGTGTGAAAAAGTCCAAGACCCGTACTCGCTACGTTGCCAGCCTCAGGTCATGGGGGCTTGCCTGCAGCAGATCAGACACTCTGCAGATATTCTGGAAGTCGAAGCCAATGCGGTTTCTGACAACCCATTGGTGTTTGCCGAAGACGGTGACATCATTTCAGGGGGTAACTTCCATGCAGAGCCGGTAGCCATGGCTGCCGATAACCTAGCACTGGCCATCGCCGAAATTGGCAGCTTGTCAGAGCGGCGTATGGCGCTGTTAATCGATAGTGGGCTGAGCAAGCTGCCTCCATTCTTGGTCGATAACGGCGGAGTGAACTCAGGCTTTATGATTGCACAGGTGACGTCAGCAGCACTGGCTAGCGAGAACAAGACCCTTGCCCACCCAGCTTCGGTCGATAGCTTACCGACATCGGCTAACCAGGAAGATCATGTCTCTATGGCCACCTTTGCAGGCCGCAGGCTCAAAGACATGGCTGAGAATACCCGGGGGATCTTGGCTGTTGAGTTACTCGCCGCTGCGCAAGGCTTGGATTTCCGCTCGCCAAACCGCAGTTCAGAGCGTTTGGAGCAAGCCAAGGAGATGCTACGTGCGCGCGTGAGCTTTTACGATAAGGATCGCTACTTTGCACCGGATATCGAAAAAGCCAATGAGCTGCTGCTGGAAGCCCATTACAACACGCTAATGCCATCGCAACTGTTGCCTAGCCTTTGAGTTAAGACTCTCAACACATTGATAGAGTGATATAAAAAGCGCCTCATATTATTTAATATGAGGCGCTTATTTTATGGTTTCCACTCTTTGCTATGCGCTATTAAACAACCAACTCCCCCGCCCCTTTGGCGGAGACTTCACTGTTCTCGACTAAGAATACCGTTGCCGCTTGCTTGAGTTTTTTCCACTCTACATCGTCAACCTCTATCCCCTCTCGCCAGGCATTTTGGTACCTAGCTCGTAAACTGGCTGAATCGATTTGCTGATACCCTTGCACACTCGGAGATGGGAGAGCGAAGTTAGAAACCGATAATTCAATGGTCATATCATGCACATTTACATTGCCTTCAGTGACTTCATCGTATTGATATAGCTCAGGGAATACACACCCTTTATTGAGCACATATAGGGTCTTTTTCGCATCAGAACCATTTGACCATTGCGCCTTACAGGCCAGCCCTTTCGCTGACAGCTTCACCAGTTCGCTATAAGCAAGCCAACGGTTATGGCAATTGCTGACATGGATAGTCAGTGATTTCGTCTCTATCATTTGCTCAACCGCATAATCAATCACGCTGGGTAAATGACAAGCGATGCTCGCTCCAGCCATGTCGACTTCAATCTGATCCAGCGTAGGCTTTACCAAGGTGACCGGGCTATCTTTTTCATTGGCCAAAAAAGGCACGGCGGTATTAAAGTGGCTAACACCATTGAGACTTACCATCTGCAGGTCAGCGACCATATTTGCTATCACATCCGCTTCACCACAGCAGCGTCGTAAACCCAGGAAGGCTTTGTATACGGCAGTCACTAGTTCATTATGAGATACAATCATTTTGCTTCTCCTGCTGGATCTTGCTCTGTTAAGCCAGCCCCTGTTAACTCTTCTGCCGATGGCAGGATTGGGAATAACCACTCACCATCGTGAATTTCATCCAGCAAGGGGGCACCTTGGAAAAAAGTCACTTGCACCCAACGGTCGGAGCGCGGGTCGAACTTGGTTGCACCAAATACCGCAAGCTTACAGCGCAACAAGTGCATAGGTAGCGAGCCTTTGTGCAAGACATTCATCTGGATATCACCCATGACTTTGTTACCCAAAGTCCATGCCCGCTTGGCAATCCCCCTGAACTGCGGATTCAATACCAAAAACTCGGCCAAAGTTTGTTGCGGCTCGATTTGTAGCAAGGCGCTATAAAGTCGATATACCTGTCGGCCAATATCCAAAGGCAACTCTCGTTCTTCACCCGCCTCTACA
Organism: Photobacterium sp. ABD4_091; assembly: GCF_056160145.1. NCBI lineage: Bacteria > Pseudomonadati > Pseudomonadota > Gammaproteobacteria > Vibrionales > Vibrionaceae > Photobacterium > Photobacterium sp. ABD4_091. Next base: position 15,825 of record NZ_JBSWWQ010000011.1, on the reverse strand, counting down.
CCCCGCACACCGAGGCGCGGCTCTTCTTTGTCTTGCGAGCGATACCAAAACCAATAGTTGTTCTCCGGCAGTTGGAAATCAGTCTCAATGGCCCAACGGTAACGACTTTCTAATAAGTGCATGAGATCTTGCACTTTCTTACCGCTGGTCAGCGCCAAAGCCTCATCACAAATCATTTTCTCCTGATAGCTATCTGCAATCTCCGGATAAAGCTCCATCACGCAAGAAAGTATGATCTCTTGAGTTTCCAGCCCAAAGCATTGCGAATGCTCAATAAGCGCATGCCAATCAGGCATGTGTTCTGGAGCTAAGTTGGCAATATCTTTACTGAAAGCGGTTAACTCTTGTATGGCCTGCTTGTTCAGTTCACGCTGGTTCTCATCAATCGTGACGACTTGTTTTAGGTGAATTACCGCCTGCTTTAGCAAATGGCTGAGCTTAGGCAGTCTAGCGTTGTCAAAAGGCTGATCTAATATCTCACCCAATGCTTGCTCACGAGTGGTCATCCACTGCTCAACAATACAAGGGTGGTTGATCAAATAAGGAGCCATCCCCAGTCCGGTGGCATTACCCACGCCAAGGTTGCGTTGCATTGAACGGTGCAAGGTTGTAGCTTCATCCCCCCCTCGCTGCTTAGCAAGATAGTGAATCCAATCAAGGCTGAACTCACGCAGTAAATACACGGCACACATCTGGGCGCTGAAAGACTGGTGGAAATCTGGGTTATCTTCCAGCAATTTGAAATCTGCAATACCGAACTTTCCGTTGCCGTATACCGCAGTCGTTCGCAGGATATAACCGACATTCGCCAACTGTTGTGGATCGGGCTGCTCACCTTGGGCAAGGCTTGACACTAAATGTTCAAATACCCTCACACTTTTATTGGCACGGGCTAACACCAAGGCACTGTTTGGGTTACGGCCTGCTTCCTGTAGCGGTACATTGGCACGCAACCTTTCGAGTAACGATGAGTCAACCTCGCCTTGAATAAGGGCAAAAGTGACATCCCATTTTTCGGCAATGACACGGTCATTACGCTCTTCATCGCTGATTTCGTCGCAGAACACCACAAGGTGATAGTGGTGCTGCTGGGTTTCCAGGCGATAAATCGCATGACCATAACCTTCAGGTGACAATTGCCAATCGTATTGGCTAACCTGCCACTTCTTCTGCGCCATCTGACGAATAAAGTAACGGACAAAGCTGATTCGGTTTTGGTGCATTGCACCTAGTCTTTCCGGTGCCATCACCACTTCTGGCTGGCGTAAGGTGTTATCAGATTTCAGGGAACGATGTGCATCCATATTGCTCACCACCAATTTTATAATTATGTTTCTGGTTTAAGGCGTCCAACTACCGCCCGGGAATGTTGTTGTAGAGTACGTATTAATTAACTATTGCCTTTTCACGCCCCTTCCGGGGCATGAAGGTATAAACTCATTAGAATTTCTAGGCCTATTAAACCCCTTGCTCTTTAGCCATCTTCATCGCAATTTTCGGGGCATCCCATAGCGAAGGCAAAAGAATGAGCGATACCGGTACGGCGGTTATCACAATGAATGACTGCAGTGCCGAGACTCCGCCGGAGCCAAGCGAAATCAAGATAAGTGCCGTCAAACCCATCATCACGCCCCAGAAGGTTCGGATGAAAGCATTTGGTTCGGTTTCACCACTGATCACCACGCTGATGGTGTAAGTCATCGAGTCACCTGTCGTCACGATGAAGATCGTGGTCAGGATCAAGAACAGAATCGATACAATTAGTGGGAACGGTAGCTGCTGGGTAATCGCCAGTAGTGCCCCCGGAAGATTGAAACCTTCAAACGCCTTACTCACTGAACCAGGGTCAGCCACTTCAAATGCCACACCGGTACCGCCAACAATGGTAAACCAGAAGCAAGTCACGAGCGGTGCCATAACACTATGAGTCATAACCAACTGGCGAATTGTGCGACCACGGGAGATACGCGCAATGAAGATTGCCATCATAGGGCCATAACCTAGGAACCAGCCCCAGAAGAACACCGTCCACCAGCTTAGCCAGCCTTCATCGCCACGGTAAGTAGACATTGGTATGAAATTATCCAACATGGTGCCAACACCTTGCAGATAACCATTAATAACAAAGCTCGTCGGGCCAACCAGCAAGATATAAAGCATCAGGCCAACCGCCAAAATAATGTTCCAGCGACTAAGGATCTGGATCCCGCGGTTCAGACCACTCAAGGCCGAGATGGTATAGATTGCAATGGCAAACAAAATAATGATCAGTTGAGTGGTAAAACCATCAGGAATGGCGAACAAGGCATTTAGAGCATAACTAATTTGCAAACCAAGGAAGCCAATAGGACCAATAGTGCCCGCCGCAACGGCAATAATGCAGCATGCATCGATTGTGGCGCCAATACCGCCTTTCAATGCCCTTTCACCCAACAATGGATATAGCAAAGTTCGTGGTTTCAGCGGCAATTCTTTATCGTAATGAAGGTGCATCAAAACAATCGATGTCAAACACCCGGTAATTGCCCATGCCAAGAACCCCCAGTGCATAAATGACTGTGAAAGGCTGTTAATCGCCTGCTGCCAAGGTGTCGCGGCCTCACCGTACAGTGGCGGAGCACTAACATAGTGAGCAATCGGCTCTGCCGCAGCCCAAAATACGCCGCCACCCGCTAAAAGCGTACACAACATGACGGCAATCCAACGGAAGGCATCGGTTTCAGGCTCATCCAGATTGCCAAGCTTCACATGGCCTGTTCTGCCTGCTGCCAAAGCGAGGCCAATCAAAAAGGTAAGTAGCAGCAGAATTTGCCAATATGGACCAAAATATTTAACCGACCAGGCAAACCCGGTATTTACAAAAGAAGACAGTAATTCATTGTCATATAGCGCCAGGGTGACAAACAGGGCGATAAAGCCGCCACTAAGCCAGAGTACCGGGTTATTGACACCGAGTTTTTCTGTTAGGGTTTCTGCTGTAGGGTGTGTGCTTTTCTGCGAAGGCTGAGTATTAATGGTTTCAGCCTTTGCCGTGTTGATAATGTCAGACATAAATTGTCTCCAGCGGTTGGTGGATTTGTCTGGGCAAAGATAATTAGGTGGCCTGCTGGAGTTATTGGAATGGCAGGCCTATTAAGAGCTTTCGTTACTGCTCAGCGGGCTGAATACCGCTTTGCAGGAAGTTGAACCAGTTACCGCCAATGATTTGGCTGGCTTCGGCTTTACTGAAGCCTGTCTTGATCAGACCGTTGTAGATGTTTTCCATCCCGCGGCTACCGCTAAACCAAGGCAAGGCATCAGGCCAGCCCGAATTACTTGCCGAACCTTCACCGTAATCCATCGCTTTCGACCAACGGCCGTTTCGCATCCATTCGAGTACCGATTGCGGTTGGTTCAGGCACAAATCGCTCCCGATCCCCAAATGTTCAACGCCGACCATATCTGCGGTACGGGCAACCATCTGGCAAAAATCGTCCAAGGTACACTGGCTACCATTTGGCAAATGGAACGGATAGAGGCTAAAGCCCAACAAACCACCTCTGGCAGTGAGTGCCTTGATAACGGTGTCCGACTTATTCCGCAACGCATCATGGGCAAAGGTCGGATTGGCATGGCTGATGCAGATCGGGCGTGCCGATAGATCAATCGCTTCAAGAGTTGAACGTTCTGCGCTGTGCGACATATCGATAATCATGCCGACACGGTTCATCTCCTCAATCACCTGCTTACCAAAGCGAGTGACACCGTTGTCGTTTTGTTCGTAGCAACCTGTCGCCAGCAGACTTTGGTTGTTGTAGGTCAGCTGCATGATCAACAGCCCCTGACGACGCATCACCTCAACCAAACCAATTTCGTCATCAATGGGTGAGCAGTTCTGCGCCCCGAACAGAATCCCGACCTTGCCTTGCGCCTTCGCGCTATCAACATCTGCCATCGACATCACCGGCATGATCAAATCTGCATTGCGTTCGAACAGCAGGTTCCACTCGGCAAAACGGGTCAAGGTTTCACGGGCATTCTCGTGATACACCAAGGTCGCGTGCACAGCATGGATACCGCTGGCCTTCAATGTCTGGAAATATTCCCGGTCCCAATGGCAGTACTGCAAGCCATCAATCACTATTTCCTGCTGGTACATAGGCCACTCCTTAGTAAGGACGCTGGTAGGCAGTTTTCACCACGGTGTAGAACTCTTTGGCGTATTGGCCTTGCTCGCGAGGACCAAAGCTCGACTCTTTGCGGCCACCAAAAGGTACGTGGTAATCCGTCCCTGCCGTCGGCAGGTTGACCATGGCACAGCCGGTTTGGATCTGCTGTTTAAACAGTGCGCTGGTGCGCAGGCTCTGGGTGATAATGCCGCCGGTTAAACCAAATCGCGTATCGTTGGCAGTGGCAATAGCTTCATCCAAATCAGACACTTTGATGACACAAGCCATGGGGGCGAAGACTTCTTCTTGGTTCACTTCCCAGCTGTTTTGGGTGTTCACAAACAGGGTTGGCGACATGTAATAGCCTTCATGTTGCAGGTTCAAGCGCTCGCCACCAAAGGCTAGCTCAGCGCCGCTTTGACGGGCTTTCTCCACCCAACCGAAGTTAGCTTCAAGCTGCTTGCCATCAACCACCGGTCCCATGAAAATGCCATCGTCTAATGCGTGGCCGACTTTCAGCTCGCTCATACGTTTGATTAACGCTTCAACATAGGCATCGTGTATACCGTCCATCACGACCAAGCGGGATGAAGCCGTACACTTCTGCCCTGCCCCGGAAAACGAGCCGGCAATGGTTGCTTCAACGGCGATTTGGATATCGGCATCGTCAGCAACAATCAAGGCATTCTTGCTCCCCATTTCAAGCTGGCAACGAACAAAGTTTGGCGCCGTGGCTGCCGCCACTTTACGGCCAGTGTCTACCGAGCCCGTGAAGCTCACCGCTTGGATCTGGGTAGAGTTAATCAGCGTATCCCCGACTTCCGCCCCGCTGCCCAGAACCAAGTTGAACGTACCGGCTGGCAAGCCTTGGCGGGCAATGATTTCAGTCAGCGCCACGGCACTGGCTGGGGTTAGATTGGCCGGCTTCCAAATCACACTGTTACCAAAGGCCAATGCTGGGGCAATCTTCCATGCTGCTGTCGCTGTCGGGAAATTCCAAGGCGAGATAATAGCCACCGTTCCCACGGCTTCCCGAGTCACTTCCACAGAGACACCCGGTCGAACAGAAGCGGCGGTATCACCAACCTGGCGTAGCACCTCAGCGGCGTAATACTGGAAGAACTGGCCGGCGCGGTAGATCTCACCACGACCTTCAGCGAACGGCTTACCTTCCTCGCTGGATAACAAGCGGCCCAGTTCGTCACAACGGGCGATTAGCTCGTCACCAATGGCCTGTAGTACTGCCAGCTTGCGCTCCATCGGGGTTTTCTCCCACTCAGGTTGCGCTTCATTAGCCGCATCAATGGCTTGTTGAACCTGAGCTTGGCTGGCTTGGGCAAAGTCACCCAAATTCTCGCTGATATCTGATGGGTTGATATTTGCAACAGTGCGCTGGCCTGATTGCCACTCACCTGCGATATAAAGGGATTGCTCTGCTTGAATTGTCATTTTTGTTGTCATTGCCATTTCCTTATTCCTTCACGGTGGCAAGGTACTCTCTGTCAGTCACATAGATCAGTACCTGCAATACTGAATCCAATGACTCACCCGCACACTCCAAGGTGTGGACTAGGTTATCCAGTATTTTGCGGGTCTGGGCCTCAATCCCGCCTTCCACCACCACACCATTCTGGTCGATAGGGATCTGCGCGGTGTAGAGTGTTCCATTATGGGTAATGGCCCACTCAAGCGGGGCTTTCGATGCAAAGAGAGAGGTTTTGACAGCTTGCTTTTTATCTTGAAGACTCACGCTCAACTCCATTTTTTGTAACCGACATGTTTCGAGATGGTTAAATCATGCACTACCCGTACTGATATATCTAACGGTTAATTTTTTACAATTGATAAATTTTATTTAACACTTTGAATCAGGCATGATGGATAAAGGGCTAACAAGGAGGTAGCAATGGGGATTAAGCTTCAGCAAATGATTCATTTTGTGATGGTGGTCGAAGAAGGCGGCTTTAGGGCTGCGGCAAAACGGGCAAACCGTTCGCAGGCTGCCCTGTCTACTTCTGTCAAAGAGTTAGAAAGGACGTTGGGCCAGGCGTTGTTTGAAACCGGGCATAAAGCGCAACTCACGCCATTTGGTAAAGTGTCATACCCTAAGATTTCCCAATTCTTAAATATTTACAATGACCTAGATAATGATCTAAAAGCCATTGCCTCTGGTCAGCAAGGCAAAGTGCGCATCGCTTGTGTTCCTTCCGTTGCCGCTAAACTGATCCCGAGCGTGTTGGCAGCATTTTGTGAACGCTACCCAAAAGTAGAAGTCAGCTTGATAGACGATAACGCCGCAGGGGTTGAAGCCAGGTTATTAGCCGGAGAAGTCGATTTAGCCTTGGGGAACTGCTCACAGGTTGAAGATGATGCCATCTCTTTCACTCCTTTGCTGTCTGACCCACTAGGCGTGGTTTGCCTACAGGACAACCCTCTCGCCCATCATGAACAAGGGGTTAATTGGGAAACCTTGCTCAAACAACCCTTCATTCGTAATGGTACCTGTACTTTACTGGAATCGACGCCTGCCCATGTGCTCAGTGAAAAAGCCCTCTATTCCGTCGAGAACATCACCTCATTATTTTCCGTTTTGGAACTAGGAATAGGTATTACCACCCTGCCAAAACTGGCTTTTCCTACCAATGAAACCAAGCTGGTCTGGCGTCCATTGATTGATCCGCCACTGAAGCGTGATATCGGTATTTTCCGCCTCACCGACCGGACAATTTCGCCACAGGCAAGTGCTTTTTATTCCCTTTGCGTTGAATACCTTATGTATACCGGCGAAGCACTGAATCAATAAGAGGCTGACAATAAGGCGGCTCAGATCCCCCACCCAGCAAGCCAGTACATAAACGAAGACAAAGAAGTACTAATTGATGCCCAATGGAAAATTAATCAAACGTTAATATGCCCTTATTTGGCAATAAACATTAAAACCTTGATAAATACCCAGTTATTAGCTCAATAAATAGACTACTATGTTGAGAGGCAACGAGCCCAACTGCATATTGATGTTTTGTGGAGGATGCTATGTGGCAAGCAATTTCTCACCAACTTTCTGAGGTATTGGATAGACCATTCAAAATCAGTGAAAAGGAAGTGCTTGAAGGCGGTGACATTAATGAATGCTACTGCATCGGCGACGAAAACGAACGCTACTTCGTCAAACTCAATGACCGCGAGCGGCTTGTGATGTTTGAAACTGAAGCCGAAAGCCTGAGAGTGCTAAACGAAACTGACTGCATTCAGGTGCCCCAGTTTATACATTTGGGCGCGACCAAAGACCGTGCTTTCATTGTGCTGAACTACTTGCCAACCAAAGTGATCGATAATCAATCGGCTTACACCCTTGGTGAACAATTGGCACGAATGCATGCCTGGGGCGATCAGGGTGAATACGGCTTTGATCTAGACAACTATGTGGGCCGAACCCCGCAGCCCAACAAGTGGCGTAGAAAGTGGTGCCGTTTTTTTGCCGAACAGCGCATTGCGTGGCAATTGCAGCTCTGTTCGGAAAAAGGGATCAATTTTGGCAACATTGACACGATCACTAGCAAGGTTATCGACCTGCTTGTCCACCACCAGCCTAAGCCCTCTTTGCTGCATGGGGATCTTTGGCATGGCAATACCGCCCTCACCGTCACCGGCCCGATCATTTTTGATCCTGCCTGTTACTGGGGTGATCGTGAATGTGATATCGCCATGACTGAGCTCTTTGGTGGCTTCCCGCCAAGCTTTTACGAAGGCTACCAATCTGTCTGGCCGCTGGACGATGGCTACGAGGAGCGAAAAACGCTCTATAACCTCTATCATGTTCTCAATCACTGTAACTTATTCGGTGGCAGCTACATCACCCAAGCAGAGCAGATGATGGAAGAGCTCGGGCTAAAATAAGCCTATTTTAACGGTTCGTCATTGGTGTGATATTTCAACTATTTAAAGCCGGAGCGATCACTTGCTCCGGTTTATGATATTTGCATCCACACAAATCAAAAAGAATCTACTGCAGATCGTAAACTTAACTCGTTACTCGAAATAAATAAGCACTTTATTGCATTACTGAGCAACTGGCTATTTTTGAAAAGGTGTAAATTAAGCCATCTTTTTTATTGCACCTTTTTACTCCCTTGCATTCACTCAAGAAATGTTCCAATTCTGACCTACGTTTTATTTTATCAATATAAACAGAAATTTATACGTCCAGTCTTTTTTCGTGTTCTAACTTCTGACTTTTATTTCTTTTTCAGTTTTTTCTATCACTTCAAACTTTATAGTTAATTTGAGGCGAAAACGAACGCTTAACGCTAGAGTTAAATCATCGAACTGAGTCAGTCGCGTTGTTAAGAATTATCGCAAATTGGATGCTAATTCTTGTCGTAAGTTTGCAAGGAGTACGAAATGAAAAACTTTACAGAGCAGACAGTAGCCTGTCCACATTGCGGTCACAACATTCGGATAACCCTTGATGCCAGTGCAGGTAGCCAAGAGTTCTACGATGACTGCCCGGCTTGCTGTCATGCAATCCATTTAAACATGCAAGTTGATGAGTTACACAAAACCATCAATTTGTTTGTCGACGCTGATGATGAGCAAATATTCTAGATTCCATTTTTTAAATGATTTCTATCTGCAAATAAAAAACCCTACATTAATGTAGGGTTTTTTATTACTTAGAAGGCTGAATTACCCAATCCCTTTTTCCGCTAGCACCCTTTCAACCGTATCGACAATCGCCTGGGTTTGAGGATCAATTTCAATATTGACTTGAGCGCCAATTTTCTTTTCACCAAATAATGTTCTTTGGAGTGTTTCGGGGATAAGGTGAACACAGAATCGTGTCTCTTCAACCGTACCAATCGTCAACGAACAACCATCAAGACCAATATATCCTTTGCGTAAAATATATTTGTTGTATGAATCTGGGATTGCAAACCAAATCGTCGTGTTATTTGGCGAAACTTCAATATCAACAATTTGCGTTACGGCATTGATATGGCCTGACATAGAATGACCACCTATTTCATCACCAAACTTTGCCGCACGCTCAATGTTCACCTTATCACCAACATTAAGCTCTCCAAGGTTAGTGACAGCCAAGGTTTCTTGCATCAAATCAAAAGAGACATTATCCCCTTCAAGTTTAGTGACTGTGAGACAGCATCCGTTATGGGCCACTGAAGCGCCAATTTCCAATCCTTCCCGCATATTGCCAAACAAACGAACAACATGGGTTTGAAACGCTTCTTTCTTCTCGATCGCAATAACTTCTGCGGTACCCTGAACAATTCCGGTAAACATGACAACTCCTGCGGATAAGTTAACTTTCAGAATGTTAGCAGTAAAATAGCTCGGTAAAAAGCAAGCCAAATTGCACTCTTAGGTTTTACCCTATATCCTCTGCACATAATTTAAATTTTCACAAAGCTCGTAGTGAGTTGGATGCAAGATGCTTAAACACCTAAGAAATAATCTTAACCGACATATACAGGTGTTATTAGCAGTGATTGTTGTGTTAACCGCGCTTCCTATTGGCTTCCTATGGCACCAAAGTGCCGTCAGGATTGTCCATCACACCATAGAGAACATCTACCAACACGCAAGCCAAGCCGTTATCAATCATCTTGATGAATTTTTCACAGATGCCAATAAAGTCTATGAACACCAAGAACGCATCCAACTGGAATTGAGTAAAATCGTTGAAGACAGGGAAGCTTTACTTCTCCACATCACCAATGTACTCAACCATCATGACGAAATTGATTATTTCTACTTTGGCAATATTGATGGAGGGCTGCTTTCCGCAGGCCATCAAGGTAATGAACATTATTTCCTGATAGAAACCGAAAATGGCAAAGCAGGAAAACTGCAGCACTATGAATCAGACCACTTTGGCAGCAAGGGAAATCTCATCGATTCAACCGATAACTTCGATGCCAGAGACAAAGAGTGGTTCCAAAATGCCACTCAGGTTAACTATCCGGTTTGGAGTAATATTTACGCCGGTGCCTTTGACCCTACCCTACTTGGCATTACGCTTTCCAAAGCCCAACACGATGAGAATGGTAAATTGCTGGGCGTCTGGGGCTTAGACTTAACCCTCAATACCGTTATCCAAGAGTTGAGCAAGAGTAAACTCAGTGAGCACGGTGATGTGGTTCTGTTTTATAAGAACCAAGTCATTTTGGCCAGCACGTCTGAATCTCACCTACCTATTGGCGGCACCCTGGCGAAAATTAATCACAGTACAGCCCCGATCCTCAATAAGTTGGTCAATAAAGACCACAACAAGGGTAACAGCCTGTTGCTTGTTGAGCATAAAGGTAAAGAGTGGGCTGGGTTTATCACTGATTACAACCTAGCGAAAAGTGATTTGGTCAAAATTGCCTTCTATTCGCCGATGACTGACTTTGCACCAGAGTTAGTGACCGCGCAACGTGTTGCTATTTTGCTCACTATTATTTTGGTGATCATTGCTATCTTGCTGGGTCGAAAAGCAGCTGGTCATATTCGTTTACCCATTCAATCTCTGACTCGGGCAGCAGAGCAAATCAGCCAAGGTCGCTGGGGTAGCAAAATTGCCATTACCCGTGATGACGAACTCGGCACACTCGCCAAGTCATTCAATAAGATGCAGCACAACCTTGAGCTAACCATTCACAAGCTTGATAGCCAGCAACAAGAAACCAAGCGCCTTAATGCCCTTCTGGCACAGCAAAACCAAGAGCTGGAAGCTAGGGTAAATGAGCGCACGCAGGCCCTAAGTTCAGCCAATGCAAAACTGCACAAAATGGCCTACTACGATGTGCTGACTGGCATCGCTAACCGCCGCTACTTTTGGCAGCAGCTTGATGAAAAATGTATCTACCACCGAGGTTGGCTGCTCATCCTAGATATCGATAATTTCAAACACATCAATGACGCCTATGGGCATATTGAAGGGGACAATATCCTCAAGCACTTCACTGAGGTCAGCCGGGAGGCTTTACCTGAAAACTGTCTGTTTGGTCGCATTGGCGGTGAAGAATTTGCGATATGGTTAAAAGGACTATCTCGCGAAGACGTTGAAGTTATCACCCAAGGTTTGCTATCGGCACTTGCTCAAACCCCGTATTCAAACGAGGTGATTTCGGTGATTGTTTCAACCAGCATAGGTGCAAGCCGTTGTACGGCCAATCCACAAAAATCCTATGCGGTTGCAGATCAACTGCTCTATGAGGCAAAGCTTGGCGGAAAAAACAGAGCGGAAATAGAGCAGGACGATTAACCGCCGTGTACAATCCCTTCGTGAAGGCTGACTGATTAGAGAGGCTGAAAGCGATACAATAAAAGCAGAATTTCACACCTATAACTGTCTGATATTTAACAACGATTATTAATTACTCTCTTTTTAACTACTGTGAATTGTATCGTTTAAGCGAATCGTTATAATTCCCGCGTTATTTACTCTTCAATCAGGAGCGCTTTCGTGCACAACTATCGGCGTGAAACACGCCACCTTCTAAAATTGGCCATTCCTGTACTGATAGCTTCAGTTGCTCAAACGTCCATGGGATTTGTCGATACCGTTATGGCAGGTGGCGTCAGTGCAACAGACATGGCTGCCGTATCGGTTGCTGCCAGTATCTGGCTGCCTGCGATCCTGTTTGGTGTTGGTCTGCTTATCGCCCTTGTACCTATAGTTGCTACCCTAAACGGCTCTGGCAAACGCGATAAAATCCCTTTTGAAGTCCAGCATGGTTTCCTGCTTGCCGCATTAATCTCTGTACCTATCATCTTAGTGCTCTATAACGCGAGTTCACTGATTGACATGATGGATGTCGAAGAGGCTTTGGCAGAGAAAACCACGGGCTACCTGTATGCGGTATTGTTTGCCGTTCCGGGATTCCTGTTCTTCCAAACCCTGAAAAGCTTCACTGAAGGCGTTTCAATGACTGTGCCTGCTATGGTAATTGGGTTTATTGGTCTGGCCTGCAACATCCCACTTAACTGGATCTTTGTTTACGGTAAGTTTGGTGCACCCGCTCTAGGAGGGGTCGGCTGTGGTGTCGCGACCGCGATTGTCTACTGGCTGATGTTCTTCTCGATGTTGGTATACATTCGCTACAATAAAAAACTGCGTAGCGTGGGTATTTTCGACCACTGGCAGAAGCCGCAGATTAAAGCGGTCACCCGCCTGTTCCGCCTAGGCTTTCCAGTTGCCGCTTCTATCTTTTTTGAAGTCTCATTATTTGCCGCTATTGCATTGCTGATTTCACCTTTAGGTTCAACCATAGTGGCCGCCCACCAGGTCGCCAGTAACTTTTCGTCGCTGATCTTTATGATCCCGATGAGCTTAGGCGCAGCGCTAAGTATTCGAGTTGGCCACCTTCTTGGCCGACAAGACTTCAACGAAGCCAAAATTGCTAGCCGTTGTGGTTTGATTGTAGCCTTTGTGACTGCTGCAATGACTGCGGTAATGACAGTTGTACTCCGCGAGCCTATTGCCGAGATGTACACCAATAACCGTGAAGTAATCATGATTGCTGGACAGCTATTGTTCTTGGCAGCTATCTACCAATGTACCGATGCCATCCAGGTGGTCGCAGCTGGTGCATTAAGGGGCTATAAAGACATGCGGGCGATCTTCATCCGTACCTTTATTGCCTACTGGATCCTCGGCCTGCCGATTGGCTATATACTCGGCATGACAGATTGGATAGTAGACCCAATGGGTCCACATGGCTTCTGGTTCGGAAACATTATCGGCCTAACCGCTGCAGCACTTATGTTGGCTTCTAGGATGTTCTGGGTACAGAAACAAGATGACGACGCGCAATTGCAGATGTCTTTGCGCTAAGTTAGATTTCCTTGCAAGTTCAAGAATTAAAGGCGGCCAATGGTCGCCTTTTTGTTTTGCTGCGTATACTTACCATACTACTAGTGACTAATACTAAAGCATGTATACAAAGCCCTTCATTTTATTACAATTGCTTTTTTTACTGTTGGCTCTTACGGGGTGTGAGCCCAATACTGCCAAACGCAGTTTCAATACCTATAATGATAGGCTAGCCAATGTCCTTGACACCCCACCGGCAACGATAAATGACGATGAGTTAGAAGCTTTCCCTGAACCAAGGGAGCTACTACTTCCAGTTGAAGATATCCGTATCGATTTGCTTGATGCCTATGAGCTGAGAAAGTGCGGCCTGTTTAACCTAATTGCAGAGCGCAACTCAATCCTTGGAAAGGTGCAGGACAAAACACGGCAACTAAGATACGAACTCATTCTGTTAAATGGCCTTAATCACTGCCAGGAGACATTACCGGATGATTCAGAAGTACTGCCCATGCTTGATGGTTTCAAACAACAAAAGCAAGCCCAACTCGCCCATCACCTTTGGAATATGTTCACAACGGAAAAAGAATGGCGGCAGCAACTGGCCATACATCATCAACCCTTTGAGCTGGGCCTATTTTATGGCTTCGATGAAAGCCTAAATGCATTTAACTACCTTGCCTTTATCCAACAGCATATCCAGGCTGGTACCAGTGTTGGAGAAAAACAGGCTGATAGGCTTATCGAACACCAAGAACAGCTTCATGCCCACCACTACTTCGGGCAGCTTATTTTTTCCATGCATCTCTCTACCTTATGGCTAAATAGCATTACCAGCATGCTAGAAGATAATGAGTCGGCGCTCATTTGCGGTCCAAACCGTAACCAGCAACAAGCCGAATACCTAAGCAATGTTTTCTACAAATTCTTTGTTAACGAGCTACAGCCATATCTTGCTGAACTGGATTCCCAGTACCAGCAAATCTCACCAGCCCTGAGCGAACTGCTCAACCCGACTCTCGCCAACAACCAGGCTATCACCCCTTACTACAATTCATACCTCAGCGGTGAACTTCACGACAAGTTCAGGCAGGCAACGCTCAAGCACGTCGGCTTTTGGCAGAGAACCTTCAAGCGCTGCAATATCAAAGTGGGTATCCACTAACTCGCTAATGGTTACTGCTGCTCTGCTAACAATTTCAAAGACTCAGCGCAAAGAAATGCGCCATGTTGCTATAAATGCTAGGCAACAGGCTCTAAGATGAAACTAACGACATTAGGCGGAGCCAGAAATGAAGAAAAACAAGAACGATGCAAAACTACTGAAAAAAGCACTCGAGCTGGGCATGGCTTTTGCCCAAAAACAAGGGTTTGATGATTTAGACAAGTCCGTGTCATCGAAAGACAAAGTGGAATGCATTTACCGCTTATTGGTTCAGTTCAAGCAAATCACCCCGCTCCCTGAAGACAAGGAAGATGGTCCGAATATGAAACATAAGCTGATTTTGTGGATTTCACGGCTTCTGCCACCCGACCACGAGCTATTACAATAAGCATTGCCGCTCATATTAGGCTAAGATAGCGTATTCTTTTTACACATAGTTACCAAGGTAGGTTCAAGCATTATGCGTCGTGTTGTCTTCAATCAAAAAGGCGGGGTCGGTAAATCCAGTATTACAGCCAACCTTGCCGCCATCAGTGCCGCTCAAGGCTATAAAACCCTTCTTATCGACTTGGATGTCCAAGGTAACAGCAGCCATTACCTTGGCTTTGATATCAACACCGACAACAACAAGAATATTGCAGAGCTACTAAACCAAACTGTCGGGTGGTTTTCAGTATCTACTCCTATAAAGTCTTACCCTCAAGCCACACCATTTGAAAACCTCGATATTATTCCTTCCAGCCCTAAGCTTGAAAAAATCGAATCAGAGCTAGAGCGCCGTTACAAGATATACAAGCTACGCGATGCCCTCGATGAACTGGACAAGGAATATGACCGGATTTATATCGATACCCCGCCCAACTTGAATTTCTTTAGCAAAGCAGCGCTTATCGGTGCCAATAAGCTGTTAATTCCGTTTGATTGCGACAGTTTCTCGCAGCAAGCCTTGATGACCTTGCTAAACAATGTTGCGGAATTACGTGATGACCATAACCCCAAGCTCGAAGTAGAAGGGGTTATTGTCAATATGTTCAACGCGCAGGCCAAGTTCCCAGCGCAGATTATCGCAGATCTAAAAGATATTGGCTTACCTATCCTTGAGCCTTACCTGCCGCTTTCTATCAAGATGAAAGAGTCACATTACCATCAGCAGCCGTTGATCCATTTGCTGCCCTCGCACAAGCTTACCCAGTCATTCAACGCTTTGTTTGAAACACTAGAGCAGACAGAAAACGCTGAGGTCAGCTAAAGCCCGGTAGTCAGGGAGTTTTATCACCGTTCACATACGCCAGCAGCCATCAACAATGACTGCTGGCGTTGTTTTATCAGGCTTTCAAATGCCATAACCCGCAAAATCAACGATGGATAAAAGTGATTGAAATCACAATTTTATCCACTATGGTGGTGAGAAATAATCCGCCGCGCTCAAAGCATAAGCAAACAGTCACCATAACTTAAAAAAGGTAACTCAAACACTTGCGCCGAAGATCATCACTCGCTAATATGCTTCTCGTTCCCACGGGGACACAGTACGACCGTAGCTCAGCTGGTTAGAGCACCACCTTGACATGGTGGGGGTCGGTGGTTCGAGTCCACTCGGTCGTACCAATTTCTAGCTTAAATCTAGAACACAATTTGCGTCTGTAGCTCAGCTGGTTAGAGTACTACCTTGACATGGTAGGGGTCGGTGGTTC
>NZ_JBSWWQ010000010.1:0-35721 GCF_056160145.1 Photobacterium sp. ABD4_091 | reverse complement strand
TTCCTTCCGGGCCCATTTTTTTAGGTGATTGATTCGAGGTATAAGATGGGATACTTAAACAACAATACTGGATATATAAATGATCTTCTTGCAACACGCGCTGTAATTAAAAAGAATAATTTTGCAATTCTTCCTCCAGACGGTTTGGTTAAAAATGTTCTGCCTGGCTTTGAGAATTGCGATTTGACTATCCTGTCTTCTCCGCAAATCGGAGCTACTTTTGTTGACTATCTTGTTACCCTCTATGATGGCGGCAATAACCGCTCTGGTTTTGGCGGTGAAGAAATTGAAACCTTCTTCTATGTTATCTCAGGGCAAGTCAGTGTCGAAGCCGACGACCAACGCCACACGCTCAAAGCTGGAGGGTATATCTACTGCCCTCCAGGAGCCCTGTTACTGATGGAAAATGCCAACCAAGGCGAAGACAGTCAGGCATTCCTCTACAAACGAAAGTACCAGCCTGTTAACGGCTATCAACCACGGTTGATCGTTAACCATCGAGATAACCTCGAAAAAATCCATTACGAAGGTATGGAAAATGTCATTGTAGAAGATTTGCTCCCGAAAGATTTAGGCTTCGACATGAACTTCCATGTTCTGACTTTCGAGCCGGGGGCTTGCCATGGCTATATCGAAACGCATGTACAAGAGCACGGTGCTTATATACTCAGTGGTGAAGGTGTCTATAACTTAGACAACAACTGGATCCCAGTGAAAAAAGGGGACTACCTTTTCATGGCGGCCTATGTTCCCCAGGCCTGTTATGCAACAGGAAGGAATGAGCCACTGAGCTACATTTATTCCAAAGACTGCAACCGAGATATTTCATTGTAATTTTCATTGTTGCGACTTAGAACGTGAAGCATCGCCTTTGGAAGCGCTTGTTTTTTATGCGCTTCCTTTTTTTAATAATAATTCGATTATCAAAAGTTTTTATAAAACAGCAATACTTCCACTTATATCAATGTTCTCATAGCATCAATCCCTATATCCTCTAGTTAAGTGCCGCCACTGTGTGACTAATAATATCTATTCAATTGTCACCGCGAAAAGCCGTAAGAATAAGATCAAGGAGCCCACAATCAATGACGATTAACAATGAACTATTTGAAACCCTAAATCCCCCTCAGCGTCTACTCATGGGGCCAGGACCTATCAACGCATACCCACGGGTTCATCAAGCTATCTCCAGCCAACTCATCGGTCAATATGACCCGGTGATGACAGAATACATGCGCCAAACCCAGCAGCTATACCGCCAGGTCTTTCATACCCATAATCCTGAAACCTTGCTCATTGACGGTACTGCGCGAGCAGGCATTGAAGCGGTATTGGTGTCTATTATCCAACCCGGTGATAAAGTTCTGATCCCCGTGATCGGTCGTTTTGGACACTTACTCTGTGAAATCGCCCAGCGTACGGGTGCCGACATCACGACCATTGATGTTGAATGGGGCAAAGTCTGCGATCCTCAGCAAGTAGAAGACGCTATTAAGCGCGTCAAACCCAAATTAGTGGCCACGGTGCAAGGCGATACCTCTACCACGATGAACCAACCCT
Source organism: Photobacterium sp. ABD4_091 (assembly GCF_056160145.1). NCBI lineage: Bacteria > Pseudomonadati > Pseudomonadota > Gammaproteobacteria > Vibrionales > Vibrionaceae > Photobacterium > Photobacterium sp. ABD4_091. The sequence continues at coordinate 34,161 of NZ_JBSWWQ010000010.1, read as the reverse complement.
TGGCTGAAATCGGCGAGATTTGTAAACATCATGATGTGCTTTTCTATTGCGACGCCACCGCTTCGGTCGCCGGCAATGATCTATTCGTCGACGATTGGCACCTTGATGCAGTATCCGTCGGCCTTCAAAAGTGTTTGGGAGGCCCATCAGGCAGTGCACCACTGACCCTGAGCCCAAAGTTTGTCGAGCAAATCAATCGTCGTAAGCACGTAGAAAAAGGGATCCGCGACCAGCATCATATTGATGGTGAAGAAGCGATGATCCAATCAAACTACTTCGATTTGCCAATGATTCTCGACTACTGGGGGGAAGAGAGGTTAAACCATCATACCGAAGCCACTTCAATGCTGTATGCCGCCCGTGAGTGTGCCCGTATATTCCTTGAACAAGGCCCTGCAAATGTTATTGCCCGTCACAAGCAAGCCGGAGATGCAATGGCTGCTGGCCTACAGGCCATGGGCTTGACGCTATTTGGCGACCAAGACTACAAAATGAACAATGTAGTTGGTGTCTATATTCCCGACTTGGTTGATGGCGAGAAAGTCCGCCAAGAGTTATTGACTCGGTTCGGTATAGAAATAGGAACTTCGTTTGGCCCACTTCAAGGTAAAATTTGGCGAATCGGCACGATGGGCTACAACGCCCGGCAAGAAGCGGTTTTGCATACCCTTGCTGCGCTTGAAGCTGTCCTGTTTAAACACAAAGCGCAAATTCAGCTGGGCGAGTCAGTCGCTACGGCGATGGAATACTACTGATATCAGCTATAACTGATATGACGCTAAAATCAAAAGTGCCACCTAGTCGGTGGCACTTTCTTTTTAAGCTCTAACGTATTGTTACTAGGCTATCTCGCAGTTAATTTGGCTGGTTTATCATCATCCCTGCCACCTGAAAGGCCGTTTGCGTCAGGTTTTCAGCGCCTCCGGCAAGTGCTTGAGATAAAGAACACGGCTTAGACAAAATCGAGAAACAGGCAACAATACCTACTTGGCGTAATGCGTCACATCCATCCCCTAAAGACCCCGCTAACGCTATCGTCGGGATCCCCATCGAGTGGGCTAATTTCGCGACGCCAGCAGGTGTCTTACCGCCAAGTGTTTGTCCATCTACTCTTCCCTCACCGGTAATAACCCAGTCGGCTCCTTGCAGCTTTTCTAATAGCGATACGGTTTCCGAAACAATCTCGATACCGGGTTTCAGCTCAGCCTGCATGAAAGCGAGCAAGGCTGCCCCCATACCACCAGCCGCACCAGCCCCAGGAACGTTGACAACTTGGCATCCTAGTTTCTTATCAATGCACCCCGCAAACCGGGTCAAGGCCGAATCAAGCTGCTCAACAACATCAGGCGTTGCCCCCTTTTGCGGCCCAAATATTACTGAAGCGCCCCGCACTCCAACCAACGGGTTATCAACATCGCATGCAGCCACTACCTCTACTTCAGCAAGCCGGGGATCTAAACCCTCCATATCAATGTTCGCCAACCTTGCGAGTTGGGCGCCGCCATGACCAATGGGATAGCGGTATTTATCCAGGAACTTCACGCCTAGTGCCTGCATCATCCCCACTCCGCCGTCATTAGTCGCACTGCCACCAATCGCCACAACCAACCGTTTGGCTCCGGCATCTAGAGCTGCGGAGATTAATTGGCCTGTCCCGTAACTCGTCGTCAGACGAGGGTCTCGCTGCTCTTGGGCTAGCAGCTCAATCCCTGAAGCACGTGCCATTTCAATGACAGCTGTTTCACCGTCACCGAGTATCCCGAACTCAGCTTCAACCTGCATATCTGGCAACGGTCCCATGACCTTTACCGAATGGCGTTGACCTTGAGTCGCATCCACTAACGCATCAAGTGTACCTTCTCCTCCATCAGCCATAGGAACACATACCACTTCGCAGGAAGGAATACGCCGAAGAATACCTGTTTTAATTGACTGGCAGACTTCTGCTGCGCTTAAACTCTCTTTAAATGAATCAGGGGCAATAACAATTTTCATCCACCCTCTCCTATTCTAAACACATCAGCAAAAACTACAGCGGGCACCGAGGTGCCCGCTGATTTGGTTAGCCTCTGATAGAGTGGTTACTCATATGCTCGAGTGCTTTAATCATTGCTGAATGGTCCCAGCCACTTCCATCAAGCGCGGCACAGGTATTAAACAACTCCTGCGCGGTTGCTGTATTTGGCAGGTTTAGCTGCAGTTCACGAGCGCCAGTTAGGGCAAGATTGAGATCTTTTTGATGAAGTTGGATACGGAACCCAGGATCAAATGTGCCTTTGACCATACGTTCACCATGGACTTCAAGAATTTTCGATGATGCGAAGCCACCCATCAGCGCTTCACGAATCTTGGCTGGATTTGCTCCTGCCTTTGAAGCAAACAGCAGCGCTTCACCTACCGCTTCAATATTCAAAGCGACAATGATTTGGTTGGCTACCTTACATGTCTGGCCATCACCGTTCCCCCCAACCAGCGTGATGTTTTGCCCCATCACTTCAAGCAGTGGCTTAACCTGCTCAAAGATGTCATCTCGGCCACCAGCCATAATAGACAAGGTACCCGCCTTAGCACCCACTTCACCACCAGATACTGGCGCATCAACGTACCATGCTCCGAGATCTTCTACTTTCTGAGCAAAGCCTTTAGTCGCCATTGGCGAGATCGAGCTCATGTCTACTACCACTTTTCCAGCAGCAAGCCCTTTTGCGATACCAATTTCAGAGAAAAGCACATCTTCAACCTGAGGCGTATCTGGCACCATGGTAATGATCACCTCGGCCGCTTCGGCAACCGCTGCGGGTGTTGGGCAGGCAAACCCTTTCTCGCCAAGTAGTTCAGCGGGGGCTGGCTCAAAGTGCTCAGAGAAATACAAGGTATAACCTGCGTCCTGCAGATTTTTTGCCATTGGCTTACCCATGATCCCCGTACCAATAAATCCGATATTTTTCATCCTACTCTCTCCCTTACTTAAACTAGATTAAATTCTTTGAGCCAACCCAGGCCAGCCTGAGTACCATTGGCTGGTACGTATTCACATCCAACCCAACCGCTGTAACCAATGTTGTCGAGGTGAGCGAGTAAGAATGGATAATTCAGCTCACCCGTGCCAGGCTCGTGACGTCCCGGGTTATCGGCCAACTGAACATGGCCAATGTGTTCTAGGTTCGTTTCCAACGTACGGGCAATATCCCCTTCCATGATTTGCATGTGGTAAATGTCATATTGGTAGCGAATGTTGTCAGAGCCGACATCTTCCAGAAGGCCAAGCGCTAACCGTGTATTTGAAACAAAGAATCCAGGGATATCACGGGTATTGATGGCTTCAACGACAAACGCAATACCTGCCGCTTCTAGCTGTTCGTTAGCAAACCGCAAATTATCGACAAGCACCCGGTATGCATCATCATCGGATACGTGGTCAGGTTTGATCCCCACCAGACAGTTCACCTGACGGCAACCCAACGCCTTGGCGTATTCGATTGCCTTTGGAACGCCATAACGAAACTCTTCCACCCGGTCTGGGTGGCATGCAATACCACGCTCACCAGCAGCCCAATCACCAGCAGGCAAATTAAACAGCACCTGCTGCAGGCCGTTTTCTTCCAGTTTTGCGGCAATCTCACTCGCCGGAAAGTCGTAAGGGAAGAGGTATTCCACTCCGCGAAAGCCGGCTTCTGAAGCCGCGGCAAAGCGATCCATAAAGTCCAGCTCAGTAAATAGCATTGATAAATTTGCTGCGAGTTTTGGCATGATTCGTCATCCTTACGCTGTGGCTACTTCAGCCACAGCGAATTCGAAGTAAAAATTCAGTGATCAAAAGATACGTTTTTGCGTGCAGGGTTCATCGTTAAAGATCGATGGTTTCTTCAAATTCCATCACCTTGTCGATATCAGGCCCCATAGCGATGTTCGTCACACGCTCGGTCAGTACCTCAACAACAACCGGCACCTTGTACTTCTGGAGCCACTCTTTGGCCTGCTCGAGAGCAGGGCCAATATCCTGCGGCTCGTCGACGCGAATAGCTTTACAGCCCAGTCCTTCTACAACGCGCTTATGGTCAACACCGTATTCTTTAACTTCTGGCGCATTCTGATTTTCAAAAGAAAGCTGTACACAATAATCAATATCGAATGCACGTTGCGCCTGGCGAATAAGTCCTAAATAAGCGTTGTTGATTAACACATGGATATAAGGCAGGTTGAACTGCGCCCCCACAGCAAGTTCTTCTACTAGGAACTGGAAGTCATAGTCACCGGAAATAGCCACAACTGGCTTTGACGGATCCGCTTTCACCACCCCTAATGCCGCAGGCATCGTCCAACCTAGCGGACCGGCCTGACAAGCATTAATCCAATGTCTTGGCTCATGAATATGAAGGAACTGGTTAGCTGCAATTTGCGCCAAGCCAATAGTCGAAACATAACGGGTTTCAGGACCAAACGCTTTGTTCATCTCATGATAAATACGCTGAGGCTTAACCGGCGTACAATCGAAATCTTCACGACGCAGCATGGTGCGTTTGCGTTCAGCACAGCTTGCAACCCACTCGGTTCGATCTTTCAGATCACCATTGGCTTTCATCTCTTTAGCAACTTCAATGAAAACAGACAGTGCATCGTAAGCGTCTGAGGCAATACCGAGATCAGGCGAGAAAACACGGCCAATTTGCGTTGGCTCGATATCGACGTGGATAAACTTGCGCCCTTCTGTGTAGGTCTTCAGATCACCAGTATGACGGTTTGCCCAACGGTTACCGATACCAAACACAAAATCAGACTCAAGGTATGTCGCATTACCGTATCGGTGGTTAGCCTGACAGCCCATGCGACCCGCCATTAGGGGGTGCTCGTCGGTGAGTGATCCCCAACCACGAAGCGTTTGGATCACTGGCACATTAACCAGCTCAGCAAATTCACGCAAAAGAGCCGATGCATCAGCGTTAATTATCCCGCCACCGGCAACCAAAACAGGTTTGTCAGCCTCGTTTAGCATTTCCAGCGCTTTCTTGGCCTGAGCCTTAGTGGCAGATGTCTTTGATGGTGCCATTGGCTCATAGAGGTCAATATCAAACTCAATCTCTGTCATCTGCACATCAATTGGCAAATCCAGCAGAACTGGTCCGGGACGGCCAGAGCGCATTTCATAAAATGCCTTTTGGAAAGTGCCTGGGATTTGGCCTGCTTCTCGAATCGTGACCGCCATTTTCGTAACGGGCTTGGCTATCGCTTCGATATCAACCGCTTGAAAGTCTTCTTTATGAAGTTTCGCAACCGGTGCCTGTCCGGTAATACAGAGGATTGGAATCGAGTCTGCTGATGCCGAATACAGACCAGTGATCATATCTGTTCCCGCTGGGCCTGAAGTGCCGATACACAGACCAATGTTGCCAGGTGCTGTACGGGTATAGCCTTCAGCCATGTGAGATGCTCCTTCAACATGCCGTGCCAGCACATGGTCAATCCCACCAATTTTCTTAAGAGCAGCATACATTGGATTGATAGCGGCGCCAGGGACACCAAATGCCGTATCCACTCCTTCTTTTTTTAAAATTAATACTGCCGCTTCAATTGCTCGCATTTTTGCCATAATTGTTCTCCGCCTAAAGATAGGTAAACTTTGCCACCCTAGTTAAATAGGACTTATCTATATAAATAATTTAAAAGTTGATAGTGTAATTAGAGGATAACTTCTTAACAATACAGTTATCTTCGCCCGCACGGTCTATCGTTAAAAAATCCGTTTCTTTATTCTTCGCAAATAATAAATAATGCCAAACATTACGATGATAATTTACACCTTGATTTCCATTAGTAATAAATGCGCGTAATGAAGATTCATCAATGTTTTCATCACCCTGGGCTACGATGACAATAAACCGCTCACCTTTTAATGGAAAGAAAGCTTGGCTTCCTTTCGGATGCTTTTCCAATAAATCAAACGAAATGCCATTATCAAAACCTGCCGCACGCACAATACTAATCAAAGGCTTAGACTCATCCGACACATCAATGGCACCAAGACCATGAAAGCGTTGCCCTGAACAATTGTTAATATAAAAAAAATCGGATTTATCCGTTTCAATCACATCACCAAAAGGGGCGAACGCCTCTTTCGTGAGAGTCTCCACTGTTAGTTCTCGCATAATTAAAGTTACCTAATATAATTGCCAAAAATCCCGTCTCTGATGGCAATCAAAACAGAGAATCAGGCAAAAATATTTGAGCTAGAGCACACTTTTTTTTATGACCATTTTTTTCAAACAATACAGAAATGATTGGTAAAAAAATTTATTAGTCGCTTGCTATTTATAACAACTTAATTAATCAAACCATTATTTAAAGTTAAAAAACTTTTAATATAAGTAGGAAGAAGCACGATGGAGTTAAAAATAAAATATATGGCTAGCTTGTGCTGCCAGAATATTGACCAAAAAAGCCACCTAGTCAGGTGGCTTTCTTCTAGCATCACGCTTGAGATGAGATTATGACTCTTTGATCGTCACTTTCTCGATAATGATGTCGTCCAGCGGCACATCCTCGTGGCCAAATCGGGTCATGGTCAACGCTTTGCCAATGTTATTCACCACCATCATACCCGCAGTCACTTTACCGAAGACGGCATAGCCCCAGCCTTGGTTAGTCGTCGCCGTGAAATCCAAGAAGTCGTTATCTTCAAGGTTGATGAAAAACTGTGACGTTGCCGAGTGCGGTGCATCGGTACGAGCCATCGCAATGGTGCCGATCTTGTTTTTCAGGCCGCGGTTGGCTTCGTTGACAATCGGGTCTCGGGTTGCCTTCTCTTTCATACCAGGAATGTGGCCACCACCCTGAATCATAAAACCATCAATCACACGGTGGAAAATAGTGCCCTCGTAGAAACCATCCTTACAGTATTGCAGGAAGTTCTTGGAGCTTACCGGCGCTTTATCGAAATCCAGTTCAATCTCGATATCACCAAAGTTTGTCGTTAAAATAATCATAATAATGTCTTAGCTAGATGTGCGTTGCGGGCAGTATACAAAGCTTAGCGGATACCGCAATCACCTTACTCCCAAGCAGTCAGCATTTTTTCCAGCAGACCATCGAGTAGTTGTTTCTCTTCCTTGGTAAGGACGTTGAGGCGCAGCTGATCAACCAGATGTAACTCCTGAATGATGCCATCAATCAATACTCGTCCTTCTTCCGTGAGCTGAACCAGTTTACTGCGCTTGTCCTCCGGGTTATCAACCCGATCGACAAAGCCAGCCGTAGTCACCCGGGTGAGCACTTTAGTCAAACCACCCGAGCTCAGCAGCATCGAACTGTAGAGCTCTGTCGGTGACAAACAGAACGGCTCGCCGGCCCTTCTCAAGGTGGTCAACACCCCAAAATCAGCGTGCTGGAGCGCGTGTTGGCTGATCACTTTTTCTAAATCTTGCTGAAAATAATCGTGGAGGCGGTGGATCCTAAGCTTCGGCGGCGAATATTTCTCAAACGACTCCGGCCAGTTTTGTTCGATGTTTTTCAATATGTTGGCGACAGTTTCTTGTTTTGCCATCTGCTCTCTCCTTCCTAGCCCGTTAAATATATCTTGCTGGAAAGACAAATGCTAGATATTATCTTTCTAGAAAGATAAATAAGAGGTTCTATGAATAAACACATCCCCACTTCCCTATTGCTGTTGCTTGCCGCCGTTTTTGCCCTTTCTCCTTTCGCAATCGATAGCTACCTGCCCGCCATCCCGATCATCGCCAGTGATCTAGGCGTGAACACCTCATTGGTAGCCGTCACCGTCAGCATCTATGTCCTTGGCATGGCTATCGGTCAGCTCATTGGTGGGCCTCTGTCAGATAAACTCGGCCGTAAGCCAACCATGGTGGCCGGCTTACTTCTCTTTGCTGCCGGTAGTTTCATGATGGCGGGTGTGGAGTCATTGGAAATGCTATGGGCATGGCGGGTAGTACAAGCCCTTGGCGGCGGTATTGCTGTTGTCGGTGTGCCAGCAACGATTCGTGACAATGCGGTAGGCAAAGAAGCCGCCCGTTTGTTTTCACTCATCGCGCTGATCATGATGCTGGCCCCTTCCATTGCCCCAACGGTCGGTACCTTGATCCTTCGCAGCCAAAGCTGGCACTGGATTTTCTACCTGCTCTGCTTCCTCGCAGCCATGATTGCACTCAATGCCATGGTCGTCATGCCAAAGACTAAACCGGCTAAAAAAGAAAAAGGGTCTGGTGGCTATCTATCAGTGATCAGGGAGCGCAGGGCGCTGGGGTTTCTTGTCGCCCAAGCCTTCGGCTATGCAGTACTGATGACATTTATTACCAGTGCGCCTTTGGCCTATATCGAGCACTTCGGTGTTTCGGCCGAGCTCTTTTCGGGGCTATTTATTGCCAATGTCATCGGCATTGTGATCATCAACCGAACCAATACTTTCCTGCTGCGTACCTATGAGCCATCTACTTTGCTCAAGGTCTTTCTAAGCTTGCAGCTTGTTGGTGGCATGGTGCTGATTTCCAGCCACATTATTGCACCAGAAACACTGTGGTATATCTTGCCTGGCTTCGTCATTTCCATTGCTGCCAACGGCGGTATCATGGCGAACTCAAGCGCTTGTTTCATGCGTTATTACGGTAAAAATGCAGGGGTTGCATCAGCTCTACTGGGGGCGGTGCAATATGGTGTGGGTGCGGGTGTCAGTGCGCTGGCGGCAATGCTGGGTGGCACATCACTGTGGCCGATGATCATTGCGATGGTGGGCTCAACCGTTATCGCACTAACAGGTGCGATTATCGGTGCTCGCATGGAAAGCGCTAAAGAAGAGGGTGTTGAGCAGATTGCTCAAGCCTCGTGAATATTCTGACAATAAAAGGCTGCAATCACATGCAGCCTTTTTAAGTTGTAATAGACCGTCACACCTGGCTATGCCAATTCGACCAAATACCTGCCTCGTTGGATCCGCAAATAGCTGAACACGGTTTTCAGTACTTCTTCTATCAACATGGCTACCAATACCCAGTAGATCCCCAAACCAAGCACAAAGGTAAAGAAAAAGGCTAGCGGCAAGCCGACTCCCCACAGACACCAAGTATCTTGCTTGAGGCAGTAGTTCACATCTCCGGCAGCCCGGAGTACTCCGCAAACCAAAGTAATGGTCAGCGCCTTTAAGATCAGAAAGACCACCAATAGCGGTAAGATTTGGTTCAACTGTTCGAAATGCTCAGCGGTAAAACTGGTAAACACGCTTTGGCTGTGCGGCAAGCCGACAACAGCGGCCAATGCAGTCATCACCCCCACACCAAGTGCAATATAAGTGCTGTAACGAGACAGCTGCCTAACCGCTTCGGCGTTCTTGTTGCCGATTGCATTGCCGATCAACACCGCGATCCCCATTGCAAAGCCCATAATAACGAAATTAGCCGTCATTTCGATGGTTGAAATCAGGCTAAATACCGCCAAATCATCAGTTGAAATTTTACCGACCATCGCGTGATAGCCAAAGACCCCAGCAGAGAACACCACACTGTTAATCACTATTGGCAACGCCAACTTGCACACCGGCGCCAACACCGCAACCTGGCAGGCTGACTTAATCGTCTGCCATGTTGCAAGAAGCCAGCGTTGGCGTTTATGGGTATATGCTAGCACGAGGAGCATTTCAGCAAAGGTGCTCACAGTTGTTGCAATCGCCGCCCCTTTCAGTCCCATAGCGGGGATCCCTGCAAAACCGAATATCAGTATTTTATTAAGCATGATATTGGCCGCGAACCCAATGGCTGCAATAAACAAAATAGGGGTTGTGACATGAATGGAACGCAACAACGTCGAGACGCAAAGCGTGGTTGTCATCGCGAAGCTACTAATCGCAACAATGCGAAGGTAATCAGACGTCGCAGCGATGAGTAGCGGATCACTACTCCCCAACTGAACTACCAAGCGAGGGAAAGATAGAGCCAAGGTCAAGGCAAAGCTGATCAGCAAGGTCAGTAGAGCCGAGCTTCCTGACAGTTGTCGCAACTTGTCACGGTTATTGGCGCCAAAGTACTGGGCCCCCAATATCCCCACTGCAGTCGCCAAGCCAATAGACACGATAGTAGCAATATTGAATATGCGTGCTGCCAGCCCTGCTGCTGCAACATCTTGCGGACTAAGCTGGGCCAACATGGTGACATCAACCAGCTGACGGGACGCCACCAGCAATGTTTGCAGCGCAACCGGTATAGCGATCGGCAGTGATTTGGTGAGAGTCGATTTTAAGGTGTATGTATGATTCATGGTAACGACACAAAAAAGCCAGAGGTTTCCCTCTGGCAGACAGAATGGCGCAGATTCTAGTTACGCTACATGTTGAATTGATGACGGTTCGTTGATCATTTCACCGTGATGATTAAAAAGGTGCAATGATTCAACAGGAAAGTGAACCCAACAGCTGTCACCAGTTTTGTACCGTTGCTGACCTTCAGATTTAACGGTGAGAGTCAGCCCATCTTCCAGAGCGACATACACTAGAGTTTCACTGCCCAGTTGCTCCTGGTATTTCACTTCAGCCCTCAAGACATTGTCTGTTTGAACATCAACTATCTCTAAATGTTCAGGTCGAACACCAAGCTCGGCAACTTCACCATTAACAAGTGGTATGGCTAAAGAAGAAAGCGGGCTTGATGCCTCTAACGCCAAAATATTCATTTTAGGAGATCCGATAAACCCGGCGACAAAGCGATTTGCCGGGGTATTATACAGCTCAAGCGGGGTACCAACCTGCTCAATACGCCCTTGATTAAGGACGACTATTTTATCAGCCAAGGTCATCGCCTCAACTTGGTCATGGGTAACATATATCATGGTACAGCCCTGCTGGCGATGAAGCTCCGCCAATTCCATTCGCATATGAACCCGCAGTGCCGCGTCAAGATTCGACAGTGGCTCATCCAATAAGAAAACTTTTGGTTGCCTCACCAGTGCCCGGCCAATCGCTACCCGTTGACGCTGGCCACCTGACAACTCTTTCGGCTTTCGATCTAGCAAATTATCTAGCTGTAGCATCTCGGCGGCATTGCGGATCCGAGAGTCTGCTTCAGTCTTGTTGATCCCGCGCACCTGTAGGCCGAATGCCATATTTTCATAGACTGTCATATGGGGATAGAGAGCGTAAGATTGGAAAACCATTCCGATTCCACGATCTTTTGGCGAGAGATCATTTACTACCTCGCCATCAATGAAAAGCTCTCCCTCGCTGATTGCCTCAAGACCGCAGATCATGCGAAGTAACGTCGACTTACCGCAACCCGATGGACCGACAAAGACCACAAATTCGCCATCATTTATCGTTAGGTCTATCCCTTGAATGACCTCAGTAGAACCAAAAGATTTTTTGACATGATTAAGAGTTAACTGAGACATAAATTATCCTTTTACTGCGCCCATCGTCAGGCCAGATACAATGCGTTTTTGAAAGATCAGCACCAAAATAATCAAAGGGATGGTGACAATAACCGATCCCGCATTAATCATTCCCCAAGGGATTTCATGCTCGCCACTGCCCGACATCATTGCGATCGCCACAGGCACAGTCCGTTTGCTATCAGTGATGGCAAATGTCAGGGCGAACAGGAATTCATTCCAGGCGGTAATAAAAGCCAGCAAACCGGTTGTCACGATCGCAGGCGACATCAGTGGCAAAAAGATTCTGCGGATGATGGTGACAGAGCCCGCCCCATCAACAATGGCCGCTTCTTCCAATTCATGGGGGATTTGACGGATAAAAGTCGTCAACACCCACACGGTAAACGGCAAAGTGAAGATCATGTAAGAAAAGACCAGCCCTGGCAGGGTATTGTATAAACCCATTGTACGGATCAATTCGAACAATCCTGTCAGTACGGCAATCGACGGGAACATAGACACTGACAGAATGGTGATTAATATAAGATTCCGGCCACGGAAGCGAATACGGCCAAGGGCATAGCTCGCCGTCACACTGAGTAACAGGGAAACCAGGACCACCGATGTCGCTACAAGCAGGGAGTTGAGGATGTTCCGGCCAAAATTTTGGTTTTCAAAGACGGAACGGTAGTTAGTTAAATCAAAAGCCTCTACCCACAAGCTTGGGTAAAACAGGGCAGTACCGGATTTCAGCGATGACACGACAGCGTAATACAGGGGAAAAACCGAGAAGCTAAAAATCGCCAAGACCAAGCCATAAAATGCCACTTGCTTAGACCATTGCCTCCAACGTGATTGCTTCGCTATATGTCCCACTGCTGTCTGAGGTATAGAAAGTTCACTCATTACTGCTCCTCAAACTGTTTTCGATTAAATGCAAGGTAGCCAATGGTGACTAAGGCAACCATGAAGAAAAGTAGCGTCGAAGCAGCACTGCCATAACCCGCCGCTTGAAAATCAATCATTTGCTGCCGTGCGTAGGAGGCCATTGACATGGTATGTTCATTGTTCGGTGTCAGCACATAAACAAGATCAAACACCCTCATGCCATCCAGAATCCGGAACACGACAGCTACAGTGATCGCCGGGGCTATCAATGGCAGAGTAACCTTCCAAAAGACCAACCAACCAGGGATCCCATCGACCTTCGCTGCTTCATAACAATCACGCGGCACCATCTGTAACCCGGCGAGCACCAGCAAAGCCATAAAGGGAGCACTGCGCCAAACTTCAATCAGGATAATCGCATGCATCGCCAAGCCCGCATCGGCCGTCCAAGCCAGAGGCACATCGAGCCATCCCCAGCGCATCAGGATCTCATTGAGGATGCCGAACTGATCATGAAGGATCCAAGCCCACATCTTGGCTGAGATAATCGAGGGGATCGCCCAGGGGATCAGAACAGCAGCACGCAGCAGTGTTCGTCCTTTGAACGGAGTATCAAGAACCATAGCGATCACGATGCCGAGGACGGTAGTAAAAAAAACCGAAACAACCGTAAAATAAAAAGTATTGCCGACAGCATTCCACCAAATAGAGTCCGCCAAAACGCCGTACCAGCTACCGCCATAATTAACCAGGTAGTTTTCAAAGCCTATCCACGCCGGAATATGGAACGCATCGAGGCGGGCATCCGTCATCCCCAGCCAAAAGGTTCGCATCAGAGGCCAACCGGCCACCATCGCTAACACCAGCAGCATTGGCAGAACAAACAACCAAGCCGACATCACTCGGCTCTGATGTAAATTCAATTTCATTGTAAAATCCATTATTGCTGCCCCAACTAGGCAGGGCAGCTAATTCAATATAATAGGTGATTACCAGCGGCCACCGCGTGACAGTTGCATCAAGCGGCCTTCAACATCATTGAGGGCTTCTTCAGCGGTTTTGCGACCTGATAATGCATCATGGGCAGCGTTATAGACGTAGCTTGATACCTGGTTGTAATGACTCCCCGTCACGGTTGACGGACGGACGGTCGCATTGAGGACAATATCTTCCATCATGCCGAACAACGGGCTCGCTTGTTGAACCTCTTCATCCTGATAAACTGCCAAGCGGGTCGGGCCATAACCTGCTGCAATCGCTCGACGCTTCTGCTCTTGGTATGAGGTTAGGAACATCACCAGATCGGCCGCTTCATCTTGGTTCTCTGAATAACGAGAGACGGCAAGCTGCCATCCACCAAGGGTGGCGGCATGGACTCCGTCATCAGCCCCTTTCGGCATCGGTGCAACACCAACTTTTCCTTTGATCACACTGTCATCAGACTGGGCCAGGTTATAGGCATATGGCCAATTGTGCATGAATACCGCATTGCCCGACTGGAACACCCCGCGAGAGTCTTCAACCGCATGGTTAAGTACACCCTCAGGAGAAATCGTGCCAATCCAGTCTCGGGCCATTTCCAGTGCATCGCGAGATACTTGATTATTGATAGTGATCTTGCCGTCAGATTCGACAAAGTTACCGCCATTGAATGCCTGTACCCACTCAAGGAAGTTATAGGTCAGCCCCTCATAGGCCCTACCCTGCCAAACATATCCCCACATCCGATCATTACCGGATTGACGCTCTTCATCCATGATCAACTTCGCCGTCTCAGCCATCTCGTTATAGGTAGTCGGAACTGGCTTGTTGTATTTATCGAGCAAGTCCTGGCGGTAGAAGTTCAAGATAGAATCAGCAAACCATGGCATTGCCACCAACTGATCGCGGTAGGTATTGTTTTCTACCAGTGCAGGAATAAAGTTCTCTGTTTCTTTTCCTGCATAACCAGACAGATCGATAAAATGGGATCCCAGAATGCCCGGCCAAATCACATCTATTTGATACACATCGACATCTTTCGCCTGGCCTGACAACAGCTGCTGATACATTGCCAAACGGTCAGTTGAGGTGTTCGGTGTCGACACCACATTCACGGTATGACCAGTTTTTTCAGACCAACGTTCAACACCCTCCTGACAGATTTGCAGCTCCATACCTTGCGAGCCACATGCAATCGTGATCTCTTTTGCCATTAATGTTGAACTAAACCCTGCTGCTATCAAAGAGGCAGCCAATACGACATTTTTCATTCCTTGCTCTCCGCATATGTTCCGATGTGGGGAAGTACGTCACTTAATTTCAATTGATTGTTCAGGGCGTAGACTTCACACCCGGTAAAGATTTCTTTTTCATTTGCTTCAACCGTCTGTCCACCAGCTTCTGCGACGATTAACACTCCGGCTAGGAAGTCCCAGCTATTGAGGAAACGTTCGTAATACCCGTCGATACGGCCGCACGCGGTATGCGCGAGGGATAAGGCTGCTGACCCAAAGCGGCGGTAATCTGCATCTTTGCTCCTCAACCCTTTGAGGATCACGTCATAGCTGAACCCGCTGTACCAAGCGTGTCCGATCCCCAACACAGCTTGCGAAGGCTCGTTGGTTTTGCTGCAAAAGATCTTTTCGCTGTTGCACCAAGCCCCCAGCCCTTTTTCGGCATAGAACAGTTCATCCCTGACCGGGTCATACACAACGCCGAACTGGGTTCCAGAATGATCAACCCATGCCAATGAAACCGACCAGAAAGGGATACTCCGTTTGAAGTTAGTGGTACCGTCAATGGGGTCAATGACCCAAATCGGAAACCCTTTTTCATCAGTGCCAAGCTCTTCACCCAGAATATTATCTTGAGGAAAGGCAGCTTGTATTTGCTCGCGAATATGGCGCTCAACAGCAAAATCGGCTTCGGTGACCCAGTTATGGGGTCCTTTGGATTCAGTCACTAACGTATCGACTTTTAACTGATAACTTAGCGCTAATTTTCCTGCACTACGTGCTATCTCACGTGCTTTATTTAGCCTGTCATTAAACATGTTCATCATTAATTTCAATTACCTGATCGGACATTAATAGTTGGATAGCTTGCTCATTAGCAGGATGTATTAATTTGCCTCTATCGTTCTCATTAAAGTGATAGAGATATATTTCACCCGGTACCTTTTTCTTTATTTCTATCAATTCATTTAATGACGCATGACCGGAACCACCATTGCAGATGTCAGCACACTCATGGAAAATCACTCTGGCTTTATTCATCATTGACATTGAAGCAAGGCTCGGCTTCCCGTCACCACTGATGAACAATGTCTCCTCCAGCAGCAACGAGTAGTTACTTACTCCATGGATAGTCTTGGCAACACACCAACTCACGTCGTTAAACTGCTGGTCTTGAATATCTGACCAGTTAATTTCAAATGGGATTTTTGGCTCATATTGGGTTCCAAACTGGATAAGCCCATGCAGTAAAGGCTTATCTTTCGCCTGACAAACAATAGTGATAGGTTTATCCCTTCCAGCAGCGCACCAGTAATTCATCAATGTCGCCAACCCTGCACAATGATCAGAATGGGTGTGGGAGAAATAAATAACATCGATGCCGTCAGCCAATTGTTTTTTCCATAATTGCTGCGGTACGGTTGGCCCACAATCAAATAACCAAGTTTGACTTTTCAGCACAATAAGAAAGGATGAGTTGGGTGATTTTGCATCGAAAGCATCCCCCGTCCCTAATACCGTCACTTTCATCGTATTTTCTTGCTTAGCTTTCCTGCCAAGTCCTTATTCAAAAAGATTGAAAAGAAGAATAAAGGTAAAGCAAAGATGGTTGGTGACAGAGTGATGAAATATGACAGTGGTTTTCAGCCAAACTGTCACATTAGTGCCAACAAGTACCAATACGATGTCACAAAGCAGTTGAACGTCAGGGTACCGCGCTATTGTGAAGCAGGCATCAGTACTTATCAGGGAATAACTGGTAGCGGTTTAGCTTGCCATTAAGAACCTTCACTTCGGCACCGCGCTTGAGTACGTCGCCCGGCAAAGGAAATACCTGCCCGCCAGCCTCTTTTACCAATAGCCAGCCAGCGAGAAAGTCCCACGCAGGAAGATACGCTTCGTAATATCCGTCCAGTCGCCCACAAGCCACATGCGCCATAGATAATGCACATGATCCCAAGCGCCGGTAATCAGCATGTTGACGAGTTAACGCTTCAAGTTGCGAGAAATAGTCACACCCAGTACGAAAGGCATGGCCCATACCGATGATAGCCTGTTCTGTATTGGCGGTGTCACTAACCTTGATCGGAAAACCGTTAAGGTACGCCCCCATATTGTGCTGGGCACTGAACAATTCATCATTGACCGGGTTGTAGATCACCCCTACTTCCACCGTGTGGTGACGGATGTAAGCAATCGATACAGACCAGAAAGGGATTTGGTGCAGGTAATTAACTGAGCCGTCAATGGCATCAATCACCCAATAACCATCACCCGCCGAAACTGGATGGGTGACACCCCGCTCTTCACCATATATGCCGTCGTTAGGAAAATAGTCCCCAAGCCTTTTACGTATCAAGTCTTCAACGGCAAAATCTGCTTCGGTCACGAGGTCATTGCGAGAGGGATACTGAACATCCATCGCTTCTCGGCGCAATAAGAAACTCAATGCCAACTTGCCGCCCTCTTTGGCAAGTTGAACTGCAGTTTGGCAACGATCAGCTGTCAGCATTTCCACAACAAAGCTCCAGAACCATTCATCATTTAGTTGTAAATGTCGCTTTAATATAAACAACACATATGACTTATTGATGAAACAAAAAAGGGTGAGCTTATCAGCCCACCCTCATCATTATTTCAATTTTACATTTGTATATTAAGCAGTAACTGCTTTCGGCGTAGCCTTCTTCTGCTTCAGGCCAAAGAGCATGGTCAAACCGAAGGCCACACCAAAGGAAATCACCATGCCTACAATGTAGTACATCACAGAGTTAGGGTCGATAGAGATAATACCCGGCAAGCCTGCCGCACCCAGTGCCGTCGCTTTTACCTTGAACAGGGTAATGAAAGCACTTGCCGTTGCTGCGCCAATAATGGCAGCAATGAACGGGTAGCGGTATTTCAGGTTCACACCGAACATGGCTGGCTCAGTAATACCCAGCAATGCTGTCACGCCCGATGGCATCGCAATCCCCTTGGCTTTTTTGTCTTTGGTCGTCAAACCGAATGCCAGACAAGCCGCGCCTTGCGCCACGTTGGACATCGCCGCGATTGGGAAGATGAAGGTACCGCCGGTTACCGCGATATCAGCAAGCAGTTGGGTTTCAAACGCGATGAAGCTATGGTGCATACCGGTAATAACAAACGGCGAATATACCAAACCGAACAGACCGCCACCGATAAACCCAGCAGACTCATACAGCCAGTTAAGGCCATCGCCAAGAAGGAAACCCGCATCTCGGGTGATAGGACCTACAAGTGTGAAGGTCAGGAAACCGGTGATAAAAATCGCCAGCATCGGGGTCAACAAGTTGTCCAATACTGATGGGATAACTTTACGCAGGCCATTTTCAACTTTGGCAAGGATGAAAGCGGCTACTAGTACCGGCAGTACCGAGCCTTGGTATCCTACTTTCTGGATTTCAAAGCCAAAGATGTTCCACACCGGGATATTGCCGCTGACGCTAGCCCCACCGAAGCCCCAGCCATTTAGAAGATCCGGGTGAACCATCAACATACCCAGCGCAGCGCCGAGGAACGGGTTGCCGCCAAACTTCTTCGATGCCGAGAATGCCAGCAAAACAGGGAGGTAGACAAATGGAGCGTTGGCAAACGTGTTGATCATCGACGCCAGATCAGCCATACCCGGGTAGGCTTCAATCAAAGACTGACCATCTATAAACAAGCCTTGTGCAGTCAGCAGGTTGAAGATACCCATCAATAGGCCGCCCGCGACAATCGCTGGAATGATCGGAACAAAAATATCAGACAAGCCTTTCACCGCGCGCTGAATAACGTTCTGTTTTTGTGCGCCAGCGGAAGCGACGTCTTTGGTCGACATCTCTGTCTGGCCAGTCTCTGCCGTCATCGCCGCATACACCTGGTTGACAATACCTGAGCCAAAAATCACCTGGATTTGGCCTGCCACCTGAAATTGGCCCTTTACCCCTTCGATGTCGTCAATTGCTTTCAAGTCGGCTTTGCTTTCATCATGCAAGGCCAAACGTAATCGCGTCGCACAGTGAGCTGCCGCTGCAATATTGTCTTTTCCACCAAGCTTTTCAATAAGTTGCTTAGCTATAACTGGAAAGTCCATCTTTCTACCCCCGTCGTGAATGCGTTTCACGCTCAGAAATTTAAATTCCACCCTCAACATGTCTGTTGTCTGGGTACACGTTATTAAAATCTTTTTTGCTCCCGAGACATCAAGGTTTGCCTTGCGGCTGAGCAGGTGTTGGGGCTGCTCACCTTGCCGATTCACTACTTAAATAGCTTGAATCATTTTCGGGAACGTTACCGAAATAGTTTTTACGATCAAGTAAGCTGGCGTCAAGCTACTGTTTGCTGAGTGTGAGGCGGATCGGCGTATACGACAAAACACCGACCACATATGTGATCTACATCACCATAGATAACCAAAGCCAAGAGCAAAGATTGCAAAGCATCCCTAAATTGCAGGATCATCTCGGTTAACCAAGGAGTTATATATGGCAAGCCTTCATGATGTAGCACGACTGGCCGGGGTCTCTAAATCAACCGTTTCTCGGGTGATTAATGACGAATATGGCGTCAAAGAAGCCACCAAGGTCAAGGTAAGGCGTGCGATAGAAGAGTGTGGTTACGTAGTAAACCAAGTCGCTAAAGACTTAAAATCCAATAAAACCAACCTGATAGGAATTATTGTTCCTCGCGTTGCATCGAATGCGACCTCGCAGGGTGTCGACGGATTGAGCGAAGTGTTCGAACAAGCAGGTAAACAAGTACTGCTGGCCAATAGCCGCTTGGAGGCAGGAAAGGAACTGCAATACATCGAACTGTTCAATCAAAAGCGCGTCGAAGGTATCGTGATGTTTGCCACCCATATCGATGATGAGCTGGTCACTGCTATCAAGCGCTCCAAGGCACCGGTGGTTCTGATCGGCCAGGACGGCTCCAGTTTCAATATCCCCAGTGTCATCCATGATGACTACCGAGTAGGTTATTGTGCAGGTGAATTCCTCTCCCAAGCAGGCTGTAAGCACGTCGGCTTTCTCGGGGTGCAGAGTGATGATATCGCGGTTGACCAGCAGCGCTTCGATGGTTTCTCTACTGCGCTCAAACACTTGGCAGCCAAGCCTCCCAAGTTTCATAGCCAAGGGCAATTTTCAATCGCTTCCGGCCGTCAGGAAATGGCTGACATTTTAGCTAGTAATCAACAAGTTGACGGTGTATTTTGTGCTACTGACCGAATTGCAATTGGTGCGATGCAAGCCATTACGGCCGCAGGGCTAGTACCTGGAAAAGACATCAAGGTGATCGGTGTCGGTAATGACGAAATGGCCGCAGTCGTCACTCCTAGTCTTTCCACTTTTGCCTACGGCTTCGAGCCTGCGGGAAACAATGCAGCCAAAATGCTGTTGGAAATCATTGAACAAGGCCGAAGCCAGGTCTCCAAACTAGTACTGGGCTTTGACTGGGTTCAACGCGAAAGTAGTTAACCCCCTCCCGTACTTTTCCTGCCTTAAAAAGCGATCAAACGCACAATTTTCTTCATAAAGGGGAGTATTTCCACAACTCCCCTTGCCTTAAATACTGCCTTTTCTGTATTTTTGGAACGTTCCCTAAAAACAACAAGCAAATTTAGCTTAAGGTCTCGCATCCATGACACTGACAGATATCCTTGCTGCCTGCGGCGGCCCCAATAATCTCTTGCGCGCTTTGCGTGTCGAGCAACAGGTGATTCTGGAGCTTAAGGAACCGGAACTACGCTCCGACCTTGCTCGTGTGCTGCCCTTCCAGAGCAACCTCAATCAAGTTTCATGGACGCCGGATATGCCTCTGAGTGAGGCTGAATGGGAACGATTAGGCCGTATTATCGAACAAAACCAGCGCCTGCAGCTTGCGGATGTCAGTGAAACGACCGAATCACAGCATCGTCCGCTGTGGCACATTGCGCCGCCGCAAGGCTTGCTCAACGATCCTAACGGTTTCACCTACCACAATGGTGAATACCACCTGTTTTACCAGCTCTACCCATTTGGCTGTGTGCACAAAGACAAGTACTGGGCTCATGTTACCAGTACCGATCTAGTTAACTGGCAAAGCCAGCCTATGGCGCTGTTCCCATCAGACTGGTTCGACAGCCACGGTGTTTTCTCAGGCCACGCAGTCAGTACCGAAGAGGAGCTGATGCTGTTCTATACCGGCAATGTCCGTATCGGCGAGCAACGCGACCGTATCACCACCCAGTGCCTTGCCACCTCAACAGACGGGATCCATTTCACCAAGCACGGCCCAGTTATCGGCAGCTTGCCGCCGTCGGTCACACCGCACTGCCGCGATCCGAAACTGGTTAAAAATGGCGATCACTGGTTGATGCTATTGGGGGCCCAGCAAGAGACCGCTGATGGACAACTGCTTGGTCGCTTGGCTATCTATCGTTCTGCGGATTTGCACCAGTGGGAATTTGTCTCTCTGGCTGGCGATGAGCTGAATGACTTCGGCTACATGTGGGAATGCCCGGATCTATTTAAGCTTAACGACCAACTGGTAGCGATCATCTGCCCGCAAGGTATCGAAGCCGATAGCGAGCACCATAATATCCCGCACCATAATGGCTACTTGCAGGCTACGTTAGATGACAACGACCAGCTTGGCCTGTCAGACTTCCGAACTCTGGATTATGGCTTTGATTTCTATGCGCCGCAGTCGACGGAGGCTCCGGACGGACGCCGCTTGATGGTAGGTTGGATGGGCTTACCAGATGAAATCGAACAGCCAAGTGTTGCCGACAAGTGGCTGCACCAGCTTACTTGCCTACGTGAGCTAACTTGGCAAAACGGGAAGCTATACCAACAACCCGCTCGCGAGCTACAGCAACTCCGTGGCGAAATGCAGCGCTTCGAGCTCAACAGCAGCAATGGCGATTGTTCTGTTGATCTCGGCAGCAAGAGCTTTGAGCTGAAAACTACCCTGCCTTGGCCTGTAAAAGGACAAACGACGCTTCGTGTCATGGACAATGGCAACGAGTACTGCGACATCATCCTTGATGCCGAACAGCAGATGATCCGCTTAGATCGCACCTATGCCAAACCGACTGATGGTGAAACGATCCGTGAGCTCCCTTGGCATGAACAGCGTGATGTTGAAATGCAGCTGCTGGCTGACAACTCATCACTGGAGCTTTTTATCAATCAGGGCGAGTTTGTGATGACTGCGCGGGTATTTACCGCTGAAGATGCAACCACCTTACGTGTGATTGGCAACGAACCGGTCTCTGTTGAGGCTAAAGCTTGGCTGCTGGGCTAGGTTCCATTTTAAACTGTTCCCCCTACATCATGGCTACCTGCCGAGTTTTCTCAGCGCTTCTGAAGGTAGCCATGATTCCATAACTCCATACTTCAACACTTCGCTTACCTTCGTTCCTCCTACCCCTGCCCGCAGCGTAAATGCTTTGCCTGTAGATGAACCCGTTGAGTTGATCAGGTTTAAGTCAAGATTATTTCTACTATTCTAGAATAATAAATATTTAATATTTATCCGCTAACCTTATCGAGTGAATTAACCTCGTCGCTTTTTCATTCAGGACTACCATGACATACGCCACGCTCTTGCTCGCCACTGCACAAACCTTACTATGGGCCAGTTTGTACTACCTGTTCCCCGCCACCTTGCTGGAATGGGAAAATCAATTTTCCTGGAGCCGCTCTGATCTCACCTTGGCTTTCACCCTGGGTATTGCCGTTTCAGCAATCTTTTCCCCTCTTGCAGGCAGGCTTATCGACCGTGGTCATGGGCCATCGATGCTTACCGTATGTTCTTTGATCGGAGGTGCTCTGTTGTGGTCACTGAGCCATGTCACATCCCTGACAGGCTTCTATTTCCTATGGCTTGGTATCGGTGTCGCGATGGCTGGGTGCCTCTATGAGCCCTGCTTTGCCTTTCTTATCCGCTACCGCCTCGGCAACGCCAAACAAGCCATTACCGTCATCACGTTAGTTGCTGGTTTTGCTAGCACTATCTGTTTTCCAGCAACCCACTATTTGTTAACCCATTTTGGTTTGCCGACAGCTATCAAAGTTGCTGCATCAACGGTAGTTTTTATCGCTGTACCTATGGTGTATTTCAGTAGCCGATACATTCAAGCACATAGTACCCGGCAACAAATGACAGCTCGCTCTCGTCAGCACTACTCACCTTCTCGGTATCAGTTTTTATCCGACAAAACATTCTGGCTTCTAGCGGCTAGCTTCTCCTTACTGGGGTTAACCCATGGCGTAGTGATTAGCCATTTATTGCCTATTTTCGATGAACGTGCAGTGCCTGCTACTACGGCGATTCTCATTGCCTCTTTGATTGGCCCGATGCAAGTACTGGGAAGGGTTGTCTCGATTTTCGCTGATCGCCGCCTTAATTTAATAACCATGACGCTATGTTGTTTTATCGGCATTAATATTGCGCTTAGCTTATTCCTGTTTGCTGGAGATCAATTTTGGCTATTGATTGGATTTGTTTTTTTCCAGGGTGGCAGTTACGGCGTTATCAGCATCATGAAGCCAATGGTGACCCGCGAATTAATGGGTGATAGCAACTTCGGGGTAATTTCTGGCTCACTGGCCCTGCCCTACTTACTGTGCTCAGCATTTGCCCCTTATATCGGCTCGCTGATTTGGCAGCAGGGAGACTATGATACGGTATTGACGGCTATGCTGATCATCAGTGCATCAGCCCTAACAGCCTTCACTATTCTCGCGTTGAATAATAAAAGAGCATCCAGCAGTAAAGCTCAGATAAAGGAAGACGAGTTGGCAACTGAGCCTTGCTGTTGAGCCAGAGGTAGGGAACAAAACAAATACAGCCATCGACTTTTAACAGTAAAAGGCGATGGCTTTAAGTGTTACTTTAGCAATTATGCTTTTTTAAGCGCTTTCTTCAGCTTCTGCACTTTGGCCTCGGCTTTTTTAAGTTTTTCAACTTTCGCTTCTGCCTTTTTCAGTGACTTTTTAATATCTTTCTTGCTGACTTTCACTTCTTTTTTTACATCTTTTTTTACAACTTTGATTTTAGCATCTTTCTTAGCCATCTCATTTCCTTGTCATCGCTTTGTGCACTCGCCTAAAAGTGGCCCTGTGCGGGGTGAAAAACAGGCTGAGCAGAGAAACTGCCAACCTATTCATGATTCGCTAGATTTGTGCTCTTCAATGAACTGCTTGATAAAACGGCGTAGCTCTCTTGCAGCGGAAGTATCCAAGTCTTCACACAGAGAAACAAACTCATCACGTTGCTCTCCGTTAATTCGAATGATGAGCTGACTGTCTTTCTTGTTTGCCGCTCGTTTTGCTTTCGGTGCCATCACAGATACACATTGTATATACATTGCATATATAAATAGTCTGCGATGAAAAAATGATCAATACAGTCGCTTAAAATGTGGGATGGGATAAGCAATATGTACTGCAAAATTTGCAAAATTGAATGGATGAACAAAAAAGACCCAGCGGTAGCCGGGCCTCTTCAGTGCGTGTAATTCGCATCTCTCAAGCGTGTTACACCAATATTATTCCGCCAAATACTCGGCCAGTTGCTCTGTTGTCGGCAATGCTGTCATCGCCCCTTTGGCCGTTGTGGCTAGCGCGCCACAGGCATTTGCTTGCTTGATGATATCCAGCAAAGTGGCTTTTTCTTGCCAATTATCGACAGATACCAAACCCGCCAACAGGCCGCCAACAAAGGCATCACCGGCACCTGTGGTATCGACAGGGCTAACCGGCTTACCAGTAACCAACTGCTGTTCATTACCCTGAACAACCAAAGCCCCTTTCTTACCCTGGGTAACGATCACCAAAGGCAGCTGGTAGTTTTCCTCTAGGAATGCCAGCGCTTCCTGCAAATCACCCTTATCCGTCAGGAACAACAATTCGTCATCAGAGAACTTCACCACGTCAGACAGCGCAACAGCTTGCATGACGACAGGCTTCAATTCAGCTGGGTTGGCCCACACTTCTTCGCGCAAGTTTGGGTCAAATGACACATAGCCACCAGCCGCTTTGATCGCTTTCATTGCCTCTAATGTTGTACCGCGAGAAGGCTCATTGGCTAGAGCAATAGAGCAAGCGTGCAGCCATTCACCTTGGGCAAAAGCAGGGACATCTTCACTAGATGTAAATTGGTCGGCACTCGGTTTTACCATAAAGGTAAAGCTGCGCTCGCCTTCATCGTCAAGATCAACAATTACAGTTGAAGTACGGTGCTCGGCATCCAGTTTCATCAAATCTGTATTTACGCCCTCTTCAGACAAAACCTGCTTCATAAAACGCCCTAGCGGATCTTGGCCAACACGACCGAAGAAAGCCGTTTCGCCACCTAGACGGGCAATACCTACCGCAACATTTGCAGGCGCACCGCCCGGACACTTCAGGTAAGTTCCTGCACTCTCAGGAATGAGGTCAACCACCGCATCACCAGTAACCCATACTTTTGCCATTCTCTTCTCTCCCAAAATTTCTAACTGTGCCAATTATTGCTAAACCGATTTAGCTGAACAACTAAAACAGCACCTGTTCAGGAATAAATGTGATCGGGATTACACTTCGACTCTGGTAACAATAGCAGCAGGATTTTATGACCAACAAAGCATCAGCTGTTATGAGATCAGAAACGCCCCGCTTGTTGAGCGAGGCGTTGCAGTAAGATCAATAATAGATAAGGGAAGCTAAACTTAATCTATTCAATTTTCTCATAGGTATTTAGCATTTCTTCCGGTGCAATACCGTATCCGCCATCGGTCAGGTAGCCATCTTTGTAGACTTTCATTCCAGCATCATTCCAATCGACATCGATAACCGCAGTTTCACCATCGGCGCTACCCAACAGGCTTAGGATCTCTTCAGTAATAGGGATGGCTTTAATGCTTTTTACCCTTTTGAAAGGCATAAAGGAGTCAAACATCGGCACTTCACCGTAAGTGCTCAACCAAGTTTCTTTTGGAACCAGCCATTCATTATAAACCGCACCAACAACAGGCAACGGGTTTCGGGCGATCACCACATCATCCGTTACCGTATTTTCGGTTTCCAACACCGGCTTGCCATTCTCTCCAGCCACATAGGTAGGAAATTGCTTACCCATTTCAACCTTGTGAGGAAGCCTGCCCAAGGTCACGGCTTTCTTACGGTATTCTTCTGCATCTTCAAATTTAACCATGATTTCTGGTACAGCTTGAAACGCAACAGGCGCTGACTCTGAGCCAAGCTCTGTTGATGAAAACACAGACCAGGAGGAAATAAGTGCAAAAGTACCTGCCACAAGAGAAAGCTTTCTCATTTTTAATCTCAACAGTAGTTACAACAGGGATATAGTAATGCTTCAAAGGCCCGTATGTCATGCATAAACAACACAATCTTCACAAATGCCCTTAATAATGACATCCATCAAACATAGATATACATTTCGTTGCATTACTCCGCTATTCATTGGATGATGACAATACTCGCCAATACCCTATTGGCATACGGAGGTGGTTATGGACAATCATGCATCTTGGCTAAAGTGGCTGCTGCATGCAATGACACTTGCCCCTTTAGCCCACCTTGCCATTGGCTTACCAGTTTATTTCATCTTGTTTGCTGGCTCCGCTGTCTATACCATCGGTCTATGCTTATTTGCTGCCGCAAGCATTCTGCCCTTCGAGTTTATCCACTCACTGGCACTCACCTACGCTGTTTCCGGTAAATTACTGATTGGTTTTACCCTTTACCAAGGTTGGCCACTTCCACTTGTCAGCCTAATCCCCGCCTTGTATCTCACCGCCCTGCTCATCCTGCGCTACAAGCTAAGAGAGACCAACTTCAGGGCATGGGTTGCTTACTTAATTGAGAATGTTTGGCGTTCGATACTGCTTTCTCTTGCCATCATGCTGATCGGGATTACTGTTGGGTTATCCGTTCACTTTTGTGCCTTAGTCTCAGGACTGTTTACAGCGGCCTACCTCTTTTACCGGGTATGCCACTTCTATGTCCCTTTATGGAGCAAAGTACTCAGGACATACATTAATAAAACGCCCCGACATCACAGCTCTTAAGCGTTCCCACTTAAGCTATGCTTTTTAAAAGCAATGATGAGGGAGCGCGCAATGACTTCAACACCCAATCAAATCATGACACGTCTGGCCTATTTAGGCTTGGTGCCGTTTGCACTGAGCCTGATCTGTATCTGGGCAGACAAAACCATGTTTGGCCTTAGTGCCCACAAGGTCTTTATTGCCTACAGTGCAGTGATCTTGAGCTTTCTTTCGGGCATTTTGTGGGGCAATGCCATTGACCATATGAAAACCAGCCTTAGCCGCAATGCCTTGTTGCTGAGCAACCTGTTTGCCTTGATCGCCTGGGGCGTTTTGCTCCATTCACCGGAAAGCTATGTATGGTCGGTGCTGGTTCTGCTGTTTGGTTTTGTCGCTATTTGGTTTGCCGAGAAAAAAATACGGGAGGTAGAAAAAGAAAATAGCCCGGCAGATTACCAACCAATGCGCAATAAGCTCACCGGGATTGTTGCCTTTTTCCACCTCGTTGCGCTAGCCAGTTAAGCTTTTCAAGCAATATGGCACTTGGCCTGTGGCAAGCGGATAGTGAACCTCGCCCCACCGCAATCGCTCTCGCTGATCTGAATTTCCCCCTGATGCAGCGAGACAACCTGGGCGACTATAGCTAGCCCCAGCCCATGCCCCCCAGACAGCCTGTCGCGAGAAGTGCCGACTCGGTAAAATGGTTTGAGGACATTCTCCCTCTCTTCCGGCGGGATACCGCAGCCATCATCATCGACTTGAATAGTCAGCGCTCCCTCTTGGCAAAACGCTTTGACTGAAATGCAGTGTTTTGCGTAGCGGAAAGCATTACGAATAATATTGGATACCGCCCTTTCGAGGTGGTGGGCATCCACATCAAAATAGCATTGTGAGGGGCACTCCAAACTCAGTACCTGCTTGGTGTCCTTCTGGCAGTGGGCAATGGTTCGCTGCAATACCTCTGCAACATCCTGCTGCTTGAGTTGCAGTGTCACCCCAGAGCGCTCCATCTTGGCAAAATACAGCAGCTCTTCAATCAGCGATTCCAGCTCATCGATATCATCATAAATACCAGCCAGGTAGCCTTTTTGTTCGGCATTCAGCGCCGATTCTTCCAACAAATCCAGCTGGCATTGCATCCGAAAAATTGGGGTTCTTAGCTCATGGGCAATGGCGTTGGTCAGGTGCTTGTGGCTTTGGATCAACTCAGAGATTTTATCGGCCATCTGATTAAAGCGGGCATTGAGTCGGCCAACCCGATCACCGGCTTTCTCCGATGCCCGTACTTTGAAATCGCCATCAGAAAAGGCCATAGTGGCCTCTTCCAGCTTACGGAAACGTCCGGACAGCAGCCTCAGCATAATCGCACTGTATAAGGCAAAAGTGGCAAAAAAGGAGGCCCATAACAGTTTGACTTCCAAATCCAGCATCTGCCACAGATCTTGCTCTACATCCGGCTGAAGGTAATACACCCACAGCTGATCCCCGAACACAACCCAATACTCGTTTTCATCATCAAACAGGGCACCACGGCGGCTAAGTTCATTGCGTTCATATTCGGTAAAACCAATTTCATCCCAGCTAAATTGCTGGAAGGTCAAATGGCTCTTCTCTGCATAGCCAGCCAATAATTTATTGGCCTTTTCTTGGCCGCGCTGGGCTGCAACATCATCCAAAATCTGCATCACGCTAGACACATGGCTGATTTCCAACTCCGCTTCGTAGTCTGTTGTCAGCTCCTGGGTCACAAAGGAAAAGGCAAAAATGCAGAGGAAGAACAGGCCCGACAACCCAACGAAAAACTCGAGGTAGAGACGCTTCATATTACCTTCTTACCAACGGTCAGGCACAAATAAGTATCCTTTTCCGCGCACTGTAATGATCTTCCTTGGTAGCGACGGGTTATCACCCAACTTCTTGCGCAGGGTAACTATCTTGTTGTCGATGGTACGGTCTAGGCCATCATATTTTATGCCACGGGTTTCCATTACCAAGAAATCCCGTGTTAGCACTTCATCAGGATGACAAGCCAGCAACCACAACAAGTTAAACTCACTGTCAGTCAGGCTAACTACTTCGCCATTCATTTCACAACTGCGGCTACGGTGATTAACAGTCAAAGCGCCATATCGGTGCTCCGATTCATCTTCAGAGGTAGGCGTAGACTCCCCGGCTGGCACTGAATTGACGCTAGTCACTTCACGGCGCAATAGCATTCTGATCCTCGCCAGCAATACCCGGGGCTTGATAGGTTTATTGACGAAATCATCTCCCCCAACTTCTAGCCCTGCGACATGATCGATATCATCATCGCTTGCTGTCAGGATCATAATTTTACTCTGTACCTTGCCACGGATTTTGCGGCAAATACTCAACCCATCCATACCTGGCAACATCAGATCCAATACCACTAAATCCGGTTGGTGGTTAATGATCACCTCAGGTGCTTCCAGCCCATCGTGTACTGTGATCACTTCAAACTGTTGTTGCCGAAGGTAATTTGCCAATAGCTCGCACAGCTTTTCGTCATCCTCGACCAACACAATCTTTAACATGTAACCAACCTACACCAAATAAAACAACGTTCAAAAAGCGAGGATACACACTTATAGGATCAAAATACACCTTTCACGCTATATATATTCAAAGGAGGGGTAAGGCGCCTAGAAACAGAGATAGCCATTGCACCCCAGCGGTTAGAGTGGCACATTTCTACCTATGCGTGAGGAAGAAAATATGTGAGTTTTGACAATGGCAACAACGGCCAAAAACAAACGTGCTGAAATAAGTGTTTTCAACTTCCTATTTTCTTTCTTAATGTATTCTACTTCTTCAATCAGAATATCTAGCTTTGTTGATTCTGCCGATTTCATTATGACTATATCCGTTGGTTCAAGTGATCAGAATCGTAATTTTTAATTTATTCCCTTTCAATTACCCGTACAAGAAGGCTTCGCTACTCCCTGAAGGAATAATCGTAAACGGCCACACGAATAAAACGTGTATACCCGTGATCATTGAAGATGCTTGATTTTCAGCGGTATGAGGATCATTCTACGACCCATGAAGGTAACTCTGACTAAGAAGCAAAAACATGAACTCGAAATCCAGCACGATAAAACGCGTGATGGCCGAGTGCGCGACCGCATTAAAGCGATACTGCTTGCTTCTGAAGGTTGGAGTACTGCCATGATTTCCCAAGCCTTGCGCATTCATGAAACAACCGTTCTCCGTCACCTTCAGGATTACGCACAGTCCGAGAAACTCAAACCTGAAAATGGTTGACCAAACCGGCATTAATCGGGTTCACCCACAGGTTATAACTACCCGGCTCAGCGCCATATAGAAGCCCGGCATTGATAATGGCGGTAACCACGAACAATAACATCAATGCTTGCAGCAACTGGGTTGAACCTCGGCGGTAAGCTCGGTTAATACTGCCTGCAAACCCAATCGCCCCTTTGGTCAGGGCAATACCAAGACCTAAACCCAGTAGTAGCCGCAAAAAGACAGCTTGATCCAGTGCCATCGCACCAGCAAAAAGGACAGACACCGCCATCGCCATACCTAGATATAATTGTTTAACGCCACCCATTTCGTCGTCCTGATCGTACGAAAAATGCAGAACGACATACTAGCGGCAGCTTCTTATTAATAGTTAACTTATTAATTTATGAATCATTCCCATATAGCATAAGTAAAATACCGCATTTAAGAAGCTACTTGTCAAAATATCCAGCCCTAACCGTTGCACCGATAAAATTACACAGCAATCGCTCAGCATGGATCATGGATATATTGCCAACATCGCAAGACGGGGTGATCTCGACCAAGTCCATGCCAACAACCCGTCCTTTTCTCACCAAGCCATGTATCAGCTTATGAAGTTGCACCCAGTTTAACCCGCCGGGAGTTTGAGCCAGTACGGCAGGCATAATGGTAGGATCGATACCATCAGCATCAATCGTCAAATAATACGTGCCGCCGTCAGGAATCGTTTTTAATACTGCTTCCATACCTAAATCATGGAGCTGATAAGCGGTGGTAATCGAGCATCCGTGTGCAATGGCATCACTCACTTCCTGATTCTTGGCACTGCCTATTCCCCGCATACCAATCTGATGGATACCTTTGATGTGAGGAAGCTCGGAAGCACGACGGATAACACTGGAATAGCCGTTTTTCTCCCCGTTGATTTCATCACGCCAGTCCAAGTGGGCATCTATGTGGATCAGGGTAATTTCTTCATCCAATACATCTAGTGCCTTTAAAATAGGAATAGGCACACCATGATCGCCCCCTAGCGTTATAAGCACTGAGTCAGCGGCAAAAATAGTACGGGCAACTTGTTCTGCTTTCTCATAGTGCTCACCGGGGTTAAAGCTAGAAGTAACATTACCGCAGTCTACAACCTTGATATCTTTACCATCTAACAAGGTTCCACCCAAATCGAAGTCGTAATTCCCCAAGGTCATCTCAATTTCCGTGAGCGTTGACCAGTTACGAATATGATCCGGTGCCAAGCTCTGATTATTGGCCATCCCGTCAACGCTGTATGGCATGCCATAGGGCACCCCTAGAATCGCAATATCTGAAGAGAAGTTTTCAAAATCGTTGACAAAAGGAAAGTCGAGGAAGGTCTGCGGTGACTTCGATGGTACTTGTGTGAGTGGCTTGGTCATGGTGAAAGATCCCTATCAGTTCATGTGTTTTCGACTTGATAGTAATCCTCCCCAAACATTGCATAAAACTAAATAATCTAATATATCTTTAGCAAAACTAAAGAATACTCGGTGATAAAAATGCTCGATCACAAGGAGATGGAAACCTTAATCGCTATCGTGGATGGCCAAAGTTTTGATAACGCCGCACGCCAATTACATATCTCGCCCGGCGCCGTATCGCAGCGTATTAAATCGCTGGAAAACCGGATAGGTCACTCTGTCTTAGTCCGTAGCACACCGCCACAAGCAACTGAGGTAGGCAAGCAGATTCTGGGCTATGCTCGCCGTATGCTCTTGCTGCAAAATGAGATGAACCATGCCCTGAACCATGATTCGGATAGCGATTCCCTATCTCTTGCGATTGCAGTCAATCACGATAGCTTAAGCTGCTGGTTTATGGATGTTTTAGACCAATTTAGTGATAGGCCAAATCTGTCTTTTGATATCCGGACATCAAATACAGTCTCAACCCAAGCATTACTCAAAAGTGGTGAAGTCATCGCTGCTATCACCTCGAAAGCCAATCACATAGGTGGATGCAAAACCCGATACCTCGGCCAATTGGAATATCTTCCGGTATGCTCTCAGTTATATTGTGATCACTATTTCAAAAACGGTATTGGCAAGAAACAACTCGCCTCAGCTCCCATCGCCATTTTCGACAGGGATGATGACTTGGTGGATAAGTATTTATCGATTCATGGTGTAGAACGTAAACAGCAAAGAACCCACTACCTTCCTAGCTCTCATGTACTTCTCGATGCCGTAAAACGCGGAACTGCTTGGACTATGCTTCCTAAGCTCCTAATTGAAGATCAGTTAGGATCCTCTGCTTTAATGCCTATTTCTTCTAACTCCATCTTTGTAGAGCTTTATTGGAACACCTGGGAGCAAGAATCAGAGATAATTTCCCAAATTGAAAAGCAAGTACTTTCTATTGCAAAGAAAAATTTAATTCAATTTTAAGGTATGCATCATAAATGAACACTTTCTCAGTGGTTACTTTTCAAACTAAAAGCATGTAGAAGCTCAACAATAAAAAATTTGCACATGACTTAAATCAATTAAATATCATTAAAAAAACTACTACAAGTAACCAGAAAAATTTTTTACACACTTAGAAAAAACGCAAAAAAAATAAAAGCAAGCATTATAAATAATGTAAGTTATTATTTCTACTGAAATTATTAAACCCTTTCTTGTATATAATAATTTGCTGTTAAAGCAGTTGAAAGCTCTATATTGCTTTTTTTTAAAAAAACTCAAAGTCTACTACGGTAGTTTCATTATCCATTCTATAATTAATAAAGCATGAAAAAAAAATTAAAAACAAACAAGAAATACTTAGCAGTAATCACAAGCCTTTTATTACTCGGTTGCGATGACAGTAAAGACGATAATTACTCTTACACAATTAACACTATGGATGCTCAAGGGTTTGCCTTTGGAAATTTAACCCAAAGTAATAATGCGCAACCACTAACAACTGAAGATAGCTACTTTAGCAACTTACAATGTAAAGACCTTGTCAAGATGACAGGTTCTGAAGATCAACTTGATGTCGAAACCGTATTCGAAATTAATCAACCTTATTTCCGATGCGACATCTATCAAGCCGTTGCTATGAGTGACCAGCTTATTCTTAAAGGTTACTTCCAAGACTTAAATCTCTCTCATGATGGAAGAAGGATTGATTGTCATATCCTCAGTTTGCCATTTGGGGAAACTGATGCGCAACCTGTATGCCTAGACTTTATCTATAACGAAGAGTTAACAGACTACTACGCCGAAAACTATGGCACTTTAAAAACAGACACAAAAGGCGAACGTTTATATATCCCTCGACGCGATAAGTTCCGCAAAACAAGCTCTGTATCTAAAGAGCGCTTGCTCATTTGGGAAAACAACCAGTTCCGCAGTCCTTACGAACGCGAAGGTACCGATATGCGGTATAGCAATCCGGAGGCCTTCGCATACTCTGGTGATTTCCATGCAATACGTCATAACCGGGCTGGCTATAACAGCACAATTGATATGTATGTTGCGAGTAAAGATAGCCCCGACGGGCAAGATTGGCGTCGAGTGAATACAGACCTAGAAAGAGATGTATACACAGCTGTTTCATTGCAGTACAAAAACTTATTGCTCACTGAATACAGTAAAGTTATCACAGATGAAGACACCCCGAATAGCTCACGACGAGAAGTACAAATACTCAACCTTGACACTGGTGAATTAGTGCCGCTTAGCCCAGCACTCCGTCAAGGCTATCAGTTTAATCAGGATATCTACGAAGGCCATAGCTTCGGCTATTTCACTGGCTCATATTCTACTTTCAACGAGGATGGTGACCCAGATCATGTCTCAGGTGTTATTGCTTTTGACCCTGTTAGTAAAGTAATCGCACCTTTGGTTCACGATAACAACCCAACCGGTGAGCTGATCCCAAGTTATTCAGGCAACCATGCCGCTTTGTATATCTACCAACAGAGTGATTCACTGAATGAAGCCCACCTGTCTTATATCGACTTAAGAACAGATCAATATAATAGCGATAACCTGCTAGAGAGCGGAGCCTTCGCTGATTTTGATGTTATTAATGGTGTACTCCGTTATTCAAACGGTATTTTTGTAATGGGTACCACGCATAGCGGTCAGTCATTGCGTGTTTACCACAACCACGTAACTGGCGAAATTGAACTTCATGACGTCGCACCAACTGAAATCCATGCGCCTATTCCACTCATCCGCCTTGAAAACCAGTAACACATGTTCTAATGCCTAATTCGAACCAAATCAAGGCATAGGATGAGAATACAAAAAAAGCCCAACATTTCTGTTGGGCTTTTTCTAAATGTGGCGGAGCGCTCTGGGTATTAGAGGATTTGCCCCCTATCACTTGCTTTGCCAAAGTCCAGATGTAAAAAAGCCAGCG
>NZ_JBSWWQ010000009.1:0-39012 GCF_056160145.1 Photobacterium sp. ABD4_091 | reverse complement strand
TTCCTTCAATGCTATTAGACACCATGGTGGAGGGGATTGTCTGTACAATTGTTTCGGCTGCCCGCTTTCCGCCAGAGCAGCAAGTGTCTGCGGGAACCATCAATTAATCCAACCTAAAGATGAAATGGTGTTTTTTTCACGCAATCCAACGGTTTTCTTACGATTGGGTTTGGATTTAGACGCATGTTTCTTTAGTATGTATCGTTACGCGAATTTATATCTCCCTAAAGGACGCCACCTGTAGGTGGATGAGGAAACGATGCAACATCTAGACGAGATTATTGCCAATGCAACGGCAGCTATCGAGCAGGCTGATTCATTAGTCGCTCTGGACGAAGTCCGTGTCCAGTATCTGGGCAAAAAGGGTGAATTGACCCTTCAACTTCAAGGTTTGGGTAAGCTTCCACCAGAAGAGCGTCGCTCTGCTGGCCAGGAAATCAACAAGGCCAAAGGTGCTGTTCAGCAAGCGATCGTCGCTCGCAAAGACGCACTACAGCGTGCTGAGCTAGAAGCTAAGCTAGCTGCTGAAACTATTGATGTGACCCTACCAGGTCGTCGCATTGAAAACGGTGGCCTACACCCTGTAACGCGTACTGTTGAGCGTATTGAGCAGTTTTTTGGTGAGCTAGGCTTTAACACTGAGTCTGGCCCAGAGATCGAAGATGCATTCCACAACTTTGATGCGCTGAACATTGCTGAAGATCACCCAGCACGTACAGACCACGATACTTTCTTCTTCAACCCTGATCTAATGTTGCGTACCCACACGTCTGGCGTTCAGATCCGTACGATGGAAAATGGCAAGCCTCCTTTCCGTTTCATCGCTCCGGGCCGTGTATACCGTAATGACTACGATCAGACGCACACGCCAATGTTCCACCAGGTGGAAGGTATGCTGGTTGATGAGAACGTAAACTTCGCGCAGCTAAAAGGCATTCTTCATGACTTCCTATGCAACTTCTTCGAAGAAGAAGTGGAAGTGCGTTTCCGTCCTTCTTACTTCCCGTTTACAGAGCCTTCAGCTGAAGTTGACGTTAAAGGCAAGAACGGTAAATGGCTTGAGGTACTAGGTTGCGGTATGGTTCACCCGAACGTACTTCGCTCTGTAGGTATCGACCCTGAGAAATACTCTGGTTTTGCATTTGGTATGGGCGTTGAGCGTCTAACCATGCTTCGTTACGGCGTAAACGACCTTCGTGCGTTCTTCGAGAACGACCTTCGTTTCCTAAAACAATTCAAGTAATCCAGAGGTTCATACACTATGAAATTTAGCGAATCTTGGCTTCGTGAGTGGGTAAACCCTGCGGTTACAACTGACGAGCTAACTCACCAAATCACTATGGCTGGCCTAGAGGTAGACGACGTACTACCTGTAGCTGGTACTTTCACTGGCGTTAAAGTAGGTCAGGTAGTTGAGTGCGGCCAGCACCCAGATGCTGACAAACTTCGCGTAACCAAAGTTGATGTTGGTGAAGAAGAACTGCTAGACATCGTTTGTGGTGCTTCTAACTGTCGCCAGGGCCTAAAAGTGGCTGTTGCGACTGTTGGCGCAGTACTACCAGGCGATTTCAAAATCAAGAAAGCTAAGCTACGCGGTCAGCCATCTCACGGCATGCTGTGTTCATTCACTGAACTGGGTATCGACGTTGAGTCTGACGGCATCATGGAGCTGGCAGAAGACGCGGTAAACGGTACTGATTTCCGTGAATTCCTAGGTCTAGACGACGTAACTGTTGATGTTGACCTAACGGCCAACCGTGCTGACTGTTTCAGCATCCGCGGCCTTGCTCGCGAAGTTGGCGTATTGAACCGCGCTGACGTGGCAGAGCCTGCTGTTGAAGCGGTTGCTCCGTCTATCGACGACACTGTATCTATCGAAGTGAAAGCACCTGCAGCGTGTCCACGTTACCTTGGCCGTGTGGTTAAGAACGTAAACGTTCAGGCAGAAACGCCGCTTTGGATGCAAGAGAAGCTACGTCGCTGTGGTATCCGTTCAATCGATCCGGTTGTCGACATCACTAACTACGTTCTACTTGAACAAGGCCAACCAATGCATGCGTTTGATCTAGCGAAGATCGAAGGCGGCATCGTGGTTCGCATGGCAGAGCAGGGCGAGAAGCTAACACTGCTAGACGGTACTGAAGCTGAGCTAAACGCTGATACCCTAGTTGTTGCTGACCATAACAAAGCACTAGCTATTGCTGGTATCTTTGGTGGTGAAGAGTCTGGTGTAACTACCGAGACTAAAGACGTGCTGCTAGAGTGTGCATTCTTCGCACCTGACCACATCCGTGGTCGCGCACGTAGCTACGGCCTGCACACTGATTCTTCAATGCGTTTCGAGCGTGGTGTGGACTACGCACTTCAGGTAAGCGCAATGGAGCGTGCCACTCAGCTTCTAGTTGAAATCTGTGGTGGTGAAGTCGCACCAGTTGTTGCACAGGAGTCAGATGCTGATCTTCCTAAGCCAAACACAGTAGCACTTCGTCGTACTAAGTTAGACAACCTACTAGGCCACCACATTGCTGATGCAGAAGTGGTAGAAATCCTAGAGCGTCTAGGCCTAACTGTTGAATCTACAGAAGCAGGTTGGACAGCGACTGCACCAACATGGCGTTTCGATATTGCTATCGAGCAGGATCTGATTGAAGAAGTTGGCCGTATCTACGGTTACGACAACATTCCTAACCAGAACCCAGCTGCAGCACTTAAGATGCACGACCACGTTGAAGCAAACCTGCCGCTTAAGCGTGTTCGTAACCTGCTTGTTGACCGTGGTTACCAAGAAGCGATCACTTACAGCTTCGTTGAGCCAGAGCAGCAGAAACTGATCGTTCCTGGTGTTGAGCCGCTAGTACTGCCGTTCCCAATCTCTGCGGAAATGTCAGCGATGCGCCTTGGCCTTATCCAAGGTCTGCTTAACACGGTTGTTCACAACCAGAAACGCCAGCAGCCACGTGTTCGCTTGTTCGAATACGGTCTACGTTTCATCCCATGTGAAACGGCTGAAAACGGCATGCGCCAAGAGCCTATGCTTGCTGGTGTTATCGCGGGTACTCGCAGCGAAGAGCACTGGGACATCGAAACCAACACTGTTGATTTCTTCGACCTGAAAGGAGACCTGGAGGCTGTCCTTGAGCTTTCTGCTAACGAGAAGGCATACAGCTTCGCTGCAGCCAAGCACCCAGCTCTACACCCTGGCCAGTCTGCTGCGATTATCGTAGACGGCAAAGAAGTCGGTGTGATCGGTACTGTTCACCCTGAGCTAGAGCGCAAGCTTGGCCTTAACGGCCGTACTATCGTATTCGAAATCGAATGGTCTGCGATCAACACTAAAGTGATCCCAGAAGCGGTAGCGCTTTCTAAGTTCCCGGCTAACCGTCGTGATATCGCAGTTGTTGTTGATGAAGCTGTAGCTTCTGGCGACATCGTTAACGCTTGCCTAGAAGCGGGTGGCGAGTTCCTGACTGACGCTAAGCTATTCGACGTTTACGTTGGTAAAGGCGTAGAAGACGGCAAGAAGAGCCTGGCGATTGCCCTGACTCTACAGTCTGTTGAACGTACACTAGAAGATGCAGACATCGCTGGCTCTGTTGATGCTATCGTTGCTCATGTTTCTGAGAAGTTCGGCGCGTCCCTACGTGACTAATAGAACATCAAATTGATATGAAAGCCCTGCCTTTTTAGGCGGGGCTTTTTTTTGCCTGTACGATGATGAAAAATGACGGTGTTTTTAAGTCATTGTTTTATAAAATTGTCTTAACCCTTATGATTTTTTTGATCTGAATCTAAATACGGTAACTTTTTGATAGATAGCGATAATTTCTACGCTGGGGTGATCTTGTAGCAATTTGTGTTGAAATTTGGGTGTTTTTTAGCAAATTTTACCGGAATATATACGAAATAAGCACAACTAGGTGCATGAAATGAGCCTATTTGTACTAGTTAAAATCAATTATTTAAAGATAAGTTGACATAAAAAAGTTGGCGGAAATCAGCAAGTTGGCATAAACTTGTCTCTAGTTAGGATTGAGCTCAGTGAAGTTGGCTATTTTAGCGGTTTCTGGCTTCTGCCTGACTCGACTAATTCGCTGTAGGAATGGCATATGCCTTCTTGCAATCCATTCAATATAGTCTTGAGGGAATTATCTATGGCGCTCACAAAAGCCGATTTGGCTGAGAACCTGTTTGAAAATGTTGGATTGAGCAAACGGGACGCCAAGGATACGGTGGAAGTCTTCTTTGAGGAAATCAGAAAAGCGCTTGAAAGTGGTGAACAGGTAAAGCTATCAGGTTTTGGTAACTTTGACCTTCGCGACAAAAACGAGCGTCCGGGAAGAAATCCGAAAACGGGTGAAGATATCCCTATCTCTGCTCGCCGTGTTGTGACTTTCCGTCCAGGTCAGAAATTGAAAGCTCGCGTAGAAAATATCGAAATCGAAAAGTAATCGCGAATTCAGTGACAAAACAGAGCCCGGGTAAGGTGTGTAGAGCTTACCCGGGTTTTTTATATCAATCTTTAGGGTGACTTTGGGTCATTAAGCAGCATTGCAGGCTTAAATTGTGTGTTTTGTGTTAAATTTATGTTTTCCTGTGGTTTCATTGTGGTTTGTGCAGCGGTAAAATGAAGGCATTCCATTAGCTCTAGATCAGCTAATAACACGGAGGTGGTTAATGGGAATGCTACAGCTGGTACGAGAAGGGAAGTTTCTCGAGGCAACATTAGATATGTCTTTGCCGGAAGAGCAAGGGACGTGGCTAACAGAGTCGGGCATTGAATGTGAGCTGCTAGGAAGAGGTATTTTGCAGGTATCCCCGGCTGCAGGTACCGCGGGATCTAAAGATGTTGTGCTCTCATCCGGTGTACATGGCGATGAAACAAGCCCTATTGAGTTGTTGCAGCGATTAGTAGAACAAATTTTGTCAGGAGAAATTCTACCTGTACACCGCTTGTTAGTGATCATCGGTCACCCTAAAGCCATTAATTTACAGCGCCGCTTTGTCGAAGAGAACATGAACCGGTTGTTCAAAGCGGAAAACCCTGCCAATAACCCTGATTGTATTCGCGCCAATGTACTGCAAAAAGCCGTGTATAATTTCTTTCAACAAGGGGAGGGTAGCGAGCAAGAGCGCTGGCACCTTGATCTCCATTGCGCAATTCGCGATTCAGCCCACTTTACTTTTGCTGTCAGTCCATATTCACGCAATCAAACCCGACAGCGTGATCTTTTTTCTTTTTTACAGCAGGGTGAAATTGAAGCGGCATTATTGTCGAACTCACCATCGCCAACCTTCAGCTGGTTCAGTGCAGAGTATTTTGGCGCGCAGGCTCTAACTGTCGAACTGGGTAAGGTCGCCCCTTTTGGTCACAATGATCTACAGCGTTTATCTGCGTTCTATCAAGCCATGCTAGAGCTGGTGGCACAGTTAGTGCCTAATTATCAGTGGCAGGAAGACAAACTTGCAGTATATAAAGTTACCCGAACGCTGATGAAGCAGAGCGACCACTTCATGCTGAACTTCCCGAATGACCAAGCCAACTTCACCATGTATCCCCAGGGGACGTTGTTGGGGCGCGATAAAGATATTGAATATTATGTATTGGAAGAGGGGGAAGCTGTCGTCTTTCCAAACCCAAATGTTGCTATCGGTCAGCGGGCGTGTTTAATGGTCAAGAAAACGGAAGTCAGTGTGGACGGGCAGGTGCAAGCACTATCTTAGCGTTACCCTTTAGGTAACCTGGTTGCGTGACTAAGAGAGAGGGTGAGTAAGAGGCACGTTTCACACCAAGCATATGAATAATAGGTTAGGGGGCTTTTTGAACCCATTCCTATCTCTTGGGGGTATTAGTTGACCCATTCAATCAAAGCTGGCTTTTCATTTCCTGAGTGAGACGGTATGGTAATGCGTCGATACTTATTATGCCTTCTCACTCATGCTCTTAAATGATCTTCTGGTTCGCCGACAAACGCGATGGCGCTTAGGTTTTGCTGCCGCCACAATCATGCTAATTATTGCCTCTTTCCTTGCGCTTTCAGTTGGGGAAATCTTCATATGGCCTTGGTCTGCCCAGACAGGCCTAGAGCAGCAATTATTAATACAGCTAAG
This sequence comes from Photobacterium sp. ABD4_091, assembly GCF_056160145.1. Lineage (NCBI taxonomy): Bacteria > Pseudomonadati > Pseudomonadota > Gammaproteobacteria > Vibrionales > Vibrionaceae > Photobacterium > Photobacterium sp. ABD4_091. The sequence goes on along the minus strand of NZ_JBSWWQ010000009.1, from coordinate 32,904 downwards.
GATGCCTCGTTTATTTGCCGCTGTCGCCGTAGGAGCCTCTTTAGCGGCTTCTGGGGCGGTACTCCAAGTATTATTGGGCAACCCGTTGGCAGAGCCGGGTGTATTGGGCATTTCTGGCGGAGCCAGCCTGGCGCTCGTGGTATTGCTATTTATTTTCCCTTTTTCGCCGACTCCTATTTTGATGATGGTCGCGGCAATGATCGGGGCACTGGTGTTTACCCTTATTCTTGTTGGCCTTTCCCGGCGAAGGCAGGTCTCAACAGCACGCCTGCTGCTGATTGGTGTGGCTCTGGGAATATTATCCGGTGCAGCTGTGACCTGGGCTTTTTACTTTAGTGATGATCTTAATCTTCGTATGTTGATGTACTGGCTGATGGGCAGTGTTGCTGGAGTGAGCTGGGGGCAGCTAAAGCTACTGCTTTTTGTTTTGCCTGTATTACTTTGGCTTTGCCTGCAAGGTCGTAAACTGGATCTGTTGATGCTGGGGGAGCATCAGGCTAAGCAGCTCGGGCTAGATGTTGAAGCAAGCCGTTGGCGGTTGATTCTCGTTGTCTCTTTATTGGTTGGGGCTTCGGTTGCACTGGCAGGGGTGATTGGCTTTATCGGATTGGTGGTACCCCATTTGCTGCGCTTGGCTCTTGGTACAGAAAACCGCTTTTTATTACCGCTATCAGCTGTTTGTGGCGCATTGCTGCTGGCCTTGGCGGATACGTTGGCAAGAGTCATGCTACCTGCAGCAGAATTACCGGTAGGGGTGGTGATCACCAGTTTAGGTGCGCCAGTGTTTATTTGGATGCTAATGCGCTCACAGATTAATTAAGGGGTTGTGAATGGAGTTGGTACAAGAACCACAACCAGTGATCCTGTCAGCCAAAAACTTGGCTATGCCCCCGCGGTTGCTGCCGGTGTCTTTCTCGGTTCGACGCGGTGAAATCGTACATTTGATTGGCCCTAATGGCAGCGGCAAAAGCAGTGCTATTTCGATGCTGTCTGGGCTGGTTGAGGCTGGGGGGGAGTTGAGGTTATCGGGCGAGGCACTCGAAAAGCTTGATCTCCCTCGCCTAGCCAGAATGCGCAGCTATTTGTCGCAGCAAGACAAGCCAGCTTTTGCGGTTGGGGTCTACCATTATTTGTCGTTGGCTCTGACGCCATTGGGCGAGTTGCCTGTTGACGATGTACAAGAGGCGGTAGATGAAGTCTGTGGTGCGCTGAAAATAGCCGACAAACTTAACCGCAATATTCAGCAGTTATCAGGCGGCGAATGGCAGAGGGTAAGGCTTGCAGCAGCTTGCCTGCAGGTTTGGCCGACACTAAATCCTGATGCTCAGCTTCTGCTGCTGGATGAGCCTGCTGCGGCATTGGATATTGGCCAAGAAGCCATCATGTACCGAATTATCCGCCGGTTAGCAACAAAAGGAATCGCGGTGGTTATGGCTAACCATGATTTGAACCGCACCTTAAAAGAAGCGGATAAAGTGATTTTGTTGAATAACGGTTCTTGTGTTGCTAAAGGAAAGCCACAAGACGTCATGACAGTGGACACGTTGGAAGCTGTCTTTTCTACGCAGATACAGCGTATTGAACATGAAGGTCAATCTTGCCTACTGTTTACTGATTAACGCTGTTTTTTGACGAATGCGTAATGCTCATCAAGGAGAACGAATGAACACACCGAGCTGGGATTTATCTATTGCTTATCAAGATCTCAATGATCCGAAGATCGAACACGATCTCGCAGCCGTAGAGGCGCTCATCCCTGAGTTGGCAAAAATAGATTCAACCACTTTGCAGGGGCTGGCATCGGCGCTTGCAAAACAGCAAGCCGAACGCGTGAAGGTGATGACCTTGGGGGCGTTTGTCAATTGTATACTGTCGGTGGATGCAGCCGATGAAGCCGCTAAGAAGCTGCTTGGCAAAGTGAATGTGTTGCAGTCTCAGCTTGACCAGGCCATGACGCCATTCATGCAGGCAATTGTAAATCTTAGCCTTGAGGACTTTGATGCGTTGCTTGAATTAGGCGAAGGTGACGAGGCGTTATCGTCATGGCGCTTCCTGCTGGAGCGCGAGCGTGTGCTAAAGCCCCAACAACTGTCGGTGGCTGAAGAGCAGATGCTTACCGCGTTGGACGTTGACGGTAAGTTGGCCTGGGGGCGCCTGTACGACAATATTACCGGAAGCCTAAAAGTCACTTTGCAGTTGCTAAATGGACAGCAAGAACGCATGGGGCTTTCTCAGGCGGCCAGTATTTTATATGGCAGTGATAGTTTGCGCAGGGAGCCAGCATGGCGCGCTATTTCTGAAGCGATGACTATTCACCAGGAAAGCTTTGCAGCCATTTTGAATGCGCTGTCAGGTGCACGCTTAACCGAATATGAAAAACGAAGCCACACGCAGCCAGTGCACTTCCTCGACTCAAGCCTTCATACCAGCCGGATCGAAAAAGCCACGCTGGACGCTATGATGGCTGTTGCCAAAGGCAACCGCAATATTGGTCAACAAGCGGGTCTGCAAATGGCGCGCTTGTTTGGTACAGACAAGTTAAAGCCATGGGATGAGATGGCCTCTATGCCAGGTTTGTCCGGCGGGGAAGGCTCTTCTTACAGCTTTGATGAAGGCATCGATATTATCCGTGATGCATTTGCTGATGTTGACCAGGAAATGGCTGACTTTGTTGATATGATGGTAGAGAACAAGCTTATCGATGCCGCACCGCAGCCGAATAAACGTTTGGGCGCTTACTGTACCAAATTTGCCGATAGCAGAACGCCGCTTGTGTTTATGACCTGGGGAGGCAGCATGTCGGATGTGTTGACTCTGGCACATGAACTTGGCCATGCCTTCCACAACTGGGTGATGAAAGACATGCCATTGGTGCAAACCCGCTACCCGATGACGTTGGCTGAAACCGCCTCAATTTTTGCAGAAAACGTAGTGCGTGATGCGTTGATGGCAAAAGCGGGCAGTGAACAAGAAAAGCTGCTGATGCTTTGGGAAGAAGCACAGTCAGCTTTGGCACTGATGGTTAACATTCCTGTGCGCTACGAGTTTGAGAAAGCTTATTACGAGCAGCGCAAAGAAGGGGAGTTTACCCCTGACCAACTCAAGAAACTGATGTCGGAAACGTGGCAGGAGTGGTACGGCGAAGCCATGGACGAAACCAATGAGATGTTCTGGGCCAGCAAGCTGCATTTCAGCATTGCTGAGATCAGTTTTTATAATTATCCGTACTTGTTTGGTTATCTGTTCAGTAAAGGGGTCTATGCCCAGCGTGAGGTGAAAGGCGATAGCTTCTATGCCGACTATAAAGCCTTGCTTCGTGATACGGGCTCGATGACAGCTGAAGAGGTGGTTGATAGGCACCTTGGCATGGATATCCGCCAGCCTGAGTTCTGGCAGCAGAGCGTGGATATGGTTGCCAAGCAAATTGAGGAATTTGCATCTGTGATCGGTAAGTTCAATGGCTTCCGCCACTGATTAGATTCATATTTTTTGCTTGGAGCAACGCTAAAAAAACGGCCTGTAGGTAGTGATACCACAGGCCGTTGCTTTAACCTAGCGAAAGCGAATGTAAATATTTCAATCTAGCAAGAGCGTCTATCAAGACACATTTAGAAGCTGTAGCGAGCACCTAGCTGGAAGTTGGTTTCAGCGAAGGCATCGTAGTCGTTGCGAGAAATGTTTGCTTCTAGGCTAACGTGTTCTGTCATTTTTACGTTGTTTCCAAGACGTAGCTCGTACATGTTGTCGTCGTAAGCTGCAAAGCGAACAGCTGGTTCAACTGTCCAACGATCCATTACTTGATAACGTGCACCCATTTCACCTGTAAAACCTGAGTCTTCAACACCAGCAGTAATGGTAGTGCCCCAAATTTTTCCGTCGATTTCGTAACGAGAGTTGGCGAAGCCAGCCAGGCCATAAACGGTTAGGTCATTATTTACTGGCATATAGTAACCAAGACCCATTAAACCGTTAGAAAGAGTCATGTCGCCAGAAGCAACAGCATCACCACGCATTTCAACGAAAAAGTTGTCAGTGAAGTTCCAGCTGCCACGTAGATAAAGGCCAGCACCGCCATCAGTTGATGAAAATGGACCAGAGCGAAGATCTTTACTGAACTTGCTGATTTGCAGGCCTCCAGAAATGTAGTCAAAGTTCTGGGTCATTGGATCTTGAGCGTTTGCAGCAAAAGAAGCACCAACAAGTGCAGCGAGAGGAAGTAGCATTAACTTTTTCATGATTGTCCTAATTATGTCTTCGAGGCGTGAAGCCTGATATCTATAGAGCTAGGTTTGTCCCGCTCATTTATTGTTGAGGTGAATACTATCGATCAATAAAACGGTGTTCAATAGCATTTTTGTGATCCATACATTTCGGTACAATCGGCTTACAGTGTCCGCGAGTGAGGTGGGGTGTGGAAAAAGTGAGCAAGTGCAAGCTGTTTTGCTTTTTTGGGGTGGAACTTAATGCGTTAGAAAAGGACTAACCCTTACCTCTGAGCATTAGGCATGAATAAGTATCAGTAACGTGAATAGCTATGGGAAATTGATAAATAGAGCAAAGGCCAGTATTGGCATTATCGGCTTTGTGGTCGTGTTTTGCTTTGTTTCTACGTTACAGGTCAAGGTGGTTAATGCCAATTCATATGAGAGCGGTGTCCCTGAGTGGCAACGCATTTCGTCTAAACAAAGTGATGAGCAAAATGGGAGTGGTGCCTGTAGCCTGAGTGAAAAGCTCATTCGATACCAAGTCTTTTCTGATGAAGGTGCAGATCCGCCACTCATACCGTTAAATCATTTTGACATTGAATGGTTGGCCACGCCGTTAACCTATTTCTATCGTTTTTTCGAAGAGTTTGTGTTCGCCAAGACACGGCTACATTTGCGGCACTGTTGTTTTCTGGAATAAAAACCCTAGCGACTTTGAATTTGCTTACGTATTTAATCTAGGAAAAATCATGAAAAAATCTATTATTCTGCCGCTAGTGGCTGCTGTGACATTCTCTTATTCTTCAATTAGTTTCGCTGAGCCTTTAAGCTCAAATCAACAAGAGAAGCTGGAAAAGATTGAGGCGGTGTTGGTTGAAAACCCGGATCTGATTGATGGTCTGCTGACAAGCCTGAACCTCTACCTTGATCAGCAAAACCGCCAATCTGAAATGATGGCGAAATACCAAGACTGGATTTACAACAACCCGCAGCATACGACAATCGGCAAAGCTGATGCTGCGCTGACTATTGTGAATGTCACTGATTATAACTGCCCATATTGTAAGAAGCTGGATCCGGTACTCGAGCAACTGGTAGAAGAAATGCCAAATGATCTTCGAGTCATCAATATCTATGTCCCGCTTAAGCAGCAAGATGTGAAAGGCTTGGGTACCAGCTCAGCAGAGTTTGCGCTGAACGTATGGCAGCAAAATCGTGAAGCCTATGAGCAAGTGCATCAGCTGCTGGTAAAACGTCCCCAGATGCACGATAAAACCTCGCTTACTCGTATAGCCAAGCACACTGGTACAGAAGGGAGTCTAGCGCGTCAAGACGAGACCCGGGCAATGATTGATAAGAACTACCAGATGTTTACAGAGTTGGGCTTACGTGGGACACCGGCGATGATCATGGGAACGGAAATTATTCCGGGTTATATGCCAATCGACCAACTTCGTCCGATCGTCAAAGCACAAATCACTCAGCTAAAAGCTGCTAGTTGATTCTAAAGTGATTTTGAATGGAAAAAGGCGGGGATACCCGCCTTTTTATATTTAAAAGCATAATACCTTATCTAAAATATATTTTTTGGTACTTTACTTCCAAAAAATAACTATTCCTCTCGTCTATTTGAAAACCTCTTTCATTATGACTAGCGAATAAATAACTATTTAAATAAGACATGAGGTAATAGTCGTGGCTAGCTCAATATATGAACCGACACAGGCTGCAAAGTTTTTGTATCGGGCAACGTTTGGCCCTAAGGGCGGGGATGTTGATGATTTTCTGCAAGTAGGGCTTGATGCTTGGCTTGATGACCAATTCAATCGTAATTGGCGTTTGCATCGTCCATTGGCAGAGCGTTACGCAGAGGCCAGTGGAGATTCAATTAATGAAAATGCCCGTTTGAGCGCATGGTGGAACCGCAGTTTGACGGCGGGTGATCAGTTAAGGCAAAGAGTGGCTTATGCATTAAGCCAAGTTTTCGTAGTCTCAAATAGTGGCGGGCCAAACTCCGAAGCGTTGGCTGAATATTATGACCTATTGATAAAACATGCTTTTGGTAATTTCCGTGACTTACTCGAGGCGGTGACTTTAAGCCCTGCCATGGGTAAATTCCTGACATTGGAAGGTAGTCGCAAAGCTGATCCTGAGAAAAACACGTTTCCTGATGAAAATTATGCCCGCGAGGTGATGCAGCTTTTTAGTTTAGGGCTGTGGCAGTTGCAAAATAATGGCATGCCAAGGCTGGATGAACAAGGTAATAAAGAGCCAACGTATACCCAGCAAGATGTTGAAGAGCTGGCCCGAGTGTTGACCGGCTGGCGACGTGATACCTACCTTAAACCTATGTATGCCGATGACAATCGCCATGATTTTGGTGAAAAGCGCGTATTAGGACAAACCTTTCCGGAAGGGCAGTCTCCTGAACAAGATCTATCACAGGCGATGGATTTATTGTTCAATCATCGCAATACTCCAATGTATATTTCCATTCTGTTGATCAAGCGACTGACCATCAGTAACCCTCGTCGTTCCTATATTCAGCGCGTTGCCGACACTTTCAAAGATAATGGCAAAGGTGTCCGGGGAGATATGCAGGCGGTAATTAAAGCCATCTTGCTAGATGAAGATGTTATCGCGGGTAAAGCCATGGCCGATCATCACAACCATGGAAGCAACAGCCTAAACTTCGGCAAGGTAAAAGAGCCAATTGTTGCGATGGCGAACTTATGCCGTGCATTCAATGTGAAAAGCAATGACCCTGATCGCTGGTGGGATTTCCCTGCAACACAAAACAATTATGGTCAGGCACCACTTCGGGCATCAAGCGTATTTAACTTCTATGAGCCGGATTACGCGCCAAAAGGGGAGATATCTGACAAATACTTGGTAGCCCCTGAATTTGCGATTCTTTCCATGGACAGTATGCGCCGCATTTCAAATCGCATGTGGACGTTAATAACGTCACACGACAGCACTAATGTAAAGCATTGGTCTTGGAACCGTACTCAATTTGAGAGAAAGATAAATAAACCTGACGAGTATATTGAGTTGTTGGATGAGCGCCTGTTTGCCGGATTGATGTCTGCGGAATTGGCCGAATTCATTCGCCAAATGCTGGAAGAGTTAACAGCCGATAACCGCAATGATGATCGAAAAATCAACGACACATTATTTGCGATTCAATGTTCACCAGAGTTCCGTTGTCAGGAGTAAACCATGAAATTATCACGTCGAAATTTTCTAAAAAGTACGGCAGCAATGGGGGCAACATCCATTGCCCCGGCTGTTACTGGTTTGAACTTGGCTCATGCCTCACAGCAAGACTATAAAGCGTTAGTGTGTATCTTTCTGTTCGGCGGAAACGATGCCTTTAACATGGTGATCCCAGATGATACAACCCAGTATCAAAAATATCAGTCAGCAAGACCCGGCCTTGCTATTGATAAAAATGACTTGGTGCCATTAGGAATTAAAACTGAAGACAGTGTCCCTCTTGGCTTGCATCCTGCCATGGAGAGCCTAAAGTCGGTTTTTGCCGAGGGCAATGCCACCGTGTTGGTTAATTCAGGTCAGCTTGTTGAGCCTATTATTGGCTCTGGCACCCCAAACAGCCGTGTGCCTGACTTTCTGATGGCGCATAACCTGCAACAAACGATGTGGCAGTCAGGTGCGGAGAATATGAGTGACAAGCTGGGCTGGGCAGGTCGCATGGTGGAACATATGAACCTATCGGGTTCGCTTTCACCCTTGATGTCTCTCAATGGTGAACAAAAGTGGTTGCGTAATAGCCATGTTGAGCCCTTGGTGATGACAAGTGACGGAGCCGGCGACTACAACGGTTTGAACAACAGTGATCGTGTTGGGGCCATGATGCGGCATTTCGATGAAAAGTATGCCAACTTATTTTCGGACAACTACTCGACTACCATGGCTAATCGTTATTACGAAAATGAATCTTTAGATGAGGCACTATCATCGGTTGGCGATTTAGGTCAATTTCCTAACACGCAATTGGGCGGTATGTTACACACTACTGCCAAACTGATTAAAGTAAGAGGCAGCCAATCCCTTCAGCATAACCGCCAAGTGTTCTTCTTGGGGCTAGGTGGTTTCGATACTCATAAAGATCAAGCCGGAAAACATGCAGAGTTACTCGGTCAATTGGCTGATGCAATGACGGCATTTAATCAGGAAATGAAAGCACAAGGTGTGGCTGACAATGTCACGACTTTCACTATGTCAGACTTCGGTCGCCGTGTTATGGCTAACGATTCGGGTACCGATCACGGCTGGGCTGGGCATCAGCTTGTTATGGGCGGTGCAGTTAATGGCGGTAAAGCCTACGGTAAATGGCCTGATTTAACGCCGGGCAGTGAGTATGACTACAACAATGGCCGCTTGATCCCAGAGATCGCAGCTGATCAGGTTAATGCCACATTGGCAAATTGGTTTGATTACAATGGGGATTTAGAAAAGCTATTCCCATCTTTAAAAACCTTCTCTAAAAATACCTTAGATTTTCTTTAAGTCAGAGACGTCGTTATTGATGGAAGGAGCTAGCATGATGCTGGCTCTTTTTATATGTAATCATAATGCTAGAAGTAAAATACCGTCTCCTTTAACACTGCCTTTTAACATTTGAACTTCAAGGTATTGTTAACTTCTTCAATGGGTAAATGTAAGAATTTTTTATTTGTTACCCTGTTCCCAACCCTTATTTCGATTCGAATGAATTGACGTGAAATCAACATTTGTTGCTTTCGGAGTTCCTATTATTCAGCCGCTTAATGTTTTAAGCGTAAAGACGCTGAATGAATCAATAAGGAAGAGCAGTGGCAATAACAATTAATGATTCGGTTCAGGCAACGAAGTTCCTGTACCGAGCGACATTTGGCCCGAAGCATGGCGATGTTGAAAAGCTTCTAGATTTTGATGGTGGAATAGATGGCTGGTTTGATGACCAGTTTTCTCGCCTGAACCTGCATCGCAACCTAGCCGAGACGGTAGCAAAAAATACGGGTGAACCGTTCAATGAAAGTGCACGAATGAGTGCATGGTGGCAACGGTCATTAAATGCCCCTGACCAACTTAGGCAGCGTGTTGCGTTTGCACTTAGCCAGATCTTTGTCGTGTCTAACAATGGTGGCCCTGGAGGGGAAGGGTTAGCATCTTATTACGATGTACTGGTGAGAAATGCTTTTGGCCGTTTTGATGAAATGCTAAAAGAAGTCACTCTGCATCCAGCAATGGGGCAGTTTCTCACTTTGGCTGGCAGCCGTGCCCATGATGAGCAAAATAATACGTTCCCGGATGAAAACTATGCCCGTGAAGTCATGCAATTGTTTTCTATTGGCTTATGGCAGTTGAATATTAATGGTCAGCCTACATTAGATAGTCAAGGGAAGCGGATACCTGCCTATTCTCAGCAAGACGTTGAAGAGCTATCCCGCGCACTAACGGGGTGGCGAAAAGCCAAAGATGATGATGGAAAAGACAGCAATACCAAGTCTATGGTGAATCATTCTGATTGGCATGACACAGGGTCTAAAACAGTGCTGGGCGTTGATTTTCCTGCGGGTCAAAAAGCTGATGAAGATCTGGATATGGCAATCGAACTGTTGTATCAACACCCGAATACACCGGTCTTTATCTCAAGGTTGTTAATTCAGCGCCTTACTATTAGTAACCCACGCCGTGATTATATCGAGCGGGTAGCACGTGTCTTTATTGATGATGGTGCGGGCGTTCGCGGTAACATGAAGGCGGTGATCAAAGCCATTCTGCTTGATGAAGATTTGCTTGAAGGCCGTGCGATGGCAGATCACCAGGACTTTGGCTCTAACCCACGTAACTTCGGAAAGGTCAAAGAGCCAGTCATCGCTATGACCAACTTCTGCCGGGCATTGAACGTCAAAAGTAATGATTCTCGTCGCTGGTGGGATTTCCCGGGGCTTCAGAATAACTTTGGTCAAGCGCCATTGCAGGCACCAAGCGTATTCAATTTCTATGAGCCTGATTATGCCCCGAAAGGTGAAATAGCTAACAAAGAGCTTACAGCGCCGGAATTTAACATTCATACCATGGACTCTATGCGCCGGATCTCCAATGCAATGTGGGGGCTGATATTGAGCCACCGATACACCGAACTGAAGCAATGGACGTGGAATCGCACTCCATTAGAAAATCTCGTCGATAAGCCTGAAGAGTATCTAGAGTGGATTAATGACAGGATCTTTTTCGGTCTGATGTCTGATGATCTTTATCACTATCTCGAAGACTTACTGATTAAGATGACCAACGAGGGTATTGGTGTGGATAGAAGAACCTTTGCCACGCTATTTGCTATTCAATGTTCCCCTGATTTTCGTTGCCAAGAGTAGGAGCCATCCAAAATGAAAATGTCACGTCGCCACTTTTTGAAAAGCTCTACTGCACTTGGCGCATTATCAGCAGTACCCGGTTTATCACTGAGCAAACAAGCGGTTGCTGGTGATGACAGCTTTAGAGCCCTTGTGTGTATTTTCCTATTCGGTGGTAATGATGCCTACAACATGGTGGTACCTGTTGATGCACATTATGATGAGTACGAAAAAGTACGGCCAACATTAGCGATTGAAAAGCACGAGTTGGTTAATATCGGTATTCAATCAGAAGCTGGCAATAACCGTCCGCCAGTTAGCCTTGGCCTTCACCCTGCGATGGAGCGGTTAGAGTCTGTGTTCAGGGACAACAATGCGACAGTGATTGTTAACTCAGGCCAACTTGTTGGCCCAATTATCGGTGTACCCAATCCGCATCCAGTCCCCGATTTTTTGATGGCGCATAACTTACAGCAAACCATGTGGCAGTCTGGCGCCCTTAACATGGAAGATAAGCTCGGCTGGGCTGGCCGTATGGTTGAAAGTGTATATATGTCCAATGACTTATCACCGATGATGTCATTGAATGGTGAGCAAAAATGGCTCCGCAATGATGTATATGAGCAAATGGTGATGATGGGTGGCGGGGCCGGAAAGTACAACGGGCTAGATCAAGATGAACGCCGTGAAGCGCTGGAAGACCATTTTGACCGTCAGTTTAACAACCTCTTTAAAGACAATTACACCGATGTCATGTCGAGCCGTTATTATCAGAATCAGAGGTTGGCTGAATTACTGGGTGAAGAGGATGATGATACCGTTCGCTCTTCATTAGGCGAACAACTTCATACCACAGCCAAGTTAATCAAAAAACATGCGGAAATGGGACATCACAGACAAATATATTTTGTTGGCCTTGGCGGTTTTGATACCCACCATAACCAGAAGAATGCCCATCATGCATTGTTAGAGCAGCTTTCTGATGCGATGGCAGACTTCTATGAGGATCTCAAAGATATCAATATGCTGGACAATGTGACGACCTTTACCATGTCGGACTTTGGACGCCGCTTGATGGCAAATAATACAGGAACCGATCATGGTTGGGCTGGCCATCAATTGGTGATGGGCGGTGCTGTGAATGGCGGTAAGGCGTATGGTAAATGGCCAGATTTAACGCCGGGCAGTGAGTATGATTACAACAACGGCCGTTTGATCCCAGAGATCGCAGCAGACCAAGTTAATGCGACACTGGCAAAATGGTTTGATGAATATATTGATGTTGAAAAACTATTTCCATCATTAGAAGCGTTTACACAAAAGACGATTCCGTTTCTTTGATGATTAAATAGGGAGCAGCCGGGCAGTGGCTCGGCTGTTTGACGATTAGTCTCCGCTCTATATCCTTTACTTCGCTCTCTCTTATTGCCCTTTTCCTTCTCAGAGGCTTTGTTTATCCTTAGATTAAGTTATAAAACAAGTCTTTGGATAAGGGTTAACAATGTCCATTACTAACCAGTTGTCGTTGTTCCTCGATGTTGTGCAGCAAGGGTCGTTCTCCAAAGCGGCAGCACTGCATGATATGGACAATTCCTCACTGTCCAAGCAAATCAAAAAGCTGGAAGCTGGCCTTGGTGTGCAATTACTCAATCGCTCAACCCGATCTTTTTCTTTGACTCCTGCCGGGGAGGAGATCTTGCAGCAGGCACAGCTGCTAATCGATACGTTAAACAATATCCACAATATCGCAGACTCATACCAGTCGACCCCCAAGGGAACTATTCGAATCACTTCGCCGGTCTTTCTTGGCCAGGAGTACCTTCAGCCGGTGATTTCGCGGTTTATGCAGAAGTACCCGGATGTCAGAGTGACGCTGTCTCTGGATGACAAGAAAGCCGATATCATTGCCGATCACTACGACTTGGCGTTTCGGATTGGCAAACTGGAAGAGTCCAACCTCATCGCCAAGAAAATTGCCAATACCCATTTTGCCGTGATTGCTTCTAAAGCCTTTATAGAAAAACACGGCACCCCGACTACCCCGGAAGCACTCGCAGAGCTACCTGCAGTGGTTTACAGCAATGCCGATACTACCTTGGATCAAATGTGGATGAGTGATAAGCCACATGGCGACAACTTCAAAACCTACAAAATGAAAGGCAACTATAAGGTCAGTGATGTTCGTATGATGGTTGCTGGGGTCAGGGATGGTTTGGGTTACGCGGTGATTGACCTCTACAACCTTAACCAGAATATTGATGAGCAGGGGATAGTGACTTTGCTGACAGATCACGTGATTTCCAGCAAAGATAGGGCTGTGTATGCAGTCTATCCGCACCGTAAACAAACGCCGCTAGTGCGAGAGTTTATTAAGGCTTTCCAGGAAGATATTGGGGATCCGCCGCGTTGGGTCAGCCATGTCCCTAACTATGCGTCACTGTATCGCTAACAAATAGAAAATGGGCGCTCATTGTAATACATGAGCGCCCATTGATTTGCCGCTATATGGGGAAAAGCTTAGAATCCTGAACTTAGAACCCTTCTAGTACAATCTTGCCTTTCGCTTTGCCTGTTTCCAAAAACTCATGGGCTTTGCGGAGGTTTGCAGCGTTTATCTTGCCGAAGTGATCACCGACTGTGGTTTTGATATCACCATTGTCGATCATCTCAGAGACTTCGTTGAGCAACTCATGTTGTTCTTGCATATCCGGCGTTTGGAACAGAGAACGGGTAAACATCAATTCCCAATGGATAGACACACATTTGGTCTTGAATGGGACAATATCCAATGACGCGGGATCATCAATCAAAGCAAACTGACCTTGGGGTTTGATCACTTTTACAATTTCACCAATGTGTTGCTCGGTATTATTAAGGCTCACCACGTAGTCAACCTCATCAAGCCCATGTTTCTCAAACTCTTCACTCAGAGGGTTACGGTGGTTAATGATATGGTCGGCACCCAAGTCTTTGAGCCAATCAATGGTCTCAGGACGAGAAGCCGTTGCGATCAACTCCAAGTTGGTGAGCTGCTTGATTAACTGCACCATAATTGAACCAACACCACCGGCAGCACCAATGACCAAAATGCGCTTGTCTGTAGCCGTTCTGACGACATTGAGGCGATCAAATAACAGCTCCCATGCGGTAATGGAAGTCAGTGGCAACGCCGCAGCATCTGCAAAAGACAGTGATTGAGGCATCTTGCCAACAATACGCTCATCGACCAATTGCATTTCTGCATAACTTCCCTGACGTGAGATATCACCGGCATACCACACTTTGTCGCCTGGCTTGAACAAAGATACGTTCTCGCCGACAGCTTTTACGATACCTGTGGCATCCCATCCAATCACTTTCCAGCTACCGTCTTCAGCAGGCACCCCTTGGCGTACTTTGTAGTCGGCAGGGTTAACTGAGATGGCCTGAACTTCTATCAACAAGTCGTGGCCGGTGGCTGTTGGCGCATCTAATGTAATGTCTTGTAGAGATGCTTCGTTTTGAATGGGAAGATTGCGCTGATAACCGACTGCTTTCATGATGACCTCGAACCGTTTGTTTGATGGAAAGTATAATGAAGGTTTAGCGGGTTGTGAGAAAGAGTCATTACTTCCAATGATTATGGATTATTTTATCCATAATAGAGTGGGTGAAATATGCTACTGCAAAGCGCAGTTGGATGTACGCGTGTTGATAAAGATCACTTGTGACAACTATCGATAACCCAAATGGTGCTTTTTGAAGAAAGGAATAGACTAGCGGCTTTTCTTCAAAAGCCCTAAATCCATGCAATGTGCTCACTTTGATCAGCATCGCTGCCGATCTTGTTCCTTTTCGGGTATGCCTTACCCGCAGCAAATCCAGCAAAAAGATGAAAAGCTAAAGCTGCTGTTTTCAACCGCAAAGCCAAACCAATGGCGACCAATAGTGAAAAGTGAGGAGAGGGGATTTAGAAATAAAGCCAAGATGGTAGTACTCGGGGCTGCACATCAGCCCGTGTTAGGGATTGAAGGAGCCGATAACCAGCCAGTTAGCTTATGTGATTGCCCACTGTATCCAGATGACATGCAGGCATTGCTGACCTATTTACAAACATGGATTCGGGTTGCAGGTATTCCGCCTTATAACAAGATAAAGAAGAAAGGTGAGTTGAAATACATCCTGCTGACTCGGACTGAGTGCTCGGGGGAGTTCATGCTTAGGTTCGTGATGCGAAGTCGAGATGCAGTTTCTCGGATTGAAGCGAACCTTGAAAAGTTGCTAGCTGATTGGCCACAAGTGAAGGTGGTGTCGGTAAACTTGCAACCGATTCACATGGCACGTTTGGAAGGGGACAAAGAAATTTTCCTTACCGACGCCCAGCACTTGGTTGAAGAGTTCAATGGCGTGCCTTTGGTGATTCGACCTAAGAGCTTTTTCCAGACTAATCCGAAGGTCGCCGAGCAGCTATATGCGACAGCTCGCGATTGGGTCAGGGATCTAGCACCGACTACGATGTGGGATTTGTTCTGCGGTGTGGGTGGATTTGCCTTGCACTGTGCCGATAATGTTGAGCGTGTTGTTGGTATCGAGATTGAACCTGAAGCGATTGCCAGTGCCAAGTTTTCAGCCGCGCATTTGGGGATCAATAACCTCGAATTTGATGCGTTGGATTCTGCCCAATTCTCCCAGTTGCAAGGACGTGCACCTGAGTTGGTGTTGGTGAATCCACCCCGTCGTGGGTTGGGGCAAGCATTAATCGAGCAACTTGCCGCATTGGGGCCAAAATATATTATCTACTCCAGTTGTAACCCTGAGTCCCTGAAGCAGGACTTGCAGGCTCTGCAGATTTATGAGGTTCAGCGGCTGCAGTGGTTTGATATGTTTCCCCACACGGAGCATGCGGAAGTGATGGTGTTGTTGAGTCACTAAGTGACAGTTGATTAAAACTCCGACTATGCTTTTGACATTGTTAAATTAACTCAAAAACACTATGAAACCACAAAGTATCTTTCTATTGTTAGCGGCATGCGGACTAACGCCCATAGCCCTTTCATATGGCGTTGCTCCAGAAATATCACTGCGCTACCTGTTTGATATCGATGCTACCCCAACAAATGTTGCTCATATATTCCGAGCCATTATGGGGCTGTATATGGCTCTAGCTTTGTTTTGGCTGCTGGGTGCTTTTACCAAAAAGTACAAGCTTCACGCGTTATACAGCTTAGTTATATTTATGCTGGGATTGGCAGTAGGCCGAGTAGGCAGTTTGATTGTCGATGGAATGCCGCATTGGCTACTAGTGGTGTATCTCGTACTGGAGCTGGGGTTCGGGATAGTTGGAATTAAAATGATCAAGCAAGAAAGAAAGGGAATAACAGAGCAAAGTCACTCGTAATTCAGTCAGTATATTGCTTCTTGCCATATTATAGGGTTGGGATTTGGCCGATTGATTTCGAGCGAGTAGGGAAGGGAGTGAAGTTAGGTGAGGGTGAAATGAATATCAGCTATGAGCAAATAAAAGCCTTTATCGCGGTTGCCGATTGTGGATCTTTCAGTGCCGCAGCCAAACAATTGGGCAAACACCGGACGACCTTGGGGCAGGTGGTAACCAATATGGAAATTGAAACCAATATGGAACTGTTCGACAGGACGAGCCGATACCCTCAACTAACAGAAGAAGGGCTAGTGCTGTACCAGCACGCTAAAAACCTGGCAGAAACGACCAAGTCATTTGAGCAATTGTGCCAGAACCGCGAAAAAGGTATTGAGAGCGAGCTAAGTATCTATTATAGCGAACTGGTGCCAATGGGGCTGATCAGTGATGTGATGAAAGGGCTAAGGAGTAAGTTTCCGTTGGTGAAAATTCACTGGCGCCATCGCAACATAGATAGTGTGAGAAAAGCACTGGAAGAAGGTGAGGCTGATATGGCTATCATGCTGGTGCCTGCTGGCCAGGCGACGACATTTATTCAATATAGCTATTTGCTCAATTTACCCTTCGTACTTTGCGCTAGCCCAAACTTTATCAAGCAACAGCAGCTTAATGATCTCAAAGCAGTCAAACGATCAAGGCAACTATTGCTCGAAGATTATATTAACTCAGGGCTGGCAAAAACGGTGACCCTGTCTAACCACGCCGAAGAGATTAGTAGTATAGGTATCCTCAAGCAATTACTGCTAAGCGGAGAAGGGTGGGCAATCGTACCTCGCCATAGTGTGGATGATTCTTTGAGTTCCGGCGAACTCGCCATCATTGAGTTGGGAGAAGTCAACAGCACCCTGCAATTTCCAATAAACCTTTGGATTCGCAATACGATACCGGGTCCCGTTGTCAAAGAAGCGACCGCATTATTCAAGCAGCATAGCCATCACTATAGCCTTTAAATGACAGCCTCCAAGTGAGGATCAAACCCTCATGACCCGATTTCATCGTTTTTCGATATCGCTTTAAAGTCAAAAGCATACCCAAACGTGAAATCGGAGCAACTATGAAATATAAAACACTTGCCCTTGCTATTCTTCTCGGTGGTACCCTTTCAGGGCTCGCCGATGCATGTACTTCTATTGCTTGGAATACCGAGTTAGGAACAATGACCACAAGAACTATGGACTGGGTTGAATCAACAAAACCTGTCCTGGGTAACATTAATAAAGGTGAAATGCGCTCTATCCAGGGCAACGGTATGGGCGACGAGTACAAGGTCAAATATGATGTTGTGGCTATTTTCGCCTATGGCGATCTAGTGGGTGATGGTGTTAATAGTGAAGGCCTACAGGTGAATACCTTGTTCTACCCTTCAATGACCATGGAGCCAGTAACCAAGAGTTCTCAGATCACCCAGTTCACTTTCGGTGAGTATTTACTGACAAACTATGCCTCGGTTGAAGAGATCGTCAAAGCGCTACCGGATCTTGATTTTGGCCGCTTGAGTCTTGAAGGTATGCCGATGGAAATGAATTTGCACTGGTCGGTGACGGATAAAAGCGGTGACCGCCTGGTTATTGAGATGGACGAGGATGGTGTAAATACCTACCGTGGTGAAGAAGCTATGGTCATGACTAACGATCCTTCACTGCAGCAACATATTGATATGCGCAAAGATGTTGAGTCTCGCTGGGTTAATGCTGACCGCGATACT
This sequence comes from Photobacterium sp. ABD4_091, assembly GCF_056160145.1. Classification (NCBI taxonomy): domain Bacteria; kingdom Pseudomonadati; phylum Pseudomonadota; class Gammaproteobacteria; order Vibrionales; family Vibrionaceae; genus Photobacterium; species Photobacterium sp. ABD4_091. The sequence goes on along the minus strand of NZ_JBSWWQ010000009.1, from coordinate 15,213 downwards.
GACTACGGCTCAATCGGTAACGGTAATGCGCATAGTCGTTATCTGCATGCTAGCTACTTTATGAGCAAACTCTCAGAGCCAACAAGTGTGCAAAATGGCATGATGAAGCTATCCACTGTGCCTTACCGTGTTCCAGCAGACGCACCTTATATGGATTTCGGTAACGGTATGATGGGTTATGCGACAGAATGGACGTTGACCCAGAACCTAGAAACCGGCGACAGCGTGTTTGAATACAACTTCGAAGATAACTGGAACACAGTGCGATTCAATGTCTATGACATGATGGGCAAGGAGCTCCGTATTCCGCTCGATAAGTCATTCATGGTTCAGCTGTAAAATAGTTCAGTTGTAAAAATGGTAAGGCCTCTCGCTGTGAGAGGCCTTTTTGATTGGAGCCGAGTATTGCTGTCTTCAATTATATTGGGTCTTGTGCCTTGCACATTGCCCGACATCTTCATAGGTTTCAGGTCTTATTTGAGATAGCTCTCTGGCGTTAGCACCCCATAGCAGGGCTTGCTCGCCGTATTGCGAGGTCAAGCTGGAGATAGCCAGTGAGTTCCTTTTATCAGACTTCGCTCCGAGAATGATGACTTTGATCGATTCCATGGAAAAGACATCTTCCAAGGTACGCTTGTAATAGGGCGTGATAAGGTTCCGGTTTACGCGATAGCTCAGCTCACTGAGTGGCACCAGTGCAATGGCGCGTGATTCATCTTCGTTAATGAAGTCGTGATGTTTCCAGGCAAACAGGGTTTTGAGCAAGGAAAATAGTGATGATTTATAGTGTGGCGCCAAGGCTTTTAGGGCGTGTCGCTGCTCTTGCTCATTAGGCATTTCCATGGAGTTCAAGTAATCAAACAGCTCTTTGAACAGGGTAGTGGTTTCCTCAATATAGTCATCGAGTGGGTCATAGCTGCACTTGAATGTCTCACTCAGCATCAGCGTTCCGCTAAAGTAGTGCGCAGAACAAGTGAGTGAAGGACTATCGCTGGTATTGTTTTTTAATACATCGGATCTGAAGCCGATACAGCTCCCGCGGCAGTCATCACCATAAAAACGCCACTGGGTTAGGGAGTCACTGGTACCGGAAAAAGAGCAAACACACATGGAGTGCTGGGTTTCGATTTGATGTAGGAGCATTTCCAGGTTTTTACTGCATTCACTGTACTCTGAGTCTCTAAGCCGTCCTGTCAGGGCATGCAGCGCCTTTTTGAACTCCCCTTTGTCGTTCAAGAACTGGTAATCGGTAAACCATATCTCTTTGTTGAGCATAACGCCCAGTAGCCCGTCCGTTGAGGTGTAATGAAATAGCGTATTCCCGTCCACAATTAGCGCCTACTTTATTGTTATGTGTTAATTAAACATTACTCGTACCCGCAAATTTTGGTCAAATTAAATCATTGGAAAATGTTAACGGCAGCTAAAATTTCCAACTTATTTATGACTAATAACTAGAGCCACATTTGCTCGATTGAAAGGTATTTAGTGAAAGGTGCTTTTTTTAGGTTTTGATAAAGCAAAATGATTGGATTGTAAGGTATTGTTTTCATATTAAAGCCTCTGGAATCCCAGAGGCTTTACGTTGAGAGAAAACTTACATCTTTCCTCTTTAAGTGGAGTCGCTGACTTATTTCAGATCAAACCTATCAGCATTCATGACCTTGGCCCAGGCTGCAACAAAGTCGTTTACAAACTTCTCTTTGTTATCATCTTGGGCATAGAGTTCTGAATAAGCTCTCAAGATAGAGTTTGAACCGAACACTAAGTCGACTCTGGTTGCGGTCCAAGCTACCTCGCCTGACTGGCGATTGCGGATCTCATAGAGATTACTGCCAGCAGGTTCCCAGGTGTAGTTCATGTCAGTCAGATTCACGAAGAAGTCGTTAGTCAATTGACCTACATTGTCAGTAAAGACACCGTGCTGTGTACCGCCATGGTTTGTGCCAATTACACGCATACCACCGACAAGGACTGTCATCTCTGCAGCGGTTAACCCCATCAACTGGGTACGATCCAATAGCATCTCTTCAGGGGTAACGAGGTACTCTTTCTTCAACCAGTTACGATAACCATCATGCAGAGGCTCCAATACTTCAAAGGACTCCTGATCTGTGTGGTCTGCGCTGGCGTCGCCTCTACCTGGAGAGAATGGAACAGTAACATTGAAGCCTGCAGCTTTAGCTGCCTGCTCAACACCGACATTACCTGCCAATACGATGACATCAGCAACACTCGCTCCAGACTCCTGTGCAATACCACTTAGGACGGATAGAACCCGCGATAAGCGTTCAGGCTCATTACCCTGCCAGTCCTTCTGCGGGGCTAGACGGATCCGTGCACCATTTGCGCCACCACGGTTATCAGAGCCTCGGAATGTGCGGGCGCTGTCCCACGCGGTGGATACCATGTCGCTGACCGACAGGCCGCTGGACATGATTTTTGCTTTCACTGCGTCCACGTCATAGCTTGTGCTCCCTGTTGGTACAGGGTCTTGCCAAATGAGATCTTCTGACGGAACATCAGGCCCAATGTAACGTGCTCTTGGCCCCATGTCCCGGTGGGTAAGTTTGAACCATGCTCGGGCAAAGACTTCTGAGAAGTAGGCTGGGTCGTTGTAAAACCGTTCTGATATCTTGCGATATTCAGGGTCAACCTTCATTGCCATATCAGCGTCTGTCATTATTGGGTTATGACGCACTGATGGGTTTTCGGCATCAACGGGTTTATCTTCCTCTTTGATATCAACAGGCTCCCATTGCCACGCACCTGCAGGGCTTTTTTTCAGCTCCCACTCATGATTGAGCAGTAGTTTAAAATAACCGTTGTCCCATTGCGTAGGGTGGGTGGTCCACGCACCCTCAAGGCCACTGGTTACTGCATCAGCGCCGACACCACGTTTGTCTTTGTTCAGCCAGCCAAGGGCTTGGTCATGAAGTTCGCCGCCTTCAGGCTCAGGACCGAGCAGTGATGCGTCACCGTTACCGTGCGCCTTACCCACAGTGTGCCCACCGGCAGTCAGAGCTACCGTCTCTTCGTCGTTCATCGCCATACGTGCAAACGTGACGCGAACATCATGGGCTGTTTTTTGAGGATCAGGATTACCGTCAACACCTTCTGGGTTAACATAAATTAACCCCATCATGACGGCAGCAAGCGGGTTTTCTAAGTCTCGCTCGCCAGACCAGCGGCTATTGGGGTTATTTGTTGGCGCCAACCATTCTTTTTCCGAGCCCCAATAGATGTCTTTCTCTGGGTGCCAGATATCATCACGGCCAAAACCAAAGCCAAAGGTTTTAAGGCCCATAGATTCATAGGCCATGGTACCGGCATAAGCTATTAGGTCAGCCCAGCTAAGGCGGTTACCGTACTTTTGTTTGATTGGCCACAGTAACCGTCTTGCTTTATCCAGATTGGTATTGTCTGGCCATGAGTTGAGAGGGGCAAACCGAAGGTTCCCGGTACCGGCACCGCCTCGACCATCGGCAATACGATACGTACCAGCAGCGTGCCATGTCATACGTATCATCAAACCACCGTAATGCCCCCAGTCTGCAGGCCACCACTCTTTGCTATCTGTCATCAGAGCGATAAGGTCTTGTTTGAGAGCTGCAAAATCAAGTTTCTGGACTTCTTCCCGATAATTAAAGTCACTTAAAGGGTTTGTTTTTGTATCGTGCTGATGAAGAATATCTAGGTTAAGTGACTTGGGCCACCAATCAATTTCCGTACGGTCATTAGTGGTCATCGAACCATGCATGAAAGGACATTTACCCGCGGTAGGTTTATCCTGCGGCATAATAATTCTCCTATTCCAGTGAATTCCACGTACATTGCATAATGACAATTGCGTTGCTGTTTTTACACAGCGTGATATTTACATTTGTTGTTTATTAAGCTTAATTTTCAGTACATTACTTCTGAATTGTTCTCAACATCCAAGCTGTTTTTTCGTGAATTCGCATGCGATCTGAAACTAGCGCAACGCTCGACTCATCGTTTGCAGCTTGTGCCAATTTAAGAACCTCTCGAGAGGTTCTGACGACTTGCTCGTGCCCTTTAGTAAGGATGTCTACCATTTCGGAAGAGCTGGGAACACCATCTACTTCTTCAATTGAGCTGAGGCGGGCAAACTCTTGAAATGTGCCTGGGGCTGGTACGTCTAAGGTACGGATACGTTCAGCAATTTCATCAACGGCGGTTGCTAACTCGGTGTAATGCTCTCCAAACATCAGGTGCAAGTCTCTAAAATGCGGGCCCTGAACATTCCAATGAAAATTGTGAGTTTGCAAATATAGTGTATAAGAATCAGCAAGTAACTTCTTTAAGCCGTCGGTCGTTTTGACTCTGCCTTCGCTGCTTATACCAATGTCTATTTGGGTCACAGTCGCTCCTTAGTTAGCGTATAAATTTAACGACTAACTGAACCGATAATGAGAAGATTGGCTAAAGTATTGGTGACAATCGCAAGTTTGTAAAAGTGATAAGAATAATCATCATGTTCTCTTTTTTAGATTGTACTGGGGGCGCAATTTAGCTCTGGCTAACCCCAAATGGAGCCTTTCCTCTTCTCACCAACCTAGTTCTCGTATTTCGTTTTCAATTTTGGCTGCTAATTCTTGTGCTTTGTGCTCAAGGTAACGGGTATCACAAATCATACTCTGCATATCTTCAACAAAGCGGCTTGGGCGTATTAGCCTTAAAGCGTCTTGGTTTTTGCAAACAAAATCGACACACGGAAGCCCTTTTGCGTTCACGTATTCAATGATGTAAGTTGCGGGCGTTTGATGGTTGAGGTGATGGTTCAACTCAATGGTTAAATCGAAAAGGTGAGCGTTTATCCAGTCACAGTAGCGGCTAGTTAAATACGTTTTTACCAGTTCATTGCTAAAGTGATTTTCTTGATGATAGGCCAGATTGTTTCCAACGTTATAAGGGAGCAATTGGCTGTCTCTCTGTAACTGGAAAGGAAAACGCCTATCTAGCCATGTTTTAACTGCAGCCAGAGCCCATTTGATGATGTAATGGAGAGCACTGTATAGGTTGCCGTAAACAAAATGGCCATTGTAGAGAAGCCTTATCCACTCTCCTCTAAACTCATTAATGTATGAATCTGGGATAGTAAATATATATTTTGGGTTGCTTTGGTTAGCTGTAATTTGTCTGTGGTCACGACCGAGCTGCATAATCGGCGCTTGTTGATCATTCCAGTAAGCTATATCTAACGACAACAAATCAGGCCAGCGAACTAAAGATTTGGCTTTGCGTCGCGGTTCATTGAGAGAAATTAAATCTTTGCCCTCACCACATTCTAGCTGCTGTGCAGCGTGCAATAGGTATAAAGAATTTGGGTCGTTAAGGTACATTCGACGCTGTCTTCCCTTTTCAGCATCCTCACTCAAATGACCTGAGTGACGACCTTTGTCCCATGAAGATGAATCGAACATAACTTCTCCCGGGGTACTTGAAGACACTACAAGTATAAACGTCACGAGATTAAACAGCGATCAGGAAAAAATTATCGTGTAAACCATGCTTAACGGTGCACTGACCAATGGTAACCAATGTGCAGGGCTATCGAGGAATGTCGCAGGATTCCCTCCCACAGAGAGTCTGTGAGAGGGAATAGGGTGAGATTACGAGGCCGGGCTGACGACTGGGGCGCCAATACGGTGGAAGCTGATCTTCCTTGCAAACAGAATAATAGCGGCAAATACGGTTACCAATTCTGCAGCGCCTGTTACCCACCAGATGGATTCTGCACCAAAGAACATCGGCAGCAGGGACAGGAACAGCATGACCATGATGAAGCCGCGCATCAGTGAAATCAGACCTGCTCGCTTCGGCGCTTCAAGCGCAGTAAAGAACCCAGAGATAACAGTGTTGACGCCCATAAAGATGAAGCCCAGCGAGAATATCTTCATGTACTGGTGTGACATGGCAACCAACTCAGGATCTTCCAGGAAGCCCATTGCAATGTTGTCCCCGAAGAAGAATACCGCCAAGGCAGACATACCACCAATCAGCAATGCGACTTTTACTGTCAGTAAAGCAACGGCCAAAATACTACCGTGGTCTTTCTTACCGCGAGAAAAAGTAATGATTGGCTGCATACCCTGAGTCAGACCGATATAGGTGATCAGCATGAAGTTGTTGATGTAACCAATAACACTGAACGCAGACAACTCAGCGGTACCGTAATGGAACAAGATTGCGTTGTTGAAAGCCATTAGGACGAAGCCTGCTGACATCTCGGTAATTGAATCAGGCGTACCGATTTTAACATACTGAATAATGAACACGTAATCCAAGATAATATTGGTCACGGCAGCACACAAAATGGCGGCAAGCTCACGTTGTGGGAAACCATCAATTTTGGCAAACACTTCCATCGAATAAGCCATCAAATAGAAGGTTTGGAAAAAGAGCAGGGTACCCAGATACTCGGCAACCATAGGGATCAACTCGCCACGCGCACCCATCAGGTAGGCAACATCTTCGACGAAAATGAAAGCCAGGAAGCAGACAAGCGCACCAAACCCTGCCAAGAAGTAAATGGCCTGGGAGAATATCTCGCTTGCTTGGCCGATTTTCCCTTCCCCTTTAAGTTTACCGACCAAAGTACCTGCACCTATGGTGATCAGGATAGAGATCGCAAACATGATATTGATAAAAGGCAGGGACAAGTTTACCGCAGCCAGTGCTTCGGGGCCGACGCCACGGCCCACGAACATACCATCGACCATGGTATAGAGGGCAAAGACCCACACGGCCAATATGGAAGGCACAGCAAATTTGGTTAATGCCATCCCTATGCTTTTATTTTCTAGATCGATTCCTCCAGCAGAACCAACACCCATTTTGTACCACCTAATTAAATTCAAAGTTTGTGTTTAACGGAGTGGTTGAGAGGATAAAGTCTGGAATGACTCGAGGGTCAATGTGGTAATTTATTTCAATTTGTTACTCAGCGAGAGTGACGGCTATTGGCCTGCGAAATAAGGCGCCGAAGGATGTAGACAATAGATAAATAAATTAAGGCCGCTAAATGCGGCCTTTGTTGTATCGAAATTACATTACGATTTTGCTAATTCTAAACCGGTATCCTGCAGCGCCGACTCATTGAGCAATCCAGCGTAAATACCGTTTAGCTCAACAAGCTGGTGGTGGTCACCCCGTTCAACAATCTCACCTTTTTCTAGTACCAGGATCATATCCGAATGGCGCACTGTGCTAAGACGGTGGGCGATGGCGATCACGGTCTTTTCCTTGAACAAGCGCTGCATGGCTTTTTGGATCAGATCTTCAGTGATGGAGTCGACCGAGCTGGTGGCCTCATCGAGCATCATCACCTGTCCTCCCTGGGCGACCGCACGGGCAAAGGAGATTAGCTGGGTTTGGCCAACGGAAAGGTTGGAGCCGTTTTTATCTAACGGGAAGTCATAGCCTTGTGGCAGTTGCTCGATAAAGCTATTGGCATAGACATAGCGTGAAGCCTGCTCAACTTGCTCGCGAGAGATACCTTCTTTACCCAAGGCGATATTGAAATGGATCGTCTCTTCAAACAGGTGGACATCCTGCATCATCAGCGAGAACAAATGAGCCGAGTCATCGATGGAGATATCAGAGAGCTCAATACCATTTAAAAGGATGCTGCCTTCGTAATCCTGATAGGTTTTCGATATCAAGCGCATGATCGTTGACTTACCAGAACCGGTTGAGCCAACCAGTGCGATTTGATGGCCTTTCTCCAAAACAAAAGACACGTTTTTCAGTACGTATGGAGCATCATCTTTGTAGCGGAAGCTAACGTTTCTGAACTCAAGGCTGACAAACTCTTTAAGCTGTTTTTCCACTTTGTGCGTTGGTTGCAAATCACGACCTTCTTCTTCGACAGGCTCGACGAATAGCTCTTCAATATGATCGAACGCGGCAAATGAGCTTTGGATCGAGGCGATTTGCGAGGTGAAATCGCGGATCGGCACAAACACTTTCTCCAGCGTGTTGATAAAGGCAATCAGCACACCTAAGGTTAGCGATGCCTCCAAGACTTGCCCAGAGCCGTACCAAATCATCAGTGCCACAGTGATAGAGGTAATACCGGAGATAAAGGAAAACAGAACGGCGTCATACTTATTGACCTTCTTCTGCGCTTTTAAAAACTCATCGGTAAAGCCTTTGTATTTTTGCTCGACGGCTTCTTCTGCACGGTAAAGCTGAACGGTTTTAACGCCTAAAATCACTTCTTGCAAATAGCCGATACCGCGGGCTAATGAAGAGCGGGTGGTCAAGTGCAGTGCGCGCAGGCGGTTGCGAACATATACCGTCAGGTACATCACCGGAGGCATGATAACCAATACAATCAGGGTTAGCTGCCAATCGATAAATAGCATCATGATCAATAGGGCGATGGTATTGAGGCTATCTCGAACCAGCCCAACCACAGACTGGATGAACGTCTCACCGATAGTTTCAATATCACTGGTGAGGCGAGACAGCGTCACGCCGTTAGGAGTGTTATCGAAATAGCTGCGAGGCAGCCTCAATACGCGGTCAACGAGCACTGAACGCATATCCGTAATGGTGTACTGGCCCGTTTTGCGCAGGTTGTAGGAGTAGGTGGTGTCAACAATATAGTCGACGATCAGTACCACAAGTAGGGCGGCAATATACAGCCACATACCGTTGGTACTTTCCTGTGCGAGATGCCTATCAATCACCTGGATAATCAGCCAAGGGAACAGCAAACTGGTCGCGACGGTAAGCGGCAACATGGAAATACCTAGGATGGCAGAGCCTTTGTATTTCTTGGCAAACTTGAAAAAGTGCTTTAAGTATTTAACGTCAATGCCCTTTAGCATGCTGTTGCCTCCGTTTCGTTCTGTTGCAGTTTCCAGGTTTCAAAATAGTAAGGGCAGGTTTGCAGCAGGGTAGCGTGATCACCTTTGGCGATGATTTTGCCTTCACTCAGCACAATGATTTCATCCATATATTCGAGGGCATTAACGCGGTGGGAGACAACCAGAACAGATTGGTTCTGCAAGCGCTCAAATAAGCCTTCCAATATCTTACGCTCTGTTTCGTAATCAACCGCTGACAGAACATTATCCAAGATGATCAAATCAGATGGCTCAAGAAGGGCGCGGGCAATGCTCAATCGCTGTTTTTGACCACCGGAGAGCATGATCCCTTTTTCGCCGACCAGTGTTTGGTCACCGTTTTCAAAACGCTCAACATCATTGGCTAGCTGGCTAAGTGACAACACTTCATCGACTTGCGATTTCGCAATGTCCGGGTCGAGGCTGCCGAAGCGAATGTTGTCCTCTACTGTCGCCGAGAACAGATACGGGTCTTGGGTCACCGTTTTGATATACCGGCGCAAGTCGGAGCGGGAGAAAGTCGTGATATCTTTATCGCCGAGGAATACGGTTCCAACAGGAACATCCAAATGGTGGTTGAGGCTATTGACCAAGGTGGTTTTACCGGCTCCTATGCTACCGAGTACACCGACTTTTTTGCCTGGGGGGATATCGAAACTCACGTTATCTAAAACCAGGGTTTCATCACCCGGGTACCTGAAACTCAGGTTACGTACTGAAAGTGTTTTTGCCTGTAGTGCCTCTAGCTCATGCTGTGCTAGAGGGGTTTCATCTTGCTCTGGGACTTCAGCATTAAGGATGGTTTGCACGCTATCTATACCCACCATGCCCCGCTGATAGATGGTGGCGATTCGTCCTAGTTGCATCAACGGCATAGCCAGCAACACGGAATAGCTAAGAAAAGCCGTTATTTCACCAAGGGTAAGCTGCTGGTTCATTAACATATAGCCGCCAAGCCCGAGGATCAAAATCTTCATGAGGTTGTTGGCATAATCCAGTACCGGCATGAAAAACACCTGTATTCGGGTGATTTTCATGCGGCATTGCAGCAGTTGCTGGTTCAGTTTTTCGACTTCGTCCATTACCCAAGGAGACATCTGCTCGTTCTTGATGAGATCAATACCTGACAAGTAACTCATCAATTGGGCTGACAGGTTTTGCAGCCTACGCATGTGTTCCATGTGTAATGTTTTCATGCGTTTGAAACCGATACGGAAAATCACGAAGGCGATAACGATAGGGACAACCGAATAGAGCGTCAGCTCGGGTGAAATGCGCCACATCCATAGCGGTGTCAGGGACAGTGCTAGCAAGACGTTGGCGAAATTCAGGAAGCCTACGCCAAATAATAACCTTATCCCGTTTAAGTCGTTGTTAATGATTGATATTAGCTTGCCAGAGGCAAACTGATTATGAAAACTGTTTGGCAGGTGGTTGAGCTTTTGTAGCAGTGTGTTTTTTAATGCAGCCTCTGTGATCCGGCCAGGATTAAGCGCATACATACGTGACCAAATGCGAACCACAACCATGGCGATCGCCATGAATACCACGGTGCCCACATAGGTTGTCAGCTGCTGGTGGCCATTGGGTGAGTGGCTATCAATCAGGTCAATTGCCAACTGAATATAGCGCGGGATCTCGACTTGGAGCCAGTTTACGAGGAATATGAAAATAATCGCCAGTATATATGACTTTCGATTCATACGAAGAAAGTGCGTAAAAAATTGTGTTTTAGTCATGTGACGTTTTCTGTTGGGGAAGTCCAATTATGCATTTCTGGTTGCTAATCTTTAATATGTTGAGACCCAAATTGGATGTATGAACTAGATGCGGCTTTTCATTTGGCCTGTGCGTGCGTTGTAGGTTGGTTACTTATACTGCCATTGTTTAAATTCTAGTATTATATTTCAACCCAAGCCTGTGATATTTGTTACATAAGCAATTGTACACGTGATAGACAAGAATATCATCTGAGATATAACCCTGAAAATTGTAGTTGAATTCATTGCAAATATTTGCTCGTTACTTGTTTGTAAGAATTGTTTTTTCTTCTTTTGTCTATTTCGCATTCGTGCAACTGAGACAGGGATTACTCTCGAATAGAGGAGTAAGCACTATACTTTTAATTCAATTTTGTTTGTATAGGCTGGAGCGTCGCAATCGATGGAATCTGCTAAGAACACCATCATTGAAGTCAACTTGGATGAAAGAATAACATCTAGTTCTGTTGCAGAGCTATGGCGCTCTACAAATAAAATTATAAATGAGAATCCGACATCAAAAATAACAATTAATGCAGCCAAGTTAACATTTATAGACAATACCGGAATCGCTTTTTTATATGATATTCGCCACCGCCAACGAGCCGAAAATGCAGAAATTAACATTACTAATTTGAGCGAAAAGCTTGAACTACTGATACCGAGCAAGGATATACAACCGAAAGAAAAGCCTGCAGGTCCTTCTACGCTGTCTTCATTTATTGAGGGGGTAGGAAAGGCGACTCATGAGCATTTAACTTATGTCAGTGTGATGTACCACTTTCTCTTCGATTGCATCCGTGCCATGGCCAAAGCCATTTTCGGCAAGGAGAAGCTGAGGTGGGGCGAAATACTGTTGATTGCCACTCAGGCGGGTTCAAATGCTATCCCTATCGTGCTGCTTATTGGCTTTCTGATGGGGGTGATCATTGCTTTTGAGATTGGGCTTGTTGCCCAGCAATTCGGTGCGGTTATCTTTGTTGCTGACGGTATCGGTATTTCTATGTTCAGGGAACTGGGTCCGCTTATGACGGCAATTGTTTTCGCAGGAAGAACCGGTGCGGCCTTTGCCGCTGAAATAGGTACGCAGAAAATCAACGAAGAAATCAATGCACTCCAGACATTTGGCATAAACCCTATCTATTTCCTTGTATTACCTAGGTTGCTCGCAGCTGTTGTTGTCTTACCTTTGCTTACTGTTTTGGCTGATGTCATTGGCATATTTGGTGGCGCGATTGTGCTGCTGAAGTTTGATATTGGGTTTGTTCAGTTTTATCAGGAGTTATTAAATTCGCTAACACCTTGGGATTTCATTATCGGGCTGATAAAAGCAACGACATTCGGTTTTATTATTGCGGCTATCGGTTGTGAGCGGGGATTAAGCACAGGTGTGGGTTCATCTGCAGTGGGGCTATCTGCAACAAGCGCTGTTGTGAGCAGCATTGTGTGGATTGTGGTTATTGATGGCTTTTTTGCTGTATTGACCAATTAGGAATTGAGCATGCCAAAGAGCCCGAATGAACGTCAAGCAAGCACCAAGGATGGGGGATACGCTATTAGCGTGCAGCACCTAAAGATGGGCTACGGTCCGAAAGTTTTGTTAGACGATGCCAGTTTTAATGTGAAGCACGGAGAGATATTAGTCATTTTAGGCGGCTCCGGTTGTGGAAAATCCAGCCTGATGAAGCACTTAATTGGCCTGTATGCGCCGAAATCAGGCGATATTCTGATTAACAATCAGAGCATTGTGAATGCCAGTAAGCTAGAAAAATACTCTATTCAACGTCAGCTTGGGGTCATGTATCAAAGTGGAGCCTTGTTCGGTTCACTAACGGTATTGGAAAACGTCCGCTTCCCTCTCGATGAGTTTACGGATATTGGCATAGAAGAGAAAAACCTAACCGCAAGAATATTGCTCGACCTTGTGGAGATGGGTTACTCAGAGCAGTTTATGCCCAGCGAGTTGTCTGGCGGGATGTTAAAAAGGGCCGGGATAGCAAGAGCGATGGCGCTAGGGGCTGACATCATTATGTTGGATGAGCCTTCAGCAGGGTTGGACCCAATTACAGCGGCAAACTTAGATCAAACGATTTTGCAGCTAAGGGATAACCTTGGTTTTACGTTTGTTATTGTAACCCATGAGCTTCAAAGCATTTTTACGGTTGCAGATAGGGCGATAATGCTGGATCCAAAATCAAGAAGCATTATTGCCGAGGGGGAGCCAACCGTGTTACGGGATGCGAGTGAAGATCCTCGTGTCCGCCAGTTTTTCAATCGAGTATCAGATCAACAGAACATTGATAAGAGTAAGTAGTATGGATGATTCTCAAAAACACTTTCGACTCGGTTTGTTTGTTGTCATAACGCTAGTTTTGCTCTTTGGTGTGCTGTTTATTTTGGGTGGACAGACTTTCTATAAACCTAAGCTAAGTTTTGAAACCTATTTTGATACTTCAGTTGCAGGGTTGGAGATTGGCTCTCCTGTACGTTACCGAGGTATTGCCCTTGGCGAGGTAGTAGCAATTGAACTGTCCAATTCTGAGTATGAAGAAGATGTTCCCCATGAGCAGAGGAAGTCCTATGTCATCGTTAGAAGTGAATTGACCGGTGACGAAAACGCCATCAGAGATTGGGAGACGAATTTCGATGTGCTGATAGCAAAGGGGTTGAGAGCCCAAACTCAAATAGCCGGCATCACGGGACAGCAATATTTGTCGCTGGATTATATTGATATTTCGACCAAGGATGATTTGCCGTTTAACTGGGTACCTGAATATGCGTATATTCCATCTATTAAAAACTCTACGGGTAGAATTATAACCGGGATCCAGAACCTACTGGCTAATCTCGATGATGCTCAAATCGCTAATTTGGGGCATAACCTCAATAGCTTGCTGGTAAATGTGAACAAGAAGATTATCGATATTGATACTTTGATGATTTCAGACGAGGTGGTGGAACTACTACTGAGTGCGAATAAAATGATCAACCATATTGATCATTTGATAGTTGATAGCAAGCTCGACGATACATTAAGTAACGTCAATATCGCGAGTTCAGAATTGAACAGTATTGTTTCTGATCCAGAAATCAAAAAGGCAATATCGTCATTGATGAAAATCTCAGTCACTATAAACCGGATGTTGGCGTCTGGCGGTGACATCAATAAGATTCTGGTTGATCTTGATGACCTGATCAAACGCTCCGATGCTATCTTGACTGACAATCAATATGATTTGTATCAGATGATCAAGAATCTCACGATCACCGCAGAGAACTTGAAAGAGTTTTCAGATACCACAAAAAATAATCCGTCCTCAATCATTTTCAGTAATGCACCTGAAAAAATTAATCTTGATGGGGGAAACTAAAATGAATGTGGCAAAACTGTTTTCGTTGGCGCTAACAGCCATTTTCCTTGCTGGTCTTGTTGCAGGGTGTAGTGTGGGTGAAAGTATTCCACAGCCGACGAACTATGCTATGACTGCTAGTCTGCCTGTGGTGAAGTCAGCTCGAATCGGAGAAACATTACGCATTGATCATGTAAGAAGTGTACCGCCGTTCAATGATACTCAAATGATCTATCGTTTGAACGAGGTCCGTTTTGAAAAAGACTACTACAACCGCTTTCTTAGCGATCCTGAATCGATAGTGTCTAACCAACTTGCTAGTTGGCTTCAACAAACGGGCCTTTACGATATCGTTGCTTTGCCCAGTGTTCATACCCCGTCAAATCAAGTGCTACAGGTGACTATTACCAAGCTATTTGGTGATTTTCGAGAGGGCCAGCAGCCAACGGCAGTGATGGAAATACAGTTTTTCCTTGTCGACAACACCGATTACCGACCTGAGGTTGTTTTCTCTGAGACCTACATAAGCCGCATTCCAATCGAGAGTAAGTCACCATCATTATTGGCTGAAGGATATGGTGTAGCGATGACAAATATTTTTGAGCAATTAACGTTAGAGTTATTGAGAACACGGTACTAAGGGATTTATTCAAAAATAAGCCTAGGGTTATATAAAAATCCCCAGCATCACTTAGGATGAGCTGGGGATTTTTGTTTGAGCAAGCAGGGGGATTAGCTTGCACCTTGATTAGGTATTGTTAGCGTTACGCTTGTGTCGCAGTCACGAAGTTGTTGTAGTACTCGTCAAGCACTTTACGGGTTTCGCGGCCAATCAATTCGTACTCGTGGTGAGTCAGGTTCGCCAGTGAAACGCGTACTGAACCGTGTACCACATCAAAGCCTTTGCCCGGTAGTAGGATAACGCCGGTTTCGTAAGCAAGACGGAACAGGAAGTCTTTACCCATGTTATTGGCTTTGAACCAGTCTACAAACGCCTGACCGTACATTTTCTCGCCCAGCACATCCAGATCTAGCAGGGTGTAGTAGTCAACGCGGTTAACGTCTTTCTCCACGGTAACACCCATGTTTTTGTACAGGGTGTTGTAACGCTGGCGGATGATGTTCTTACAAGCGTCTTTGTAAGTTTCTTCTGCATCCATCAGGCAAGCTAGTGAGAATAGGGCCATTTGAACTTGCTGTGGCAGTGAAAGGCCAGCAGTGTGG
>NZ_JBSWWQ010000008.1:0-55884 GCF_056160145.1 Photobacterium sp. ABD4_091 | reverse complement strand
TGCACTTTTGTCTGCGGGCCGGGGTGCCGGACCATCGAGTCCATCCGCTCCGCCACTACAACGAAGCCTCAGCAGAAATGCTGGGGCTTTTTTGTATACGTCCTATCTTTATTTGTTGTAGTGGATGACACTGCGGATACTTTTACCTTCATGCATCAGGTCAAATGCATGATTCACATCTTCCAGCCCCATGATGTGGGTAATGAAATCATCCAAAGCGAATTCCCCAGCCATGTAGCGTTCTACAATTTCCGGTAATTCTGAGCGGCCTTTTACCCCACCGAATGCCGAGCCTCGCCATACGCGGCCAGTGACCAGTTGGAAGGGACGGGTAGAAATTTCTTGGCCAGCGCCAGCAACACCAATGATGACCGACTCGCCCCAGCCTTTGTGACAGCACTCAAGGGCCGAACGCATGACATTGACGTTACCGATACATTCGAAGGAGTAATCTACCCCGCCATCGGTGAGTTCAACGATAACGTCTTGAATTGGCTTGTCGTATTTCTGCGGATTAATGCAGTCGGTGGCACCAAGCTTGGTCGCCAACTCGTATTTGCTTTCATTGAAATCAATACCAATTATGCGGCTGGCACCAGCCATTTTGGCTCCGATAATTGCTGATAAGCCGATCCCGCCAAGGCCGAATACCGCAACAGTATCTCCTTTCTGAACTTTGGCAGTGTTCAAAACAGCCCCCATACCCGTAGTGATCCCGCATCCGAGTAGGCAGACTTCCTCTAGGGGAGCTTCTTTATTCACTTTGGCAAGAGAGATTTCGGGCAATACGGTATATTCAGAAAACGTTGAGCAACCCATATAGTGGTAAATTGGCTTGCCTTCTTTGTAAAAGCGCGTGGTTCCATCGGGCATCAAGCCTTTACCTTGGGTTTCCCGTATCTTTTGGCATAAGTTGGTTTTGCCTGATAGGCAGAATTTACACTCGCCACATTCGGGTGTGTAAAGTGGAATAACGTGATCGCCGACTTCAACACTGGTCACACCCTCACCGACCATTTCGACCACCCCTCCGCCTTCATGACCGAGAATAGCTGGGAAGATCCCCTCAGGATCATCGCCTGAAAGGGTAAACGCATCTGTGTGGCATACGCCCGTTGCGATGATACGTACCAGCACTTCACCAGTGCGGGGTAGCATGACATCCACCTCTTCCATTGATAGCGGTTGACCTGCAGCCCATGCCACAGCGGCTTTAGACTTGATGAATTTGTCGGTCATAGTATTTCCTCGCAAAGAATAAAGGGGAGAATGCACGACAAAAGTATAGAAGGGGTAGCCGAGCTGTAGGGTATTTCACCCAAACTTAAATGGCAGATTATTTATGTTGAGTAATTTAAACTTTATTATTCTGAATCTTACGGGCGTCTTTAAGCGTTGCTGGGATATATAATTGCTTTGCGCTGCTCGATTTAACCGTGTGTCCTAGGGCTGGTTTGCGGCCATATGTCAACGCGCTCATTTCATTGTTTGATTGGTCTGAAGTAATGACCCAAGCGTTATTTCCACTTCTAGCAATACTTAGGTCGGCTAGGGTTGTAGCTGAAAAAGCCAAAAGTACTGTCGATAAAATAAAACGGTTCATTATCTTCTACCTGTGTAAATTGAACGTTCAGCAGAAAATTGCTGTGTTTCGATAGGCGAGATTATGGTTTGTTTTCGGTGTGATGATAATGCCCCGACTGGTTAAATCACTTTTACCGACAGATTAATAATCATGCCGAGCCATACTTAGTTATGCCGGCACGATTAATGACGTTATTCGTTTATTCCGTAGGGCTTCCGTGCTGAGAGTTGGCGATCTCTTCGCTTACCCAATGCAGAAGCTGCTTAATCGCACGCGATAATACTTGGTTCTGGCGCACGATATAACCCAAGCTGGTGGTCGGGAAATCGGGTAGTGGAGTGATGGTGCTTTTTAGATTGAGCTTCGGGTGCAGTGAAAATGCAGGCACGATGGCAATGCCAAATCCAGCTTCGGCCCAATCTATTTGGGCATCGACACTGCCGACTTCCATTATCCTGTATTTTGGTAAGTGCAAATAGGGCAGGGCAAGATCAATCAGATCCCGGGTACGGGTGTCGTGCCCCAATAAGATCAGTGTCGGCTCTTCGCCTGATGGCGTCATTTTTCCTTCCTTGGCTTGCTGTTGCCACTGACTCAAGCCATTTCCAAACGCACACCAGCGTATTTGACGCAATTCGGTAAAGTGCAGCGGTTGGCTTTCTTTCTGGGCAATTACAAACCCCAAATCGGCCTTGGCGCTTTTGACCAGTTCGGCTGCCTGGGTCGAGGTGGTGTTGAACAAGGAAAGATCGATACCGGGAAACTCGTGCTTGAATGACTGGAAGGGCTTGATTAGCAGCAGCCGGGAGATAATGTCACTGGCCGCAATTGAGAGTGTGCCTTGCGACAAGTCATTGATGGCATTGAGATCAGACTGGCAAACCTGCAGTTCTTGCAAGGTTGACTGGGCGCTTTGTAGCAAGCGTTCGCCAGCTTGGGTCAGGCGAAACGGATTACGCTCGACCAATTTTACCCGGGTAGCTTGCTCCAACTGCTTGATGTGCAAGCTAACGTTGGGCTGGGTCATGTGCAGCTCTGAGGCTGTTTTGCCAAAATGCTCTAACCGAGCCAGGGTAACAAAGGTATTAAGCCAATTGAGGTCTAGCATAAAGATTCGCCTGTTGAACTACTAACGCCGAATAGCCCTATTCTACGCCCTTTGTCACAAAATCCCATATGAGATCCTTATTGGAGTTATAACGATTATTAATTTTTCTTATTAGCTTGGTCGCCTTAGCATAATCGCATCTTTGTTTGGGAGAGTTAATTATGTCGCTACGTGGACAATCTACTGTTGTTGTTGGTGCTAACTGGGGTGATGAAGGCAAGGGCCGAATCGTTGATTTCCTTGCTGAGAAAGCTTCTGCAAGTATTCGTTTCCAAGGTGGTAATAATGCCGGCCACACTGTGGTTAATGATTTGGGAACCTTCAAGTTGCACCAGCTGCCAAGCGGCGTATTTAACCCAGACTGTCTTGCGGTGCTAGGCCCTGGTATGGTTATCAGCCCTGAGCCTCTATCTACCGAACTAGCCGAAGTCAAAGCTGCCGGGGTTAACGTTAACCTTTGCATTTCTGACCGTGCTACTTTGTGTCTCCCACTCCATGCTCTTGAAGATACCTTAGAAGAAGTTCGCTTGGGTGATGCAGCCTACGGTTCAACCCGTCAGGGCATAGCACCTGCTTACGGTGACCGCGTGATGAAAAAAGGAATCTTGGTCGGTTGGTTGAAGCAGCCAGAAGTACTGTGCGAGCGTATTCAGTTCTGGATGGACTGGAAACTGCCTCAGTTAAAAGCCCTTTACCCGACTTTCGAATTCAGCCAGACCGCACAAGAGATGACCGAATGGTTGTTGGAAGTCTCTGAGCCATGGCGTGATGCGATCTGCAACGTAACTTTGCCGCTTAAAGCGCTGCAAGCAGAAGATCAGAACCTGCTATTTGAAGCCCAGCTTGGCGCAGGCCGTGACCTAACTTACGGTGAGTACCCATGGACTACATCGTCTAACGTTGTCTCTATGTATGCCGGTATCGGTAGTGGCCTGCCAGCACTTCGCCCAGAGCGCGTGATTGCGGTTGCCAAAGCGTTCAGTTCATCGGTGGGAACTGGTACCTTGATCACTGCAATGGAAGAGCAAGATGCATTCCGTGAAGCTGCGGGTGAGTTTGGTGCAACGACTGGCCGACCACGTGACATGGGTTACTTTGATGCCGTAGCGACTAAGAACGGTGTTGAACTGCAAGCAGCAACTGAAATCGCCCTAACAAAAGTGGACTGCCTAAGTGGCCTGAGCGACCTTAAAATCTGTGTTGCTTACGATGGTGACCACAGCGAGAACCCAATTTGGCCACAGACTGCTTCTCTAGCGCCTGTATACGAGCAGATGGAAGGCTGGAGCGAAGATATTACTGGTTGCCGCAAGTTCGAAGAGTTGCCCAAAGCCGCTCAAAATTACGTGCTACGTATCGAAGAGCTAATGGGTGTACCGGTGAAAATGGTTTCTGTCGGCCCGGGCCGCGAACAGATGATCATGCGCTAATCCCGCTCTGCTTCTAATATACCTGATTCAGATATATTAGAATCGGATACAGAATAGCCAGTACTCTATATTCGTATAGGTACTGGCTTTTTGTTATTTGCTTGTTGTTAATTGACGCATTGTGCTGGGGTTATACCGGTGATTCAAATGAATCCGGTTTGAGGGTCAATACCGAGCAACTCAGCTGGTTAATCATCGATTCGGCAGTATTCCCCATAAGGAAGCCTGCGATACCGGTTCTAGAAAGCGAACCTAAGATCACCACATCCACTCCTTTCGCTGACGCATACAGCGGAAGGACTTCCCTTGCTTCGCCTTCGACAATTTCAATTTTGGTGTTCACCGCACTACCTTGGTGTGGTTCCAGTAAAGACTTCAAACGTTCAATACGTTCGTCTTTCATCTTCTGCGAGAGCTGCGCGATGTCATCATCTTCATAGCCGCTCCATTTTCTCAGGTAGCCTTCTGAATCAAGCCGCCATGCATGGCATAAGGTGAGATCAGCTCCTGTGATTTCACAATATTCCAGCGCCAGGGCAACCAGTTTGGAATTAAAGCCTTGGTATTCGATATTGCTAAGGTCGATTGCCGCAACCACTTGCTCGATGGGCTTAGAGTAAGAGCTGATTGACCAAATTGGTACTTCAGATTTACGTATGATGTTTAAGGTGTTGCGACCGCGCTGACAGGCTAACTTTTTGTCATCTCTGGTTGAGTCAATGATCACCATACTGGCCTGTGATGCCTTGGCTTCCTTGATGATTTCGATATGCGGGATACCGATACGAACCAAGGTATTGAACGTAATATTAGGGTACTCGGCATTAAGCACTTCAACATAGTGATTGAGTTGCCTGTGGTAATACTTTTCTGCCTCGTCAATGATGTTGACTGCGGTATTGGAATGCTTGGCGACTTCCTTTAATTCGCATAGCTCTTCAATAACGGTTAACAGGGTTACTTGGGCAGAACATCGATTGGCAAAGGCGAAAGCCTGGTGGAAGGAATCATTGAGCGGTTGCTCAGGAGCAATGGTAACCAATAGTCGATTGAGTTTCATATGTCCTCCTTAAACACGCAAAAAAGTTGTGGCCTATAACTTTAGTGTATAACGGCTGGTTAGCGATTACCTGAGTGGTTCATGTTTGGTAACAGAAATACGCATTTATGAGACTCGTTTTGTGGGGTTGATCTTAGTTTAGGAGGGAGGCAAGTATAGCGATGAATCACAGGCCACCTAGCGATGGCCCGAAACGCATCTGTTGTTAGCGGCAGTTAATTAAACGCTGATGGAGCGAATCTTTGAGTTCCGCTCTTTGGTGTTTGAGATCGTGCATCGCAATATCATCGATGGGGGAGCCGCTGAGCTCCAATTCACGAATTTCTTTATCAAGAGAATCGTATTTTATAGCGTCTTTGGCAAACACCGCGTTGTTTGCGGATAGGTCGAAAATAGTATCTTTGAACTGTGGGAACTCGCTGAGCAGTGAGTGATCTTCTCCTAACATACAACCTCCTGGATCAACCTAAAAATAGTTACACTCGGGTTAATTGCACCTAATAGGATAGCAGCTTTGGCAGTATCGACCTGACTTCCCTGTAAAAAGTAAAGGAAAGTGTGATTAAACTTGTTGAACCAATAGCTTGATCACCTTTTTCACCATTGAGGAAAGGTCATCGGTAATGAGTTACAACTATGAGTTATTCAGCTAAAAACTATCGATGGGGAGCTTATGGGTATTTTTGATTTCTTTAATAGCAATACTTGAGTGTATTGAAGACACATGGGGAATACACCTAAGTTTGGATACTCTCTCGTAATATTGTTCCAGATCCTTTGCGATGACTTGTACGACATAGTCAGACTCGCCAGCAATACAAAAGCACATTAACACCCAATCAAGTTGTTCTATCTCTTTTTCAAACTCTTCTGTGTCTTCAAGGTGATGGCTATCAAGTTGGATTTGGCTAAAGCCTATAACGGAGAGGTCAAACGCCTTCTTGTTGAGAAGGGCACCGTAGCCATTGATATAACCTTCATTTTCAAGCTTTTTCCACCTGCGCCAGCATGGTGTTTCGCTAAGGTTTACTTTTTCAGCCAGCTCACCCACGGTGATCCTGCAGTCTGACTGCAAGGTGTTGAGGATGTCTATATCAACCCTTGATAGTGTTAAGGAAGGATTTTTCATTTTTAACCTGATATTGGAAAAGATATTTCTTATCTATAGAGAAAACGAGGTGAGATAGCAATGTTCTTGCCGTCATAGTGTGAAAAAATACCCATAAATTATGAATAATTAACGGCGTTTCAAACCGTTGTATATCGCAAGGTTGTTAAATCGCAAATAGGTAAGCAGGAGGCTTACATTGGTTGAGTTATATACATTGGTTGCCATTACGTTGGTCACTGTTATTACCCCGGGTCCAGATTTTTTGATCGTAGTGAGAAATACCATTGTGGGTTCAAGGCGAGCTGGTTTCAAAACGGCTTGTGGCGTGTCGACCGCAATATGGGTTCATATTGGCTATTCAATTGTTATTGTGAGTGCCGCGTCATCACAGTCGGTGTGGGTAATGGGGGCGATGAAATATGCAGGTGCGGCCTATCTGTTTTATCTTGGTGTTAAAGCGCTGGCAAGTGGCAGCCAAGCTCGACAATCGGCAACAGATAAAGCTATTTCCAGCCACTACTGGCGGCAAGGTTTTATCAATAATATCTTAAACCCAAAGGCCACATTGTTCTTCTTGAGTGTATTTAGCCAGGTCATATCGCCCGACACGGAGTTTATGGTTCAGCTGGGGTATGGGGTCGTTATCACGCTGATCTGTTTATGCTGGTTCTCTCTGGTGATTTTACTTCTGACTGTGCCAGCGTTGACACCTTGGTTGGATAAGGTGATCTCTCCAATTGAAAAGGGAGCGGGAGTGCTATTCATCTGTTTTGCTGTGACAGTTGTGATCTAGACTGGCCTCCAGAGGAGGCCGGTGACAGGCTTAGCCAGCAGTGATGATTAACCCTAGAGGCTCGAGCAGCTGCTCTTGCTGCCAGTCACAGATCATGACGCCTTTAAGACTGACGCGCCTAGGGTCAAGCCCGTTGAGATCAACATGGCAAAGGTTACACTCTTCGATATCAAACTGGCCCCAGCTATCGGCTGAGAACTCACCTCGGCTGAGATCTGACCCTTTAAGTGAAGCACCAACTAAATTAGCCCCTATCCAGCGGTTTTCAAATAATTCGCATTGCTCTAGTTTTTGGTTTTCCAGGTTGGCATAGGCTAGGTTGCTGGCCGATATATAGGCCGAACAAAAGAAATTGTTTGCTGTCAGGTAGTTGGCAAAGCTGGCTTGGGAAAAGTTGGCACCTTTCAAGTTACAGGCTCGAAACTCGATAGCAAAGCACTGGGCACCACGGAAGTTGACCATACTGAGATCACAGTCTTTGAAACTGGCTTCTTTGAGTTTGGCAAATTCAAAACGGCAGCCTTCGACATCCCCGCGCTCGATAAATTGGCAATTGATGAACTCGGCCTCGTTCAAATTAGTTCTGCTGAAATTGCAGCGGATAAAGGTACAGTTTTCGAACTTGCTGTATTCAAAGTTTTGCTCTGAAAAATCGTGGTCGAGATAGGTTTGGTCTTTCATTGAAAATGCCGTCATTTGTCGTCTTGGTGGGGGCAGGTTACAGCTAAAGCTGGTTGAAAATCCAGAGATAATTCCTTGTAAATAGAACTTTTTTCGATGGTGTTTAAATGGCAAAAAAAAGGCATCAAAACAGCTATATACAGGGTTTAATTAATTTTATCTGATGGGCGTGCTTGCCTTTCATAACGCTACTCTGCACTTGTTTTTGGGGGCTTTATTTTGGTGTGTGATTTTAAGAAATATTAGTTCGCTATTTATACATTCCTAGATTGAGTTTTGGGTAATGCGCTAGGCGTCATGAATGTTGGTGCCAAGGAATCATGACGCCTGATTAATTAAACCAATGCCGGCGGCGTTGAGTGCGAGCCATTGAATAAGTTGATTAGTTTAGGATTACAAGTGGCGTACATAGGTATTGCGGCTGCGCCTGTGGCAATTATGTTGTTTGATTGGGGCGCGATCATAACCCGGGGGTGCTGCCTGTTGGTGAGCGCGCAGATAGAGGTTGGTAGTGGTTCGGCATGCTCAAGCAGTTTGTGAAGTAGCGCATTGGGCAGTGTGCTGCCGATGATGATGCTCTCTGGCTCAAGCATATTTTCCAAAATATTGACGATGAATTTAAGGCGCAACGCCGCTTCGTCCAACCAACCCGTAAATTGCGGACTTGATAGCGTAATTTGCTGTTCGATGAAATCTGCCATTAACAACTCAGATTCCGGGCACTCCAAGGCACGGCTAAGTCCTGAGAGGGACAACAATTTTTCTAGGTGCTCTAATTCACCCTTATTTGGCCACTGGATACGGCCGATTTCTCCGGCGTTATTCCAAGCTCCTTTATAGGGTTGGCCATTGACTATCAACCCTGCGCCAATGCCGTTGCCAATATAGAGATAGGCAAAATTATTCAACATGTTGCCTTGGCCAGAAAATCGGCTGCCAATCGCGGCGGCCGTCGCATCATTTTCTAGGTATATCGGGGTACTGATTTGCTTGCTCAGTTCAGCAAGAAGATTGAAATTCTTCCATATACCCCAGCCAGGCGACAATAAGTCTTCTGGCGCTTCGTTGTTAATCAGAGTCGCAACGGCAATGCCAGTGCCCCAGAAGACTTGGTTTTCAGAGATGCGGGCGGATAATTGGTTAATGACTTTAGCAATTTCATCGACGATATATGCAGGCTCCAGGCTCATCATCTCGCCGCGGTGACTGGCTAATGTGTTGAGCTGAATATCGACTAGCCGAGCCGTCATGATGCCCTTGTCTATCTGGATCCCGATTGAGCACGCATTAGGGTTATTGACTTCAAGAATGGTCTGGGGCTGGCCCCTCTTGCCCTTTATTTTTCCTGCTTCAATGAGTAAACCAGACTCGATGAGCTCGCGAGTGATATTGGTAATCGTCTGATTTCTCAAGCCTGTTCGGCTAGCTATTTCTACTCGGCTAATTGAACCTGACTTACGCACGGTTTCAAAAACAGCAGCTAAATTAAATCGACGAGTATCCTCGTGGTTTGTCCCTCTCATTGCCAGAGGCTCTCCGTTACTTGTCAGCCTTATCGCTATAGCAATACATTAAATCCATTTAATTGAGTTATCAAGTTTAATTCATTTTGATTCAGTTCAAGCTTTTGTAAGACCTAATGAGATAAGTACGTATTTAAATGTGATCAATCATTCCTAATTGGTTGTAACTAAAGTCTTATTGATGCTTATGTCACATATTGCAGATTAAAAACTAGCCAATATTGAGGTGCCTCTGATTAAATCACTTTAATTGATTTAATCAAGGAGAGGATAACATCATGCCAACACCTTTACGTAGTTTGGGCTTAGCAACAAGTATTGTATTGGGCACCCTGCCTGCAGTGACTGTCGCTGCAGAGGTTACTGTATTCTGCAGTTCTTCTGGTGTAGAGCTGCAACTATGTCGAGAGGGAACATCTAGCTGGGCAGAAAAAACCGGTAACACGGTGAATGTCGTTACGCTTCCCGCGGGTTGGGATGATGTCTTGCCACTATATCAACAGCTGCTTGCCTCTAAGTCGACGGATGTCGATGTTCTTATACTCGATACTATTTGGCCCGGTGCGCTGAAAGATCATCTCGTTGACATGACGGAATATGTTAGCAAAGAGGAGTTGGGCCAGCATTTCAAAGCTGCAGTTGATGGAACAACGGTGAATGGGAAAGTGCTTTCTATTCCATGGTATATGGATACTGGATTACTGTTCTACCGCAAGGACCTTCTCGAAAAGTACGAGCAACCTATTCCTACAACCTATGTTGAGTTAACCCAATCGGCCGAAAAGATCCAGGCCGCTGAGCGTAAGCAAGGAAATGACGATTTCTGGGGTTATGTTTGGCAAGGCCGGCCCTATGAAGGGCTGACATGTAACATTGCAGAGTGGTTTGGCAGCACGCGCAATGGCTCTATCGTCAGTGACAAAGGGGATATTACGGTCAATAGCCCAGACAATGTGGAAGTTTTAAAAGTTGCCTCTAGTTGGGTAAACAATATCAGCCCTCCTGGGGTGTTGAACTATGATGAAGAATCCTCGAGAGGGGTGTTCCAAAATGGTAATGCCCTATTTATGCGTAACTGGGCGTATGCATGGAACTTAGCCAATTCAGACAGCAGTGTAATAAAAGATAAAGTCGGTGTGGTTTCGCTACCCAAGGCGACACCTGATGGAAAAAATGCCGGTTGCTATGGTACTGCCTTACTGGGCGTCTCCAAGTATTCATCTAATCCCGAAATTGCCGTTGACCTAGTGCAGTACCTTACTGGCCCAGAAGAGCAGAAGCGTCGTGCCATTGAAGGCGGATATAGCCCTACCTTACCTGCGCTGTATCAAGATAAAGAGATCATCGCCGCTAATCCGTTCTTGTCCCAAGTAGAACAAGCTTTTGAAAATGTTGTGGCGAGGCCATCCCAGATTGCCGGTGATCAATACAGCCGAGTCAGCTACACCATTTGGTCAGATGTGCATGCAGCTCTTGCCGGCAATACAGACCCTCAAGCGGCTTTAACAAAGCTGGAGCGAGAGTTAGAGCGAGTAAAACGCAGAGCTCGCTGGTAATGATTTGTTGGCACAGCGCTGCTGTGCCATTTCTTTACAGACTTGGATATAGCCATGAATACGACAACATTTACCCGTTACACCAATCGCAGTGAACAGGGAGCGGCATTAGCCCGTTATATTCTCTCTGGAGTGGAAAAGGCTAGAGCGAACAATCTTTCTTATTTGCTGGGGTGTCCTGGCGGGCGCTCTCCGATGGCGGTCTACCAAGCAATGGCAGAACAGGCCGGTTCAGAAAACCAAGATCTTAGCCATCTTATTATCATCATGATGGACGACTACGTGCTTGATACCGATCAGGGGCTACGGCAGGCCGATGCTGATGCCCATTATAGTTGCAGACGGTTTGCGGAAGTGGATATTAGGCAGAGGTTGAATAGCAATCTGGAGAGTTCCCACCAGATCCCGCAAGAGAATGTCTGGTTTCCTGATCTTGCTGCTCCGCAGGAATACGATAGTAGAATCAAAGCGGCAGGTGGGATTGATTACTTTATTCTCGCGACGGGCGGATCGGATGGCCACGTTGCATTCAATCCGCCGGGAACATCTATTCATGATGTGACCAGAGTGACCAAATTAGCCGACACGACAAGAACGGATAACCTCGGTACTTTCCCAGATTTCAACTCGTTGGCGGAAGTGCCTGAGTATGGCTTAACAATTGGACCCGCTTCTATTGCTGCTTTGTCGAAAGAAGCAGGCCTGCTGATTGATGGTGAGCATAAGAAGCAGGCTGCCAGAAAGATATTTCAGTCCGACTGTTATGATGAAAGCTGGCCTTCAACCATTATTCATGAATGCAAAAATGCCAAAGTGCATATTGTTAATGATGCAATACCTGACGATGTCACCATCGATTAATACTGTTTTTTAGTTTCTGGTTTCTGATTTGATTAAATCACCCAACCGCATGATTGAGAGGAAGTATGGCGAGTGAAGTATTGAATATCGGTTTAATTGGAATGGGAGAGGCTGCCCAGACATTACACCTGCCGACACTGTTTCGATATAACGAGTTATTTAAAGTGGTCGCAGGTCAAGATATCAGTCCAACTCTAGTGAATAGTTTGTGTCAGCAATATCAGATAAACCGAGCATATTCTGAACCGGAAGATGTTATAAAAGATGAAAATGTCGATGCAGTGATTATTATGTCACCTGATCCATTGCATTATTACCATGCTAAATTGGCAATTGAAAATAATAAGCATATATTGCTGGAGAAGCCTTCTTGCCTCCAAACAGATAACATCGAAGAGCTTGTTAGTCTAGCCGAAGAAAAAGGTGTCAAAGTTTGTGTCGCTTATATGCGGGCTTACTCCGAGGCATTTCTACAAGCTGAAAAGCAATTGAAAAGCTTTGGTGAAATTAAAAGCGTACGAGTGAAAGATCTCCAGCGTGAAGGGGACTATTATATCCCGCAAGTGAGCCCAACGGTTGTGGCTAGCGACTATGACTCCCTAAAAATATCAACATTGGCTGAAATAGAAACAGCCCAGCGTCAGCATATACTGGGAAAAAAAGCCCACTCGGATTTATTGTGGAAGGCTTATCGAGTACTGACGGGGGCGGCGATTCATAATTTGTCGGCCTTGAGAATGTTAATCGGAGAACCTAATAAAGTTGTGAGTGCATATTGTAACCCCACGGGTGACAATATTGTTCTAACTTTGGACTACGGCCACTTTTTTGCTAGTTACGAGATCCTCATTGATAACTTGGCTAGGGTCGATGCCTCAATTGAAGTAACCTCAGAATCTGAAATGTTTAGGGTAAATTACACCACCCCTTATATCAGAAACTTACCGACGACATTTGAATACCAATCATCTGTTGATGGCCACAATCAAAATAAGATGAGTGGCCCATTCTATCGCGACCAGTTTACCAATGAGTTATTACACTTCCATTCGGTGATCACTGAAGGGGGGGATTTCAAAACCAGCCTTAGGGATTCCCTTAAGGATATCCAGTTAGCCCAGCAGGCGGTTCAGTGTATTGCTGAAGCATTAGGAGTCGAAGATGAATAATGATATCAAGTTGGCGACTTGTCCCTGCTCTTGGGGGGTGTGGTACCCTGAGGATAAAGAGCAGCCTAGTTGGAGCAAGTTTCTCGATGAGGCGAAAGAGGTCGGCCATTCGGTGATCGAACTCGGTCCCTATGGATACTTACCGACAGCAATAGATAGATTGAAAGAAGAGCTCTACTCACGTGATATGTCGGTGTGCAGTACCGCCCATATGAGTGACTTAATTGTTCCTGATGCCCTGCAGCGGATTAGAGAAGATATTGATAAAGTCTGCCCGCTATTGGTCGAGTTAGGTGCCGAGTATTTTGTCTTTATGGATGGTGATGAGCTATATCCTCACCCCATGGATAGAAACTTGAACCTGGGCCAATGGCAACATGTTATCAGTGTGATAAATGAGTCTGCCAAAATAGTAAAAGAAGAGTACGGGCTGGAATATGCTTTCCATCCTCATGTCTCGACATGTATTGAAAATGAACATCAAATCATCAGGCTATTAAATGATACACCCAGTGAGTATGTGAATTTGTGCTTCGATACAGGGCATCATTTATATACAGGGGGTGTTCCAGAAGATTTTATTAAAGCCTATGGTAGCCGGATAAATTATTATCATTTGAAAGACATGAGCCGCTCTGTCCTCGATAAAGTAAAACAAGAAAAGTTATCAGACAACGATGCATTTGAAATGGGTGTCATGGTTCCCCTTGGAATGGGAAATGTAAATTTCAAAGCGGTTAAAGAGGCGATTAATGCAACTGGGTTCCACGGCTATGCAGTCATTGAGCAAGATATTTACCCTGACCGTGATAGCTTAGCGAAAACTTATGCGCGTCAAAACCTAGACTTTGCCCAGGCCATGGGATTGGGAAGTCAGTAATGGCTAATTGCTTTATTGGTTCTGCCTAGTTAACACCTAAATAAGATACGCATAACTCCAGGTAATTATATTTAGGAAAGAATTAGACAGAACCTCTCGAATAAAGGGAGTTTTGCATGGAACAGGCCAAATACGGAATTGGTGTAGATATTGGCGGAACGAAAATAGCAGCAGGCTTGGTCAATTTAGCTAATGGCAAGCTTTATAACTCTGAGGTTATTCCGACAAACCGGCATCGTAGTTCTGAAGAAATCATTAAAGACTTAAAAACTCTTGTTGAAGACCAGCTGAAAACGGCCTTGGCAGCAGGCCAGGATGTTGATTTGTGTGGCCTCGCTTTTCCTGAGTTGGTGAATAACCAGGGGCAAATTGTCAGTGACTGGAACTTTGATTTAAAACACCTGCGCGAGGAAGACTTCCCTATTTCCCGGGTGCTTTTTGATAGTGATGTCAGGGTGGCAGGGCTAGCAGAGGCACGTCTCGGAGCGGGCAAGGCGTTTCATAGTTTTGTCTATATCTCATTAGGAACAGGATTAAGTTATAGCCTGTTCGTAGACGGTAAACCATGGCGTGGGGCAAATGGTTATGCGATTCACTTTGCTAGCAGTCCCCTCAGCGGCCAATGCCCGCATTGCAATGGGCTTTCCACCTTTGTTGCTGAAGAGCAAGTATCAGGCAGCGGATTAGCTAGCAGTTGGCAATTTGCAACTGGAGAGCCGTATCTGGGAGGTGTCCCCGCAATGCTCAAAGCCGCGCAATCGGCTGACGGGCCAGAGAGAGCACATATCCATGCAGCTTCGCAGTGTCTGGGAGGGCTGGTAGCACAAATTGTCAATATGCTCGATCCCGATGGCATTGTTATCGGAGGTGGATTAGGCGTTGCGGGGGGCATTTACCAAGAATTGAC
Source organism: Photobacterium sp. ABD4_091 (assembly GCF_056160145.1). Lineage (NCBI taxonomy): Bacteria > Pseudomonadati > Pseudomonadota > Gammaproteobacteria > Vibrionales > Vibrionaceae > Photobacterium > Photobacterium sp. ABD4_091. The sequence continues at coordinate 41,220 of NZ_JBSWWQ010000008.1, read as the reverse complement.
CATCAAAGCAATAAGAGAGCGGATTTGGGCCGCAGACTGTAAAAGTATTCCAATTCAATTTGCCCACTTCGGCAATTCCGCCGGGATCATCGGCGCTGCGATGTCACCTCTGGAAAAGAATCGTTAGGGAAAGCAATTATGAACATTTTGACGCTTGATAATGTGGCAAAGAGCTTTGGAAGCAATGAGATCTTAAAGGATATAAACCTGCAAATTGAGCAGGGCGAATTCATTGTTTTTGTCGGGCCTTCGGGGTGCGGAAAGTCAACCTTGCTGCGAATGATTGCAGGGCTTGAACCGCAAACTAGCGGTGATATGTATATTGACGGATACGAAGTTAACGACGTGCCTCCAGGTAAGCGAGGGCTTGCAATGGTCTTCCAATCCTATGCGTTATATCCGCACATGACCGTCAGAGACAATATGGCGTTTGCGCTAAAAACAGCAGGCATGCCGAAAAAGCAGATAGAGTCACAGGTTGAGAATACATCCCGGATCCTTCAGTTGGATCATTTGCTTGATAGAAAACCCAGCCAATTGTCTGGTGGTCAACGCCAGCGTGTGGCTATTGGGCGGGCCATTGTCCGTGAGCCTAAGATTTTCTTGTTTGATGAGCCGCTGAGTAACCTCGATGCTGAATTGCGAGTGGATATGCGGGTTGAGATATCAGCGCTGCACAAAAAGCTGAACTCAACCATGATTTATGTCACCCACGATCAGGTTGAAGCGATGACCCTGGCTGATCGTATCGTGGTGTTAAATGGTGGCAATATAGAGCAATTTGGTACGCCTCTCGTGCTATTTAACCAACCCTACAACTTGTTTGTTGCCGGGTTTATTGGCTCTCCGAAGATGAACTTCATCTCTGGATCAATGGACAGCAACGGCTTCCATAACCTTGATGGCTACACCATTACAGATGTCATCGCGCCATATATCAACCAGGTATCTACCTTGGGTATCAGGCCTAAAGATATTCACTTGTCGACTGAGCCTGTCTCGGGAGCGATGGAAGTTACCGTAAATTTGGTGGAAGTGCTGGGGACGGAAACCTGTGTCTATTGCAGCTTGGATAATGGAGACAAGATTAATGTTGTCAGAGATGGTCAATTGCAATTGGCTACTGGCGATAAAGTCTGGTTGACCGTAGATAAAGGCAAAGCGCATTTCTTTGCTAAAGATGGCATTAATTTGGTTTACAAAACTGTTCATCAAACCGCGATCGCATCTTAAAGAGGGGGAAAAGTTATGGCAACGGTGCACCAATCGCTTGAACCTGTCTCCCTTGAAGACAGGAAGAAGAAAAAGCCACTGCTGGCTGTCGTTAGGCAAAGGGAAGCATGGCTCTTCTTATTGCCCATGCTTGTCGTTCTTGGTGGCGTGGCTTTATGGCCATTGCTGCGAACCTTTTATTTTTCACTGACAGATGCCTCTCTAACCTCGCCAGAATCGGCGCAATTTATCGGTTTGGAGAACTACTATTTTCTGGTTACGGATCCAAGCTGGTGGAAGTCCGTCTCGAATACTCTTTATTTTGCTGTTGTCTCTGTCAGTTTGGAAACTGTGCTTGGTTTGGGTATTGCGCTGATTTTGAATGCCAACATGCCAACGAAAGGGTTGATGAGAGCCGTTGTGCTTGTTCCTTGGGCCATCCCTACCATAGTGTCTGCGAGAATGTGGGAATGGATGTTTCATGATCAGTTTGGGGTGGTGAATCATATTCTGCTGTCATTGGGAGTGATTAGCGAGAAGATTGCGTGGACTGCCGATCCTAACTGGTCGATGGGTGCGATCATTTTTGTCGATGTGTGGAAAACGACCCCGTTCATGACACTGCTGATCCTCGCTGGGCTGCAACTATTGCCCAAAGAAGTTTATGAAGCAGCAAAGGTCGATAATGTGTCGGCGTGGCACCGGTTTGTATACATCACCTTGCCGCTGCTTAAACCGGCAATTCTGGTAGCTGTCGTCTTCCGCTTGCTTGATGCCTTGAGAATGTTCGACTTGGCTTATGTCCTCACATCCAGCAGTGAGTCGACCATGACCATGTCGGTGTATGCAAGAAAACAGCTAGTCGACTTCCAAGACATGGGTTATGGCTCAGCGGCTTCAACCTTGCTGTTCTTCATCGTGGCTCTCGTAACTGTTTTATACCTATACATGTCGAAAACACGGACCTCAAGGAGTGAGTAAATGAAAATATCAACGCAACGGCGATGGATGAATATTTCATTTTATGCCCTGGTATTTGTCGTCGTTATTTATACCTTGTTCCCGTTTTATTGGTCTGTTGTTTCCTCGTTCAAAACCGGTTCCGGTTTGTTTGAAGTCGAGTTTTTACCCAGCATTGATTGGTCGAACTATCTGAGCGTATTGAATGATGGCGCGTTCATTAAGAATATCGCTAACTCTATTTTCGTCGCAATTTCTGTGGTTTTACTGTCGTTATTTCTGTCGATAACGGCAGCATATGCTTTGGGAAGAGTTTCCTTCAAAGGGCGTACCGCTATACTGATGTCAGTGCTGAGTGTATCGATGTTCCCTCAGGTCGTGGTCTTGTCTGGCTTGTTTGGGATAATTAAGCAGCTGGGTTTGTACAACAACCTGTGGGCATTGATACTGTCATACATGATTTTTACCTTGCCATTTACGGTGTGGGTGTTAACGACATTCATGAAAGAGATCCCAGTAGAACTGGAGGATGCAGCTCGGATGGATGGTTGCTCAACCTGGCGGATGGTGACCCATATTTTCCTTCCGATTATGGGGCCTGCGCTGGTCAGTACTGGCCTGTTGGCTTTTATTGCTGCCTGGAATGAGTTTCTCTTTGCCCTTACCTTTATCCTCAGCGATGAAATGAGGACAGTCCCAGTAGCCATTGCGATGATTTCGGGGGCGAGCCGTCATGAATTGCCATTCGGGGCGATTATGGCAGCTTCGGTAATCGTGACGGTACCCCTCATACTTTTGGTGTTGTTCTTCCAGCGTAAAATTGTATCGGGATTAACGGCAGGTGCAGTAAAAGGCTAAATTAGCCTGTTCTTGAAGTATTTAGCCCATTTTCTCATTGATTTATCAAGCCGAGGCATGTCCTCGGCTTCTATGAATTGTTATCCCCATCACTGTTTATCAACTTGAAACAAAAATGTGACTAGCCCCGGCATCCCTCGTCATGTTTTAATTGCACAATATTCATAAGAACAAAGACAACATAATCAGGGACTAACATGGTGACAATGAAAAGAGCAGCTGCAGGGATAGCAATGGCCTTTTTGTCGCTCTCAGCAGCGGCTTCAAATACGCTTTCTGATACACGTAGCGTGGGTATGGGCGGTGTTGGGGTAGCGTCAGCCGATTACCTGACCGCGAGCTTCCATAATCCAGCATTGGCAACTCAAAACAAAACTCATGATCGTTTTGGAATGATCCTCCCGGTAGTCGGGGCGCGAGTTTATGATGGTGATGATCTTCATGATCGTGTGGATGCATTCCAAGATTTAAATGATCAGTTAGCGACGAATCCAGATCTTGAAGACCAATGGCGTGCTGCCTTGTTAGATCTTGATAACGAGCGGATTGATGGTGATGCCAATGTCGGCATGGTGATAGCTATTCCCAACCGCGTTGTCAGCACCAACTTTTTCATATCGAGTCATGTAACCGCTCTGCTTACCACAGATATTGATGAGGACGATCTCAATAGCCATGAGATCGTGAAATCGAATGCCCAGGGGATTGCTGGGGGTACCGTTGATGTCGGTTTTACGTTTGCCAAAGAGTTTATCTTTCTTGATCGCGACCTGAACCTAGGTATTTCGCCGAAGTTCCAACAACTTTTGGCTTATACCTATCAAGATACCATTGATACCTTCGATGATGACGATATCGACTTTAGCTCTGATTATGTCGATAAGTCCGCATTCAATGCCGATTTGGGTGCCGCTTACGCCCTTAGCCGTAATACCATGGTTGCCTTAAGTGCCCAGAACGTGTTCTCGCAATCACTGAAAACCAATATCAGCAATGGCAGCCAAGCAACCTATGAAGTGAAGGCTCAATACACTGCTGCGGTTGCGTATAATCATCCGCGCTTTACTGTAGCCGCTGATGTTGATTTGAACAGCAAGCAACCCTTCAAGGAAAAATCGTATAAAACCCAGTTTGCCCGTATCGGCCTTGAGGCGGATGCTTGGCGCCTTGCCCAATTACGCCTGGGTTATATCCATAGCATGACGGACTATGGCGATGACTTGATCACCGCAGGTATTGGCCTCAAGCCATTTGGCAAGTTCGGCTTGGATATAGCTGCATTGTATGGTGACGAAGATAACTACGGCGCATCAGCCCAACTCGTCTTCCACTTTTAATATACCCAAGCAACTTGAAGGCATTTGGGTATAATCCTTTTGAAGAGTAAAGACGCTTGTTATAGTGATAACAAGCGTCTTTTTTTCGTCTTTCTTAAACCATCAATTCAATTATTTTGAGTGACTCATGAAGCCTTGTTTTTCAAGGTAGTGGAGCACGGTTTCAGAAAAGCCAATGTGTGATTCACGGGTGTATTTCAAACTGGTGTAGATCTGCGCTAGGTTCTTCACATCGGATGCTTCGATTTTCTCTTTCAGCTCGGGATATGACATATACCGGTTCCAGCCGTCAGTCTCGCGCTGGTGGTAGATAGCCTTGATCTCTTCATCACTATGATCGTGGTAAGTTTCGCTGTGAACCAAGCCATGCAGCGGCAGGCGGTCTCTGGTTTGTGGCGCTTCATCTGCGTAACCCAATGAATAGCCTACGACTGGGACAACACCCGGTGGTAGTTCTAGCACCTCACCGATCTTATCGCAATTAGCCAGCGTTGAGCCCATATAGCAAAGCCCAAGCCCCTTGGCTTCGGCAGCGATGGCAACATTTTGCGATACTAATGTGGCGTCAATGGCAGCAATCATAAAACTCATGAAGTTATCAAAGTTAGGCTTTGCATTATTGAGCGCTAGCCACTTTTTCATCCTTCTGAAATCGGCGCAAAAGGTGAGCAGTACAGGGGCATCAAGCACCATACTCTGCTCCATGTGCGGCTCGAATAGCGACTCTCGGCGGGCCTTATCTTTGGTCACGATAATTGAATATGATTGCATGTTCCCCGAAGATGAAGCCCTTATCCCTGCTTTTAGGATCTCGTTAAGTACATCGTCATTGACAGGTTGGTCGGTATATTGGCGAATAGAGCGGTGGGAATGAAGGTGAGAAAGAATATCCACAGTGCGTCCTTACAATGTGTTGAAGAATCAATAGTGCCAGGCCTTGCTGCAGGCTGGTTATTGATAATCTAAAAGAAAACATCACGTAATGTAAGACGTTTGTTGCTATTGGTTGAGATAGACAACCAATAGGTCAGCTTTGACAGTGTTTGCCAATTTAGGGACGGATGAAAAAATACGGCTTAATAACTTATTGTGGTGGCCGCATACAACGAGATCGATATCGGCCTCTTTGACAATGCCAGCGAGTTTGATGTGGAGATCACCAATGACGACTTGGGTATCAATGACGGGGTAGCCGCATTGCTCTGCCAATACCTGTAATTTTTCTTCTAATGCCTGCTTTTCTTGCTGGGTCAAAGCAACTCTTTCGACACTCACGTGCGCAAAGGACAGTTTGCAATTAGAATCTTTCGCTAGTGAAACTGCTTTGTTAATCACTTCCTGGCTGGTTTGCGTTAGATCCACTGCGACCAAAATATGCTGATAGCTCATCATGACTCCTCTGTAGTGACTTGTAAGCTGTATTAAGTCTAGCCTTGTTTGGGTATTAATCTTGATACCGCCTAACAGCCTGTCACTTCTACACTTTAACATTGGCTGAGTGTTTGGAGGTTATGTGAGTGGGGTGCTTGGTTAGACGGCTCTTTATTTGTCTGGGGCTAACATTATTGCTGGTTGTGCGGGTAGGGGCTGAAACATTGCCGGATATCGGTTTTGTCGACAGTGAGATAGAGCGCCTAAACAATGAAGCCCCCAAGGATGAAAATCTGATCAGCCAGTATCAAAGCTTAGCGCAGAGCTTGAAGAGTCAGGCTGCTTTGGCAGAAGAACAAGAAAAGTTACGCAACCTGATCACTCAATTTCCCGAACAAAGAATACTCCTCAATCAGAAAATCCAAGAGGCGAACCAATTACCCGTTTTCCAAACCGGCCAGCTTGAATCTTATGATGACCTATCCCAAGCCTTGGCCAGATTGAGTGCTTCGCTTAGCGAGTGGCAGGCGGCTTTGAAAACGAATGGCGATGGGCGTAAGAACCTCAATGATTCCAGAATATCGCTCCCCAAGGAAATAGCCAGCCTTAATAGCCAGTTAGAGCAAGCTTCGTTAACGGTCAGCGACAGCACGGACAAACTACAAACGTGGTTGGCAGCGGCTAATTCAAAGACGCTCCAATTGGAAAAAGACAAGAAACTGCTCGAGCAGCAAACTTTGGATGAACGTAGCGAGTTGCTTCAGCTAGAGCAGGAGTTGCTGGCGAAGAAAATTGATTTGGCTACGCCCCTGCAAGTCCAGCTGCAAAACCGCCTAACTGCTATTGAACAAGGTTCTGCCAAAGCCCTTATTGTGGAGGCCGAGCAGTTTAATCGAGAGCTTGGCAGTGCTGATGGCCAAAAAACTAGCCAAGACCTCCCACAACAACATGCTGCCAAGCTGCTCGAGCTTGCCAAAGAACTTGAGAAAGTCTTGCTGAACATCGATGATGCCCGAATAGAAATCCACCGCATTCGAGCGGAAAGGCAAAACCTGACTGATGAGCAGGTGCTGATTCGAAATAACTTGGACTGGCTGAGGGAAAGCACAGCGTTTGGCGCTTCAATCCGAGCCCAGTTACAGCGGTTACCAACCCGGGTGTCGGTTAACGTGATCCCCGATCAAATTGCCAATGCCCATATCAGAAAGTACGAGATCAGCCAGCAGCGCTCAGATGCGGTGCTCAATGAGCAATCAAACAAGCACTTAAAAGAACAATCACAAAGCCAATCCAGATTAAATCATCAGGGGGAGGGGGCAGGGCAAGTGCCACTTACCCAACGGCAACAAGAATTGCATAAAGAGCTACTGTCCCGCCTCAGCCTAGAATATGACAAGCTGATCACTGAATTAAGCCGGTTACAGGCTGCGACTATTCAGTACAAAGACGAGGTAACCAGTGCTCGTTCCTTCCTGCGCGAGCAGCAGTTGTGGATTCGGAGTAACTTACCGTTATGGAAAAACCTCACCCGTTTCGAGATGGATGTCTGGTTTGGTGCCCACACGCCGCTCAAAATCATGTTTGAGCGCACCACCCAGCAGCAACAAATGACGCTAGCGTTTTCCATATTGGCTTATACCTTATTGTTTGTATTGATTCGGGTTAAGCTCACCCGACTCAGCGATCAGCGCCGTACGGAATACAAAGGGTTGTTTGGTCATCCGCTCAAAGACAAGTTTCGTTATACCTTGTATCTGTTCGCGTTGGCCTTGTTCCGGGCGGTTATCTGGCCGTTGTGGTATGGGCTGACAGCGCTTGGGATTTACTGGTTATGGCCGTTACCGACCTCTGGCGACCTCCCGACCTTGATTACGGCCAGTGCCTGGGGACTGTTTGTGCTGGAGCTGATCCATGGTTTGACGGCCAAGGACGGGGTGTTAGACCTGCACCTTAACTGGCCCTCGGAAATTTGCCGCTACCTGCACCGTGAAAGCCGTCGGCTGCGCTGGCCTTTGATTGTGATTCTGCTGGCTTTGTATTGCTCCGAGCTGGTTTCTGGCGAAAAGGAAGCAGAAGCCTCCCGTGTGTTGTTCCTATTACTTGTGGGCTGTATGACCTATATCTATGCTTTCCTGTTCAAGCGAGAGCGGTTGCCGATGGTATTGCCGTCTCCGCTGCATCAGGGGTTTCCGCTGATGCTTACTCGAGGATTGGTGATTGGTTCGTTCCTTGCGATTATGCTGATGTCGGTGATGGGGCTCTATCTCGCTTCATGGGTGTTGCTCAACTACCAGCAGCTCACCTTGTTTTTGATGTTGGGGGTATTGTTGGTCTATCAGATGGGGGAGCGCTGGCTCAAGCTCGAGCACCGCCAACTCAACTACCAACGGCTGCTAGAGAGGCGGGAAGAGCTGATCGCCCAGCAGCAGGAGCAAGCTGATGAACCGCCAGAGTTGGCTGAGTTACGAGAAGTCATGCCTGAAGTGGAAGAGAGCAGCTTGGATGCCGAGCAGGTCAGTGAGCAATCGCTTACACTACTTCGAGGATTGTCCCTGATTGGTTTTGTGATTGCCATGCTGACCTTGTGGTCGAGCGCGCTAGAGATGACCAGCTGGCTTGGGCAAGTTGTGGTTTGGCAAGTCAGTGAGTTGGGTGAAACCGGGGTGGTGATGGTGGATATCACCTTGCAGGCGCTTATCTACGCCTTAATCACGTTACTCGTTACCTTTATTGCCGTGAGGAATTTGCCAGGCATTCTGGAGTTACTGGTGCTGCGCCGGCTCGATTTATCTCCCGGTACCGGATATGCCGCGACGACGGTGCTGCGTTACCTGTTAATGCTGATTGGGGTATTCAGCGCCTGTTCGTTAATAGGTTTCCAGTGGTCGAGCTTGCAGTGGCTGGTGGCGGCATTCGGTGTTGGGTTAGGCTTTGGTTTGCAGGAGATTTTCGCCAACTTTATCTCTGGCTTGATCATACTGTTCGAGCGCCCGATCAGGATCGGTGACATAGTAACGATCAATGATTTATCCGGCACCGTCAGCAAAATCAAAACCCGAGCGACGACTATCATTGATTGGGATAACAAAGAAATCGTCGTTCCCAATAAGGCCTTTATTACCGAAAAGCTGATCAATTGGTCGCTGACCGATCCAATAACCCGAATCGTGATCCCGATTGGTGTCGCTTATGGTTCTGATATCGATAAAGTGGAGAAGTTGCTGTATCAGGTGGCTAATGAGCACCCGCTGGTACTAAAAGATCCACCACCATCCGTCTTCTTCTTGGCTTTTGGTGCCAGCAGCCTTGATTTTGAATTGCGGGTTTATATCACGGCGATTGATCATCGCCTTTCGACCATCCATTTGATCAACAAGAGCATTGATAGTTTGTTCAAAGAGAACAATATTGAGATAGCCTTCCCGCAAATGGATATTCATGTGCGCGATGTGAAGCAGGAAAAAGACAACCCGCCAGGGGATTAGGGCTTGTTGCAACGAGCCTTTACCTTCATGATGGCAAAAGACTTAGTGCTAGAAAGGAAGCAAGATGACTCAACAAGCCTACCCGATTACTGGTCAGTGCCAATGTGGCCAAGTCAGTTATACCCTCAAAGAACCACCGCTCATGGTAGCTGCCTGCCACTGCCAGGCATGCCAGACGTTAGCTACTGCTCCGTTCAGCGTGACGGCCATTGTCGCGGCTTCATCGATTGAATTTAAAGGTGAGATGAAAGGATGGTCTCGGCCAACGGACAGTGGTGGTGTCAGCGCCGCTAAGTTCTGCCCAGACTGCGGTAACCGCGTGTATCATTACGATCCGAACGTACCAGAGAAGATTAAATTGAAATTGAAGTCCCATCAGGATGCCGATTCAATATTATATAAACCGACCGTACATATTTGGGTGAGCGAAAAACAAGACTGGTACCAGATCCCTGAAGGGGTGAAGACCTTTGAAGGCCAGCCTTAATATTGCAGTGAAATCGACACCGGGCAATGATCACTGAGCTGGTAAAGCTTCAACTTTTGGTCAGTATACAGATATTCTGAAAAGGAGACTTTGGTGTCCTTTTCTTGTATTTGGCCATCGATAATAAAGTGATCGATAAAGCCTGGATATTGTCTGACTTCCCATTGCTTTTTACGTTTGTTGTAGGCTTGAGATCGGCAGTGACTGTCTCTGCCTTGGGTGACAAGCGTCGGAGCCGGAAGCCTGCCAGAAGTAAGTTTTTGCCATAACTTATCTCCCTTATGTGCCAATCTGCGATTAAAATCCCCCAAAATGATATAAGGCTGTTTTTGTTCTTGCCGCTCAGTTATCCAGTTTTCGAGTACCTCAAATTGCTCTTTCAATACAGTACAGCTTTTGTTGCGGTGACGGTTGCTGTAACAACCACTTTTTAAGTGAACGGCTAATAGTCTTAAGGCCGGTTTTCCTGGTTGAAATAAAGAAATATCGACACCGTAACGCAAGTACTGGTTACCCCATACATCAAGTTGATGAAGATCGGGATGACGGTGATAGGCAATTCCTTTTCGAATCGCAAAGCCGACAAATTGTGGCCAAATTTCATCGTTGTTTTTATCTTTCCTGCTCGAGAACTCAATTAGGTATTTGTCTAGCGAGATCACCTTACCTATTGACTGGCGGTTAGCCACTTCCTGGAAGGCGAGTACATCCGGTGTAATATCATTGATGATTTCTGCCATTGCTTGATAGTCACGGGGCGTTCTTAACGGAATGATTGTGCGGCTTTTTTCATTCGGAACTTGATCAGTGAGCCAATTAAGGTTCCAAGTGGTCAAAGTAAATGCTTTTGCATGCGATGCAGCCGCTACCACTTGTCCTGAAGTGATAATCATCCAAAGCAAGAGCAAATAATACGTTGGTGGATTAGTCATAATAGCGAGCATCGATGCTGAAATATGTACTTTTACCTCGATTGAGCGAAAAAGCGAGTTGCTTTGATCGCAATGAGGGATGAAAAGCAGATTGAATGTAATGGTAGTCTGATTGCGGGAAATTGTGGCTGTTTCCTCGCAAAGAAAGGAGCTCCCTGGTCAGGCAACAACTCCAAATATTTGACCGACGACTGCGGTCAGGATCATGGCTAACGCTCCCCAAAAAGTCACTCGTCCTGCCCCTATTACTATTGAGGCCCCGCCAGTTCTTGCGGCAATGGCACCAAGAGCAGCTAAGAATATAAGAGAACAGGCTGCAACCATAATGATCACCTTAGGTAAGGGTACAAGCCAGGCGACAAGCAAAGGGAGAGAGGCGCCTATTGTAAACGTCGTTGCTGAAAATATGGCAGCTTGAATAGGGTTTGCTCCCTGATTGTCTGATAAGCCAATTTCATCTCGGGCATGGGCCCCGAGTGCATCATGCTCCATTAGTTGCTCTGCTACTTGCTGGGCCAGTTTTGGATCGAGTCCTCGTTGTTCATAAATTTGAGCGAGTTCATCGATCTCGTCTTCGTAATCCTGCTCTAATGCTTGTTTCTCAATAGCAAGGTCAGCCTCAATAGTATCTAGCTGTGAGCTTACTGAGACATACTCTCCTGCAGCCATAGACATTGCCCCGGCAACTAGACCGGCGATACCAGCAAGTAAGATATTGTGTTGGGTCGCACTGGCTGCAGTAACGCCAATGATGAGGCTGGAGGTTGATACGATCCCATCATTGGCCCCCAGTACAGCGGCTCGCAGCCAGCCGACCCGATTAGAGCGGTGGTTTTCCTCATGGCTCATCAGATACACCCTCGTAGATGCTCAACTTCTCTACATAAAGCATAAGCTCTGTTTGAGCGGGTGCACTGACTTAATCCAGACAACCTTAATCGTGTCTTCCATTACGATTTGAATGTGCCAGAGAAACTCTTAATGTTGATGCGCTGGAAGGTTTTGGCTTTCATACGCATCGGCAAAAGAATGGTTACGATCGCGATGTTTGGCTTCATCTTCACGGATTTTCACAATAACATCTCGCAATTTAGCATTCGACGGTAGCTGGTAATAATCCACAGCTATTTTTGGCGCGGCTACGTTTTCTACTTCACCGCCGTCAATTTTGCTCAGATACTCGGTGTAACTCTTGCAGGCTTCTTCTTCGAAATAGCCAACTACCCGATGCGCAATCTTAGAAGAGAGCAAATAGATCAAACTATACACGACAATGAATGCCCCTTGTCCGAGTAGGACCAATGCTCTTTCAACCCAGCTTGGCTTGGCAATGTCCAAGAAAATCATCAGGTGCATTCTCTCATTCTCTGCCTCATCCAGTAATTCACGGATCCAGCCTTCATCATCTTTCATCCGGCGTAGGGCTTTGAGGTGATTGAACATACCTGCCACCATCCCTGGTACGGCGGCAATGGTCTCCAAGATAACAGCACGTTTGGCATATTTCCTTCCGTAGAAGATATTGAGCAGGAACTTGAGGCACTGGGTAATTTTATATGCCACATGCTCGGAAAGTTTGGCGGCGGTTTTGTGTTTCAATTCGAAATCTGACATAGGTGAGCTCCTATTTTCTTCAACTTTTTCTCCAGCTGGGTGTGGTTTAATGCAGCCTTAAACCGCTCGTCCACACCCAGGGTTTGTCTTATGTATTTCTATTTATGAGGAGGTAGGTTTAGTATTCGCTAGTGACTGACAATTCTCCCTCACCCAGCGTAGAGAGCAGATTTGATAGTAGGCTCGACGCACCAAAACGATAATTCATGCTGTTGTTAGCCCATTCGGTGCCGAACATTCTATCGACCATATCTAAGTACTTTTTAGCTTCTTCGGCAGTTTGAACGCCACCAGAGGCTTTGAAGCCAACCCGATGCTCGACACCCAGCTCTTTGATAACGGACAGCATCGTCTCTGCTGCTTCAAGGGTTGCATTGACTGGCACTTTACCTGTGGAGGTCTTGATAATGTCAGCCCCGGCTTTAATTGAAATTTCAGACGCTTTTTGGATCAGCGAAGGCGTTTTTAGCTCACCGGATTCAATAATGACTTTCAAAGGTGTCCCTCCACAGGCTGCTTTACATTGCTTCACGAGCTCAAAGCCAACCTTTTCATCTCCGGCCATTAGCGCACGGTACGGGAAGGTGACATCCACTTCGTCGGCGCCGTACATAATGGCCGCTTTCGTTTCGGCTACAGCGATGTCGATATCGTCATTTCCGTGCGGGAAGTTCGTCACAGTGACAACGCGAATATCAGGCGTGCCTTGCAGGCGTAATTGTTTTTTGGCAACAGGAATGAAACGCGGGTAGATGCATACCGCTGTCGTATTACCTACCGCTGTTTTGGCGTTCTTGCAAAGCTCGATGATTTTTTCATCAGTATCGTCATCGTTTAGCGTTGTCAGATCCATTAGTTGAAGTGCACGGAGTGCGGCAGTTTTAACATTGCTCATAGATATCTCCCGTTGAGTTACTTCTATTAAAATTCATATACTTGCGCTGATGTATCGTTGTGAATGAGTGTCTGTCAGATACATAACTCAAGACTTGAAAAGAAATGGTTGAAACTGAAAGTAGGGGGATTATAGGAACGGACTGCAATCTATAATAGATACAGAAAATAGACTTTTATATATAACAGATTTTGGGCTGTGCTATATTCCAGCCAGTTGTTGTTTGAAGGGCATTGTCGCGTTGGCTAAATATGAAAAGCTCGTAGAGCAAATTCGCAATCAGATCCAAAATGAAGTTTGGGCCGTCGGTGACAAGCTTCCTTCCCTGCGCAAGCAAACTGAAACTACAGGCATGAGCCTGATGACAGTGCTGCATGCTTATCAGGTACTAGAGAGTCAAGGTTGGATCGTCTCTCATGCGCGATCTGGGTATTTTGTCGCACCCAAAATCCAATATTCGAATACACCAGATTCCGATGTGACGGTGCAGACAACAGAAGCTATCGATATCAATGATTTTATCTTTGAGGTTCTGCAGGCCAGCCGTAAGCCACATATCGTTGATTTTGGTTCTGTTTATCCCGATCCAACACTGTACCCCCGGCAGCAAGTGAACAAATCACTGATTGCCGCAGCACGCACTATGCCGACCTCCAGTGCGCTGGATAACCGCCCTCCGGGTAATAAAGCGCTACGACAACTCATAGCCAAGCGCTATGCGGCACAAGGAATAAGTATCCACCCAGATGAAATTGTGATCACCGCGGGGGCGCTCGAGGCACTGAACTTAAGTCTACAAGCTGTTACCCAGCCTGGTGACTGGGTGATCGTGGAGTCGCCGACCTTCTATGGCGCATTACAATCCTTGCAAAGACTGAACTTGCGGGCGCTGTCTGTTAGAACTCACCCACGAGAAGGGATCGATCTAGATTCACTCGAACAGGCGTTGCAGTCTCATCCGGTAAAAGCATGCTGGCTAATGACTAACCACCAGAATCCCTTGGGTTGCACGCTATCGGTAGAAAAGAAAAAACGTTTGGTTGAGTTGCTGTCAAAGCACAACGTTTTTCTTATTGAAGATGATGTTTACAGTGAGCTGTATTTTGGTGCTAACAAACCACTTCCCGCTAAAGCATTTGATCAGCAGGGTATCGCGATGCATTGTTCATCATTTTCGAAAACCTTGGTCGCAGGTTTTCGGATCGGTTGGGTGGCGGCCGGGAAAATGGCGTTACCTATTCAAAAACTGCAAATGATGAGCACCTTGTCAGCCAGCGCACCGATACAGTCGGCGTTGGCGAATTATTTGTCCACCCGTAATTATGAAAATCACCTGCGTAAATTACGAAGAACATTAGAACAACGCAAATTCGCCATCTGGCAGATGCTACGCACTTACCTACCTGATAGTGTCAGTATTAATTATTCAGAGGGCGGGTACTTTTTATGGATAGAGTTACCGCAACACCTGGATGCGATGGTGCTCTACCAGCGGGCGTTGAAAGATAATATCAGCCTTGCTCCAGGGAAAATGTTTTCTGTTAGCGATCAGTTTAATCATTGCTTGCGACTCAATGCGTCATTTGAGTGTGCGAGAGCAGAAGAAAGCGCGATAAAGCGATTAGCCGAGTTAATCCAAGCTATGTTGGATGAATAGAGCGAGCTCCGAAAGTGCGATTAAATGATGTAGTGCTAAATTGGAGACGAAAGGGGCAGGAAGGCCTGCCCTTTGAGAGTATGCGGCTACATAAAGATGAGAAGATTATTTACCTAACTTCGGTTTACCTAACTTCGGTTTACCTAACTTCGGTTTGTGCCTGCTGGAACCATGTGAGTACCCTTTGTAGATGTTGCTCACCATAAAGACGGGTAAATTGCTGTGTGTAATGGTCATTGCTGGTTTGTAAGGCCAGAATTCGCTGCTCAATATATTCAGGGGTGAGTTCGAGACCGCACTCAACGGTGATGCAATGTTTCCACTCAGCAAAGTTGTTAGGAATGATTGAAGAAGCCATAGGAATTTACTCCAGTAATGATCCATACATATCAACGTTATACAAAGGTGAAAGCGTTATGTATTACTCAGCTGTTATGTTTGTATTCACTTTTTAATCTGGCGTTCTACTGCTTTTCTTGAACTGCTGCTCTTTTATTTCTTTTAGGGCCTTAACCTCTGCACTATATTCAGCCGTTGGCCTTGCCAACAGCCGGGGTATACCTATGGGCTCACCAGACTCTAGACAGTAGCCGTATTCCCCTAAGCGAATACGTTCCAGGGACTCTAGTATTTTAGATAGCAGTTTTTGCTCTCTATCAACGATGCGAAGCGCTATTGCAGACTGTTCTTCATAGGATGCTCTATCATGTTCGTCGCTTAGGCCCTCTTGGTTTAGCATTTGCTCTCGGGCTTCTTCTATGCGAGCGCTGGTCGATGCATGAAGATCGATAAGTCTGTTTTTAAAAAACAGAAGTTGTGCATCGTTCATATAGTCTGACTCAGGCGCGGCCAAAATGTCTTGTTCAGATAACTCTACCTGATCTTGTGGTTTCATGATGTCGTCTCCTGATAGCGCTTAATCAAATTATCTTTGTTTTTTATATCCCGATGTCGCCTACCTCCAGGCGGGGAATGGATCGCTTAACGTAGTCCAGTACTCTTTACCTTTTGCAAGTTCCAGCTCAGATAACAAGCAATCATCGAGGGCGCGTGTCATTGCCTCGTGATCTAGGTTCTGCCCTATGAACACTAACTCCTGGCGCATATCACCGTATGGCTCAACCCAATTTTTCATAATCGCGGACAGGTACACTTTATTGGTTGGCCATTCCTCTTTGGGCACTGACTTCCAGAACAACCCCGCAAAGCCATATCGGGCAATCCCTCCAGCCTGACTCCATTGCCCAGCGTAATCAGGGCGAGAGGCTAGCCAAAAATATCCTTTAGAGCGAAGTAACTTACCAAAGGAAGTTGTGTTATGAATAAATTGATAGAACTTCTCTGGGTGAAATGGTCGCCGGGCAATATAACTGAAGCTGCCGATACCATATTCTTCCGTTTCGGGGACATGCTCCCCCCGCATTTCTTTCAACCAGCCAGGGGCTTGTCGGGCACGTTCGAAATTGAAGAGCCCAGTATTAAGTACGTCATCGATATTCACTTCGCCATGAGAAATAGGAATAATCCGCGCGTGGGTGTTTAGCGTTTTCAAAATAGCTATTAACCTTTCAAGCTCGCTGGCTTCAACCAAGTCAGTTTTGCTGATCAGCAAAACATCTGAGAACTCGACTTGATCAATGAGGAGGTCTGCGACGCTGCGCTCGTCATCTTCGCCTAATGATTCACCTGTCTCTTGTAAATATTTCGCCTCTTCGAAATCTTTAATAAAGTTTGAGGCATCGACCACAGTGACCATAGTATCTAGCTTTGCAACGTCAGACAGCGAGATACCATCTTCATCCTCAAACGTAAAAGTTTCAGCAACGGGTAGGGGCTCGGAAATACCGGTTGATTCAATTAACAAGTAATCAAAACGTCCTTCTTTGGATAATTTATTGACCTCTAGCAGCAAGTCTTCACGCAGGGTGCAGCATATACAGCCATTACTCATTTCAATGAGTTGCTCTTCTTTATGGTTCAGCGATACCTCATTTTGCACTAACGATGCGTCGATGTTTATCTCGCTCATATCGTTAACAATAACCGCAATTTTCTTTCCTTGGCGGTTATTGAGGATGTGGCTAAGTACTGTTGTTTTTCCCGCACCAAGAAAGCCTGAGAGTACTGTTACAGGTAATTTAGCCATATGGAAAACTCTCCGTTAAGATAAATCAATATGTTATGCCAAGGCTTGTCTGTTATGTTATAACATAACCGTTGTGTATTTGAATTGTAGCCCATTTCATAAAAAGTCGTTATAAATGAAGGTTGATGTTTTAGTTGGGCATGAAAAAGGGCAGGAAGACCTGCCCTTAGTGATTACGTAGAATTGAACTATCGCTTACTGCAAGCTCACGCGGTCTGTAACGGTCTTAAGGTCCGTCAGGGTGCCCTGCTCAACATCGATCAGGAAGTTGTCACTGGCCTCACCGGTTGCGAAGCGGTCAAGGATGTAGAACAGAGTACCGAAGCGGACTTTGAACACATCACCAACTGGTGTTGATACGCTATATCCTTCCGCGAAGTGGATGTCACTTTCCATATCGTACAGTTCTTCACTCAATAGTTTGTATTGAGGTAAACGAGACGGTTCGATATCGCGGAATGCTAGTTCATCAGCATTGCGCAGGCGGTAGAAATCGATAGCCAGTTCTTCACCGTTCCATTCGGCAAAATCAATTAATGACATGCCATTTTGGTTGGCTAGCATTTCAGCTTTTTCTTTGGCTCGGCTCCAATCTTGGATAAAGTCATTCAGGTCATCCTGGCTGGTAGAATTTGCACCATCCGCCCTCAAACATGGTAGGCCAAGAGCTTCTTTTAGCTGGCAAACAGTAATATCCGTTTCCAACTGAGACAGGATAAGCATCTGCTTGCCATCCATGTTGAACAGCATGTTCTTGATATCATCTGGCCACTCGTCTGGCAGGAAACGCAGGCGAGTCAGCTCTTTGATATGCCAGTCTGTCAGCTCGTAGTAGTTCTCTGCATCCAGGATATCGCGGTTCCAAATTTCATCGGCCTCAGACTCAACCAATTGGTCGTGCTCTTCGGCATAGTGCTCGAACAGCTCATTGAAGCGAGGCACGTCTTCGATCACCACGGTTTCAACTTCTACCTGATGATTTGGCTTGATTTCCAATACCTTGTAGGCAGGAATATAACCAGCCAATGATGGAGCCTGGATATTGAACAAGGTATAGGTTTCGCCGCCTATGTTGTATTGCTTCATGCCAGTGTCGTTGAAGTGCATGTGGCCGCCGACATGGATACTCAAACCGGTTTGTGCCAGTGCTTTACTGGTGTCATCTTCCGGCTCACGTTTTAGCTGGAAGTTACCTTCGCCAAAGATATCTTCAATTTCTTCCGAGGCACCGTTGTAGAAATCCGTCATAGGGAAGTGACTAAACGACAGCAGGACTTTATTCTGCTCTTTCGCCGCTTTTACGGTGTTGCTGATCCACTCGATAACGTGCTCTTTGTGGGTCAACATCATGTTGTAGCCAGCATTGCTAGAACCCTCATAATCGTTAGGATTGTCAACACCTCCAGACGTATTTGCTTTAGGCTGGTACACATTGGCATCGATAGCCATTAGCCATAGGCCTTCAATAGGCTCAACCAAGTAGGTGCTGTCCGGTACCATTGAACATGAGGTAAAACCATCCTCTTTGTACTCTCCGCCAGTCCCTTCATGGCAGATTTCATACATGCGGTTGGCATAGTTAGCTTCTTTCAAAGCCACATCGTAGGAGTAGTTTTGACGGGCGTCTTCTGAGCTATACGGCGTTTCGAAATACTTGTAATGGGGCTGTGGGTCGAAACCGTGATGGCTGAGGATCCCCATGATTTCCTTGTAGCCCCACTCTTTGACTTCCTCTGTACAGATGGTTGGCAATGGATTGTCAGGGGTTGGAGCAATCGTCCAATCGCCTTCATACCCTACACATTCGTCAGTGGCACCACGGCTATAAATGCGTTGGTCATGGCCGTCACGGCCTAAGTAGTCTTTTTTACCATTCGGGCGGGTAAAAGGACGAACAGGATCGTGGTTGCCCGGTGCGGCGAAAAACTCCAGGCCGTGCTCTTGACGGTACTGATCAAAGATCTTTACCAGGCCGCGCATGTGAACCGGCTGGCCGTCGTCACTGAAGTCTCCAGGTAGGGCAACATATTTGATACCACGGGCCACCACATCATCCAATGCTGCGATCATGGCAAAGTAGTTTTCGTTGAACAGGCGGGTCGATTTCATCTGCGACATCATGGTACGAATGGTTGCGCCTTGTCCGGTTTCAGAGTTGTACAAACCGTCAAAGGACCCGTCTTGGAAATCACCATAGACATCGTGAAAATGGATATCGGGCATGAAGGCGACTTTTAGCCCTTCAACAGGAAGCGTTTTACCGTCATCATTATTGCTCGAATCTGAGTTACAACCTGCCAAGGCAAGCATAGTGAATAATGCCACTGCTGTGCGTTTAATTGCCATTTTATCCTCTGAATAAAGGTTATATTTATTTTTTGGTGGCAGAGAATAGAAATTCAATATGACAGAAATAAAACAATTTTATGATGAAATTGTTTATTAGTTATTTTTTGTTTTTAAGTTGCTGTTATATTTGGTTTTTTATTTGCAAGCTGATGGTTTTTGAACATTCATTGGAATGGCTTATATTTGCTTTGCTTTTGTGTTTTATGATTATTTATTTATGGTTATTGTTACTTTAGTTCAATAATTAATTTTGATTGCACTTTACAATGATTAAAAAATCAGGTGGAGAGATAAATGCAAAGCCAGGCGGTGAGATATTCAGATAGAGCTTTTGAATACTATTTTTCAAAAAGCCAACAAGCATCGAACCTTCCGGCCGTCGTATTTATCCACGGTATTTTGAGCAGCGGACGTCTATTTACTCACCAGCTCATGCCTTGTTTTTCTGCAATGTGTTTTTCTTCATATTCCCTGACCCTGCGTGGCCACGGTTCCCATCAAGCAAAACCCTCCCCGAATCCATTTGAAGATCACGTTAATGATGTAGCAGCCTTCGTTGACTATGTGCACCAACTAGAGAACAAACCTGTCGTCGTAGTTGGGTATTCACTTGGAGGTTTGATTGCCCAGCATGTCTGCCAGCGCGAAGAGGTAGAGCCTAAGCTAGCCGGTATGGCCTTGATGGCATCGGTTCCCCCGCAAGGTTTTAATCAACTGAACCAAGCCATGTGGCTTGAAAACCCAGTGTTGTCTATGGTGCTCGGCCAGGTAATGGCAATGCCGAATATGGCGCTGCTTAATCCGTATTACCGTAACGTTTTAGTAGATGCCTTGTTCGCTAATACACCCGTTCAGCAGCAGCTAGATGCGTTGCTCTGTGAGTTAAAAGCAGAAGATCTTCGGTTGTTCATAGAGCCGCACCTCATAGAAGATAATACTCAATTGAGCGTTCCCGTTACTGTTGTTGGCGCAAAAGAAGATAAGTTGGTACCCGCATCTCTCGTTGAGGCCACGGCGGATTTTTATGGTGTAGAACCTGTTTTTTTCAGCCCTATGGGCCATGCCATGCCGGTGGAGAAAGAAGCAGAACAGCTGGCAGCCTATTTAGCCAAATGGTGCCGTCAGCTCTGAGGCTACTTACGGCCTATTTACGGGTTATTGGCACTGACTCATTCCTTATCTCATTTCACCTCTTATTGAAGGCTTCTACTCGGAGGCTGGTAACTTCCTGATTTACAGTAATGTGAGCTCGGTATTGCCGTTTTTTTGATCTAAAACAACCAACCCCTTCAATACCCCTTTGTGGGTATCCAACCTATTCAGATTAGGCATAAATTAGTTAATAACCACTAAAAGAGTAAGTGTAAATATCTGCACCCTACTGCTAGATCATGACACTTACAGTTTTGGGATGGATTCGGTGGTGTGCCTTAAAGGGGGGCTTTGTTGTGAGTGAGTTCCATGTCTGCAGCTTGATTGTTTACGTCGTGGCTGAGCAGCTTGAATCAATAAAAAAGACCATAGAGAGCTTACCGGGGGCAGAGGTGCCGATTTTGGGTGAATCAGGGAAATTGGTTGTCGTGCTAGAGGGCGAGCAAAAGAACGATATTGTTGGTCATTTTGACTATATCAAACAGTTGCCCGGGGTACTCGATACCACGCTGGTTTACCACCAAATGGAAGAACAATCTGAGCTAAAGGAAGCGTAACATGACAGTTACTAGACGTAGTTTCTTAAAGGCCAATGCAGCCATTGCTGCCGCCAGCGCAGCAGGGTTAACCATACCTGTGTCGGTGGCCAATGCCGCAGAGGGCGAGCAGGAAGTGAAGTGGGACAAAGCCCCATGCCGCTTCTGTGGGACGGGCTGTAGTGTGCTGGTGGGGACCAAGAATGGTCGGGTGGTAGCATCGCAGGGGGATCCTGATGCGCCGGTGAATAAGGGCCTCAACTGTATCAAAGGCTACTTCTTGCCTAAGATCATGTATGGGGAAGATCGCCTGACCCAACCGTTATTGCGCAAGAGAGACGGTAAGTATCACAAAGAAGGTGAGTTCACCCCAGTGAGCTGGGATGAAGCCTTCGATGTGATGGCCGACAAGTTCAAACAGGCACTGAAAGACAAAGGTCCTTCTGCCGTTGGCATGTTCGGCTCTGGCCAGTGGACAGTCTGGGAAGGCTATGCCGCTGCCAAACTGTACAAAGCGGGTTTCCGCTCCAACAATATTGACCCGAACGCCCGCCACTGTATGGCGTCAGCGGTAGTTGGGTTTGGCCGTACTTTCGGTATGGACGAGCCTATGGGTAGCTATGACGATCTCGAACATGCCGATGCCTTCGTGCTTTGGGGATCTAACATGGCTGAGATGCACCCAATTCTCTGGACCCGCCTGACCGACCGCCGTTTGTCATCTGACAAGGTGAAAGTTGCGGTGCTCTCGACGTTTACCCACCGCAGCTATGAGTTGGCCGACAACCCAATCATCTTCAAGCCACAGACCGATCTGGCTATCCTCAACTTTGTTGCCCACTACATTATCTCCAATGACAAGGTCAACCAGGACTTCATGGACAAGCACGTTAACATCCGCAAGGGTGTGACGGATATCGGTTATGGTTTGCGCCCAACCCATCCACTGGAAAAGGCGGCCAAGAACCCGGGTAGCGGCGATTCGACGCCGATGAGCTTTGACGATTATGCCAAGTTTGTCTCAACCTATACCGCGGAATATACCTCGGAACTGACAGGGGTACCGGTTGACCAGCTCAATCAGTTGGCCGAAATGTACGCCAACCCAGAAACCAAGGTGGTGTCTTACTGGACAATGGGCTTCAACCAGCATACCCGTGGTGTGTGGGCCAATAACCTGATTTATAACATCCACCTGCTGACCGGCAAGATCTCCAAGCCGGGTTGTGGCCCGTTCTCTTTGACTGGCCAGCCATCTGCCTGTGGTACGGCGCGTGAAGTGGGAACCTTTGCCCACCGCTTGCCAGCCGACATGGTAGTGATGAACCCGAAACACCGTGAAATGTGTGAAACCCACTGGAATATCCCAGAAGGCACAATCCCACCCAAGCCGGGCTACCACGCGATTTTGCAAGACCGGATGCTAAAAGACCGCAAGCTCAATGCCTATTGGGTGATGTGTAACAACAATATGCAGGCCGGGCCGAATATCAACGAAGAACGCCTGCCGGGCTACCGCGATCCCGCTAACTTCATAGTGACCTCTGATCCTTACCCAACTGTTACTGCTATGGCATCGGATTTGATCTTGCCAACAGCGATGTGGGTGGAAAAAGAAGGGGCTTACGGTAACGCTGAGCGCCGTACCCAGTTCTGGCACCAGCAGATTATTGCACCGGGCGAAGCGAAATCTGACCTGTGGCAGCTGATGGAATTCTCCAAGCGCTTCAAGGTTGAGGAAGTGTGGCCGCAGGAGCTCATCGCCAAGAAGCCAGAGCTCAAAGGCAAAACCTTATTCGAAGTGCTGTTCCAAAACGGCAAGGCCGATAAGTACAGCCTGGATGAAATTGCGGCTGACCAACTCAATGATGAGTCTCGCGATTTTGGCTTCTATGTCCAGAAAGGCTTGTTCGAAGAGTATGCCTACTTCGGCCGTGGCCATGCCCATGACCTGGCACCTTTTGATATGTACCACCAGTCACGCGGCCTGCGTTGGCCTGTGGTCGATGGCAAGGAAACGGTCTGGCGTTACTCCGAAGGGTATGACCCGTATGTGAAAAAAGGCGAAGAGTTTTCTTTCTACGGTAAGCCGGACAAGAAAGCGGTGATTTTCGCCCTGCCATATGAGCCGCCAGCAGAATCACCAGATAACGAGTATGACCTGTGGCTATCAACAGGGCGGGTACTGGAGCATTGGCATACCGGTTCGATGACCCGCCGTGTACCGGAGCTATACCGTTCCTTCCCGGATGCTGTGCTTTACATGCACCCGCTCGATGCCAAAGAGCGCGGGCTGCGCCGGGGCGATGCAGTGAAAATTGTTTCCCGCCGTGGTGAGGTGCTCACCCATGTGGAAACTCGCGGGCGTAACCGGGTACCGCAAGGCTTGGTGTATATGCCTTTCTTTGATGCCGGGCAACTGACCAACAAACTCACGCTTGATGCGACCGATCCAATTTCGAAAGAAACGGACTTCAAGAAATGTGCAGTGAAGGTGGTTAAAGCCTAACTATTGGAAACAGACTGATGAAGCGTTCACCTCTCAAATCATCGGAAAGCCGCCGCCGTTTCCTTCGGGATGCCGCGCGAACGGCTGTGGGTGTGGGAGCGGCAGCGACCGTACTCGGACTACAGAGCAAACAGAGCCAGGCTGACAGCAGCGGGGTGCCGATAAGGCCACCGGGTGCGTTGCCTGAGCCTGAATTTTTGCAGGCTTGCTTGCGCTGTGGGTTATGCGTTCAGGCGTGTCCTTACGATACCTTGAAGCTGGCAAGCTTGTTGTCGCCAGTGGCATCTGGGACGCCGTATTTTACCGCCCGAACGATTCCGTGTGAGATGTGTGAAGACATTCCCTGTGTGGAAGCTTGCCCAAGTGGCGCGCTGGATCATGGCCTGACCGATATCGATGATGCCCGGATGGGAACCGCGGTATTGATTGACCATGAAACCTGCCTCAACTGGTTGGGTTTGCGCTGTGATGTTTGCCACCGGGTTTGTCCGCTGATTGATGAAGCGATCACTCTCGAGCCCATCCGCAACCAACGTACCGGCTACCATGCCAAGTTTATCCCGACGGTGCATTCCGATGTTTGTACCGGCTGTGGTAAATGCGAGCAAGCCTGTGTGCTGGACGAAGCGGCAATCAAAGTTGTGCCGACGGCATTAGCCAAAGGTGAACTTGGTCACCACTACCGCCTGGGTTGGGAAGAAAAGGCCAAGAAAGGGGAAAGCCTGATCCCTGAGGATCTGACTTTGCCTGCCCACAAGCCGGGTAACAGTGGAGGAGGTCAGTAATGGCTAAGCATTTGGCAAAAGACGCCGGCAAGGCAGCAACTGCCTCGCTCGGCTGGTGGAAAGCCCACCGCTTCTTGCTGCTGCGCCGCAGCTGCCAGTTGCTGATCATCGCCTTGTTCATGATCGGCCCGACACTGGGGGTACTGCGTGGCAATTTGTCGGCAAGCACATTGTTCGACACGGTGCCGCTAACTGACCCGTTGATCTTGCTGCAAACCATAGCCGCCGGCCACTGGCCTGAGCTGGCAGCCCTGCTTGGCGGTGCCATTGTGGCGGGCTTCTATGCCCTGCTGGCACCTCGGGTGTTCTGTGCTTGGGTGTGCCCGCTCAACATGGTAACGGATCTGGCTGCTTGGCTTCGCCGAAAGCTGGGGATCAAGCTCAGTTACCGCTGGCCTTCGAGCCTGCGTTACTGGTTGTTGCCAGTGCTGCTAATTGGCAGTGCGGTATCGGGCACAGTGCTGTGGAGCTGGATTGACCCGGTTGCGGCATTGCACCGAGGTTTGGTGTTCGGTATGGGCGCGGGTTGGGTGCTGATCTTGCTGGTGTTCTTGCTTGACCTGGTATTGGTTGAGCATGGCTGGTGTGGTCATTTATGCCCGCTTGGCGCGACTTATGGGGTGATTGGCCGTAAGAGCCTGGTTCGTATTACCGCGACCAACCGCGAAGCCTGCAACAAGTGCATGGATTGCTTCAACGTGTGCCCCGAGCCAGAAGTGCTGAGGCAACCGCTCAAAGGCGGGGATCGCAAGGTGATGAGCCAAGACTGTATCAGTTGTGGACGCTGTATCGATGTCTGTTCCGAGGAAGTATTGGAATTTAAAATAAGAATTGGAGCCAATAAAAATGAAGGGTAAGTATGTTGTGTCTGCGCTGCTGGCGGCTGTCGTGAGCCTAGCAGCATTTGCAGAAGTTACCTCGTTACGTGGCGCGCAGGAAATAGGGGATACCAATACCGTTGCGCCCATCAAGCCGGTGCCAAAAATGCAAGATAAACTGGCCTTGGAATTTGTTCACCAACCCCCTTTGATCCCGCACTCAACGGAAATGGTGCAGATCAACCCAAGCAACAATGGCTGCTTGCAATGCCATGATGTCGACAAGTACCGCAGGACAGGCGCCCCGAGGGTTAGCCCAACGCACTACATGGATAGCAACAACAAGATCCTGAGTGACGTCGCCCCTCGCCGTTACTTCTGTTTGCAGTGCCATGTATCGCAGGCCGATGCCGCGCCGCTGGTAGAAAATACCTTTAAACCGGCTGGTAAGTTCGGCCAATAGGAGGGGCTATGAAGAGTCAACGACCTGGAATCATCCGGCGTTTTTGGCAGTGGTTCAGAAAGCCCAGCCACTTTGCGATTGGCACAGTCCTGACCGTGGGTGTGGTTGCAGGTGTCATCCTATGGGGCGGGTTTAACACTGCAATGGAGTACAGCAACACCGAAAGTTTCTGTATCGGTTGTCATGAGATGGAGAACAACGTCTACCAAGAGTATGTTGGAACCGTTCATTACAACAACAGCAGCGGTGTCAGGGCGACCTGTCCGGATTGCCACGTTCCCAAAGAGTGGGCACCGAAAATGGTGCGCAAGATCCAAGCCTCGAAAGAACTGTATGCCAAAGCACTGGGTATTGTCGATACTCCACAGAAGTTCGAGGATCACCGGTTTGAAATGGCCTCCCGTGAGTGGGCGCGCATGAAAGCCAATGATTCTCAGGAGTGCCGTAACTGCCATAACTTTGAATACATGGATTTCAGCACCCAGAAGTCGGTCGCAGCCGGTATTCATAGCCGGGCAATCGAAGACGGTAATACCTGTATAGATTGCCATAAGGGTATCGCCCACCAACTACCGAAAGGTCATCAAATCGAAAGTGCAATCTAACGTAAACTGATAATAAACCCCATTGGGCTTGGAAAAGTATAATGGGGTTTAGTTAATTATTTATCAGTACTTCCAATCCATGCCGAGCATAATGCGGTGGTTATCACGCTCGTCTGTTTGGTTACGCTCATACTGCGAGTAGTTGTATTCCACGCCAAGCGTCAGGGTTGGTTTTATAGCCCAGAGCAAATTGGCCATAGCAAACTGGGTAGATGTAAAGGTGTCGTGCTCCAACTCATCTTGCCAATCTAGCGCTTCTGTTGACACCTTGCTATAAGCAAATACTGATTTCAGGCTAGGTTGCCATTTTCGGGTATAAGATACCATCACGCTTTCTGCCTCTCTGAGGTCAATGGCTCCTGCTTTAGCATTCCATGTTGGGCCGGTACTGTTAAGACCAAGCAGGTAGCGGTCAGTGCCTTCACCTCGGTAGGTTAAAATAGAGATCCTATCATTGTTGGTGAAATCCCAGCCGCCAGAAAGCTGAACACCATACCCAGACTCTTTGTACTCTTTATCTTGGTAGGTGAGTCGGAGCTGATTGAATAGTGCTGTGGCTCTGAACCAAGCGTTTTCATTGGTCCATTCGCCCCCTAGGGCGATATCGGGTATGGCACCCGAGCTATCGATTTTATCCTCGAAATCGTTTTGAATATCATCATTGGTGCTGCTTTCTAGTGCAATATCATATTTAACTGCCCCCAGTTGCTGAGACCATCTTATTTGTGGTTGGCGTTTAAAAGCGGCACCACTGACTGTCGCTTCCGCCAGTGACTGAGGGATATTACGCATATCCATGAACGTTGACCAAGTTTGGCCAGCAAGCAATTGCCCATTTTCTGTTGACCAAGCAACATAGGCTTCACGCAGGCGTGGTGACATGCCACCATCATTATTGGCGTTGAAATCTAACACCACGTGCGAATGAATATTTGAGCCATCATCAAAGGTTTGCGCGGCACCAAATTTAATATCTGAAAGTGAAGCGTCTATTTTGGTATCGTTATTCGTACTTTTATTAAATAGACTATTACCAGGAATATTGATGCCAGCTCCGGCTGTGTCGGTGTCGTGAATCATGATGGTTTTGATTGAACCGCCAAAACTGAAATCAATATCGGATGTTGTGCTAGCGGCATAGCCTGAAGTACTTATTAGCGCAAGGCTACAAAAAAATGAGAGTCGTTTAATATTCATCGCTTTAATTATTCTTCACTAAAAAAAGCCACCGCTAAAATAGAGGTGGCTTGAAATATAAAATTGCATCTAGTTAGAAGTAATGGCGAACACCAAGCCAGGCTTGGGTTTCCCAATCACCACCTAAATCAGTTCCGTTAACTTCAAGGTCTGATTTTGTAAAGTCATAGCGGGTGTTGAGCCACCATGTACGGGCACTGTTTAGTGGCACATTAATGGAAGCTTTAACGGATAGATTTTGCATTTCAATCTCGTCACCAGAGAGGTCTTGCCATTCTGGAACAATTGAAAGGTATGAGCCGCCGTCACCAAGGTAGATGGCTGTAATGAGCCCTAGGCTGTAACCGGTTAGGTCATCTTTGCTTTCCATACCTGCAACTTCCATGCTACCAGTCATGTAGCCGGCACGAGGGAAGACAAGCAGCCCACCAGTATAAGCTGGGTTAATCGCGGCAACAGCACCGATAGACAACAAGTCGTTTTTCACTGAGCTGGTACGAGTATTTACATAATCGAGTGAAGCACCCACTTTAGGCAATGTTGAAGATCCAGTGTTGAATACATGGAAGTACTGGGTACGTGATGTTTGGTAATCAAAACCAAACTTGTCTTCGTCATTATCTTTGTTGTCGAATGTAGCTTCACTCAATAGAGCAAATTGTTGACCGTTTTCCAGGCCACCTGCAATTTGACCCTGCCATTGAAATTCAGAGTTACCACTGAACATCAATGCTGACTGAGTGTATACCTTAGTTACGTCAGCAGGATCGATAACCTGCTCTTCTTCAGCGATTACAGGTGCAGCAAGGCTTGCTGCAAGTGGAGCTAATAAAGCAAACTTTTTCATTTTATTTTCTCAGTTTGCTTCGTCCTTGAAGCGATATTCCATAATGGAGTGGATTAGCCACAGCGTGTTATTCGTTGTGGCTAACAAGTTGTCCTAACTTGTCAAGCGAGGAGTTATTTATCAGCCATTAGTTTGGCTGCTTGGCGCATGAAGTTTGGTGCTTTGAACTCACCGTAACCTGAGTGGTATGGGTTAGTTGAGAAAACAACGCCAACAAAGTCACGGTTAGGGTCAACATAAATGTACTGACCTAGGTTGCCACTTTTCGCCATCGCACCATCTTCAAAGATGAAGTCAAACTGGTAAGACTGAGCAATAGATGCTTCGCCAGCAGAGCTTATTGAGCTTTTTTGTTTTGTGGTATCGGTGTGAGAGTCAGGGTTACCACTCGTTAGGATACGATCAATAACGGCTTGTGATACAACAGGCTCGGTTGCCGCTGCTTCCCAGCTTGGTGTGAACAGCATACCGTAGCGAGCCATATCTTCGACTGTTGTTAGCATTAGGCCAACGGCAATCGCCATACCGTCAGGCGTTTGGTTGAATAGTGCTGGTTGGCGCGCGGTCATCTTGCCCCAAACACGTTCTTCAAATACTTGAGTAAACGTTGCACCTTCTAGGTTTTCGATCATCTTGGTAAGAACAATGGTGTTCATTGATGCATAGCTAAAACGTGTGCCCGCTGGTTCGTCAGCTTTTTTCTCCGTGTCTTTTGCAACATCGACCCAGCTTTCAAGTTTACCTGTGCTAAAGCGTGGTGAACCGAATGCTGCGGCAAAGAAACGAACAACTGGCGAATCAGGGTTAAGGATAGATTCAAGCGTTTCCTCATTATCGAAGCCGGTCGCATGGTTAAGGACATTAAGCACGGTTACGTCATCCCAAACTGTGCCTTTTAGCTCTGGCACATAGTTTGACATTGGCTTGCTTGGGTCAACCTTACCTTCTTCTACCAACTGGGCAACGATAAGGCCAACGGTAGTTTTTGCTGCTGATGCCCATACGTGGCGGTCGGTTGGTTCCATACCTGGGTAGGCTTCATAAACAATTTTACCTTCATGGATCAGCATGAAGCCTTGGGTGCGAAAAGCAGGATCAGCAAGGTATTCATCCAGTGTTAGCTCACCTTTAGCCTGCGTTTCAACAGTGAGTTTGCTAAGTTCTGGGTTAATCGCCTTAATCAGTGGCTTATACTCTTCGTTAGGCGAAGCAATAGCGGTAGGCATGAACTCATTCATGCTTTTATGGTAATAAAGCGCGTGGTCACCACCCATTTGCCAATGGAAGTTATTGAAGTTGGCGCGAGCGGCGTCGACAAATTCAGGTGAGAACTGACCTTTAGCTGCTGCGACTGGCAGTTCAACCATTGCGCCTTCAGCTTTTAGAGCAGCTTCAACAGGGTTTTCTGCAGTGGCTTCACTTGAGCTAAATGCGTAAGACGTTGGAAGAATTAACGTAGAGGCCAGTAGGGCAATGGCTTTAAGTTTCATAAGTATCTCCTTGTTTAGATGTGGAGATTATATTTTTCTTACAAAATGCCTATAGGTCAGATGGCGACATTAGAGAGTGCCTATATCTTTATATTTTATGTTTGTTTTATTTGTCACAAATAATAATAAACCACCCGGTTTAAAAGGGTGGTTTATTATTTTAACGGCTGTATATAAGCTTAACGGTTTTATTGTTTAGCTTAATGTAAGCTGAATATATATCGTGTTATTTAGCAGGGTTTATTTACTCAATTAATCAAGGCAAATCTCTCGTGGTTTATTACCCTTGATTTTTTCACGAAGTCGCTGGAAGAGCGCGTAAAAGCCCGGTGTGATAACGGTGCCAAGCACCAGCACACATAAAATACCGCCAAGCAGCGTTAAGCCAGTGCCTGTTTGGGCCACTGAGCCAGGGCCTGAAGCAAATGCAAGCGGTACAATACCCAGAATAAAAGACCATGATGTCATATTCACCGCGCGGAAACGCATGGTTCCCCCTTTTTCTGCCGCTTCTTCGATCGACAAGCCGTTCTCTTCATGTTGTGTTTTTGCAAATTCAACGATCAAGATGGCATTTTTCGCACCAATAGTGATCAGTAGGATCAAACCAATTTGACCGTACAGCGTCATTGCCAAACCTGTCGAAACAAGTGCAATGTATGCCCCTAATGCTGCCGTTGGGGCGGCAATAATAATGGCTGCCGGCAATGCCCATGATTCGTACTGTGCAACGAGGAATAGGTAAATAAAGATCATCGCGAAGATGAACGCATAAACAATGGCATTACCCGCGAGTTTTTCTTGTAGCGCCATGGTTGTCCACTCGTAGCTGTACCCGGTTGACAATGAATCGGCAGAGATAGCTTCCACTGCAGCCATTGCCTGACCAGAAGAATAGCCGGGGGCTGGGGCTATAAATATTTTAACCGCAGATAGCATGTTGTATTTAGAGGTAACATCTGCCTCCAAGCGTGTCTCTACATTGACAACCGCTGACAATGGCAGCATTTCACCAGAGGTAGATTTCACGTGAATATTGGTCAAATCTTCAATATCAACGCGCTGTTCGGCCTTCGCCTGCAAGGTAACGTAGAATGTATTGCCCCATAAAGAGAAATCACCACCACGAGAGGTTGCAAGATAAGTCATGATGGTGTCGTTAATGGCTGTTACCGACACACCATACTGACGCGCCTTCTCGCGATCCACATCAATAAAGTAATGCGGTACGTTGGCACGGAATAGGGTATACGCTGCCGCAATTTCAGGCGCGGCATTCAATTCGGCAATCAGGTTGTTCGCCGATTGCGCCAACTCGGTTTGAGGTACACCTGTGCTGTTTTGCAACATGTATTCTAGGTTGGTACCTGAACCAATCCCCGAGATTGCAGGCGGTGCAATGGTCATGGCAATACCTTCAACAATACCGCTCAATGCTGCATTCAAACGCTGTTGAACGTCGAATACGGTGTTGTTGCCTTCAAGTTGCTTACGCTCCTCCCAAGGCTTTAGCGCGATAAACATCGTCGCATTGTTTGGTTGGATAGAAAGCGTAATGGCACTAAAACCACTGGCTCCGCCAACAAGCTCAACAGCAGGGTCTGCCGAGATGATTGCAACGGCTTGGTCAACTACAGCATCAGTACGGTTAAGTGAAGCACCGTCAGGCAACTGAACCAGAGCTAACATCGCGCCTTTATCTTCAGGCTCGACGAAGGCGTTTGGCACGTAGCTATTGAGTATATAGGTTGCGCCGATTGTACCGCCGAAAATAATCAGCAGTACTGAGGTTTTGCGAACGACAAGGCTGACGGCTTTACCGTATACACGGGTGACTTTGTCTAACCCACGGTTGAATGCGATAAACCATTTCGCGGGCTTTTCAACTTTCATCACCAGCGAACAAATGGCAGGTGACAGTGTCAGTGCGTTGATGGCAGAAATGATTAGCGAGATACACAGCGTAATACTGAACTGCGAGAACATGACACCTGTAATTCCCGGCAGTAAGCTAATCGGCACAAATACCGCCAGCATGACTAAGGTCGATGCAACGATAGGGCCTGTCACTTCCTGCATCGCAATATAGGTTGCTTTAGGAGCAGAAAACGCCGGGTTTTCTTTCATTACTCGCTCAACGTTTTCAATAACCAGAATCGCGTTATCGACCACGATACCGATGGCGAGGATCATACCAAACATAGTGATGGTATTGATAGTAAAGCCAAAGGCATCCATGAAGAAGAATGACCCAACAAGGGATACCGGAATAGCAACCGCAGGTGCAATGGTCGCACGGATACTACCTAGGAAAAGGTAAGTAACCAAAATAACTAGGATGACCGCAATAACTAAGGTTTTAGTGACCGCTGAAATTGAATCAGACACAAACTCAGTGACATCAAACGGGAAGGCAAAAGCGACATCGTCTGGAAGTTGCAGCGACGATAGTAGGTCTTTGACGGCTTGGCCTGTTTCCAGCGCATTGGCACCAGGAGCAAGTGAGATAGTCATCAGAGCCGCTGGTTGTCCATTAAGCATGGTTGTTGTTTCGTAGCGATTGTCGCCCAGTTCAATATCCGCAATGTCACGAAGGTAGATGTTTGAGCTGTCTGCTTCAGTGCGAATGATGATATTTTCAAAATCTTCAACCGTTTCCAGACGCCCTTGGCTAAGCAGCGGGATCTGAAGCATGCTGTGCGCGTTCAATGGACCGGCACCCAGCTTACCTACCGGGAACTGACTGTTTTGGTCGGCAATGGCCTGGCGGACTTCGGCTGGCGTGATACTCAATGCTGTCATTTGATGAACATCGAGCCATACGCGCATTGCATACTCAGTGCCCAATGGCGTCATATCACCTACACCGTCGATTCGAGAAAGGCGGTCAACCATATTGAGTGTCATCCAGTTATCGAGGTATTGACGGTCATAGCTTTGTTCAGGTGAATACAAGGCAATCGCCATTAGCGTATCAGACGAAGCTTTTTTTACTCGCACGCCTAGGTTGTTAACGATAGGAGGCAGTGCCGGAAGGGCAGCAGCAACACGGTTCTGAACATTAACTTGCGCTAAATCCGGGTCGGTACCAATTTCAAAAGTAACTTTAAGGATGTAGGTACCGTCATTGGCCGAGCGCGAGTCCATGTATAGCATGCCATCAACACCGTTAACCTCTTTTTCAATCGGTGCGGCAATGACTTGCTCAATAGTTTCAGCACTTGCCCCAGGATATAAGCCAACAACGTTGATCACTGGCGGGGTGATTTCTGGGTATTCGGAGATCGGCATCAGTTTAATTGCGATGGCGCCAATCAACGTCAGCACAATCGAGATCACCAATGCAAACTTGGGTCTATGAATGAAAAATCTGCTTAGCATGCTTATTTCTCTTTTTGTACGTGAACAAATGCATCAGGGCGAACTCGCATTAGTCCGTCGGTAATCACTTGATTACCGGCTTCAATGCCATCAGTGATAAAGACTTGGCCTTTGCTGCGTTGCGACACCTTAATATCGCGGCGAACAGCGGTACTGTTATGCTCATTGATGATATAAACATATTGAATGGTTAAGTCTTGAACGAGCGCAGATTCAGGAATCCAAAACCCTTGTTGTGGCTTGGCATGCTCAACGATGACGTGAGTGACTTTATGGGGTTTGAAGCCGTATTCACTATTATCAAAGCTTGCTGAAATTTGGATCGTTCCTGCTGTAGGGTTCACTTTATTCGCGACATAGTTAACTTGGGTTGGGGTATGGGTATCACGCAAGCGAACGTTGTGGTTTTCTGGGGTGTTTAAGCCGTATGACTTATATGCGTTGTAATCCATGTTGAACGTCACGTTCATTGGCGATAGCTGGATGATATCAATCAAAGCCCCCGTTGCCGGAGAGACGAGATCACCTTGTGAAAAGCGTGCTTTGCCTAGTTGACCGTCGTACGGTGCAGTCACAATGGTTGAAGCCAAATCGTAGGCTGCTTTTTCAAGGTTGACTTCTGCCGCGCTAAGCCCTGCTTTAGCAGAATCTAGCTGAGATTGGGCAAGCTCTAAATCAGATTGAGTTGAACCACCCGGACCTTGCAATTGTACAACGCGGTCGAAGTGAAGTTCTGCACTCTTATGTGCTGCTTTTGCTTGGCTGACGTTGGCTTGCGCAAGGTTATGGTTTTGGCGGTAAATGGTGTCATCAAGTTTGAAAAGCACATCGCCTTTGGTGACCAAAGTTCCGTCTTCAGCTTGTTGTTCAACAATATACCCAGTGACACGAGGTGTAATTTGAGTGTGAGCTTGAGGTTCAAATTTAGCCACATAGTTTTTTGTCGGGTTGACACTCGTCAACGTCGCTTCCATAGCATTGACTGCAACACCTTTTGCATTCACTGCACCTGAAACTGCCATTGCGATAATGCACAGCGAACGGACATTTTTAGCCATTTGTCACCTCATTAGATTTCGTATTTTGAATGGTTTCTGCACTTTCGATACTGGCGTTTAAAGCTGTGATGTCTTGCTCTGAAATTTCACCAGCTAAGAATTTGATTAATAGAGCGCCTTCAATGAAGGCGAAATAAGCGTTAAATAACTCAGATTCCGAAGCATAGTAGTCACGAGTTGCATCTAGCACTTCGCTCATGTTTCTGGCTCCCAGTTCATAACCACGCTGGACTGAAACCAGAGCCTTGCTTTGGGAGTTAACCGTTTTCTCAAAAGCATCGATT
Source organism: Photobacterium sp. ABD4_091 (assembly GCF_056160145.1). Lineage (NCBI taxonomy): Bacteria > Pseudomonadati > Pseudomonadota > Gammaproteobacteria > Vibrionales > Vibrionaceae > Photobacterium > Photobacterium sp. ABD4_091. The sequence continues at coordinate 6,792 of NZ_JBSWWQ010000008.1, read as the reverse complement.
TGCATCATGGCTGATTCCGCTTGTCTTACCGCAAATCGCACGTTTTGGTAGGTCTGGCGGCGGGATTCTTCTTGGATCTGATATGCAATGTCTAGCTCGGTATTGGCGATATCCACAAACGCTGAAAGTGTAGAGCCAGTGTAGATTGGCATATTCATGACAAGCGCCACTTCAGCCGATGTCAGACTTTCGTTAGCCTCGATAGGCTGGCCTGAAGCTGTTGACTTGACGTCGCCATTAAAGCGTTGGTTTAGCCTTGCAACTAACGACAGCTGTGGTTTATGTCCTGCTTGCGCTCTTGTGACTTCCAGCTTAGATTTTTCAATCGTGATGCCTGCCAATTGGATATCACGGTTGTTTTGCATCGCGGCGTCTAACCAAGAAGCCCCTGTTTCTGAACTGGGTAACTGCGGTGAAAATCGTTCTACTTTTAAAGGCTGCACAGTAGCGAATTCATGACCAGAAAGCGTTTGCAATGAATCTAACGACAATTGATAGGCTGTTTCAGCGTTAATGACGGCGACTTGCGATTGATCGCGACGGGCTTGAGCTTGCAAGAGGTCAATTTCAGAGGAAATCCCTGCTTGGTTTCGGCGCTGGGTAATCTCAAGGTATTCGACTAATGCCTTTTCATTGGCCTTGGCGTTATCCAATTGCGACTTAGTACGCAGTACATCAAAATAAGCCTTCGTCGTACGGTAGATAAGTGCTTCATGTGCTTTGGAAACCAGTACCGAGGCACTCTCATTATTTTTATCTGCAATGGCAATACCTGCTTGCACCGCAGGTGTATAAATTGCTTGTCGCAAATTGATGCCAACATTGCCCATTGTGCCGCTACCACCATATGTTGATTCAATTTCATCAGAATCAAAAAAAGCAGAGGCATTGAAATAAGCGTTAATTTGAGGAAGGAGTTGACCTTTTTGACCATCAATGGCAAAACTTGATTGCTGTTCGGTAAGAACCGCAATATTCAGTAATGCATCGTTTTGTAATGCCAATTGGTAGAGGTTCTCGAGGTCGGTGCTTTCATATTGGCTGGCATTTGCGCCAAAGGAAAGTATACCGAGAAGTAGAGTGCATAGTTGTTTATTCATTTATTGCTGCCAAGTAAAAAGAACACAGAGTTTAATTTGTGAAACATCAATGTATTGTTTGGCTTCTCAGCCTGAGCGCAGCAAGAGTAAAACATTGCCTTTTCTGCGGTAGGTCAGTTAGCGACATGAAATAGGTCAGTTAGCGACATAAGCGTAGAGTTATGAGCTGAAACAATATTACCGAGCTGTTCTAAACTAAAATTGCAACCTCATCATTTACTACTTATAAATAGCCCTGAAAATTAATATGAAATCCACCTCGTCCACAACTGACATCTTACTGACGTCATCGATGAATATTTGGCCGTTTATCGAGTACTGTGAAAAAAACGGTCTGGATTGGAAGGCGGTGGCACAAGAGTGTGGGTTACCGGTTGATCTGATGGACAATCAGCACTGGTTGCCGACCAGAGACTTGATGTTGTTCTTGTTTGGCTTGGAGCAGCGATATGGCTATCTCGTCGGGATCGAAATTGGTCGTTTTGTGTCGATTAGGCAGCTGTCACCCGACATTGACGATAAAATTCAGCAATGCCGAGATTTATCCGAAGGGATACAAATGCTGGTGGCTGAACTGCCTAAATTAAGCAACCATGTGATTATTTGGACGGAATGGATTGATGGCCAGTGGTGGCTTTGCCATCGTAGTGCCTATCGTGAATATACACCGGGCTTTGAACAAGCAGAGTGGTTTAGGACGCTGGCAATGGTTAACTTTTGTCGTCGCTTCATCGAAGGTGTTTGGCAGCCTCAGCAGGCAATGCTGGTTTCAACCGGTAACAATGCAGACAAGTTGCCGTTATCTTTTCATAAAACACAGATTGAGTATGACAAGCCATTTGGTGGCTTTACGATTCCTCTGCCTGCCGATTTTCATCAAATACCCGAACAAGTGACCAAAGCGGACTGGCACCAGTCTGTGTGCAAACTTATCCAGACCTATGCACCACTGCCTTGGTTCAATATCAAGTGGTTCTCGCAACTGTTGGGTATGACACCAAGAACCCTGCAGCGCAACCTTAGTCTCGAAGGACTGGCTTTCAGAGAGCTTCGCGATGCGGCAAGGCGCGATCTTGCTAAAAAACTGCTGGCACAAGGTGAGCACAGTACCCAGGAAGTGGCTTGGCAAGTGGGGTACGACGATCTCAGCAATTTCAACCGAGCCTTCAAGAATTGGACGGGTGAGACCGCACCCGCTTACCGAAGAAAAGTGCAGGCAGGCGAGGTCCAATATTGATCCTCACGGTTACTGGCTATTGGAAATTCTAATAGCGTCTATTTCTCTAATTATCTGGCTTTTTATTTATGCTTTCTCCGTCCTATAACGGAGAAAATTCATGAAAAGCAATAATAAATTTATGAAAAGTGCGTTGGCACTTTCCATAGCCACAGCAGCCTCTGCGGTGGCATTCCCTGCGCTTGCTGATAGCCCGAATATCGTTGCCATTATGGTTGATGATGTTGCCCCGATGGACTTATCGGTGTACCACCGTGGTTTAGGCGCTATTAAGACCCCTAATATTGACCGTATTGCCCAGCACGGATTGATGATCAGCGATTATTATGCCCAGAGCAGTTCCACGGCAGGGCGGGCCGCCTTTATTACTGGTCAGTATCCATTCCGTTCGGGCTTAACGTCGGTCGGGCAACCAGGCTCGAAGCTGGGGTTAAAAAAAGAAACACCGACTATCGCAGAATTATTGAAGCAGAAAGGTTACGCCACTGTGCATGTGGGCAAGTCGCACCTTGGTGATAACAACAGCCACCTGCCTACCGTCCATGGTTTTGATGAATTCTATGGCTTCTTGTACCACCTTAATGTCATGGAAATGCCTGAGCAACCGGAATTTCCACAAGACCCTAACTTCGTTGGGGTGCCGCGCAATGTGCTTCATTCCACTGCCAGCGATACATTTGATAAAACCGAAGATCCCCGCTTCGGTGTAGTGGGTAAACAGAAAGTTACCGACAAAGGTGCGCTTGGCCAAGAGCGCATGAAGCAAATCGATGAGGAGTTCCTTAAATTTGCGACTGATTGGCTTGATGGCCATGAATCAAGCAACGATGAGCAGCCTTATTTCATGTGGTACAACCCATCGCGGATGCACACTATTACCCATGTGAGCGACGATTATGAAGGGGCGAGTCAGACATCGACTTACTACGATGCATTGATTCAGCTTGATGATCAGGTAGGTGTCTTACTCGATAAGCTGGAATCGTTAGGTGAACTTGATAACACCATCATCATGTTTACCTCTGATAACGGTGTGAATACCGATCACTGGCCAGATGCTGGCGCAGCATCGTTCAGAGGCCAAAAAGGAACAACCTGGGATGGTGGCTTCCGCGTTCCTATGCTGGTCAGCTGGCCAGAGAAATTCCCGCAGGGTGAATATGTCGATGGCCTGATGTCTGCCGAGGACTGGCTGCCCACCTTGCTAGCGGCTGCCGGTGAGCCTGACATCAAACAAGAGTTGCTTGATGGCAAGGACATCGAAGGTGTTGAACGTGTGGCTCATATCGATGGTTACAACCAGATGGACATGCTTGCCAACGGTGGTGAGAGTAATCGCCATGAATTCTTCTTCTACAACGAAACCGATCTTAATGCTGTTCGCGTGAATCAATGGAAGGTGCATTTAAAGACCAAGACGACGTGGACGGAGCCAGCGAAAGAATGGCCATTCGGGGTTCTGCTCAATATCAAAGCTGACCCTTACGAGCGTACCCCGGATACCCATGGTTGGTATCACTGGATGAAACAAAAATCGTGGGTATTACCTGAGTTCTACCAAGCGATTGGCAAGTACCAGAAGTCGCTAAAAGAATACCCGCCAGTGCAAAAGGGCACGGGGATCGGTATGGGTAACGACACCATTGTGGAGTAGGTTTCTTATGATGAAAAAAACAATGACAAAAACCGCGATTGCCACCATGTTGGCTTTATCAGGCACTATGGCGACCATACCTTGTGTCGCTGCCGTCGACAGCACTATCGTCACCACCCAACAAGCGCTAGAAAACGAGAGCTATGTGTTGGGAATTAATGCCTACATGTGGGGTTCAACATTAGTTCGCATGGAGCAGATTACACGCCAGTACAGTGACGTTTCAGCTCCACAGCCTGATACCAGTTACCGTGGCCCGCTCAATGAGTTCGGTCATGCCCGTCGACTAAGCACACCCGCCGACGCAGATATGCCAACGGCCAACCGGGATACCTTGTATTCGAGTGCGGTACTCGATCTAAGCCAAGGACCTCTTGTGTTGTCAGTACCTGATGTGACCGACCGTTACTATGTGATCAACATGTTTGATATGTGGCATAACCTGTTTCAATACGTAGGAACACGTGAAACTGGCTCGCTGGAGAAAGAGATTTTGATCGTGCCACCAGGTTGGAAGGCTGATAGCGAGATCCCTCGGGAGTTGAATATCGTTGAGGCGCCAACCAGCAAAGTCTGGCTGTGGGGTCGTACACAGGTAATGGGAGAAGATGATTATGTTGCCGCCCATGCCATCCAAGATCAGTACACGTTAACGCCTTTGACTGAGTACATGGGCGGGGAATCACTTCAGCCTCTACCGTTGTCGCCACGTCCCGGCAGTGCTGATGATCCTTTGCGCTTCTATGTTGAACTTGGCGAATACCTAAAAGCGAACCCGGTCGATGAGCGCCAGCAAGCCATGCTGGGCCAACTCAATAAAATTGGCATCAGCGAGCAGGGGTTTGAGCGCAGCGAATTGAGTGACTCAACGATCGCTGCCATGGTGAAAGCAATAGAAGACGGCCAGAAAATGGTGATGGCGCAGCAGGCCAACCCTGCGGCGTTGGAGATCAAAGACGGCTGGGTTTATGCCTTCAATCTAGATGGTTTCGGTGACGATAGTGCCATGCGTTCGCTGATCGCTCATCCGTATCTTGGCGGGCAAGGTGCCAAGGAAGCTGTTTACCCAATGGCAGCCATGGACAAAAACGGCAAGCCGCTGACGGGCAAAAACAGCTACACCATGAAATTTGATGGTGAGCCGCCGGTTGATGCGTTCTGGTCGGTAACAGTTTACGACGCTAAGTCTAAATTGCTGATTGATAACCCAATCAACCGCTATAGCTTAAACAACCAGTCTGATCTCAAGAAGGCTGCCGATGGCTCGTTTGAAATTACCTTCGCCCATGACAAGCCGTCGGGTGACACTAACTGGCTGCCAACGCCAGAAGAAGGTTTCTACGTTCTGACGCGTTTGTATATCCCTTCTAAGTCCGTTCTTAATATGAACTGGACGGTTCCTGGTATTGAGAAACAATAATCCCTCACTAACAGATGCTTGCTGATTTCAGTAAGCATCTGCCTTTGGAGTCAATATGACCATTGCGTTGCCTTACAGTCTATCAATCAAACCTGTCGGTTCTTCGTGCAACCTCGATTGTAGCTATTGCTACTATCTGCAGCATCAGTCTGGCAGTGAGAAAAAGATGGATTTGGAGATGGCAGAAGCGCTTATTAAAAACCACATCCTATCTCAACCCGTCACGAACGAGGTGGTGGACTTTATTTGGCATGGCGGAGAGCCCCTGCTTCGCGGTAGAGACTTCTATCAACAGATTATTGCCCTGCAAGATAAATGGTCAAACAATAAGCGTATCGTCAATACCATTCAAACTAATGGTACATTGATCAACAAGCGATGGGCTGAGTTCTTTAAACAACACAATATCATGGTCGGAGTGAGTATCGATGGCCCCAACGTGTTGAATGATATTGCCCGCATTGACTGTAATGGTGAATCAAGTTTTGAGAGGACAATGCGTGGGATCCGGTTGCTGCGTGATTATAAGGTCGAGTTTAATACCCTGACGGTCATCAACAATCGGACTTACCGTTCAGGTAAACAGATCTATGAATTCCTCAAAAATAACGGCAGCCACTATTTGCAGTTCCAGCCATGTATTGATCATGAACTCGACAGGCGTTCAGACTATGATTGGTCGTTATCTGGCATGCAGTGGGGACAATTCTTATGTGATGTCTTCGATGAGTGGTGCAAGCGTGATATAGGTAAAATCTATGTGCAGTTTTTTGAAAACTGCCTAATGATTTTGATGGGGCAACCCAGCCAGATGTGTCACCATGCCCAAACATGTGGCCAGCAACTGATGGCCGAAGTTGGCGGTCAGGTGTATAGCTGTGATCACTTTGGCTACGAAAAATACCAGTTAGGGAATATCCTCCATCAATTATTGGCTGAGATGGTGATGAGTCCAGCACAGATGCAATTTGGTCAGGCCAAACACAACTCACTGGGGCGAGAATGTAAAACGTGCGATTTCTTGCCGTTGTGTAATGGCGGCTGCCCGAAAAACCGGACGTTAACATCGGCGGACAATTTGCCGCTAAATCAGCTGTGCCAAGGCTATAAGATGTTTTTCAACTATGCCTTACCAAGGTTGCTGAAAATGGTTGATGTCATGAAAGCCGGTTACCCAGCACAGTATTACTCGCTATTTTAATCTATATTAAGCGGTTCCTTGGTATAGAGATGTAAAATGAGCAAAGACTATAATCTTCTACGTTTGCTGGTGGTGTTATATGAAACCCGCCAGACGGTAACAGCGGCAAAGAAATTAAACGTAAGCCAGCCAACAGTCAGCCTTATGCTCAAAAAACTTCGCGAACAATTTAATGATGAA
>NZ_JBSWWQ010000007.1:0-63148 GCF_056160145.1 Photobacterium sp. ABD4_091 | reverse complement strand
GTGAATACTACGGTGATCTGGCAAAGGTGTAAAGCAGAAATATCACTATGAACGGCTAAGTGTTCACTATCAAACCAAAGCGTTGCCATTCATAGCGTGACGCTTGATTAACAAGCAAAGTTTAATCAGCAGGATTCAAACCGCAATACTCTTACCACAAACCTCAAACTGCAAAGCGTGAGGTGAGCCCGGCAAAAACAATCTTGGCATCATTGTCGATTATATCGCCGTGGGTCACGACTATTTTATCAAACTCCCAATCTTGTACGCTTTGCACAAAGCGGCTAAAAGCTGCTTTATCTTTTATGGTGAGGCTCATTTTAAGCAGAGGGTGAACACAGCAGTCTTTAAAACCAATAGGCTCAAACACGTATTTTGTCATTGCTCCCGCAAACCCTGTTTTATTGGGGTTTTCGGGGTAATTTTGTACTAAATCTGTCACGATCAAAGATGATGAGCGAGAGTGAAAAAAGACAGTTTCGTTTAGCACCGGAACCGATGGCATGGTTTGCCATTCAAGATCCCCTTGCCAGACATTTTCCATGCCGCGTTGCAGAATATGATAATTAGAGAGCGGTACTTTTCGGGGTATACCAGCACTGACATAAACCTCAGACTCAGGATAAGCATCAATCCAATCTTGCAACCATTTACTGTGATGATTATTGGCAGCGACCAAATACCGAACGGGTCCCAAGGCATTAATCTCTTGTTGCAATGAAGTTGAGATAGCAGTTGGTGAGTGTACCCATAGCCGACCGTCCCGCAGCCGGACAACCGTCATCCTTAAGCCGAGTTTGCTTCCCAGCATTTTCATTGAGTCTTCATGAACCCAAATGTCGTTGCCTATCTGTCGCATGCCTTCCCCGCTAGTTAGTTGTTTCTAATCAACTTCTCTATCCATCAATTATAGTGCCAGAGGGCGCAGCAAAGGCATGCTTTTGAGATCACAGAATCGCCAAATCAAATTAACCTGTAGGTTAGATATATGGCTTAACGTCAATTAGCGAGTCAACAATTGACGTTGCGCGAGGTACCACATCTTCCGCGGGAACTAACAGATCCGGGATCATAATCGCCTGGCAGCCTGCATCGAGTCCTGATCGCATACCGTTATTGGAATCTTCCAATACCAAGCAATTAGCTGGTGCAATATCTAGTTGGCTACTTGCCATCAAGTAACAATCCGGTGCAGGCTTGCCGTTTTCTACATCTTCGGCTGTCACCATAACATCAAACTGAGTGATGTAATCGCTACCTGCAAAGTGATGCTCTACCTTATGTCGAGGGGAAGACGTCACAAGCGCACACTTAACGCCTTTTTGCTTAATATGTGAAAACAACTCAGCAAAGCCCGCTTTGTATGGGATTCCTTTATCTTGCTCTGCCTTGAACATCGCATCCCTAACCTGGCAAAAGCGTGCTAAATCTAGCTTATCGCCAAACATTTTTGCCACTCGGCGCTCGCATTCAACATCCTGCACCCCGATAAAAGACTGGTAGTCTGCATCGGTGATCACCAAACTTTGTTCTTGGGCGGCATATTGCCAGCAGGCTTTGTACAGCCCTTCAGTATCAAAAATCAGGCCATCCATATCAAACAATACCGCTTTTACTTCTTTCATATCCTTCCTCAAAGTTGTGTATGCAGGGAGTTAGTTGCCAGCGCTAAGTGGTGCCATTACAGCGTAATTTCCAATCGGTTGCCTTCAGGGTCGAGGACGACACTCTCGTAATAACCATCACCGGTACGCCGTGGGCCATCAACCACGTTATAACCGTCATTAGCTAAACGCGAGGTTAATGCATCGACCTCTTGCTCGGAACCCACTGACATCGCCAGGTGTATCAGTCCGGTAAACTGCGCCATGGGATCATCTGCCGATAAAGGAATCGCATCATTGTGCATGATTTCCAACCGTGCCCCTGTGTCAAAGGTCAAGAAATACGAGGAGAAACCTTTCTTAGCGTTAACGTACTTTTCGTTAGATACCGCTTTAAAGTAGGTTTGATAGAAAGCGCGCATCGCTTCAAGATCGCGCACCCACATTGCAACATGTTCAATTTTCATAAAATGTCCTAAAGATCCTATTCGCCGTTGCGGAAGTTGGCGACAGGCTGAGTCGATATCCCCACCTGCTCTACTGCTACCTTACAGCCCGCCTGCCTTGGTGCCTGTGCGGCTATACCCACCTGTAACTGCTGCGCCCAAGGCAAGCCGAACTTGCGGACAAACCGCCAATGTATGCCGTCAAGGCTGTAATGCATACCGACCATATTGCCTTTGCGGGTAATACGAAGGTAAGCCTCAGGGCTTTCCAGCACTTCATTATTGGTATCATCTGACCAACCATCAGTGACGACAGAAACAATTGATATACCGCCATCAGCGCACTTTTCTATACAGATTTTTGCCCAGCGTTCACCACTTTCCCGAACCATCAATGCGCCGGCATCAAACAGTCCAACCAAGTGGCAATCCAATTTAGCCTGAAAGGTGAAATCTCCCGACAAGTGGGTAAAAAGAAAACTAGCCGAATCAGCAATGGTTGATTCAAACGATCGAATACAATCCGTTTCGCCATAAGGTTCAATCAGCAGCTGATTTGGTGTTTGTTCTACATGCAGTGGCGGGTTGTACCAGTTGAACTCATCTAAAACTAATTGTTGATTATTTGTCATACGCTGATCACCTCGATACCGAGCTCTGCAAAAGCAGCAGTATGTTCTGGCGATGCATCCGTCACAATCACATCTAGATGATCAGCGCCTGCCACTTTATAAGGAGAACGCTTGTGCAGTTTCTGCTGGCTCGCTAATGCCACAACCCGGCGAGCCTGTTTGACCATGGCAGATTTCACTTCTGCTTCTGCTACGTCATCGGCGGTAAGGCCGAATTCACTGTCCAGACCGCATACCCCAAGTACCGCCATATCAGCAAAAATGTTTTCAATTTCACGGACAGTCGTCGCACCGGTAGCAATGGCACCTGAAGGATGGATGCGCCCGCCCAACAAAATGGTCTCGATATTTCTCTCAAGCAAAACGGTCGCAACAACAGGCGATGGGGTGATCACCATGACTGGGCTGTTCACTGGAATGGCATTCGCCACTTTCAATATTGAGGTTCCACCATCAAGGAACAGTGTCTCAACGCCACCCAGTAATGACTGAAGGGTAGATTGGCAACCAGCCAGCCAGGTATCGGCTTCTTTTACCCTATCGATGAAAGGCTTTGCAGGAACCGAGCCTGCAATGGCTCCTCCTTTTACCCGCTTGAGTGCACCCTTCTGCTCAAGGGCAATCAGGTCGCGCCTGATCGTATCAAGAGAAACCCCCAACTCTTCGGCAGCCTCTTTGGCGATAAGGGGCTTCCCTTGCTGGATGCACTCCAGAAGCCAATTTTGCCGAGTAACCGGGTTGTTTAAATCTAAGGATGAATCTGCCATAAGCTAATCTCAATGGGCTGCGATAGCATGCATTCTACTCCGCAGTAAAATGCAGATCAATGCAAAATAACGCAAAACATTGCACAACAATGCATTAAAAAGGATTTATAACATCTAATAAGTGCTTTTTTCTGCAAAAAATGAGCGCACAATAAACAGTGATGCTCAGATACCGCCTGCTGTTTGAGAAGATGTCCGGCACACAAGATCGTCCCTGCGGCTGAACCGCAGGGATACGCTATCAATAGAAGCTAAGGAGAAGGCTCAGTTAAAGGTGAGATTGGTAAAATGCGGGTTGTCGATGAGGACTTCAAGAACCGAAATATCCTCCAGTACAACGAGTTTAATGATGGCATCTTCTGTTTTTACCTCGATGCACTCTTGCTTGCTTTCGTTCCACTTTGTATCCAGCGCTGTGCCAAGCACTTCGTGGCCTGACTTCAACACCAGCTTGATCGGGTAGCGGTACATACAGGCAATTTCGACATAATCTGTTTGGTGACAAGTAACCATTTGTGTTCCTTTTCTTACGGGTCTCATGTAGCTCACTGGTATTGGGCAGACGTAATAAACTGACCAAATGTTTCACACCACACAATCACTGTGTTGTATTGAGCAATATCGATATTCTCGCCCACCGGGAGCATGAATTGATTGAAGGTTTTGATATCACCGACCCTGACCATAGTCGATTTTAGGCGATTGAAATCTGCTTCTGTTTCGACAAACTCTGGCGATAGATAGAGTTTATAATCAGGCCCCGGAGCTAACTCCCCCGTAAAACTGATACTGTCTGCCGCCAGTGCAACTTTGCCTTCCCCCCAATGCAGGAAATCACTGTCTTGACGTTCTTTGTCAAAGTTACCGGTAAACTGCGCTTTCGCTTCAACCAACTGAATGGTAGAAGCTGACGGCGCCTCTGGTGCTATCAAAATAGGCAAGGCATAGATGCCCAATGCAAAACCGATCCCAACAGCGATGATGTGTGTAGCTAAAAGCCCGAAGATTCGTTTCATGCTTGCCTCCTGCTGCATCAAAATGCGTCCAACTCATTACCATTGAACTATAGCAAAAACAGCGAGGTAGCTAGGGCATTGCAAGCAGAAACCTACAACCTTGGTTTAGAAGCGAGAGATCTCTCTAATATCTTTAGCAAGGCATGACGAACCGGCCCCTCGGTATGGCGACGAGTTTGGATAACATCCACCGTTGTCAGCCAGCCATCCGGCTCGAAGGCCAAATCCAATACGGTCAATTTGCCTTGGTTAACAAATGTTGTAGCCAGGTGCTCAGGTACAATTGCCCAACCCAAGCCTTGAGCAGCCAACTCCAGTAGCAGCTGATGGTTACTGGCATACCAAACCTGCGTGCTAATGGCATAACTAAACCACAGCTCTTTACCGCTAGACGAGCGCTGCACGACTTGGCGGTAATTTCGCAGATCAGCATCTTTCAGGGCTTTTTTCTTAGCTAGAGGGTGTTCAGGAGAAGCCAGGGTCAAAAAACGATTGTAACCCACTGTGGCAAACTCGGTATCTTCCAGCATCTTGCCATCAGAGTAGACTACCCCGACATGTGCCCGTCCTTCACTCACCATGGTTTTGATATCAAAGGTTGATGCCGAAATTAGTTCAATATTGGTCATCGGGTATTGCTCGCCCAGCGTGACTAGCTGCTCCAGCAATGCAGGCTCAAGAACACTTTCTTCGATTGCAACGACCAGCTCATGTTCTTGATCGGCATCCAGTGCCATCACCTTTTGATCTAGGCGTTGCTGTTGCAACAATATTGCGCGTGCTATAGGTAATAGCGCCTCTCCCTGGGGCGTGAGCCTTGGGATATTACTCGAGCGGTCAAACAAGGTTTGGTTTAGTGCAATTTCCAGGTTAGACACCGACTGGCTGACCCCAGATTGCGCCCGCTTATTTTTTCTCGCCGCTGCCGAAAATGAACCACACTCGCACACGGCGACAAACATTTTCAATTGTTCAAAGCTGTACATTATTGATTAACCATTAACTACGATATATCACCAGCCAACCTAGCTATCACGGGTCGTGATAGCTGCTAACTTTTCTCCCTGAAGAATTTTGCTACGCTGCTCTCAAAATGAAGCTGGATATTAGTCTATCTAGCCATGGATTAACACCTTCAACAAAATCAGAGTATCAGCATATATGATAGAAGAGCTCTGAACTAAAACATTACCGGAGCTGCTATGAATATTGACCAAGCCATTGCTCTCATCCACCGAGGCGCAGAGCAAATTACCCCAGAATCAGGGTTGATTGAAAAGTTAAAGAAAGGCCGGCCTTTGGTAGTCAAATTAGGGGCTGATCCCACCGCGCCAGATATCCACCTTGGCCATACTGTTATTCTGAACAAACTGAGGCAGTTTCAAGACTTGGGGCATAAGGTTGTTTTCTTGATCGGGGATTTTACCGGCAAAATTGGTGACCCAAGCGGAAAGAACACAACCCGGCCACCGTTGACGACAGAGCAGGTTCTCGCCAATGCAAAAACCTACCAGCAACAGGTGTTCAAGATCTTAGATCCGGGCAAAACCGAGATCGTTTTCAATTCGCACTGGCTATCCAAGCTGGGCGCGGAAGGTATGCTTAAGCTCACTGCCAACCAGACAGTAGCCCGAATGCTGGAGCGAGAGGACTTCAAAAAACGTTTTGCCAATCAACAGCCCATTGGTATCCATGAATTTATCTACCCGCTTTTACAAGGGTACGACTCAGTAGAGTTAAAGGCCGATATCGAACTAGGCGGCACGGATCAGACCTTTAACTTGCTGATGGGGCGTGAATTGCAAAAGCAGCACAACATGGAGCAGCAAGTCGTCATTACCATGCCGCTGCTGGTTGGCCTCGATGGGGTAAAGAAAATGTCCAAGTCTGCGGCTAATTACATTGGTATTACCGAATCACCAGAGGAGATGTTCGGCAAGCTGATGTCCATTTCAGACGATTTGATGTGGAATTACTTTGAGCTATTATCATTCCGTCATATGGACGAAATTGAGCGGTTCAAGCAGGAGCTTGGTTCAGGGCGTAACCCTAGAGAGGTCAAGGTGCTGCTAGCGAAAGAGATCGTCACCCGGTTCCATTCCGAGCCCGAGGCGGATAATGCAGAAGCCATGTTCAACCAGCGCTTTTCAGCAAAAATTATGCCTGACAACCTAAAGACGATGGAAGTGGAGCACGGTTTAAGCATCAGTCAGTTGCTCAAGCAATCAGGTTTAACAGCTTCAACCTCAGAGGCGATTCGTTTAATCAAGCAGGGTGCAGTGAAGATTAACGGGATTAAAATTGAAGACCCAGCCTTGATGCCTGCACTAGGTGAAGAAATTTACCAAGTCGGCAAACGACGCGCGGCCAAAATACGTGTCATCCCGCAATAGCATCTGATAGGTTTTCAAAAGGCCACCTTGCGGTGGCCTCAATTTACTCTGACACGGCGAGTTTCACCGCCACTTCAGCATGAATGTTGGTCGTGTCATATAACGGCACGTCGGTATCTTTCGATGAAATTAACAAGGTTATTTCCGTACAGCCCAAGATCACCGCGTCTGCCCCTTGTTCAGCCAACGCTTCAGTGATCCGAACATACTCGGCGCGGGATTCATCTTTGATAACTCCCTTGCACAATTCATCGTAAATCACCCGGTGAATGATCTCCCTATCAGGCAAGTCTGGCACAATCACCTCAATACCAAACTTCTCTGTAAGGCGATTGATGTAGAAATCTTGCTCCATCGTGAAGCGTGTACCGAGCAAGCCAACCTTTTTAATACCATCAGCCTGCAATTCTTTGGCTGTGGCATCAGCAAGGTGCAACAAGGGGATAGATACCGCCTGTTCAATTTCACTGGCGACTTTATGCATAGTGTTAGTGCAGATTAGTAAAAAGTCTGCCCCTGCTGCCTCGACAGATTTTGCTGCCTTTGACAAAATCTCAGCGGTAGCAGCCCAATCACCCGCATGCTGTAGCTTTTCAATTTCATCGAAGTTTACACTGTAAAGTGCCACCTTCGCTGAATGTAAGCCACCAAGCTCTCGCTTAACCCCTTCATTGATGGCTTTATAATAAATCGCTGTGGACTCCCAGCTCATTCCCCCAAGCAGGCCAATTGTTTTCATGTTTTGTCTATCCGTAATGATTTGCCAAACATCTTTTCACTATTAGCATTGATAGATATAGAAAAACAGATAAAGATAGAACTATTGACACAGCGACATGGAAAAGTGCGAGTGATACAACATGCCTGCTTCAGGGAGATTTCAGACATTATTGCCCTCACTGGGCGGTCGATCAGATCGTGTATTGACGAGCCTGCTGATGTTCAGGACGGGCTTATCGCCAGTTGCGCCGACAGTGTGATGTGGTGGCGGACGCATCCCGATCACTCAGTACATTATGTCTACCGTGTCGGTGACGCTGTAGTAGGCGCTATTCTGGTCAAAGAATATTGGAACCTGTCCAACTTGTTTGTCGACCCTGACTATCATCATCAGGGGATAGCCCGCCAACTGATCGCAAGAGCCCTCGAAGAATGTAAAACACGCTCACCTAAGCAAGCTGTACATCTCAACGCATCTCGATATGCCGTTAATTTCTATCAGAAACTCGGCTTTACCCCGAATGGCGAGCCGAGGGACTTGCCCGGCGGTTGTTATCCTTTTATTTATAAGTTCGATCAAAGCCCCTGAAGCAATAACACAACAGACAGCATAAAGGTCACCATTGCCGGCACCCCGTCGCGCCAGGTATCGAACCACAGGTGGCAGGCAATCGCTCCAAATGATACTGCAGCAAGAAGTGCCGCTCCAATCAAAGCGACTGACGTTGCTATTGAAGCCCCCACCAGCATCGGTGCCATGATCATCACTGCGGATATAAACTCTATGGCACCAACTGCAAACATCCACTTGCGGTTAAGGCCATATTTCGCAAAAAAAGCCAGCTGGGTCGTAAATATCATCTTCTGCCAACCGACCAATTTTATTGAGCTGGCAAACATAAAGAAGGCAGCAAGAAGAACAGTAATCGTAGTTTGAATCGTAGTCATGATATCGGCCTCGAAATGTAAATATAGGGTAATCATAAACATTCCAATGTACCTAGATATATAGCTACAATTAACTACCATCCATTCTCAAATAGAATAGATATGGACAAACTTGACTGTATCCGAACCTTTGTCAAAGTCGTGCAACTGGGCAGCTTCACCGCCGTTGCCAATGCGAACAACATAACCCAAGGCAGCGTAAGTAAAAAAGTCGCTTGGTTAGAACAGCTGTTGTCTCTTTCACTGCTGCACCGCACAAGCCGCCAGCTATCACTGACCGATGCGGGAGATGCCTATTATCAGCATGCCCTGCGCCTGCTGGAAGAGCACGACAACTTTGAAGCCACACTCAAGGGTGAACAACATAAGGCAACAGGAAATCTAGCCTTATCCATGCCAACACCTCTTGGCCTGCATCTTCTTGCCAAGCCTATTGCGGACTTCATGGCATTGCACCCAGAAGTTAATATCAACTTATCGCTCAATGATCAGCATATCGACCTTTACCGTGACAACATCGATATCGCTTTTCGCGCGTCTTTCCTTAAGGATTCCGGGCTCAAAGCGAAGCACATAATGGATAACACCATGGTCTATTGTGCCTCCCCCGGTTACCTAGCAGGAAAAGGCGCACCACGGTACGCTGGTGATCTGGCTGAGCACGATTACCTGAGTTATTCGCTGGCACACCCATCTAATATTCTGAACTTCAAGGATAAAAACGGTAAGTCAGAAAAAGTTACCGTAAGTGAGCATTTCCGGTCTGACAGCCCGGAAATGCTGTTGAAAATGGCGATCTTTGGACAAGGTATCACCGCCCTCCCCCACTGGATGGTTTCACCCTATGTGGCTGAAGGAGATCTCGTTGAGGTGCTAACTGGTTACCAACACAACATAATCCCACTGTATGCGGTGTACAAAGATACAAAATCCCAGCCTTTTCGCATCAGGGCTTTCATTGACTTCATTGCTGATACATTGCAATAAAAGGCTGCTAAAACCGTTGCTAAATGTTATTGAACACTGTATTAATACTATTTTGCACTCAGGAGATTAGCGATGTTTGCCATTAAGCAGTTTTTCAAACGGAGAGCTGTTCGCCAGTACATTAAAACACTCAGCCCTATGCTGGTGAAATCCTATGGCCCAAGAGAAGCCTATACCGATGGGCAGATCAATGCCGTGCTAAACGAATCTGGACTTAGCCATCGATACCAGCAATATGCTCACGCCCTCTTTGGCAACAGGTCTTCTGAACTCCATCAAGAGTTGGCGAATGGCTTATTCGGAAGCAATACTTTCGATGCAATGCAGATCATTGCTCTAGCCAAGCCATCAGGTTGGAAAGGAGGAGCCAATACCGATAACCTTTCAAATCACTATGGACAAAATAGTAGATATTAATTAGAGATAAGTTTGTTATTTGATAAAAGTGACCACTTAACTAAAATGGCCAAATGCCCAATATAATAGTCACCCAGATAATTTCAGCCCAATAATTAATACAGCCTTGTTATTTAAATTAATTTTGGGCCAAATGCAAAATAACATTTTAATTCCAGTCTCTTGGAAGGTGATAAACCAAGTTAAGGTTTATTGAGTCCCCTTTAAAATCAACTCCGGATACCCCAAAACTATCATCAAACATCCTCACCCATTCAACAGCAAATTCCAATGCATTGCCTTTGTTAAGCCCTATACCGACGCCATACAAAAAATCACTTTCCGTCTCAGATCCTGAAGCGATTTTTCCCTTGGTACTGCCAAAACCTGCTAATACATAGGGTTTGATATACCTGTCTATGGGCAACATCACCTTGCCAACAATATTGAAATGATTACTTACCTTTGCTGGCACCCCTAATAATTCATCATCAGAGATATTGCCATAACCGCGGAATTCAACTGCCAGATTAGTGTTAAACTGGTAACCGATGATAATCCCTAACAGGTCACTGTCAAAAGAATCACCACCACTATTAACATCGACGTCGACATCGACAAAACCGGCGCCGATCCCTAAATACATATGCGGTTCAACCTTGGTAAAGTGCCTGATTCCAATATCAGCATTCGCATTAACCGACACTAATACCAAGACAATCAGTAAACTAACTTTCTGAAAAAACCTCTCCATGCTTTATCATCCTTATTATAAATATGCATTTATATTTATATTATTAAGGATGCTTTTTTGCCAATTTCATTATCAGAAATGATTGCCCGCCATTAAAATATTATCCCGGTAAGGTCTAACTGGCTCGGTCTCCACCTGATGTCCTTATTTTGATATTTTTAGTTCCAATGTTTGTAATGGTCAATTACTGACTTCCCTACAATGGCTCCCGAGATTAACGGACAACTGACAGGAGCCTTTGAATGTCTCAACTATCTACTCCAAGTATCACAAGCAGCACACGCCAATCGATCAGCTTGTTGATCAACGAAGATCACCCTGCTTACCAGTGGGCAAAAAAACAATCTGACTCAGTGAGTGCTTTCGGCCACATTGGTACTCATATCGACTGTTACACCAAAGTGCCGGAAAACAACCACTACATCACAGACGCCTTATTGCTGGATTGTAAGCAGAGCATGCCTTGTATTGAGGATATCCAGGCGCTTGATATTGCAGGGAAGTCCCTAGTGCTATTTACTGCAAACCTAGAGAGCAACGGTTACGGCACGCCTGAATATGGCAAAGCCGATACCTCACTTGATAGTGATGTACTGGATGCCATTCTCGCCAAACGCCCAGCATTCATTGTAATTGATAGCTACGGTATCGGTGCGCATGGTGATGAGCATATTAGCTTCGACAAGCGTTGTGAGGAAAATGACTGTTTTGTGATTGAGAATGTAACCTTAAACCATGAAATAGCAGATAGGTTGACCCAGCTGGACATTGATTTTGATGTCACAAGCGCCTCAACAGGCAAACGCTGCAAAGTCACCGCCATCTTGAACTGTGCAGAGTAAAACTGATGAACACAGCTATAACACAAGCAGCAACGCCTGTTAGGCTTGTTGGTATGGAATGGCTCAATGCCCATACGATAAGCCTGAGGCTACAACCCGAGCAGCCTTATCACTTCCGTGCAGGACAATACCTGAACTTACCGCTTCCGAGCAGCCAAAAAACGATGCCGTTTTCCATTGCCAGCAAACCGCATCAGGGAGAGTACTCACAAAATGATGACTTCAATACTCTTGAGATCCAAATTGGTGGAGTATTATCCGGCTCTGAGCTGGCTTCGGATATTGTAGAGTTTCGCTCGAAATGGCTGAACCAGCAGCCATTTTATCTCTGCCAAGCCGCCGGTGAAGCGTATTTTCGAGAGACTGGAAGCTCAGTGACTGTCATTGCTGGCGGCTCAGGTTTCAGCTATGCCAAAAGCATTGTCTTGCAGGTGTTATCGCTACCCAAAGCAGGTAATATCACCTTGTATTGGGGAGCTAAAAACGTTGCCGATCTGTATGAGCACAATGCGATGGTCGCGCTCGCGAAACAACATCCACAGTTTCACTATGTTCCTGTTGTTGAAGGTCTTGCACAGGCAGCGGAGAAGCATTAATCGTTGATTCAACCCAGATACACCAAGGTAAACTGCTGGATATCTTTTTTGCCAACCACCCGTTAATTGCAAATCAAGATATCTATATCTGCGGTCGCTACCAGATGGTGCAGAAGGCTTACCACAACATTATGGAGCTCAGTCCTGAACTGGTAAATCGTGTTTACTCTGATGCACTTCCACCCGTTCACAAACGGTAGAAACACGGTAAAAACATATCCCCCTAGCAAAGAGGCTAGGCTTAGCCTTGCCTCTTTTGTTATCTAATTCCCTCCTTCACCCAATTTACTGATTCATTTTCACCTCAAGCAGAATTGTGAGGCCAAGACGAAAATCTTAGGAAACGGGACATAATTGCCCACTATAGGGAAGATAGCGGCTCGCATTTCGATGAAGATGTATCCATCAAAACCAAGCATACAAAGGAACAGCCATGCATCACCCAAAAATTACCTTCATCGGGGCCGGTTCTACTATTTTCGTCAAAAACATCCTTGGCGATGTTTTCCATAAACCAGCACTAAAAGGGGCTGACGTGGCCCTGATGGATATCGATCCTGTCCGCCTGGAAGAATCGCAAATTGTTGTCAGCAAACTGATGGAGTCTGCTGGTGCAACGGGCAACATCCATTGCTACACCGACCAGAAAGAAGCGTTGAAAGGCGCTGACTTCGTGGTTGTCGCCTTCCAAATCGGTGGTTATGAGCCATGTACGGTTATCGATTTCGATGTGTGCAAGAAGCACGGCTTGGAGCAGACTATCGCTGATACGTTGGGCCCTGGCGGTATCATGCGCTCGCTTCGTACCATTCCTCATCTATGGCAGATCTGTGAAGACATGACAGAGCTCTGCCCAGAAGCCACCATGCTGAACTACGTCAACCCAATGGCAATGAACACTTGGGCGATGTACGAGAAATATCCGCATATTAAGCAAGTTGGTTTATGCCACTCGGTACAAGGCACAGCAGAAGAGCTTGCTCGCGATTTGGACATCGACTACAGCGACCTACGCTATACCTGTGCAGGTATCAACCACATGGCCTATTACCTGACACTGGAGAAGAAAACCGAAAGCGGCGAGTACGTCAGCATCTATCCTGAGCTGCTAGAAGCTTACGAAATGGGACAGGCACCGAAGCCAAATATCCACGGTAACCCGCGTTGTGAAAACATTGTCCGCTACGAAATGTTCAAGAAACTGGGTTACTTCGT
The DNA here is from genome assembly GCF_056160145.1 of Photobacterium sp. ABD4_091. NCBI lineage: Bacteria > Pseudomonadati > Pseudomonadota > Gammaproteobacteria > Vibrionales > Vibrionaceae > Photobacterium > Photobacterium sp. ABD4_091. The sequence goes on along the minus strand of NZ_JBSWWQ010000007.1, from coordinate 49,832 downwards.
CACCGAGTCTTCCGAGCACTTCGCCGAGTACACACCTTATTTCATCAAGCCAAACCGCCCAGATTTGATTGAGCGCTACAAGGTTCCATTGGATGAGTATCCAAAACGCTGTGTTGAGCAAATCGCCAACTGGAAAAAAGACTTGGAAGCCTTCAAGCAAGCCGATCGTATCGAGCAGAAAGAGTCTCATGAGTACGCCAGTACCATCATGAATGCCATCTGGACCAATACCCCAAGCGTGATTTACGGCAACGTGAAGAACGAAGGGCTGATTGACAACCTGCCACAGGGCTGCTGTGTCGAAGTGGCTTGCTTGGTTGATGCCAATGGTATCCAGCCGACCGCAGTGGGCAAACTGCCAAGTCATTTAGCCGCCTTAATGCAGACCAACATCAATGTGCAAACCCTGCTGACAGAAGCCATCCTGACCGAAAACCGCGACCGCATTTACCATGCTGCGATGCTAGACCCTCACACTGCCGCCGTATTGGGCATCGAGGAAATCTATGCCTTGGTTGATGAGCTCATTGAATCGCAGCAAGACTGGTTGCCTAGTTGGATTTAATCCGTTAGTCCAACACCCTCATTAGAAATAACAAATCACCATCACGCCATTGATATGGCGTGATGGAAAAAGAACAAGAAGCACATTTACCCAACTGCAGAAAGAGGCTGTGCCCAATTCTGTGTGCAGGAGCTTGAAGCAGTTTGGACACATCCCTATCGTGAAACAAACAACAATTGCCTTTCCTACAAAAAGCAGTAAAACAGGGAAAAGGAAAAAGGAGCTTTTATGAGCGTCTCAATGAACACCAAGCTAAGCTACGGCTTTGGTGCATTCGGCAAGGACTTTGCCATCACCATCGTCTATATGTACCTCATGTTTTACTACACCGATGTGGCGGGGATATCGGCCGGTATTGTCGGTACCATATTCCTCGTCGCCCGTATCTGGGATGCGGTGAACGACCCTATTATGGGCTGGATAGTCAACAACACCCGCAGCCGCTGGGGTAAATTCAAACCATGGATTTTAATCGGCACTATAGCCAACTCTGTCGTGCTTTACCTGCTATTCAACGCCCACTATTTTGAAGGCCCTTGGCTTATTGCCTATGCCGCGGTCACTTACATTCTTTGGGGCATGACATATACCTTAATGGATATCCCGTTCTGGTCGTTGGTACCCACCCTCACACTGGATAAACGTGAGCGCGAAGAACTTGTTCCCTACCCTCGCTTTTTTGCCAGCTTAGCCTGGGTTGTTACCGCAGCCATTGCCATGCCATTTATCAACTACGTTGGTGGTGAAGACAAAGGCTACGGCTTCCAGATCTTTACCATCCTGCTGATTGCCTGCTTTGCAGTTTCAACCTATATCACACTGCGTAACGTCAAAGAGCGCTACTCTACCGCACAGCTTGAAGACCAGCCGGTACAAGAAAGGATCTCTCTCAAAGAAATGGTTGGCCTTATCTACAAAAACAGCCAGCTAAGCAGTGTACTATGCATGGCGCTGGCCTATAACCTAGCAACCAATATCATCACCGCCTTTGCCGTGTACTACTTCACCTATGTTGTCGGCAACGAAGCGTTGTTCCCTTACTACATGGCGTATGCGGGTATCGCTAACCTGATCACCCTTGTCCTGTTCCCGAAACTTGCCGGTATGTTCTCGCGCCGGGTGCTTTGGGCATGTGCTTCTGGCTTCCCAATCCTAGGCAGCTTGGTACTGATTTACGTTGGCATGTATGACCCACAGAGCATCATCTTGATTTCTACTGCGGGTGTTTTCCTGCAGATTGGTACCGCGCTGTTCTGGGTGCTTAACGTCATTATGGTCGCCGATACCGTGGATTACGGCGAGTACAAACTGGGCGTGCGCTGCGAGAGTATCGCCTACTCGGTACAAACCTTGGTAGTTAAAGCAGGCTCAGCCTTTGCGGCCTTCTTCATTGGTATTGCCCTGACCGCAGTCAACTACGTACCGAACGTCGAGCAGAACGCTGATACTGTCTTTGGCATGCAGTGCATCATGATTGGCTTGCCTAGCTTCTTCTTTGCCATTGCGCTGTATATCTACTTCCGCTACTACAAACTGAACGGCACACTGCTCAACGATGTCCAGCACAAGTTGATGCAGAAGTACGGAGATGAAGAGCCCGAAGCAGGCGATTCCCCGCTAACGCCAGAGCCACAGTTGGCACAAGAAGCCGCTAAGTAACCTTAAAAGACGGAAAAAACAAAGCCCGCTCATCATGAAATGAGCGGGCTTTTTGCCTTATATTGAACGATAAAATAGGCTGAGCAATATAATGTATGGAATGATTAACCCGTTACATTCTCGATAAAAGTGGCTAGCTCATCCACTGCTTGCTGGTTGGTTGATTGCACTGTTACTTCGGTGCCTTGCACCAGCGCCAGTGTTTGTAACTTGAACAAGTTCTTAGCAGTGGCCGCTTTGCCGTTGGAAACAAGCTCTATTTCTTCAGTATATTTTTTCGCCGCTTTAACAAACTGGGCGGCAGGCCGAGTATGAAGGCCATTCTCTGCGGTAATAAGCGCTTTCTTCTTGTACATAATCAAACTCCTTGGGTATCTGTTTGATTTTGTACCGCTTTAAAGAAATAGATTCTGAGATATCCGCTCAAGATGAATACAAAAAAGCCATGGTGATTCCCAAAATGGGATCCCACCATGGCTCCAGGATGCAATAACGGTAATTGAATGACTTATCGTTTGATAGCACGCACGCGGAAAGTACGGCCTTTCATCTTGCCTTTCTCAAGTTTCTTGAGGGCAACACGTGCCACATCGCTCTTAACGGCAACATAAGCCACCATATCAAAGACATTGATCTTACCCACTTGATCGCCTCGAATGCCATTGTCACCGGTCAGTGCACCAAGGATGTCACCCGGACGTACTTTCTGTTTCTTACCACCCAAAATCTGCAGCGTGGTCATCGCTGGGCGGAACGTCGGCTGGTTAAGCAAAGACTCAGATGGCAGCTCAGAGCCAACAATGTCCTTTTCTAGGTAGTCTTCAAGCAGCGCGACCTTGTAGTGCTCTTTATCGCTGAAGAACGAACAAGCTACGCCCTTGCTGCCTGCACGGCCAGTACGGCCAATTCGGTGAACGTGTACTTCAGTATCGCGCGCAAGGTGGTAGTTGATTACGCAATCCAGCGCTTCGATATCCAAACCACGGGCAGCGACATCGGTAGCCACCAGCACCGAGGTACTCTTGTTGGCAAAACGAACCAATGTTTGGTCACGCTCACGCTGCTCCAAGTCACCGTGCAGTGCCATCGCACTGAAGCCGTACATATCCAGGTCATCAGCAACTTCTTGTGCTTCGCGCTTGGTGTTGCAGAACACCACTGAAGACTCAGGCTTGTGTAGAGACAGCAACAAACGCAATGCCGTCATACGATCTTCATTGCTCTCTACATGGTAGAAGTGCTGGTCGATAGTGTTGTCATCATGGGTAGATTCTACCTTCACCATCACCGGCTTGTGCATGATCTCGCGAGCGATCGATTCAATCTGCTTCGGGTATGTCGCACTGAACAGCAGGGTTTGGCGATCAGCCGGCGCAGCATCAACAACCGCATCCAACGCATCTTGGAAGCCCATTTCCAGCATGCGGTCTGCTTCATCGAGTACCAACAGGTTCAGATCATCAAGAGACAGGAAGCCTTTACGTATGTGCTCTTCCACACGACCTGGCGTACCGACGATGATATGGGCACCGTGTTCTAGCGAACCAATTTGCGGACCAAAAGGCATACCGCCACACAACGTCAGCACCTTGATGTTATGGATAGAACGCGCCAGCTTACGGATTTCCTTGGCAACCTGGTCGGCCAGTTCACGTGTCGGGCACAGCACCAACGACTGGATGCGGAATCGCTTTACGTTAAGGTGGTCGAGCAAGCCCAAACCAAACGCCGCGGTTTTACCCGAGCCCGTTTTACCCTGAGCAATAACGTCTTTGCCCGATAGAATATGCGGCAGGCTCTGGCTCTGGATAGGCGTCATAGATTCATAGCCAAGGGTCGCTAGATTAGCTTCTAACTCAGGCTTTAGGTTAAGGGTTGAAAACGCGTTGTTGCTCACGGGCATAGTCCTGTCATTACCTGCAAAATCAACATCGCTTTGCAGGTTCAAAAAACACTGGCAACACCGGCGAAAATCACTGTCTGTCTCACCCCGTTACCACAAGGGGTGCGACACTAACAGCCTTAAGGGTAAAAAGATAGATCTCAACGATTAAACTCGCCTGTTTTTCGCCATTCTTAGCCCATCACGGATATTCAGCCCCCAACACTATAAAAGCACCCTCTATAACACCTTGTATTCCCAGCTCAGCTCTGCACCAGACCGAGCAATCATGATAGACACTGAGCAATGGGTTTCAAACGTCATCTCGATGGCTTTCTCTATCGCTTTCTCCGTTAGCTCACTGCCCGAGATTTCAAATTCAAAGTGCAGTTTAGTAAACACTTTAGGCGGCGTCGGGGCTTGCTCGGCGCTTACAACAACACGGCAACTATCAAGTGGCTGACGTTGTTTAGCCATAATGCTGGTCACATCAATCGACGCGCAGCTTGCCGCCGCACTTAGCATCAACTCCATCGGAGTTTGAGCGCTATCAGTCCCGCCAAACTGAGTCGGGGCATCGGTAATTACCGCATGGCCTTGCTCCACTGTGCTAACGAAACACTTTCCATGAACCCAGCGCGTTTCAATCTTCATTTCTATATTTCCCTATTGAATTAACAATGATATAAATAAATTAAATTTTGTCTTACAAATACCAATTATGCCCTATTAATTCAATACTCTATGTCAAAGGAAGATTATGATCACAGAAGGATTCGATTTTATTGCCGTAATGTTCGGCTTATGCGGTTTACTTGTCTGGTTAGAACAAAGATACCCCAGCCAGTTATTCAAATGGTTTCCCAGTATTGTACTGGTGATGTTTGGCTCAATGGCCCTTTACACATTTGGTATGTGGGAGATGACCCCAGAGGTGAAAGTAGCCCGGGCCACCGTACGGGACAATGCCATTCCCGCCATGCTGTTTCTGATGTCGCTCAGCTTTAACTTAAGTGTGATTCGCAAGCTCGGAGCGCGTTTAATTATTCTTTTCCTCGCTTCAACTGCCACTATCATGGCTGGATTTATTATCGTGCATGGCATGATGGGCGGCTTCCTGAGCGATGAGACTCCACTAACTTTCGGTGTCATGTCAGCAGGTTGGACGGGTGGCACTCAAAACTTCGTGGCTGTGAAAGAAGCGCTGTCAGTGAGTGACTCAGCCATGGCCTATACCCTACTGATGGGAGCGCTATGCTATACCGTCTGGCTGATCATGATTGTTGCTCTGAAGCCAATGAAAGAACGCTTCAACGGGGTGTTAAAAGCAAACGACAACGGGCTAGATGAAATCCTGTCAAAACTCGGTTCACTCGAGAAGAAAGAAAAGCCTGATCTTCAGGCCATCCTTTTAATGCTAGGTGTTGCTTTAGTTATCTCTTCGATAAGCCGTCACCTCGGCCAAGCAATTGCCTCTATGGGTCTTTTGAACCCAATGATTTGGGCAATTATCATCTCCTCATTGCTGGGTATCCTTGCCGCACCGACTGCTCTTGGCAAAATGGCCGGAGCCAATGAAGTCTCCGGGGTAATGCTGTATGTCGTAGTTGCCTTGATCGGGGCTGAAGTGAACCTGAGTGCCATAGGCCAAGCGCCGATGTACATCATGTCCGGTTTCATGATCCTTGCTGTTCACGGTATCTTGATGCTCATTATCGGACGAATAATGAAGATGAACCTACACCTTATAGGGCTGGCCTCTATCGCCAATATCGGCAGCGCACCTTCTGCCGCCGTAGTCGCAGCCGCTTATGATAAAAACCTCGTACCTGTTGCGGTGATCATGGCGCTAATTGGCTCAATGCTAGGCTCTTTCGTCGGTTTGACGGTGAGTGAAGTGATTGTGTTGATGAGCTGATAAGTAAAACAGTTATAAGGGGTCTGAAGTTCGAGTATTTCAGGCCCCTTTTTATAAAAGAGCTATTATGCCCCAGTACGGCTATGCCATTGTTGGAAAATGGCTTTATCTTCACGGCATTCCTGCAAGGTGAGGGTCTTGATTTGGTGATCAGATGTTCCACCTCGACCTCGTTGGGTTGTGAGACCTGATGACAAACATAGTCCTTTTTGTGCAGCAGGACGAATCAAACCTTCCCCACTAAATTCAATCCGCTGAAGCTCATTTCCATCACATTTTGCTAGGTTAAGTGTTGCACCTATAGACAGTTCAGAAAATTCCGCACAAACATCAAACGCCGGTATATAGAATTGATTATCGTTAAACTTTGTCGAATCGAAAGCTTGATCAATACCGAGTTCACCTCGGTAACTATAACAAGTATGAGATTGAAGCCCTTTATCAACGTCTGCATTTTCTCCACTGCCAACCATATCCAAACAATAGCCACTTAAAAATCCATCAAGGTTATCTTTCAATGCAATCTCTACATCCTTTGCCATCAGAGTTGAAGGTACAGCAATTGCCGCAACAGTTAATGCCAAGACTAAACGCTTCATCATCTATCCTTTCTATTGATGGAAATTACCGTTTAAGTATGCGTTAAATTTATTAAAAAAAAGGATCTGATATCTATCAGATCCTCCCTATTACCTCCTTAAATACTACGCCTTCGGCGTCAGCATTCCTTCGGTAATAATAAAATCAATAATGGTATCCAGCCCCTTGCTCTCTTTGAGGTTGGTAAAGACATAAGGACGGGTTGGTCGCATCCGCTTGGTATCTTCTTCCATCACTTCAAGGGAAGCGCCAACGTAAGGGGCAAGGTCAATCTTGTTGATCACCAACAGATCCGAGCGGGTAATGCCGGGACCACCTTTACGCGGGATCTTTTCACCTTCTGCGACATCAATGACATAGATGGTGAGATCGGCCAGCTCCGGGCTAAACGTCGCACTCAGGTTGTCACCGCCGCTTTCGACAAAGACCACATCCAAGCTCTGGTGCCGCTTTGCTAACTCTTCGACTGCTGCCAAGTTCATTGAGGCATCTTCACGAATAGCCGTATGTGGGCACCCCCCAGTTTCAACACCCATGATCCGGTCGGGTTCAAGCGCCTCGGCACGGGTCAGGATCTTGGCATCTTCTTGGGTGTAGATGTCATTCGTCACAACCGCGATATTCAACTTGTCGCGAATCGCTTTACACAACACCTCAAGTAACGCAGTTTTACCTGACCCTACCGGGCCACCAATTCCGACACGAAGCGGCTGCTTATATGTTTCCATAACAATCCTTATTTTCTCTTTATTTCTAGCCCTTCGGCTTATGAACGGAACAAACGGGTATATTGTGTTTCATGTAGGCTGCTGGCCAATGACACTAGAGGGGTAAAGCTCCCCATCATGGTCTCATCAACCTGTGAGGAGATTAATTCCATTTCAGGGAACAAGTGCGTCAGTTCCACCAATGCCCGCTGCCCATCAGTCTGGCCCAGTGGAACAAGCTTCACCCCAGCCATCACCAAGTTTTCTGCCCAGCTCCAAAGGAAGCCCTGCTTCATCGCTTGCGGGCTTATCCCCCATTGGAGGCCGGCAACACACAGCCCGACGAGTTGGTTAGGGTCAGCGTTGCTTCCCAAGTACTCGTCCACCGGGATATCCAGCTGCTTGAGCAGTACATTGAGTGCTTTTCCCCGCTGGGTCTCTTCTGCCCGTAACTCTTTGGTCTCGCGGCTTGAGCAAAGCTGGTTATTCAGCGCTTCAATCCTTGGCAGATCGCGCCCTTCAATCGCTTGGTAAAACCTATCGATCAACGGCAGTTCGAGTGTTGCCACGCTATAACGCAGCTGGTTCTCCAGCCAAAGCACCATGGTCGCTCTGTCTTTAACCCAGCCCGCTTCAACCGCCCACTCCAGCCCTTGCGAATAGGTGAAGCTACCGATAGGCAATGAGGGGCTAATTAGTTGAAACAAGCGGTAGGTTGCAAACTGGCTGTCACCTCGGTTAGCTTCGCTTGTCCCCATCGCCTCGGCCGCCATATCAAGCCACCAGCAAATAAACGAGGCTGGCAGAAGCCACGCCTGCAGAGATCCAGCGACTGGAAGCAAAAGCGGCGAGTCGGTTGCCCAGCAGCATTAATGCTGAGGCCGAAATCGCCATCGCAACCGCAAACATGGAGACATTTCCTGTTGCCTCAACACCATGGGCGTAACCATGACAAAAGATAAGGGCAACACAGACTGCCACTGCCATACTTTTTACCGGCTTACTGGCCGTAAATACCTGCCATAGGGCGGCGCTGACCACCAATAACGAAGCAGCAATTGCGCCCTCAATACCGTTTAGCTCGCCAAAATTTAACCCTGCTGCTACACCACTTACCATGGCAATGAGCGCAGCCGCCAGCAAGCTCAGCTGGCTGCTTGTTTTCTTAACCGCGAAGAAGGCCAATGCGCCAAACGCAAGCAGCATGATGAGGTGATCAACACCGGTGATCGGGTGTACAAGCCCGCTAAAAAAGGAAGAATGCTCATGGCCAGGGTGAGCATGCGCGGTAACTGGAAGAGCCATCGCTGCGACAGCGACTAGGGAGAGCATTGGAGAGAGCTTCGGAGAGAAAAATTTAGATGGTTTCATTGTCATATCCTTGTACTAAAACGAGAGCTTTGTTTCTAGTGATGATGGTGCCCGCCAGAGCGCCCGCCGTAAGCGCCGCCTTCCGGTTCAATCGGTGCGTTTTCAACGGTTACCTGGGCACCCAACCCGACGACCATCTCGTCTAACACATGGTCGTGCTGGTAACGCACCCAATCGGCTTCTACCTGGAGCGGCACATGGCGGTTACCCAGGTGGTAGGCAACGCGCATCAGCAAATGGCGATCAGCGCAATACACCGTCGATACCTGCTCGCTGGCGGCCTTGATTTCAACAACCTCGCCACAGCGGCTTTTGAGCTGTTCACCACCTCGCAAAATGTGGCCTCTTGGCAGAAACAAGCCCGCATCACGTCCGTCATCCAGAACGACCTTCAAACGGCTTTTGATCCGGCTATCTATCGGAAGGCTCAAATACGCATCGGGCTGCGATGTTGCCTTTTCTGTCACTTCAACCAACTCAATCATTTACATTTCCTTTGCTTTTATTAAAAAGCTTTTATTGAAACAGCTTTTATTTGAATCTTTTTACTTTAAATCCATGAATCAAAACAAAAAGTAGCGCTGGCCCATTGGCAGCACCTCTGCCGGCTCACACACCAAAAGCTCACCATCAGCACGAACCAGATAGGTCTGGGAATCCACCTCAATACGGGGCTGCCAATCATTAAGCTTCATATCAGCCTTGCTGATCGTCCGGCAGTTTTTGGCAACACCGATTTGGCTACCTAGCTGGAGCTCTTCAGCAATCCCGGCCTCTTTGGCCGCTGCCGAGACAAACAACATCGAGGTATTCATGGCCGCTTTGCCGTAACTGCCAAACATGGCGCGGTAGTGGACTGGCTGCGGGGTAGGAATAGACGCATTGGGATCCCCCATCGGGGCCATGGCTATCATGCCGCCTTTGACAACGACGCTCGGCTTCACCCCAAAGAAGGCGGGCTTCCACAACACCAGATCTGCCAGCTTGCCGACTTCAATAGAGCCAATCTCATGCCCCATACCATGGGTGATGGCTGGGTTGATGGTGTACTTAGCGATATAGCGCTTAAGGCGGAAGTTATCGCTGAAGCTGGAATCTTCAGCCAAGCTGCCGCGCTGAACCTTCATCTTGTGGGCTGTCTGCCATGTACGGGTGATCACTTCACCCACCCTTCCCATGGCCTGGGAATCCGAAGCGATCATTGAGAACGCGCCCAGATCGTGAAGGATATCTTCGGCGGCAATGGTTTCCCGCCGAATGCGCGACTCAGCAAAAGCGACATCTTCGGCAATAGCCGGGGACAGGTGATGGCACACCATCAACATATCCAAATGCTCATCAACCGTATTCACCGTGTAAGGACGGGTCGGGTTGGTCGATGACGGTAAGACGTTTGACTCCCCGGCAGCACGGATAATATCCGGCGCGTGGCCGCCACCTGCTCCTTCGGTGTGATAAGTGTGGATCACCCGGTCGCCAATCGCCGCCAAGGTAGACTCGACGAAGCCTGACTCATTGAGGGTATCGGTATGAATAGCGACCTGAACATCCATCTCATCGGCAACCGATAGGCAGGTATCAATCGACGCAGGTGTCGTCCCCCAATCTTCATGGAGCTTGAGCCCCACCGCCCCCGCGGCAACTTGCTCTCGCAATGCCTCTGGTTGGCTGGCATTGCCCTTGCCCAGCAGGCCAAAGTTCATTGGGAAGCCATCCAAAGCCTGAAGCATTTGCGCCATATTCCAAGGCCCCGGGGTACAAGTGGTCGCATTGGTACCTGTCGCAGGACCTGTCCCGCCACCAATCATGGTGGTGACCCCAGAAGCTAATGCTTCTTCGATTTGCTGCGGGCAGATAAAGTGGATATGGGAATCGATCCCCCCTGCGGTGAGAATGGCACCCTCACCTGCCAGCACTTCAGTGCCAGGACCAATAATGATATCTACCCCTGGCTGAATATCAGGGTTCCCGGCTTTGCCTATCCCGCTGATCCGGCCATTTTTCACTGCCACATCTGCTTTCACGATGCCCCAGTAATCAAGCACGATGGCATTGGTGATCACCAAGTCTGGCGTTTCGGCACTTGGCCGCTGGCTCTGCCCCATTCCATCGCGGATCACCTTGCCGCCGCCAAACTTCACTTCATCCCCATAAACCGTGAAGTCTTTTTCGACCTCCAGCCACAACTCGGTATCGGCAAGACGCACCCGATCACCCACTGTTGGGCCAAACATTTCGGCATAAGCCTGACGTGAAATGTTTGCCATAACTCTTCCTTGTATCATTCTTAGAGACGATGCTGACAGGCTAAACTTGACCCATCACTTTGCCTTGGAAACCGTAAACTTCGCGCTTACCCGCATACTCAACCAACTCCACCGTCCGGGATTGCCCCGGCTCGAAACGCGTTGCCGTACCAGCAGGTATATTTAGCCGAAACCCTTTGCAGGCTTGCCGATCAAACTTAAGGGCGTCGTTTACTTCAAAGAAATGGTAATGTGAACCAATCTGAATTGGCCTATCACCGAGGTTCTCAACCGCAACTGTGATGGTTGCCCTGCCAGTGTTAAGCTCGATCTCGCCGCTTGCCGTTTCGATTTGCCCAGGTACAAAAGCGGAGGTATTAAACGCACTGCTCCCTGCCATTTTGACTCCTTGTTGATCTGCGTTTTCTGCGTAAAATGAGCCGCTATACAATCGGCTCGTGAACCGTCACTAGCTTGGTGCCATCGGGAAACGTCGCCTCAACCTGAACATCTGGGATCATCGCAGCCACCCCTTCCATCACATCATCAACCGACAACAGGGTACGGCCATAGTCCATCAACTGAGCGACGGTTTTACCTTCCCGCGCCCCTTCCAAGATGGCACTACTGATAAAAGCGATGGATTCAGGGTAATTGAGCTTAAGCCCTCTCTCCTTGCGCTGCTTGGCCAACATACCGGCACAAAAAATCAGTAGCTTGTCCTTCTCCCTTGGCGTCAACTCCATGTTTTTCTCCCAGCGGTACTGTGTATAGGTTCTGTGAAAAAGGTACTGTCTAAAAATGTCGCTAAGTGGCCCAAATCCGGGGCGGGCTAGGTGGCGTTCCTGTCACCTCCGCCCTTGCTTGCTGCCACACCTGGGTGAAGCAAGACAAGATATCCTCGCTCCAATTTCCCAGAGCCCTGACAACAACCAGCCCCTCTATTTGGGTCGCTGCCACTAGCAACTTATCGCGACCTAATTGCTCCTGAATATCAGATAGCAAAGCCTGTACCAATTGATAGAAGTCCTGCCCCATTTCGGTTAAGTACAGAGTCCCCATCATGGGGAAATTCCTCATCCCCATATTAATCAACACCTTATCGCCTCCAGACATGTTCAAGCCTTCAGTGAGCACCCGGCGTTCATCAAGGTAAACCTCTGTTTTACCGACGAGTTTTCCACTATCGAAGCACTCATTTAGTGCAGGCCGACCAAAACAGTGCAGCTCCCAGCCCACAAATTGTGCGCCGCTCTCAAGGTGGATAGCGGTATTGAGCTGGGCATGGGCGTCTGGAAAGAAAATATTCTCTTGTGGCAGCCACTCTAGCCTGCCGCCAGCTTGAACGGTTAGGTGCTGGGTTTGCTTCGCAAAACGGCTCTCTGAGCGATAAAACTTGGTTGCCCCAGGTGTGGTAACCAACACCTTGGCTCCTGCGCCGACATTGACGCGGATATCAAGGGTATCGCCACCTGCGACTCCCCCCGGGGGGTGAAGCAGGTAGCTATGGCAGATCTCGCCTTCCGGGTATAGAGCCTGCTGCACCGTTAGCGGGCCTTTCTGCTCCCGGTGCTTGAGTACGGTTTTGTCGCCCCTGTCGCGGTAGCACAAGCTCAGCTCAGCCAGCCAACCATGGCGGGTATGCTGGGCAATTTGGTTGGCTGTCGGTTGGGGAAAAGCAGGTGAAATAAGCGCCGTCATACAGTCAGGTACTCCTTGACCAAGCTGTCATTGAGATCGGCCATTTGCCCGCTGGCAACATGACGCCCCCTATCAAGAATGCAGAATTGATCGCCTACCCGGCGGGCAAACGGCAGCTTCTGCTCAACCAGCAACACGGTCAGCCCCATTTTTTCATTCAGCATCCTGATAATATCGCCTATCTCCTGCACGATATTCGGCTGGATCCCCTCTGTCGGCTCATCCAAGATCAACAGCTTTGGATTAACCACCAACGCCCGCCCTATCGCCAATTGCTGCTGCTGCCCCCCCGATAAGTCGCCTCCTCGGCGGTGGAGCATCTCCTTGAGAACAGGGAACAGGTCAAAAATAAAATCAGGGATCTTGCGGTCACCCCGGTCGCGGATAGGCAACCCGATTTCCAAGTTCTCCTGCACCGTCAGCATCGGGAAAATTTGCCTCCCCTGCGGGACATAGCCAATCCCCCAGCGCGGGCGGGATTCCGCTGGCTCGGGAAGTATGGATTGGCCATTAAACGTAATGTCACCACTTTTCGCGCCCACTAGCCCCATAATGCATTGAAGCAAGGTGGTCTTCCCCACCCCGTTCCGGCCCATCAAGACCGTGCATTTACCCTCGGGGATCTGCATATCCACATCCCACAATGTATGGCTCTCGCCGTAGTACTGATTGAGTGATTTGATTTCTAACATGCTATTCCCCCAGGTATACCCGCTTCACTTCAGGATGGTTTTGTACTTGATCCATTGTGCCTTCAGCCAACACATGGCCCTGATGGAGCACCGTCACCTCACTGGCAATCGAGCGGACAAAATCCATATCGTGCTCAACCACAACCACCGAGTGCTTGCCTGCCAGCGAATTAAGCAACTCTGAGGTTTTATCCATTTCCTGGTGGGTCATCCCTGCCACGGGTTCATCGACCAGCAGCAGCTTAGGGTTTTGCATTAGCAGCATGCCGATCTCCAGCCACTGTTTTTGGCCATGGGACAAGTTACCCGCCAGCAGGGCGGCATTGTCAGCCAGGTTGATGAGTGCCAGTACTGACTCAAGCTTGTCCTTCTGCTCGCCGGTCAATTTAGCCCTAAATGTCCCCCAAACGCTCCGTACACCAGACATCGCCAGTTCAAGGTTCTGCCAAACAGTGAGGCATTCAATCACCGTCGGTTTTTGAAACTTCCGCCCTACACCAGCATTGGCGATCTGCGATTCATTCATTGTCAGCAAGTTGATATTGGAGCCCAGCCAGACTTGCCCTGAATCTGGCTTGGTCTTTCCGGTGATAATATCCATCATGGTGGTTTTACCGGCTCCGTTGGGGCCGATAATGCAGCGCAACTCCCCTTCGCGAATGTACAAGTTAAGGTCGTTAATCGCCTTGAATCCATCAAAGCTTTTGTTCACCCCTTCGACATAGAGCAATATGTTGTGCTTGGTATCGATTAAGGGATGCTCTTCAGGGATCAAGAACGAAAAGACCTCATCGCGCTTCGTCATTTCATGGGCAAAGGTCTGTAGTTTTTTTGCCGTTTCCAATACTGTCATGACGCCACCTCACTGCCATTGCAAGCTTGCTGGGGTTTCGCTGATGTTGGAGAGCCTCCCCCTTTTGGTTTAAAGCTAAACCGGTTAATGCCATCAGAAATAAACCCAATCACCCCTCTCGGGAAATACATGGTAGAAAGCACAAACAAGCCGCCGAGGGCAAAGAGCCACACTTCCGGGAATTCGACCGTAAACCAGCTTTTGGCATAATTGATTATCAAGGCGCCGACAATGGCTCCGAACAGCGTTGCCCGCCCGCCAAGTGCCACCCACACCACGATTTCGATAGAGTTCAGTGGCGCAAACTCACCTGGATTTATGATGCCCACTTGCGGTACATACAAAGCCCCGGCTATCCCAGCTATTACTGCAGACAACACGAAGACCCATAACTTGATGCCGTCGACGTCATAGCCCATAAAACGTGTGCGCGATTCGGTATCTCGGATAGCCATCGCGACACGGCCCAACCGGCTGCTGACCACCGTGCGGCACACGATATAGCTAACCGCCAGTGCCAGGCCGGTACAGACAAATAATGCGATTTTGGTTGTATCCTGCTGCAGGCTGAAACCGAGGATATCCTTGAAGTCCGTCAGGCCGTTGTTACCGCCAAATCCCATTTCATTGCGGAAGAAAGCCAGCATAAGGGCATAGGTCAGGGCCTGGGTCATGATCGACAAATACACTCCGGAGACCCTTGAGCGAAAAGCCAGGTAACCAAAAATATAGGCCAGCAGGCCAGGAACCAGCACCACCATCAGGCAAGCAAGCCAGAATTGATCAAAGCCGTACCAGAACCACGGAAGCTCTGACCAATTGAGGAACACCATAAAGTCCGGCAAAACAGGGTCGCCATACACGCCCCGGTCACCAATTTGGCGCATCAGGTACATCCCCATGGCATAGCCACCAAGGGCAAAAAAGGCACCATGCCCAAGGCTGAGGATGCCAAGGTATCCCCACACCAAATCTACCGCGAGCGCGAGCATGGCATAGCTGAGGTATTTGCCCATCAGCGAAATCGTAAAGGTTTCGATATGTAGCGGGTGGCCAGCCGGCAATAATAGGTTGGCCATCGGCACCAGAATAACGGCAGCGAGCAGAAGCGTGAGGACGACTTTGCCGCCCCGATCCCGCCCCAAAGCCGAAAGAATAATTGATTTAGACTGCATCAAGCGCTCCTTAGCTTTCTGCCGCACGGCCACGTTGCGGGAATAGCCCGCGAGGACGTTTCTGGATAAACAGGATGATGAACACCAGCATCAAAATCTTCGCCAGCACTGCCCCTGCCCAAGGTTCCAATAGCTTGTTGAAAAGCCCCAGCCCCAAGCCAGCGACCAAGGTACCCCAAAGGTTGCCGACCCCGCCAAACACCACCACCATAAAGGAATCGATGATGTAGGCTTGGCCCATGTTCGGCCCGACATTCGTCAGCTGTGACAATGCCACCCCGGCAACACCGGCTACGCCAGAGCCCAACCCAAATGTCAGGGCATCGACGCGCTCGGAGCGGATCCCCATTGCTCTAGCCATCGCCCTGTTTTGGGACACTGCCCGGACTTGCAGGCCAAGAGGGGTTTTCTTCAACACCACCACCATGGCGATAAACACCAAGGCGCAGAAAACAATGATGTAAAGGCGGTTATAGGTCAGCGACAGCATGGGGTTCAGCTCCCAGGCACCCGCCATCCAGTCCGGCGTACTCACAGAGCGATTTAGGGGAGAAAAGATAGATCTTACTGCTTGCTGGAGGATCAAACTGATCCCGAATGTCGCCAATAAGGTTTCCAGTGGCCGGCCATAGAGGTGCCTGATCACACTGCGCTCAATCGCAATGCCTACCAGCCCAGAAATAATGAAAGCCATTGGAATAGACAGTATTAACGCAACACCAATCTGTTGGGGGAAAAGCTGCTGCATCACATAGGTGGTGTAGGCGCCGATCATGATCAGCTCACCGTGTGCCATGTTGATGACCCCCATCACCCCAAAAGTGATGGCAAGGCCAATCCCGGCGAGTACCAGTACCGACCCTAAGCTGAGGCCAAAGAAAACCGTTTCCACCCCGGAGTAAAAGCGCTGGCTCTGGTGGTACTTATCCAGCCCTTTTTCGACCGCAGCCGAGAGCTCCGGATCAAGTGACAGAGGCTGAAGCCTGTTCAGGGTTTGCAGCACTATGGCTTGCTTGTATTCAGACAGTGTCTCTACCGCAGCTACACGTGCTTGGGTTGATTCACTGTTATCCAACGCCTCGCTGACGGCTAATGCAAGTTGCAACCTGTCTTGGACTTGGGGATCTTGCTCAACACTTAGCTGGGCCTCGATCCTTTCAAGGATCTCATCATCGGTTTGCCCCAGCAGCCCGTTCGCAGCTTGCAGGCGGACGGCGGGATCAGGCGAGTTCAGCCCCAGTGATGCCAACTGCATCCTGATCATGCTGCGCAACTTGTTATTGACCCGTACTTTGCCAAAATCTCGCGAGCGAGAAACGGTCAGCTGCTCGGCGTCCCAAATACTGTCGGCCTGTTTGCCGTTTCTTCCGGCAATAATATAAAGCTTTTGAAAAGCTTCACTTTTCTTGTCTTTGTAATAAAACAAATCCCCTTCCAACCATGCGCGCAAAATCGGCTTCGCCTTTTCTGTTGGCTGGTTGGCTACGAGCCACTCAATGGCGATTTCCTTGTCTTTATTATTTTTCCCAAGCAATACCCGATCAAAATCATCCGTTGAACTGACCGAAGCAAACGCGATGGGTGTACATAACAAGAAAACAATGAGTGCTTTAACGAGCTTCATTAAAGGTGTCATTTCTTGTGTCCTTACTGGCAATTAACAACTTCCAAGGTGGGCAAAAACCCACAGAACATAGCGCTTCAGCCATACACTGAAGCGCTATCAATAAAGGGCAAACGGCCCTTAATTTTTACGAGGGGTTAATTCGAGCCTGAACACTTTTTGGTTTCAGTGTTGAAGGCACCACAAGAGAATGGCTTAGACCAGCTAGAAAATAGCTTGGCAGACTCAGGAAGATACTTAGACCATGCATCACCGGCGACTAGCCCAGTCGTTTCCCAAACGACATCAAACTGACCGTCATCCTGGATTTCACCAATCAGCACAGGTTTTGTGATGTGGTGGTTTGGCAGCATCGTCGAGTAACCGCCAGACAAGTTCGGTACTGCAATACCAATCATTGCATCTTGAACCGCTTCCGAATCAGTCGTTCCGGCATTCTTCACCGCCTGTACCCACATATTGAAGCCGATATAGTGTGCTTCCATCGGATCATTGGTCACCCGCTCTTCACTTTTGATAAACGACTGCCAACCATCAATGAACTCTTCATTCTGCTCAGTATCAACACTCATGAAGTAGTTCCAGGCCGCAAGGTGGCCGACCAACGGCGATGTATCCATACCAGATAGCTCTTCTTCGCCCACGGAGAACGCGACAACAGGGATATCTTCAGAGGAGACGCCTTGGGCACCTAGCTCTTTGTAAAAGGGAACGTTCGCGTCACCGTTGATAGTAGAAACAACCGCTGTTTTCTTACCCGCAGAGCCAAACTTCTTGATGTCAGACACTATCGACTGCCAATCAGAGTGACCAAAAGGGGTATAGCTGATCATGATATCCTCTTCAGCAACACCCTTGGCTTTTAGGTAGGACTCCAGAATCTTATTGGTTGTGCGTGGGTAGACATAGTCGGTACCCGCCAGGACCCAGCGCTCGACGTCCAGCTCATCCATCAGGTATTCAACAGCAGGGATCGCCTGCTGGTTAGGCGCAGCACCGGTATAGAAGACATTCTTGGATGACTCTTCACCCTCATATTGCACCGGGTAGAACAGGATACTATTTAGCTCTTCAAACACCGGCAGCATTGATTTACGGGAGACCGACGTCCAGCCACCGAATACCACATCGACTTTTTCCTTTTCGATAAGCTCCCGGGCTTTTTCAGCAAA
The DNA here is from genome assembly GCF_056160145.1 of Photobacterium sp. ABD4_091. NCBI lineage: Bacteria > Pseudomonadati > Pseudomonadota > Gammaproteobacteria > Vibrionales > Vibrionaceae > Photobacterium > Photobacterium sp. ABD4_091. The sequence continues at coordinate 31,667 of NZ_JBSWWQ010000007.1, read as the reverse complement.
CAGAGGCCAGTTCGAAGCAGGATCCACGACCACCGCCTCCAGCTTCTTACCTAATAGGCCGCCTTTTTTATTCTGCTCATCAACTAGCATCAATACTGTATCTTTCAGCGTAGTCTCACTGATCGCCATGGTGCCCGACAGCGAATGGAGAACCCCGACCTTGATCGTCTCTTCAGCCGATGCTGCCGCTGAGAGCAAAGATAAACTCAGACCAAGTGTAGCTAGATTCAGTTTGGACATCGTGGACATACTTAACATCTCCGTTTGTAATAAATATTCATTTATGTCCAATCAAAATCGATGCCAAAACAACCCGCCCCACAAAGAAGCCAGTAAAGCACTGATTATATTGATTTAATATTTCAAACCAAAAGTTAAAACCTTCTTTACCGATTATTCCTTTAGCGCATATTGGTGCAATAAATCTACACTTGCCCCAAAACAGTGACTCGTTACTCTGTACTGTTTCAAACCAGGGCAAATTAGGAAATTTATCGGCCTTTTCGAAGCATTTAAGAGAAAATATCCGCACAAGTAGACTTTCATACCTGTTTGTAAGGATTTATAGACAAAAGACAACTAAAACCGCTAACAAAAAAGCCCCAACCGTGAGCAGCGGTTGGGGCTTAGCTTTTAAGAATAGCTTTAGGCTGACTTATTATTGTGTTTAACCGAAATCACCAGAAATATAACGGCGGGTACGGTCTTCTTTCGGCGCGTTGAAGATTTGATCGGTTTTGCCGAACTCAACTAACTTACCCAGATACATAAAGCCGGTGTAATCAGAGATACGCATCGCCTGCTGCATGTTGTGGGTCACAATCACAATAGTGTACTTCTCACGAAGCTCGGTGATTAGCTCCTCGATCGCGGCCGTGGCTATTGGATCTAGTGCCGAGGTTGGTTCATCCATCAGGATCACTTCTGGCTGCAGTGCGATAGTACGGGCAATACACAAACGCTGCTGCTGACCGCCTGACAAGCCGCTGGCATCAGCATGCATCTTGTCTTTGACCTCTTCCCAGAGGTGAGCACGGCGCAGGGCTTTCTCGATGCGGGCATCCATTTCCTCTTTGCTCAGGCCGCCTTTCATCTTCAGTCCGAACTTCATGTTGTCGTAAATCGACATCGGGAAAGGGGTCGGTTTTTGGAAAACCATGCCAACTTTCGAACGTAGTTCATTAAGATCCACATTACCCAGGATATCTTCGCCATCGAGCAAGATCTCCCCTTCTGCACGCTGCGAGCCGTATAGATCGTAAATACGGTTCATGGTACGTAGCAGGGTTGATTTACCACAACCAGAAGGGCCGATCAGCGCCGTCACCCGGTTATTGAAAACCGGTAGGTTGACGCTTTTCAGTGCCGCCTCATCGGAAGCGTTATAAAAGAAGCTAAGGTCACGCACATCCATTCGGTGTTCCAGCGCTACATCCGCACTGGCAACCGTGTTACCAACAGGTGCTATCATGGTGTTAATCGCTGTCGCTGTCATGCTTTTCTCGCTTTAATCAATTTTGGTAATGCGGTCGCTGTAATGTTGACCAACAAGATGAAACCGGTGATGAGCAAGGCGCCAGCCCATGCTAGCTCCTGCCATGAGGCAAATGGGCTCATCGCGTACTGATATATGGTGACAGGTAGGTTTGCCATTGGCTTGCCAAGGTCTGTCGTCATGAAATTACTGTTAAGTGCGGTAAACAGCAGCGGCGCTGTTTCACCTGAAATACGGGCAATTGACAGGAGAATGGCTGTCACGATACCCGGACCCGCCGCACGGTAGCCAAGCTGGGTGATCACGCGCCACTTCGGCACGCCCAAACCACTGCCCGCTTCTTTGAGCGTTGGCGGAACCAGACGCAGCATCTCTTCGGTGGAAGACACTATCACCGGCAGAGCCAAAATAGCCAAGGCAATCGCGCCTGCCCAGCCTGAATAAGAGCCCATAGGCACCACAATCAAGCCGTAAACAAACAGGCCGACGAGAATCGAAGGCGCACTCACCAGCATGCCGTTCAAGAACCGCAGTGTTTCTGCCAGCTTGTTACCTTTCTCTGCCTCTGAAAGCCAAGTACCTGCCAATACCCCCAGCGGAGCAGCAATCAAAATACCCAGAGTCGTCAACACCAAACTACCGTAAATGGCATTTTTCAGGCCACCCTGACTACCCGGCCCCGGCGTCAATTCGGTAAATACCGCCATGTTCAGGCCGGAGAACCCTTTTGATACCAAGGTGTACAAGATACTGGCGAGTACGACGATCCCCAGCATTGAGGAGGCAATACAGAACAGCTTGAATAACAAGTTCTTCAGCTTTCTCATTTCGATGCCCTCATCAGGTAACGCGCTGTGCCCATCACCACCACAGTGATCGCAAACAGCACCAGGCCAAGACCAATCAGTGATGAAATATGCATTGGGTTAGTCGCTTCATTGAACTGCTGGGCAATGGTCGAGGAAATCGAGCTTGCCGGCATGAACAAAGAGGTTTCGATACGGTTGGCACCACCGATCACAAAGGCTACCGCCATGGTTTCACCAAGAGCACGACCCAACCCCAAAATGCCAGCACTGACCACTGCACTTTTGATTTTTGGCAGCAATACACGCGTGATCACTTCATAAGGCGTCGCACCGACACCGTAAGCCGCTTCGCGCAGAACATTCGGAATCGATTGCAAGGCGTCACGGGTCAATGCCGTCACAATAGGGAGGATCATGAACGACAAGATAATACCGGCGGTCAGCAAGCCAATTCCGATTGGGGGCCCATCAAACCAAGGGCCAATCAACGGCAAGCCGACAAGGTGCATCGCGGCCCACATCTGGAAGCCTTCCGAAAACCATGGCGCGAACACAAACAAGCCCCACATACCGTAAATAATACTCGGAACCGCAGCGAGCAATTCGATAGCCTTGCTGACTGGCAGAGCGACCCAGCGCGGCGCTAGCTCAGCGAGGAAGATTGCCGTTCCGATTGCGACGGGGATCGCGATAACGATAGCAATAAGTGAGGTGACCAAGGTGCCATAGACAGCAGAAGCGGCTCCAAAGTCACTATTTACCGGATCCCAAACATTGCGGAAAACAAAGCCTGGACCAAATTCAGAAAACGCCTTCCAGCCACCGTCAATCAAGGAAAGAACGATACCTACCAAGGTGAAAAATATAATTGCCGCACTGAACAGGCTGATTCGGCTGAAGATTGAATCTCCATCCAGTTTTGGCTTAGCGATAGTCAATAGCATAATAAGTACAGCCGCTGCCCACCAAAATGGGCAGCGGAAAATTAGTGTAAGATAATTACTTGATGAAAGAAGCGCCGTTAGACGTAAAGCCTTGCGACCATTCGCTGTTTACCATTTCCACTACAGACTCAGGCATTGGGATGTAATCCAATCCTTCAGCCATTTCGCCACCGTTCTCGTAGCTCCACTGGAAGAAGTCAACAATGGCTTGTGCTTTCTCAGCATCGACCTGATCTTTATGCATAAGGATGAAAGTTGCTGCTGTCATCGGCCAAGATTCAGCACCAGGCTGGTTATTTAGAAGCAGGCGGAAACCTGGCGCGTTTTCCCAATCAGCATTGGCTGCTGCAGCCTGGAACGTATCCATGGTTGGCTGGATGAAGTTGCCTTCAGCACTGGCCATCTGGGTGTGAGTCATGTTGTTCTGCTTGGCGAATGCGTATTCAACATAGCCAATTGCGCCACGGGTACGACCAACGAAATTAGCAACGCCTGCGTTACCGTTACCACCGATAGTGGTTGCTTCACGAGGCCATGTAATATCAGAGTTTGCACCGATGTTCTCTGCCCACTCTTTGCTAACCAGAGATAGGTAATCGGTGAAGTTGAAGGTTGTACCAGAACCGTCAGAGCGGTGAACCACGTAAATCGCTTGGCTAGGTAGCTTTACACCTTCGTTCAGCTCAGCAATACGCTCGTCGTCCCACTGCTTGATTTTACCCATGTAAATATCAGCCAGCACTTCACCCGTCAGCTTAAGCTCACCGGGTTCAATACCCGGTACATTGATAACCGGAACGATAGCACCCATTACCATAGGGAACTGAAGCATCGCTTCTTCGTTTAGCTGATCGATAGTAAGAGGCGCATCCGTTGCACCGAAATCAACGGTTTTCGCCGTGATCTGGCGGATACCACCGCCTGAACCGATTGCCTGGTAGTTAATCTGCACGCCGGTTTCAGCACGGTATTCCTCAGCCCACTTCGCATAGATTGGGTGTGGGAACGTGGCACCTGCACCGTTGATAGTCACATTTGCTGCAGCACCAAATGACGCAGCCACCAGTGCAGAAGAAACCAAAGCGGTTTTGATTAGTTTCACAATCTTATCTCCGATTATATTGTGAGGTTACGAATGAGTTATCTCGAAATAACTTGCATCTAAATTAATGGATATCGAGTTAAGTGCAGGGCTAGGGATGATTCCCTAGCTCCTGCAAGGTCGTTCATTCAACAAGTTTTGTTTACAACATCTTTTTAAAAATTGGCTAAATTAAAACTATGGTGTTCATTCAAAGTCCTACTGGCACAACTTTTTAAGGATTATGGTCATCAAACTTGTGGGATGGAGATTAGGTTTAGAATATTTCACTTTTATTACTTTTGCTTTCATCAAGCCAAAAACAAAAAAGATTTATCATTGCCAAAAAATTCTGTGAAGTAAAATTCACAGAATTATATGCACTCAATTTTTTGTGACACAAGGTACCGTCTTAATTTTGCATCATTGCTTGCGACAGTTATCTCGCTTAAGATTAACGGATGGAGAATTTATCTGTTTTCATCATCTACCTCACCTATGGCTTAGCTTTCTTTGCCATAGCCTTTTCCATAACATTCAGAAACTTAAAGCTAAGCCGATTACATATCGCCACCGCACTACCTACCTTGGCAGTGTTTGGATTCATCCATGGTTTGCACGAATGGTCTGAGCTATATCTCATCCTTTATGAAAATGCGCTGAGCAAAGTCATTAGGTTAGAAGCCTTTAAAGTGGTCAAGCTTTGGATCTCATTTCTCGCACTAGGGGCTTTTGCCTGGAAGATGCTAGATGTTATTCAATGGCAATATAGACAATATGCAAAAAGAGTCATTATTGGCATTCTTGTTATATTTTCTTTGTTTTTAACTTATAGATATCATTCGCAGCCAACCAATATCTTTCTATTTAACAGCTCCAATCAAATTAGGTGGATATTCGGCTTTGGTGCCGGTTTATTATCGGGTTACTGTTTATTTATTTATGGCCAACAACTTAATAAAAACCAGACTGATTCAGGTTTATGGTTCCAATTAACTGGCTGTGCCATAGTAGCCTACGGAATTGCTGCTGGATTGTTATTAACCTCTTATGGGATTTGGGTACCTATGGTGCGTACCCTGTGCGCAATCGCTATCTCAATCACCTTGTGGCGAGCACTGGTGGTCTTCGATTTAGAACGCCACCGCCAAATCAAAGCCCAACTTCAACAATCCCTGCAGCATGATAAATTCAAGGAACTCGGTGAACTGACTTCGGCGATCGCCCATGAAATCAAAACCCCGCTCAGCAGTGCCATTGTCAGCTGTGATTTATTGGAACGCCAACTGCCTGAAGAAAATGAAAATGCCCACCGCCAACTCAACCGGATCCGCAGCGGAATGGAAAAGGCGGCCAATATCAGCCATGAAGTCCTCAACTACGCCCACCAGCGTACGCCGAGTTATAGCAGTATCCATCTTGCCAATTTGGTCAATGATACGCTCGACATGATGTCTCACCGATTAGCTAACTTTTCAGTCGCCATGAGTGTTCCGAGCAAACTCACTCTTGATGCGGACAACACCCAGCTACAAGAGCTGTTCATTAACCTGCTGAACAATGCTATCGATGCATGCGGCGAAAATGGCATTATCACTATCAATGCCAACCAGTTGGGTGATCAGGTTTTGATCCGGGTAACAGACAATGGCCCGGGGATGAAAGACGATATCCTCGCTGCTGCAACAAAACCGTTTTACACCACCAAGCCTGCCGGAAAAGGCACCGGCTTGGGTTTATCCATCTGCAAACAAATCACCGGCCAGCATCAAGGTCAATTATCATTGAAAAATACCGGCAATGGTTTGTGTGTTGAAATCGAGCTACCTAAGGAGCAACTGTGAACCTATCCCTACTACTGGCCGAAGATGACGACGATCTACGTGAAGTGTTGGTAGAGGCATTAACCCTCGAAGGCTTCGACGTCAGTGCCTGTGAAAGTGCCGAACGGGCTTTGGAGCTAGCCAGCGAACAACGATTTGATCTGGCCCTGTTTGATGTGGTGATGAGCGGTTTAACCGGTATCGAAGCCATGACGACAGTCCGCCGCCAACAGCCGCATATCGGGATTATTATCACCACCGCTTTTGCCACGGTCGATGTAGCGGTAGATGCGATGAAAAAAGGCGCCGATGAGTTCCTGACCAAGCCGTTTAACCTTGCCGCGCTGTCAGTCACCCTCAAGCGTGTCCACGCCCAGCGTTCACCTAAGTCTCCGATTGAAGAGCGTACCAATGATCAGGTGTTCTCGGCGCTGGCTAATCCTATCCGCCGAGCGGTTATGCAGCAACTCAGCCTACATCAGCAGTTAAAATTCATGGACTTGTGCCGTTTGGTCGGGATTGAAGATCACACCAAGTTCAACTTCCACTTACGTCATTTGGTCAACAGCGGCTTGGTGAAAAAGAGCGAAGGCCGAGTCTATGCCCTGACGCCGAAAGGGCGAGAAATACACAGCAGTATGTTGAGATAGAGCTAAGGCTAGAAAAAATACCCTTCCGGTCATACCAGGAAGGGTATTTTTTGAATTTCACTTCAAGGTAATAATCAGGGTTATTTGCTCAGCGCTTGCTCGAGATCCGCAATCAAGTCATCAGCATGCTCGATGCCGACTGACAAGCGAAGGGTCTGATAGTAAATCCCCATCTTTTCCCGTTCGGCTTCCGGTACACCAGCATGGGACATCGTAGCAGCATGGTTGATCATGCTCTCTACCCCACCTAATGACTCCGCCAACATGAAGTACTGCAGCTTACCGACAAACTGTTTCACGGCCTCTTCATCGCCTTTCAAACGGACTGACACCACCGCACCGCCTGTGCGCATCTGCTTTTGGCATAACGCGTGCTGAGGGTGAGTTTCAAGGCCAGGGTAATACACTTGCTCTATCGCATCGTGTTGTTCCAACCACTGCGCGGCCTTGAGGGCATTGCTGCATTGCCTTTCCATCCGGATATCCAAGGTTTTCAAGCCTCGTAATGCCAGATAAGAGTCAAACGGAGAGGCTATCGCCCCAACCGTGGTTTTGCAGCGGTCGAGTTGCTGTGCCAGCTCTTCATCCGCAGTGATCAGCGCCCCACCGATCAGATCCGAATGCCCGCCAATATATTTGCTGGTAGAGAGCATCACGATATCTGCCCCTAGCGATAAAGGCTGCTGGTTCCACGCTGTCGAGAAGGTATTGTCGACAATCGAAACCAGTTCACGCTGCTTGGCCAGTTGGCAAACCGCTTCAATATCCACCAGCTCTAGCAGTGGGTTGGTTGGAGTTTCAATCCAGATAAATTGGGTATTAGCCTGGATACAGGCTTCAACTGCAGCCAGATCATTAAGATCGACATAGCTGAACGTCATGCCTGAAGTACGGCTGCGTAGCGTCTCGAACAATCGATGGGTACCGCCGTAGACACTCGACATGACAATCGCATGGGAATCCGCAGGGAAAAGCTCTAGAGCCAAAGCTGTCGCCGCCATTCCCGATGCCGTCGCCGTGGCATAAACACCGCCTTCTAGCTCGGCCAAAGCGCTTTCATAAGCACTTCTTGTCGGGTTATCGCAGCGGGAATAGTTAAAATCGCCGAACTCACCAATGTTTGGCTGAACAAACGTACTGGCGGTCGTTATGGCAGGAAAGATTGGATTGGTTTGCTGGACGACTTGCTCGCCACTGTGGATGACTTGAGTGGCAAACTTTTTGCTTTTCATCTGAATTCCTTGTCTCACTGGGAGTATAGGCCTCAGTGTAGCAAGCTATGGCTGATAGTTTGTTGAATATAGCTTGTTGAATATAGTTCGTTGAATATAGTTTGTTGAATATTGTCGAGGATATGAAAGAGTAAACAGCCGGCACTTCAAGCAACTTGCAAGATCACTTGGGAAAAACGGTAGCCCAGTCCATCTTTGTGCAGTACCCCTTTGCTAATCAGCCCTTTAATTTCTTTGCCCACGGTATTTCGAGACATATTCAACAAAGAAGCCAAGGCGATAATGTTCATCGGTATGGTGCCATCATCAGCGACCTCGCTAATCGCCAGCAGAGCTTGTTCTACTTTATACTGAGCATTCTTCTCACCCCTGAGGTGAAATAGGGTATGTGAAAACCGCTGCTTTTTAGCCAATGAGATATTGAGCATTTTGGAAAAGTTGATGTTATTTTCAACTAGTTGGTTAACAGCATGGAATGGCAGTATAACAACCATAGAATCCGTGACAGCTTTGACATCGGTATGGCTGCCACCACCCAAGAAATATTGAACCTCATTGAGCATAATCCCTGGGGTGATCAGGTTATAGAATAAACAATGACTCTCTTTATTGGTTGGAAATATGCCGAACACACCGCTTAAGGGAATTGCGATAAAGTCAGCCATCTTATCTTGGTAGTACAGGAAGCTCCCTTTCGGAATATGTTTGAGTTTCCCTCTCTTAAGAAGTTGCAGGGCTAACTCATCATCAATGCTGTACTTGTTTTTCAAATGACAGAAAGCATCCATCTGAAACTCCATAATGGAAAGTAACACTCTCAAAATTGCGGGATGAGTCTAATGAAAACCACAAAGACTAAATATCACTTACCGCTTATATCTTCTATAAGAAGAGCATATGCAATTGCATTAACGACAGATACGATGGCGGATTTCAGCCCTTATCGATTGGTGATGTGGGTCTGACGCATACCGTCGGTGATAAACCATATGCAAGGGAACAGGCTCAGTTTTAAAAAACACAATTGATTACAAATTCTGCCATCAATGCAATAGCACATGCACTGGCAGTGCAAGTCCATTTTTAGCGCGATGGTAAATTCCTTTACTCATTGTCGCTCCAATAAAGAAAACTATTATGAACAAATTTATTATTACTGCAGCTGTGCTATCTGCAGTTAGCTTTACAGCCAGTGCCAATAACGATGACGAAGTTCAGGATATGTCTGATCCCCTTGCAGTATTCACCCAAGTCGGTGCCGGATATACCGATAAAGGCCTGAACCTGAAGCTTGGCCAGACCTATGACACAGGGAACCCTACCACCGCAGGAATGAACGTGCTTGAGTTGAAAGGAGCACTGGGTGATACCCTAGGCTGGCGCGATAATGCCAACGACAGCATAGACAGCATTCGTTTCCGTAACTTTGGGGTTGACCTGACTAATGGCCAAGGCCGTCAAGTCGATGTCAATTACGACTTCAACACGGAAGCGGGCTCTATCTCCTACAGTTTCATCCAAGCCCTGCCCGCACTCGGCCCTGTTCAGTTCTTCCCTCTGGGTGGTGTTGGCGCAGCATTTGGCAACAATAGTGATTTTACCGAAGTCAGTGGCTACTCCGTACCGGGCACCTTCGCAGTAGTTGGTACTTACGGTAAGCTCACCATCAATGACAAGATCTGGCTGAACTATAACCCAATGTGGATGACGACACTTTCCGGGTCTGATAGCTACAAAGACAATGCCTATGGCCCTGGCAATTCCAATGTGCTTGCCCATGAATTTGCCGCATCGTACCAGTTCAACCCTCGGTTCAATGTCCGTTATTTTGCCAACTGGACTGAATACTCAGACTTCAAAGATGGTGACCACCGCATTGAGTTCAACTACCAACTCTAATGTTAGCTCGGTCATTACAAGTATTTTAACGCCACCCCTCGGTGGCGTTTTTAATTTTGAAAACTTGATCTAGATATTATTTTTATTCGTTGCTCTTCTATTTGTTTTTCTGTTGCACTGTCAGTGCAATCCATACATTGCGCTTTGGATAAAATCTCGCCATTAAATTGGTTACGAGTTTTATCATGAAAAAAAGTGTTCTCGCCTTCACCATTGCTTCCCTGTTTTCAGCCAGTGCAACAGCCGGAGGTATCCTACTCCATGAAGTGGCTACCTTCGATAGCGTTTCTTCAGCCGGTGTGGCCAACCCAACCAACCGCAATGATGCCAGTGCAGCCATCACCAGTCCTGCAGGTTTGACGGCAGTCGAAGAGTCCAGCTTTTCCATTGGTTTGCAATACCTTGATGCTTATTCAGAGCACAATGGTCAGGGCGCAATGGGGGGCGACTTGCATGCATCAGGAGAAAACAAGTCAGTCGTACCGAGTCTTGCCTACGCCACCCGACTAAACGATAAATGGGTATTAGGTGCCTCGCTACATGCTGATGGCGGCTTGGGCATGGATTACACCAACGGCCTGTCTGGCTTCAACCTTTATGACGCCATGGCTCAGGAAGCGGTGAACATTCACCTTGCAGCGGGATATCAGGTTAACAACCGCCTCTCACTCGGCGGTGCCGTTGTGGTGCAGCACCTGATGACCTCGGTCGATGCCTCTATCGGCGATATAAAAATTGAAGGTGAAACCAGCTCCACCGCAGCAAGCTTCATTTTATCGGGTATGTACGATCTCACCGGCAATACCTACCTCGCAGCTAACTACAAACACCGTGTAGATCATACTGATGAGAACATTGAGCTGAAATCCGGCGATAGAGCAATCACACTTGCCAATGATGTCATCTGGCCTTCAAGACTGGATCTGGGTATTCATCATCAAATCAATGATCAATTGGCCATCAAGGCCATGACCGGTGTGGAATTTTGGTCCGACTTTGACCCAGAAGGCGATCTCAAGGATGTTTACAGCATAGGTACCGCAGTTAGCTATTCCCAAAACAGTTGGGAGTACCAAGCGGGTGTTCGCTATGATTCCACCTTGCAAAAAAGCAACGATGTTAACCCTGAGCTAGCCGTGGGCAAAAACTGGGCGCTGGGCCTGGGTGCCGAGAAAACCCGATCGAATGGGCACCGTATTGGTCTTGCCTATGAGTATCGTGATTTAGGCGAGCATGATGTCAGTTACTCTAACGGCTTTACCGGCAAGGTTGATGATCAACGCATGCACATCCTTAGCCTAAGCTACGCCTATTAGTCAGCCCCCGTTTTCATCTGTATCAGCCGAGGTATCTTACCTCGGCTTTTGATTTATTACTGATTATTCCAATAATTTAAAACACCATTCAATTACTTTCAAAACACCTTTTTCCTTAATCTGTCCTCGCTGACAAAACAGGGGATAACCTGATTGGTCACGCTGTTAACGGATAACAAAACCTGACGATGGATTGTATTTTTCTAATACATAAAAGGTTTTAATAATGAAAAAGTTAGTTTTAGCCGCAGTTGTTTCTTCTCTTTTTTCTGCCACTGCAATGGCAAACACCAGCTACAACATTCAGCACGGCAATGATGATGAGAGCAAGTTCTCTGTCTACAATAACATTGGCTTGGGCTTCAGTGGTGGCGTTGAAATCGTCACAGAAGGTAACCTGAAGCGTCATAAAGAGTCCAACATGCGTATCGATTACAACTTCGATGTCACTGATGCTTGGTATATCCAGCCACAATTCGAACTTACCGTGCCATCGGGGTCTCGCAGCCGCTCAAGCTTTGAGGCTGAGCAAAATGGAAATAAACTTCGTGCAGCTCTGCGATTGAGCAATACCGCGAAGTTTGGTCTGAAAACGGGATACCAGTTTGACAATGGCCTTTATACCGCCGCCCGATACCGCTACGAAATGACAGATGCGAAAGTTAACGTCAAGGGAACGGCTTCCAACAAAGACAGACACAATTTAGGTATAAAAGAAGATAACAATATCCACCGTATGGATATTACTTTGGGCTATGTTTTGGCAGACACCATGGATCTATCCGCCAACTACATCCACAAGCGTGGCGATTCTAAATTTAATGCTGACTACACGACTGTAAACTTTAAAGATAAAGATCAGAGAAAAATTGAAGGTAATCAGAACGAAGTTGAGTTGAAAGCGAAGTTTATCGGCTTCGACAGCATCCACCCATATGCCATGTACACCTATAAGGGGGATATCGATTTTAAAGGAGAAAAAAACGTAAAAGTAGACAACGTATTCTCTGTCGGCGTGAACTTTAACTTCTAAGCCCTTTCTTCCTGTCCTTACATAAACAAATAGGCAGCCATTGGCTGCCTATTTGTTATCTCTACAATGTCTCGTGAATCTTCATGCTTCTTTATGCTCAGCCCACTCTCGCCACTCAGGAATATCCCTCGGGTTGCCATAAGCTCGCACAAAACGGGGAAAAGACTGAGGAACGGCAATGCCAAACCTGTCTTTAAACACCGAGTTAAGCTTCCAGTGGGTAGAATAACCTTCCTGCATCAAATCAAACGCCTTGTGGGCATTCTTCCAAAAAGTTGGATTGGCTTGCCCTTTAAGGCTCATCCAAGGGTAAGAGACTTTCAACTCCTGCTCGCCATATACTGCATTACCCAGCATATGTAACAACTTAGACAAGGTATCGGCACCAAAATCTTTGATCGATAACTCTTTGATAGCCTCTATATCATAGCCAACCTTATTGGCGACACGGTTGATAATAAAGTCCAAATCGAGCAGGGCACACATATCAAAACTAATGTCGTCTATCCGCTCCAATATCGCGCCGCGGTATTTTTCCTTGGAGAATTGCTTGTTGCGCAGTGCCCGGCGATAAGCAATAGCATTAGCGTTTTTATCAGACACATGACGCTGAAGTTCAGGGTATTCATCGAGTGCGCTAGGGTTACTCGATAAAATAGCCAGCAATTTATCTTGCTCGACCATGATCTGCCCCAACTGCTGTTTTGCTTTATTGTCCATCACCTCGCCTTACTCGATTAAACTCACTACAGTGTATTGTGCGTAGAATACCCACCAAATAATTCAACATCAAACCTTATCCAACCATTTCACCCCCTGTTGGATATCAGGTGAAATACCTAATATCAGACAATTGATAGAGAGCTGAGCGATTAACTCAATGATAGTTAAAGTAATACTTCTGATGCGCTTATATTTAGCAAAAAAGTACGGTTAAACCATCAACAAAATGTGGTCATACCTACTAGTTTTTCGTGCCAGCTGCTTGGTAAAATCCATGCCAGCCCTATGGGCACTGGAATGCGTTAAGGAATAATCTAATTAAAACAGTAACCTTAACAAGCAAGCAACACAAAACCGTTGTTTGCCTTACCTAGCAGCAACGTCAAAGGACAAATGAGTAATGAACAAATGCGAATCCATTTTCAACATTGTTGATAAAATAAAGAAATCACACTGGAAAAACGACACCTCAAATGCAATAGCCAATGATGTCGAAAAACTGATCATCGATCTCGAACCCTACAAGGACGAAGACAAAACCGTCTCGCACCTTAGCTTTCTATTGAAAGACTTACTCGAAGTCCTGTCTATCGATTACATCTCTGCTGAAGATCAGCGTTCTGCTTCTATCTTGCTGATAGATGAGATTACGCATACGAGTGATTGTTGCTGTGCTCATCATTAATGCCGAATTATCGATAAAAAAGCATAATCAGCTCAGATCCCTGAGCTGATTTGTTGCTCAGCACTGGCAAACAAAGTGATGGCTCGCTATCACAAAGTCTTCCTTTAGGTAGAACTTGTGTGCACCATAGCGATGCACACCGGAGTCCAAGTGGATCTGCTCTATCTGATTGATGTGGGCATAATCTTTAAACCACCCCATCAAATATTTACCTGCACCGGTTGAGCGCTGCGCTTCGTCAGTCACTAAGTCATCAATGTACAAATAGTGACCCCAGCCCAATTTATGCCCTGTGACAAAGCCAGCGACACACAAAATGGTGCTGCCATCTCGGACATAGACTAACTGATAACCGCTTTTGCGCTGTTGGTTCATCAGGTCAATCAATTGTGCCAAATCATATTTTGGCCGAAGTTGCTGCATAATCGGCGCAACTTCAACTACTTCTTCATTTGTTGTTGCCAAAATGACTTCCATGCTTCCCCACACCTGTTCCACTAAAACTAAAAAAGTGCGATATATCCTACTTGGCGATTATGACAACATACCGACATAACGGGGATGTGCCTGGATTTTTTCAATCCATGCGCGGATATGCGGGTATTGTTGCAAGGAAAAGCCGCCTTCATGGGCTACGTGGGTATACGCGTAGAGTGAGATATCGGCAATGCTAATGCTGGAACCAACCAAGTAAGCCGACTGAGACAGTTGCTGCTCCATCATTTGCAGGGCCTTGTGCCCTCCCTCCTGCAAAGCCTGGTATTCATCTTTTCTCTCCTCTGGCAGGCCGAGGTATTTCTCTATAAATCTTGCCACGGCAATGTATGGCTCATGGCTATACTGCTCGAAGAACATCCACTCCATCACTTTGGCTTTTTCATAGCTATCTTGCGGAAGGAAGGAGGTTTCTGCGGCGAAATAACCCAATATTGCATTGGACTCAGCCAAAGTTCGGCCATCTTCAAGCTGAACGGTGGGAATTTTACCGTTGGGGTTAATCAGCAAGAAGGCTGGTGTTTTAGACTCCCCAGCCAAAATATCTACATGCTGCCATTCATGCTGAATATCCAGCATCGTCAACAGCAGCTTCACCTTAAAACAATTGCCTGATTGGAGATCTCCATAAACCCGTAGTGTCATCGCCCTATCCTTTTGGCTATTTATCATACAACTACAAGTTAAAGAATAACTTTCCTAGGCACAACCCTATTCATATGGTGATCAGCAAGTTATTTACTTTTTCATCAGCGATTGAATGTTCGCAGCGACATCGAGACTCACCTCATCCAGCCATTGGTAGCGTTTGGTATACAAGCGGCGCTTGGTTTTCTTCAGGCTAGATGGATCTTTGCGCGGCGGTTTTAGTGGCAATTGATAAAAATAGCCACTTTCTCGATTTGCACCGTACTCTTGCCACAAATCATCATAATCGAAGGTTACCGCTTTACGTTTCGAACCCACATAACGCAATGCCTGATAGACATGACCTTTGTTCGATACGCCACGTACTTCGTCCATTCCTAACGTATTCGCGACAATCAACGCCAACTCAACCATCAGGGCTTTGGTGCGTAAGCCGTGCAGCGAACGAGTGAGGGTTTTGATCACCTGGTGGCGATCAGCGATACCTTCCCGAGGGCCTTGCAGCGCCCCAACATATAGGATCTTCGTCTCCCCGGTGGCGATATGACAGGTCATCGAATAGATGTTTCGGTCACTGCTATCAACAAGATAAAGTCCCAGTGAACCCTCGCGGCTCATTCCCTGGCAAAGCTGAACTTTATACTCCATGCCTTGGTTGTCAGTAAACTCAAGGATCGTCGCCCCCTCGGGGGAGAGTACAGTCTGCGCATGACGGCCAAAAATGTCCTTGATGAACAGATAATGCTCCCGAAGTCGGGCAATCTTCTCTCTGCGTGTCCAATTGACACACAGGTAGGGCTTGAGCGGCTTTTCGATAATTTTCGGATTTTTTTGCAATACCGGCGACAGCTCTGGGTGAGCAAATACTTCCGTCATCGCTTTTATCGCATCGGCATTCAATGCCCCCCACAGGCAGAAGCGGGCATTTTTCTTGATCTTCCTAAAACCTCGGCTATTTGGATAAACCGTATTAGCGAGTTGAGGAAGACGACGCAGGTAATCAAAGTGATTGATAGAAGAAGGCACAGCAAAACCACACAAAATGATAAAATTTCAAACAGTGTACAATTGAAGGGTGCGATTTTCTGTCGAGAGAAACAATGACAATGTATGGATTTGTATGCCCGGAGCAAGGATTCGTAGAATGAGCAAGCCCGGGCTTTTATTTCGCTTGATGAAGCACAGAAAAGATCAAGTAATTATACTGTTGCTGCAGCTTCCCAATCTGTCAGCAACTTCATGATCTGCCTTGAGTCTTCCGCCCTGGCCGCAGGGCGAATTAGTTGCTGTTCACGGCTTTCCAGAGCTTTCAGCACCGCCCTAACCTGATACAAGAAACCGTCACCATCAGCATGTACATCAATCACTTCTGGTGTCTGTTCATATTGGGTCACCGTGAATTGATTCTTCACCCCTGGCAGCCAAGGGTTACTCGTTACCTGCAGACTGCCACTGGAGCCCAACACAGTAAACTCGGCATGCAAGCCGAAGTCTTCGGCAGTATGGAGCTGGGCCATAACACCGTTGGCAAACTTGAAGTTGGCTTGTGCTTCACAAATATTGCCATCTGCCCCCCGGCGTCCCATCGCAGACAGAGTATATTTCCCAATCGCCTCGTTACCGCAGCATTGCTGGATGACTAGGTGCAGCAATGACACTGGATAGCACCCCAGATTATAGAGCGCTCCCTTGCTGTCTGGGTTAACAAATTGCGAAATAGCGGCGGTATATTGGCCCTGAATTGAACGAAGCTCACCGATTTGCCCCGACTTGATCACTTCAAGGATCTTGGCGGTATATGGGTGGTTCAAATACATCAACCCTTCGGCGAAAAAGACCTGATGCTTTGCGACCGCAGCAAGGGCTGCATCTGTTTTTTCCATATCGACCGACAAAGACTTTTCGCACAATATCGCCTTGCCTGCCTGCGCAGCCTTAATCACATACTCGTGGTGGAGGTGGTTCGGTAATGCGATGTAGACAATATCTACTTCAGGATCGGCAATCAAAGCATCATAACTGTCATGCTGCACTGCAATGTCATATTGCTTTGCCAGTGCTTCCCGAGGCTCTGGGCTGCGCCCTGCTACCGCATAAATTTGGCTTTGGCCTTCCTGGCGAATTGCCTCGGCCATAACGCCAGAAATAAAGCTGGTACCCAGAATACCCCACCGCTTAACCTGCTTTTTCGCCTGGCTTGCTAACTCGCTCATTGCTTTTCTCCTGCTTCCATCAGGCTGGCTTCAAATGCTTGTTCCAATTGGGTATAGCCCAGCGCAATAAAGTCTTGGGTATGTTTAGCTTGAAAGTGGGCGTCAAAGGCCGCTTGATCATCATAGCGTTCCCAGAAGATAAAGCGACGAGCATCTTTTGTGTCCTGCATCGCTACTGCCATAGAGCACCCCGGCTCACTGTTCATATCTCGGCAAAACTGCTCTACCGCCGCTTTGGCTTCTTCCAGAAGAACTCCCTCACTGACACTCAGCGCAGCTGTAATAAATAACCCTTGTTCAAACATTGTACCAACCCGTTACTACTCAATATGGCCATCAATGTAATTGACATCGATAACTTGATAAATAACGATCCATTCCGTTATTTATCAACTTATAGTTTGCAATATGGATAAACTGAAAAGCATGCAGGTTTTTGTTGATGTGGTAGAGCGAGGAAGCTTGGCAAAAGCCGCGGCTCACTTCAATGTCACTTCAACCATGGTAGGTAAACATATCAAGGCGTTAGAGCAAGCCTTGGGGACAAAACTGTTAAACCGTACCACACGCAGGCAGTCTTTAACGGAAGCTGGCGAAATCTACTTCCAAGAATGCCAGCGTATCCTGGACGATATAAAAGAAGCTGAAGAGAACCTGCAAACCTTAACCAACACCCCTATGGGTACTATCCGGATCAATGCGCCTGTTACTTACGGCAATACTGTTGTCGCGCCGCTGGTCGCACAGTTTATACAGCAACACCCTCACATCAATGTTGTACTGATCCTCGACAATAACCGCATAGACCCATTGCACGATCACTTTGATTTAGTGTTCAGGATCGGCGAGCTGGAAGATTCCACCTTAATCGCAAGACACATTGGTGACTATCAGCTGTTATTTTGCGCTTCCCCTGCCTATTTCGAGCAATACGGCTTTCCACGCCAGGCAAGGGATCTCGCCAATCATCATTGCCTCGGTTTCAACTACGGGGATATCCAACCGCAGCAACGCGAACAGGAATCACAATACTTCAACCGTCAGCAATCTCGATTAAGCAGTAACAGTGGAGATGTGCTAAAAGCCGCGGCGTTGCAAAATGCGGGGATTATCCTGCAACCCGCACTATTGCTAACAGACGATGTAAGCAAAGGGAGACTGATAGAATGCCTGGCAGAATCTCGCCCCACAGCAAAACCCATCCATTTACTGTACCGTGATAAATCACAGCCACTGAAAGTCAAAACATTCATCGACTTCTTCTTCGATCAACCCGGTCAATTTTAACGGCATTCAGTGATCCCTTTAGCGTATTGAGAAATCAGGCGCTGCGATTTTTTACTTCGTGCCATTTTTTTGACGAACATCATGCAAAACTCATCCTCATAGAGTATAAATGCACTAACAGGCATATTAACTATATGAAGGAAAAGGTGGTTTTCAATGGTTAAGGCCGTATCGGCAGTCGTCTGCACCGGGTTGGTTTTTCTTATGCTCATCATGAAACTTGATGAGTCACTTTTCTTGTCTAAAGCCGAGTTTGCCATCGAGTACCTGATCTTACTTTCTATAATTTCCATCTCGGTGTGTGCTTATCCTGTTTTCAAAAAGGAAAAAATAGCTCTTGTTGGAATGATGTTTATGGGGGTAGAAAATATCTATCACATGATCGAGCAAACCGCTCCATTGCAAAAAGTAATCGATGCAATCCCTTCTCCTATAGCAATTTTTCTTGATGACGGAAGTATTCTGATTGGTATTGGCTTACTCGCCCTTGCCGCAAAGCATATCATCACAAAATATGAGTGCGACCAAAGTGTTGACGAACTGACAGGCGTGTTTAATCGAAAAGCGCTTGGAAACATTTCACTCAAAAGGTTTGATCTGATCTTCTTTGATCTGGATAACTTTAAAAAACTCAATGATGAACACGGCCATAAATTTGGTGACAGTGTGCTTGTATTATTTAGCCAAGGATTAAAGCAACATACCCAGAGAAATGAAATGATCATCCGCTTTGGCGGCGATGAATTCATTGCCATTCTCCAACCGAGCAGGGCAAAAAAATTCCTAACAGATATTGAAGCTACGTTGTCTGCACTCAATATTTCTTATAGTTACGGTATTGCTCTAAATAGCGACCGAAGAAACTTACGTGACGCGATAAACCGCTCCGACAAAGAGCTATATCGGATGAAGCGCCTTAAACACTCGCCAGTTGAATCATATACAGTATCTATACCTAAATAACTTCAAGTTGCAATGTTTAGCGCACCTTGAGGTTACTTAGGTATATAGGGATCAGGTGCCAAAAAATCATCAGAACGTCAAATAAACAACAATCAAATAGTTGTTGCCCCTTCTTATTTCAATTAATTAAAATATACTTTTATCAATTTCAAATCATCTTTGGCTTAAGCTCACAAAATTAGAAATAAAAATATTTCCAAAGAAAATTACCTGCCCAACTTTATATACATATCGTGTTTGTTTGCTACCATTTATTTATCAAATAAAACACACATCAAGGAGAGCCCACAAAGGGAATTAATTTAAATCAACCACTTACTGCAGTTTTTCACATTAAATTAAACAACACTTCTAATTACTATATTTGGAGTCAACACGATGTTTTTCAAAAACCTTGTTTTTTTGAAAAAAGCTATCGTAGTACTGTTTTTTCAAGTTATTGCATCCTATGCACACGCAGTTGATTTGATTGATAATGGTAGCGTTCAAAAAGCAATAAATTACACCTACTTTCCATACACTGTTGAAGTGACTGTTCTAAACAACAATACCCCTACTGAAACCTTTGAGTGCCAAATCACCAAACGTAGCCACAACCGAACTGCCCAATGGCCTTACCGTATAGGCCAGTGTATCAACAACACCAGTAAAGAGGTCGTGGTAGGGCAGCTACAAACAGATGGCTCGATTGTTCCCATCAAATCTAAAACTGACAATGTTCTCTGGGCAGCGTCTGCCGACTATAGCCTAAGCTTCGAGCGCATCGAGACGCCACTTGTTTTGGATTTCCACAATGCCTCACGTTTACTTGAACGCGGTACGTTTGGCCCAACGTTAGCTGATATCAACGCGACCGTCGGGCTCACCCCGGAGCAATGGGTAGAAGCACAGCTGGCAATAACACCGTCATACCACCTTGATGAATACCTGCGTATCCAAGAAATCCGGGGGGCAGCGAATGGCAGCACTCAAGAACACCGCAATTACCGCAGCAATGCATGGTGGGGAATCGCTCTCAATGGTGAAGACCAATTGCGCCAGCGGGTCGCCTTTGCACTCAGCCAATTAGTCGTAGTCTCACAAAACGATGCCGGGCTGTCTGGTGATGATAGGGCAAAAGGGTTAGCCGTCTATTACGATATTCTGGTCGAACACGCCTTTGGCAATTACAAAGATTTAATCCGCGATGTTACCTATTCCCCCGCGATGGGGCGCTTTCTAACCATGGCTGGCAACCTGCCGCCAGACCCGGAAAAGAACCAATATCCCGACGAAAACTATGCCCGCGAGTTGCTCCAGTTGTTCTCACTTGGTGAATGGAAGGTAAGCTATCAGGGTGTCATCAAAAAAGATAAGGAAACTCAGCAACCTATTCCTGCTTATACTGAAGAGGACGTATTGGAGCTAGCGAGGTTATTTACCGGCTGGGATGAAGACAATGGCTTGCTCAGCCCTATGGTGATCAATGCCGGTAACCATGATACAGAGCCCAAGCGCATTCTAGGCCGTAGCTTCCCTGGCAATGAAACAGCCGAGGAAGAGTTAGAAAGATTACTCGATATTCTAGTCACCAGGCGTGAAACCGCTGTGTTTGTTAGTACCCATCTTATTAAGCAACTTGTGACCTCTAACCCTAACAAACACTATGTCGAGCGCGTTGCCCGTACTTTCAACAATACCCAAGGCGATCTCGCTGCTGTTGTGACCGCCATACTCACCGATCCCCAACCTTACGAATCTAACCCTCTCACCGTCTCGAAAGCCCGTGAGCCGATTGTCACCATGACCGCGCTATACCGGGCGTTTAACAGCCAAATGGGCGACAACTATCCTCACCACCGGGATACCTCACTGGGCTACGGTTACGATGCGCAATACTCGCCAGAAGGACACCGTTTTTCGCAGGGACCATTATCGGCTCCGTCTGTATTCAACTTCTTCCCAGCCTACTTCACCCCGAGCGGCCCGCTGGAGGACAACGGACTAATCGGCCCAGAGTTCGCCCTCTACACATCGGCGGAGATTCCGAATCTGTCTAACCTAATATTCCGCAAGCTGAAGGACGATAAAACCTTAACCGGTGATGTCGCAGGGCTAGCGGATAACCGGTTAATCCTCGATTACTCCGCATTTACTGGCCTGTGGACAACTGATGACAAAGCCAACTTCCTCACATTGCTGGCTGATACATTGTTCGATGGCTCGCTCAGCCCGCAACTGGAACAACGGCTTGGCGATGTTTATGACGATATGCCGAAAAGTAACCATGACAATATGTACAAGGTGTTCTGGATGGCTGCCATGTCCCCCGAGTTCCAGGTTCAGGAGTAATGATGATGAAATTATCGAGACGTCGATTTTTGCAACACAGCGCCCTGATGACAGGGGCGACAGCAATGCCTATGGCATTTTCCCTTTCAAACAAAGCCTATGCAGCTGAAGATTACAAAGCCTTGGTGTGTGTATTCCTCCGCGGCGGCAATGATTCGTTCAATATGATGATGGCGGGTGATGAAGAGCTTTATGGTAAATATGCTGCCCGCCGCCCCAATATTGCCATTGATAAAGCCAGTTTGCTCATGACTGGAAAAAGTGACGACAACGGTGTGCCTATTGGCCTGCACCCCAATATGCCTGGCGTCCAATCACTGTTTCAAGATGGGCTAGCTGCCGGGCTTATCAATATTGGTACACTGGTAGGCCCATCAGGTTCAGGCGCGCCTTATCCGACAGGCTTGTTCAACCATGCCAAGCAACAATACGCCTGGGAGAGCAGCTGGCATAGCAGTGCCTATGCCGCCTATGGTTGGGGCGGTTTGCTGATGGATATCCTAGCTCAAGGGGGCGCGATACCAGAGCTGGTATCACTTGGCGGCAACAGTTGGCTCAGCGGCATGAATGTCAGCGACCTGCGAACCAACACCCAAGGCTCTGTAGCTGCCGTTAATGCCTTTAGCGCTTCGGGGACACTGGAAAGGGAATATAACGAAATGGTCGAAGAAGTATATATGTCCCCCTTCCACCAGCAATACCTCAAGCAGCATGGTGATTTCCTTGCGCCTTACAATAATTTCCGCTCGCTCATCGACTCAACAGATCTCGATCCGGCCATCAGCCGAAACAGCTCTATTGGTTCGCAGCTGTCAGCCGTGAAGCGGATCATTGATGCCTCGGTAGCTTCTGGCAGTGTCGGCCGGCAGGTCTTTATTGTCAATCAAGGCGGTTACGATACCCATTCAAACCAAGTGCCGCGCCACCAGTCACTGTACAGCCAGTTAGATACCGCACTGACCGAATTCACCCTTGCACTAGGTACGCTGCAACCCAATGTCACCAGCTTTACCATGTCGGACTTTGGCCGAACCATGCACAACAACGCCAATGACGGTACCGACCATGGTTGGGGCAGTAACCAATTGGTCATTGGTGGCAGTGTATCCAGTGGTTGCTATGGCGCTTACCCAGATTTTAGTGTCGGTAGCCCCGATGACAACGGCAGGGGACGCTTAATCCCAACCCTCGCCCATGAGCAAATGGCCGCTACATTAGCGAGTTGGTTTGGCGTCAGTGAAGGGGGGATTCAAACTATCTTCCCGACCACATCCACTAACTTTGGCAATATGGATTTAGGGTTCATGGTTTAAATACCGATCCTGTTCCCACAAAAAAGCCACGATGCATTAAACACGCATCGTGGCTTTTTCATCGGTATCGCTAAGTGGTGGTACCTACTCTTTGACCGGCTCGGTTGCAGATGAGGCTGTTGATTCAGCGTTTCGCTGATACACAGCACTGGCAATCAGTACGGTTAGCGGCACTGTCATGATCAAGCCGATACTGCCCGCCAAGCCGTGGATCATCGCCAGAGACAGTGCGGGGATATTCATAAACTGCATCACCGGCATCTGGAAGCCCCACACCATCATAATGGTGGTCAGTGCACTGCCGACGAAAGCCAGTACCAAGGTGTTGGTCATGGTTCCCAGGATATCGCGGCCGATCCGGATTGTTGCCAGCAGGCGGTCTTTTTCAGATTGCTCTGGCGACATCTCCCGCAGTTCGTGATAAGAAGACGCCATGGAGATAGCCACATCCATCACCGCACCCAGCGCCGATACCATAATGGCGACAAACAGCAGCCAGCGTACTTGTATTTGCGCCTCACCACCGAGATAGAGAATGTCTTCCCCTTTCTCAAGGTATAGGCCATTAAGCTGTGCCCTCTCGCCAAAAAACTGAGCCATCAGGCCAGCCATTACTACCCCAGCCAGTGTACCTAGCATGGACACTAGTGACTTCTTGTTCCAGCCAGCGACCAACAGGAAGTTGACCACAATTTTCACCGCCATCAGGCCAATAGTGATAAGGATCGGGTTCCAACCAGCAAACAAAGCTGGCACTAACACCCCAATCAGCAAAGCACCGGTGAAATACAAGGAAATCACAGAGTTTACGCCTTGCAGGCCGGCAAACAATACGGTTAACACCACAATGATCCCGACCATCCAGTACACTGCCGAGGAGCGGTCATGGTTGTAAGGCCAGTAAATTGTGCGGTTACCCTGCTCTCTCACCAAAAGGATAAACCTATCACCCTCTGCCACATATACATTGTGTAATCGGCTAAGTTGGTTTTCGACTTCGACCTGCTTGCCAGCCTCTTCACCTTCGAGCAATTCCACCAGCAACCGTTGACGTCCTGTCTTAACTGAAGGCACTAAAGGATCTGACTGAGTACTCTCAGCTAAAACATCGATCACACTCGCGCGGACAAATTCTTGGTTGCTATAGGCTTTAGGTCTGAATGACTCACTCACAGTTGGTGAGTACCACAAGATAGCCGTTGAAATTAAAAAGACGACAAAAGGAAATAATAATCGTTTTAACATCGTAATTTTCCAAAACAAGAAGGCGCCGAAGCGCCTTCTTAATTACATATCAATTATTTAAATTACTTAGGCTGGTTGCTGTAAGTACAGCCTTCGTATGGTTTACTTGCATTCGGGTTCACGAACCAAGTACCTTCATTTTTTGCATTTACCGACACATTGATAGCATCACGAGCACTAGGGCCTGAACGCATCACACAGATTTCTTTGTTCTGCAGACGTTTCCAAAGTGCTTCACCCTCAGCACCATCTTCACGCGCCAGCAAGATTGCACCTTTATCTTCTTGTGCAATGTTACCGTTTGCATCAGATGGACCGTACTGCTTGATGTACCAGTTTACATTCTCAAACTCAGCGCGGTTAAGTTCACCATTTTTAGCCACATAGTCGGTCAGCATATCGCGCACTGCATAAATTTGCTCAGCTGAAGACTCCCAAATAACATCTTCGTCTGTAATCCAACCAACTTCTTTCATTGGTGAACCAAAGCGGTAGTCATTGATAGCCAGCACATAAGTCTCTGTTTCATCAAATTGCGTACCACGGATCTCAGTGATATCGACACGCTCATTAGCAGGCTTGCTCAGGTCTACAACATATTGAATGTTGCCATCAAAAATATCGTAATTGAAAGAAGGAACAGTTTCATCAAATGAAACGGTGATATCGCCCTCTTGGTACTGGTTGAAGTAGCTGTAAGACCACTCCATGTACTTTTTCAGGTTTTTACCGGTAATGCGCACTGCAACTAACTGGTTGTCGTACATGTACAAGTTAGCACTATCTTTCTTACGGTATGTCTCACCATCAAATAGGTTCGAGGCATCCGAGAACAACGCTGCGGCTGATACGTCAACTGTGATTTGCTCTTTAATTGCCGCACTACCTTTTTCTTCCACGTTCATGATCTGAATTTGGTTAATCAAATCAGTCAGAGGCATATCCGAAACTTTTGCACTATGGATAGTGGAGTATAGACGTTGACCTTCGTTATTTAGTACCTGCTCTTCTAGTACCGCTTCATCTGCTTTACCGTTTTCGGTATTAGTAAAGTTACCAATCACTTTACCAATTTCGATATTGGCGTCATAAATTGAAGCATCGTGAACAAAGCGCATTTCATTCTGAACACCAGCATCTTCTTCAATATCTACAACCGTGCGGTTTGCTAGTGTTGTATCAACAATCTGCCATTGGCCATTCTGATCTTTTTCAAGCTCAATGTCTGCTTTTGCCAGAGCCCAACCCCAGTTACCCGGCTCGATAACTTTAACTTTGCTTGCTCGAGTTTCAGAATTGTAGACCCCAGATATAGACTTATCTTCGACTAGGTTATCACCACCTAGTGAGATATCATCCATACCTTGTTCAAAGTCTTCATTGAAACCAATTTGCTCAATAAACTTAGCATGTTCGTGACCCATGAAGATCACATCAAACTTGTCTGCCATTAGAGAAGCAATCTCATTAACACCACGAGCATGTGACTCACTACGACCGTGGTGAAGAGCACCAATTACAACATCAGGTTTATGTTCATCAATTACCTGATTTACTGTGCTTTCAAGTGCCTTAAACTCTTCTTTAAAGCGAAGGTTTTTAAAGTTTTCAGGGTTAGATGCATTCCAAACAGGAACATTCGAAGGAGTTAGACCAATGATGGCAACTTTTGCACCATTGTAATCAAAAATTTGATACCCACGAAGGAAAGGAGTTTCTTTACCTTCATTTTGAGTTACCGCACAGTCAGTAGCTGCATTCGACCAAACGATATTGGAAGAAATAACCGCACCATCAAAGCCTTCAAGGCTACGCCATAGGAAGTCACGATCGAAATCAAACTCATGGTTACCCGGTACCCAAACATCGTATTCCATGAAATTCATGGTTTCTACTACTGGGTGAACAGGTAGGTCGTTGAACAACTCGGCAGAGTTACCTTGAACTGTATCGCCAAGGTCAATCATCAAGAAGTTTTCGTTCTGCGCTCGCTCTTCATGAAGAAGAGTAGCAATCTTACTAAAGCCAGCGTTGTTATCAACACCATCCAATGCGTAATCATACGCAAAGATACGGCCGTGCATATCACCGGTTGCACCGATAGTAATCGTCTGGCGTTGTAGGTTCTCATTGTCACCTTTAACGATTACTGGCTGTGTCGGTTCGTAAGTACGACATTCTGCAATTGGTGGACGAACAGTAGGACGTTCTACTTCATCTACTGGCGTGCTCTTGCTATTACATCCTGCTAGGGCGGTAACAATCGCTGCACTCAGCGTTGCTACTTTAATTGTACTCTTAGTCATGTTTAGGCAATCTAAAAAATGGAAATAGAAAATGGAAATAGAAAATGGAAATAGAAAATGGAAACGCGAGCAAATATACGCCCAAGCAATAGAATAAAAACTCAAAAAGCACCCAGAAGGTTTCTAAATGTAAATTTAGTAAGTTCGATAAATGAGTCGTTAATTGTAAACCGTTGCATGCTGCGCAAACGTTAAACCTCAACAACCAGACAACACACAATCGCTCAATAAACGAACAAGCAAACGTTTCCCCATGTGATATTGATCCCAAAAGCATTAAGCAACGTGAACTTCCAAAAACACCCAGAAGTGACATGTGTCACAAAAAAAACAGAGGCAAATCTTATGCCACTAACTTCAATCGTTAAATATGTGGTGTCTTACAAAATGAAAGAAGATGACCACTTCCTAACCATAAAGTAGGCATTCCCCTCATTTTCAGCCGCTCTATACCGCCAAACAACAATGTTCACACACCTAATGTAAGCCTGTGTAAGGATATGATTTGCAGGTGTGTTCAATAACTACGATTGAAATCCCAAGTGTCAGTACTCAAAACAGAAAGGATATGGGATATACCAGCTATCAGAAGAAATGAGACAGCAGGACAGCAGGACAGCAGGACAGCAGGACAGCAGGACAGCAGGACAGCAGGACAGCAGGACAGCAGGACAGCAGGACAGCAGGACAGCAGGACAGCAGGAAGAGTGATCCACATTCTTATGTATCGCAATAGCAAACAGCAATAAATCAGCACCGAACAGCGTAATTTAGGCACAAAAAAACGGTAGATACTTTGCAGTACCTACCGTCTTTATTGGTTCTCATAACAAAGCTAAAAGCTAACTTTGTTCAGGCATAGGATTAGATACCTAGAGCCTGACCACCACCGATTTGCAGCGTTTCAGCAGTGATGAATGAAGCATCTTTGCTTACTAGGAAAGAAATAGCTGAAGCCACTTCTTCTGGCTGGCCTAGGCGGCCCAGCATGATGCTGTTAGCCCAAGAAGCAAATACTTCTG
Organism: Photobacterium sp. ABD4_091; assembly: GCF_056160145.1. NCBI lineage: Bacteria > Pseudomonadati > Pseudomonadota > Gammaproteobacteria > Vibrionales > Vibrionaceae > Photobacterium > Photobacterium sp. ABD4_091. The sequence continues at coordinate 4,154 of NZ_JBSWWQ010000007.1, read as the reverse complement.
GCTTAGTTTCTTTAATCTGAGCGTGGAACGGCGTATCGATAGTACCTGGAGATACAGCGTTAACACGGATGTTAGCTGGTGCTAGTTCTTTCGCAAGAGCACGAGTTAGCGTGTGAACTGCAGCTTTAGATGTACCGTAGATACCTGCACCTGGGCCACCTGCGTTCCAAGCAGCGTTAGATGTGAAGTTGATGATTGACGCATTGTCAGACTTCTTCAGGAACGGGATTGCAGCACGAGAAACAAAGAAAGCACTGTCTAGGTTAAGTGCCATTACTTTGCGGAAGAACTCAGTTTCCATGCCTTCGATTGGGCTACGACCACCTAGGCCACCAGCATTGTTAACAACAACATCGATCTTACCGTATTTTTCACCGATAGCATTGATGTTTTCAGTTACAGCATTCTCGTCAGTTACGTCAAAACCACGGTATTCCGCTTCGATGCCAGCTTCTACTAGCTCAGCTACACAGCTTGCGCCTTTAGCGTCTTCGATACCGTTAAGAATCACAGTGTAGCCGTCTTGACCAAGGCGCTTAGCAACTTGGAAACCGATACCACCTGTAGCACCAGAGATAAATGCAACTTTGTTAGACATATCAATGTTCTCTTTAAGTTAGTTAATGGCTATGCCGAAGCTCTGAGGAAAAGTACGCTTCGACATCTAGCAATCAATAATATTGTATTACAATAACACCTTTTATGAAAAAATCAAACGGTGAGTAAAGATCAAAAGTGATCTTCGTCTGGTTCAATACCAACCTGGATAAGTAATTGGCCTATATATTGCGCAGGACAAAATGTTGTTATCAAGGCAGAGATTGCAGGAGCTAGTGGCTCTAACTTCAAAATCTCTAACGCAGAGAACAACATTTTTAACCAGCAAGATTGTTCAAATACTTATTTAGGTTGGTATAAATAAAAAAAGGCGCCGAAGCGCCTTTACATTGATTACTCAAAGCATTTTATTTTGGCTGATTGCTGTACGCACAGCCTTCGTATAACTCGTCTAGCGTTGCTTCTGCAGAGTAGTTCGGGTTGGCAAACCAAGTGCTTTCATCGGCAAGGTTCACTGACATGTTGATAGAGTCACGTGCACCTGGGCCAGAGCGCATCACACAAATTTCTTTGTTTTGCAGCTTCTGCCAAAGCTCTGCACCCGCACCTTCACGCAATGACAAGATGTCGCCTTTCTCCGCCACTTCACCAGCAGCATTAGATGGGCCGTATTGCTTGATGTACCAGTTAACATTCTCGAACTTGCTGCGCTCCAGCACACCTTCGTTCTCTACGTACTCAGTGATCATGTCACGTACAGCATAAACAGGCTCATTCGAAGAATCCCAAATCACCTGCTCGCTGGTGATCCATTCTTGACCAAGCAGGGTGCCTAGGCGGTAATCATTAATCGCTAGTACATAATCAGCGTTTGGATTGAACTCACCACCACGGATTTCGGCAATATCGACACGCTCGCCAACCGCTTTACTCAGATCTACGGTGTACTGGACAGAACCATCGAAAATGTCGTAGTTGTAGGCAGGAATAGCAGGATCAAACGAAACGGTAATATCGTTCTCTTGGTAAGTATTGAAGTAACCGTATGACCACTCCATGTACTCTTTCAGTTGCTCACCTTTAATGTTAACGGCAACCAACTGGTTGTCGTACATGTATAGGTTGGCACTGTCTTTCTTGCGGTATTCCTGGCCATCAAACAAGTTTGAACCGTCCGAGAATAGCGCTGCGGCAGATACATCAACTTTAATGCTGTTGCCTTTGGCGTCAGAGCCTTTCTGCTCGATGTTCATGATTTGGATCTGGTTGATCAAATCAGTGATCGGCATGTCAGCAAGTTTACCGGTATGGATAGAGCTGTAAAGACGAAGGCCTTCGCTGTTCAGTACCTGCTCTTCCAAAACTGCCTCATCGGCAAAGCCGCCAGCAGAGTTGGTGAAGTTACCTTTCACCTTACCGATCATGATGTTGGCATCTTCAACCGAGGAATCATGGATATGCTGCATCTGCTCTTGCAGGTGCTTGTCTTCCTGTACGTTCTCTACCTTGCGGTTAGATAGCGTGGTATCGACGATCTGCCACTTGCCTTGCTGATCTTTCTCTAGCTCGATTTCAGCTTTCGCCAGCGCCCAACCCCAGTTACCCGGTTCGATGATTTTCACTTTCTCGTGACGGTTTTCGGCGTTGTACACACCTGATTTCGTCTTGTCTTCCTGCTCGCTGTTACCATCGACAGAAATCTCAGGCATTTCTGCAGTGATATCAGCGCCTTTCTCCACCTGCTCGATAAAGCGGGCGTGTTCGTGGCCCATAAAGATCACATCGAACTTGTCTGCAAGTTCCGAAGCAATCTCGTGAACGCCACGGCCGTGCTCTTTACGACCATGGTGAAGCGCACCGATTACGACATCAGGCTGATATTGGTCAATCACGGTATTAACCGTTTCTGTTACCGCTTCCAGCTCATCTTTGAAATCCAAGTTGCGGAAGTTTTCTGGGTTAGAAGCGTTCCATACTTTCACGTAAGACGGCGTCAGGCCGATAACAGCAACTTTTGCACCGTTGTAATCGAAGATCTGGTAACCGCGCAGGAACGGCACTTCTTCCTCGTTGGCTTTACAGTCAACTGAGTTCTTGTCCCAAATTACGTTGGAAGAAATCACTGAACCATTGAAGTTCTCAAGGCTACGCTCAAGGAAGGCGCGCTCGAAGTCGAACTCGTGGTTGCCCGGCACCCAAACGTCATAGTTCAGGGTATTCATGGTTTCCACCACAGGATGAACCGGATCATTGTTGAACAGTTCTGCCGAGTTGCCCTGAACGGTATCGCCTAGGTCAATCAGCAAGAAATTGTCATTGCTGGCACGCTCGTCACGCAGCAGGGTAGCAATTTTCGAGAAACCGGCATTTCTATCGACGCCGTCTAATGCGTAGTCAAAAGCAAAAATACGGCCGTGCATATCACCGGTCGCACCAATGGTGATCGTCTGGCTTGTTAATTGGTTATTCTCGCCTTTTACGATTACCGAAGGAGTCGGTTCAAAGGTTTTACACTCAGCGATGGTAATAGGTGCAGAGTCGTTGGCCAAAGTGGCAGTAGATGCAAGTAGGATTGCAGCACTCAGTGTTGCAAGTTTAAAGGTTTTATTTTTCATCTCACAGAGCCTAATGTCTTGGAAAATACAGGCAATATAGGGAGAAAAACTAGAATAAATACTTAAAAAGCAACCAATCCGTTTCTAAATGTAAATTTAGTAACTTGGATAAATGTCGCGTTAAATGTAAACCGTTGCATGATATCCAGTTGTTAACTTGCAACATGTTCAATACAGCGAAGTGAATACATCTTGGACAAGCAATAAATAACAGTTATTGCAATTTAACGCCCTCACCAAATAAGTTGTTTAATTCACTATACAGCCATTCAGTAAATGAGGAATGGCGATCACGAAGGTGGCAAAAAAATGCGGCCTGACGACGAAAAGTATCTTGATACAATGCATCAGGCAAAGGATAGGTTTGAAAGGCATCACTTAGTAGCGGCCTATTTTTTTCAGACATCACTCCTACAGAGTCACTCTGCCTAATAAGCTCAAGCAGCATGCTCATGTCACTCGATCGTACATTGACGTTTTTCTCGAGCTTATATTTTTTAATCAGCATCTCGACTTTTGATGCTTCGATATAGCCAGGAATCACACTGACGCATAGCGGGTATTTTAGTACCTGCTGTAAATCATTGATGATTAGCGGATGCCCTTTTCGGGTCACCAACATAAACCTGTCATCAGGTAACGGCTTTTGCACCACATTTTTATTGGTTTCCATCGGTAAATAGCTCACGCCCCAATAAGCCCGGTGATTGGCAAGTTCATGCAAGCTCATCGGGGACCAAGGCTGACAATTTACGGTGAGGGCGGGCGCAAGACGTGCCAACTTAGCTAACAAGGGGGCGGCAATAGGAGCCATCAATGTAGGGGGGAAAAACAAGGTAACCTCACCGCTCATATGCTCGAGTTGCCATTGGCTGTCTTGTGTATAGAGCCCGTCTAGCTGGTCGAGTATCAATGGTATCTTCTCGACTAAATCTATGCACTTAGGGGTGGGTTCAAATCGGTTTCCATCGCGAACAAATA
>NZ_JBSWWQ010000006.1:0-81413 GCF_056160145.1 Photobacterium sp. ABD4_091 | reverse complement strand
GCTCGAGGCTTCCCTTTATATTGGAAAAGTGACTGCTGATTAATCAGCACGACCCATGAACTTGCGCTCTTGAACGTTAACTTTCACTTTTTCACCAGTAGAGATGTACTCAGGTACCTGTACAGTCAGGCCTGTTGCGAAACGGGCTGGCTTAGTACGGGCAGAGGCTGATGCCCCTTTGATTGAAGGGTCAGTTTCTTCGATAACCAGTTCAACCGCAGATGGCAGCTCTAGGCCGGCAGCTTTTTCATTGACTAGAATGACGTGCAGACCTTGGGTGTCTTCAGTGATGAATAGCATTTCGTCAGCGATCTCTTCAGCGTTGAAGGTATACTGATCGAAGTTTTCTGTGTCCATGAAGATAATGCTTTCACCATCAGCGTATGAGTAAGCAACAGGGTGCTTTGTCATTTCAACAGTATCTACCACGTCATCAGCCTTAAGGCGCTCGTCGACACGGTGACCCGTTGTCAGGTCGGTACAACGCATTTTGTAGATTTTTGTACCGCCACGGCCGCCAGGTGTTGTAACTTCAATATCTTTCACTAACAACGTCTTGCCACCGGTTACAATGACAAAACCTTTTTTAACTTCACTAGCTCTTGGCATGGGCTATATCTTTCTGTTGGGAAAAACGGAAAATTACCACGGTTATTGCTGAACACCAACAATTTCCTGAACTGAAGGGCTAACTTCTTCCGGAAGTGTAGAGTGCACTTTGAATTTAGCCAAAAAACGCTCAAAAGGCATGGGTTTAGCGTATAAAAATCCTTGGCAGCTTTGGATATCTAAGGCTTTGACATGCTCGGCTTGTTCAACGGTTTCTACACCTTCGGCGATTAAGTGGCAATGAAGGTTATGGCCAATTTGGGCAATGTTCCCGAGGATGGACTTTGTCACCGCATCCGTTGCTGAAGCGGCAACGAAGGCCCGGTCAATTTTTATGATGTCAAAACTCAGCGCCTGCAAAGTAGAGAGCCCGGCATACCCTGTCCCAAAATCGTCCAGCGCCCACCTGATACCTTGGTCGCGAAGGGCCTGCATGCCGTTTTGCAACTGGAACACATCGGTATTTGAAAAGTTCTCGCGTTCGGAGAACTCCATAACGATACCGGTGCGCAATATAGGGTGGCGAGCAACAATATCCGAGACCGCCTTGACGAAGAAGGGGGATGCGATCATCGAGGCGGTGACATTGATAGAGAGATAGAAAGGTCTATCTATCGCCAACATAGCCGCTTTGTCTTGGGCTGCATGCTCTATAAGCTGCAACGTTATTGCATTGATTTGCCCTGATTGCTCGGCAGCAGGAACAAATTCCGCTGGCATCATTTTTTTCTTTTTCGGGTGTAGCCACCTAACCAGTAGCTCTGCGCCAATCCATTGCTCAGAATCAGCGGATACAATGGGTTGATACTCAGGATAGAACTCTCTGTTATTTATTCCTTTCTGGATCTCGGTATATAGCGGTACCCGGTTTAAAAAGAAATAGTGGGCGAGTAAAGCAACACCAAAGGCGTTCGCAATGATCAATAGTATCCCGGTGGGTAAGAATGTCATGATTAGGCTAAATAACAATACCTTGGTATAGCCAACAGCGATTCCTACTGGATAGTCCTTTGACTCCCAATATGTTTTATAAAATATGGAATCAGAACTGTTAATATCTTTATAGTTAGATAAATATCTACGGCGCTCATTATATAAATAGGCATAGACATTATGATGACTGGCGACTTCTTTTAACCAAAGCTCTAAGAAATTTTTATCAAAATGAATTTGATACCAGCCAGAATCAATATACATCATGAAGAATATTGATGTTTTACCACTTTCTTTATTATTGACCTGATAGATAGAGTATTTCTCGCCAGGTTGAAGCTTTTCAATTTCAACGTCAGCAACTTCTTCTTTAGTCAGTGTCGTGCTGCGGTCACTGCATATAGTGGTATTATTCCGGATAAATAATACTTCTTTAATGACACTGTTGTTTAGTGTCATTGCCTCAAGCGCACCACGGCTTTCTTCGCTGCAATCAGGGTACATTATTGCTATTGATGTTAATTGGCTTTCAATAGTAGATATTTCGGAAGTTATTGATGACAGCAATGTTTTAGCCGTGTCTTCTGACTTTTCTAGCGCGTACGCATTTATGTAGGCAAAGAAGGTAACTAAGCCTATGAATATCATACAAATAAAAATAAAAAATTGATTCTTTAAATTCATTATGTGGAGTCGAAGTCAAAAAGTAGGCAAATACTATAATAGTTTCATGTGTATTTACATTGAAATGTGTGAAATTATGAACATTTTATAACGAGGTCATTATCTTGTCGCCAAACAGTTTAATACTGACAATTATCTGTCATTATGGTGAGTGTTTATTGCTCAACTAGCTGTATGGTTAGGTATTGATAGCTTATTATTTGATATAATTAAAATCGATAGAATAGTTTTAGAGGGCTCCCAGTGACACGTGCTTTACCGGCATTCGCCTGTCCACAATCATTCCAACCAGCTTTTGGCGCAGTGATCGATGAGCTGATATACCAACTCAAACAGTGCTTCCCAAAATTACATAGTATTTATATCGCGGGTAGTGCTGCTCGCTGTCAGGCTGTGCCAGGGAGTTCTGACCTGAATGTGATTTTGGTGGTATCGGAGCCATTAACGGTAGCGGAACAAAGCATACTCAACAGCATTGTCGGCCGTATAGAGTGCCGATGTCCACAGGTTACGGCGATACCGGTTATAGTATTGTCTAAGCAAGAAGTATTAGACTTGGCCATGATCTTTAAATGGGGATTTTGGTTCAAGCATTGCTGCATGTGTGTTTATGGCGATGACCTTTCCAGCCGTTTCGGTTGCTTCGAACCGAGTTGGGATATTGGCAAGGCGATGAATGACGACTTGGCCGAGAAGCTAAACGATTACCGCCAGAAAATTATGGCCACCCGAAATGTCTCTCATTATTTGGGTTGTTGCCGCGAAGTCGCCAAAAAAATGATTTGGTCTTGTTACTCTTTGGTCTTTCACCGTTCAGGCCAGCTTGCATTGTCCATTGAGCAAGCGGCACAACAGTTCCTTTCATATTACCCGCAGCATGAAGTGGCGGTTGAGCGTTTGTTTCTTCTTATTTCAGGCCAGCAAGTCCCCAAAAAGGCTGTGTTGTTTATGATCAATGACTTTGGTCAGTGGATAGTGTCTGAATTTGATAAGATCGAACGTAAAATTGGTTAAGCGTTTACCAGCAAGCAAATGAGGTGTTTTTGCAAACTCAGTCAACAGGCTTTGTATTAACAAGGCAAAGCCGTGATGTTCGCGGCCAAACAGAGATTGTGCTTTGGGTGAGTACCGAGAATGGGCCTGCCAGGCTAGTGGTGAGTAACGACAAGCCGGTCTGCTTTATTCGCAAACAGGATCAAGCGATAGCTCAAGGAGAACTCCACAAAGCGGGTATACGGACAGACTGGAAGCCCCTTGCACTAAAGAATTTCCAGCATGATGAGATGACCGCTTGTTACTGCCATTCGATAAAAGACAGCCTTCAGCTTCCTAAGGTTCTGGCTGCTGCTGGTGTAGAAGCGTTTGAATCTGATATCCGCTTAGCAGACCGTTTTCTGATGGAACGCTTTATTTGTGGTGGTATCGCTTTTACCGGCGAGCGAAACACTAAGATGGGATTTGATGAGTATCATCAGGTCAAAGCCAAAGCGGCGGAATATAAACCTGATCTTTCCGTTGTTTCATTGGACATAGAATGCTCAGAAAAAGGGGTGCTCTATTCGGTTGGGTTGCATAGCGACAAAGATAGCCGAGTGATTATGGTCGGCGATGAGTCCTGCGACGAGGAGCACCATGACTGGATCCAATGGGTGGGCTCAGAGAAGGACTTATTACTCGCCCTAGAAGCGTGGTTCCTTCAGTATGACCCCGACATTATTATCGGTTGGAACGTTATAGATTTCGATTTCAACCTGCTGCTCAAACGTGCAGAGTGGAATGCCATTACGCTCCGTATGGGGAGGGGCAAGCAGCCGCCACACTGGCGAAAATCAACCCAGAACCCGAACCAAGGGTTTATTTCTATTCCTGGCCGGGTGGTGCTGGATGGTATTGATACCTTGAAAACGGCCACCTACAATTTTCGCTCTTGGTCATTGGAGTCAGTGTCACGAGAGTTACTCGGTGAAGGGAAGGATATCAACAATGTCCACGACCGGATGGCGGAAATTAACCAGATGTTCCGCGAAGACAAGGTCTCACTCGCTAAGTACAACCTACAAGACTGTAAGTTAGTATCGCGGATATTTGACCATACCCATTTGCTCGATTTTGCTATCGAGAGGAGTTGCCTGACAGGTGTTGAGCTTGATAGGATCGGCGGCTCGGTTGCGGCATTCACTAACCTGTACCTTCCTCAGCTACACCGTGCAGGCTATGTGGCGCCAAGCCTGGACAGTGAAAACTGGATTGCCAGCCCTGGTGGCTATGTGATGGACTCCAAGCCTGGTTTGTATGAATCGGTACTGGTGTTGGATTTCAAGTCTCTTTACCCTTCAATTATCCGTACCTTCCGAATTGACCCGCTTGGCTTGGTAGAAGGCTTGCTACAGGAAGAAGGTAAAGAAGATGACCAAGCAATTGCTGGCTTTAGGGGCGGGCGTTTCCACAGGACGAAACACTTCCTCCCGAAAATGATCGAATCGCTCTGGGCGGCGAGGGATCAAGCTAAGCGTGATGGTGAAAAAGCCTTTTCGCAGGCGATCAAAATTATCATGAATTCCTTTTATGGCGTATTGGGTTCTTCTGGTTGCCGTTTCTTTGATCATCGTTTGGCTTCCTCAATTACCATGCGTGGTCACGAGATCATGAAAACCACCCGAGAATTGATTGAAGCGAAAGGCTACGAGGTGATATATGGTGATACCGACTCGACATTTGTCTCGCTTAATCATGCCCATTCAGCAGAAAAAGCCGATGAGATTGGTCATGAGCTGGTGGCGTATATCAACAAGTGGTGGACCGAGCACTTGTGGGATGAATATCAAGTAGAGTCAGCTCTTGAGCTGGAGTACGAAACTCATTACCACAAGTTCTTGATGCCGACGATCCGTGGTCAGGAGACGGGCAGTAAAAAACGCTATGCCGGTTTGGTGATCAATAATGGCCAAGAGGAAATGGTCTACAAGGGGCTGGAAACCGTGCGTACCGATTGGACCCGGTTGGCACAGAGCTTCCAGCAGACGCTTTATTACCGCGTTTTTCATGATCAAGAAGTCGAAGAGTACGTAAGGCAATATGTGGAAGACACAAGAGCCGGTAAATTCGATGATGTGCTGGTGTACCGTAAGAGGTTACGCCGTAACTTGGCGGAGTATCAGAAAAATGTGCCCCCGCATGTCAGGGCGGCGCGGATGGCCGATGAGGTAAATCAGCGCCAGGGGCGTCCACTGCAATACCAGAACGGCGGCTGGATTGAATATGTGATTACAATCAATGGCCCTGAGCCTGTCGAAGCACAGCAAAGCCCAATTGACTATGAGCATTATATCGATAAGCAACTGAGGCCAGTTGCCGATGGGATTTTGCCTTTCATCGGGAAACACTTTGATGATATTACCGCGCCGCAGTTAGGATTATTTTAATTTTACAGCAAGGATACAGCATGTTTGACACCCGTTTTAGCGCCGACATCCAACAGCGCATCGACCAAAAAACCAAACCTTTGGGAGCGCTAGGCCAGTTAGAAAAAGTGGCTCATCAGCTAGCTCTGATCCAGAGCCAAGGTAGGGCGCAGGCGGTAGATAAGATTGCTATTGAGCAACCTATGGTGCTGGTGTTTGCCGGCGACCACGGTATTGCAGAGGAAGGCGTGAGTATTGCCCCGAGCGCGGTAACCCAGCAAATGGTGTTGAACTTCTTGGCTGGCGGGGCGGCGGTTAATTGTTTTTGCCGTGCCAATGAGGTTGCGATCAAGGTTATCGACTGCGGTATTCTACTACCTGTAGAGCAGGACTCCCCATTGCTGGTGAAACAACGCCTTGGCGATCGGACGGCAAATTTTGCTGTGGAGCCAGCTATGACAAAGGAACAGGTTGAGCAAGGCTTGGCCTTGGGGCAGCAGGTCGTAGAAGGTGTCATTAACCAAGGCTGCAACCTCATCATGTTTGGTGAAATGGGGATTGGCAATACCAGTAGCGCTTCAGCGCTCTTGGCTGCTGTGACAGGTGAGCCAGCCGAGCACTGTGTTGGCTTGGGCACAGGCGTCACAACACAGCAGCTTGAAAAGAAAAAACGCCTGGTGGCTCAGGGCGTCGCTCGTTGTCACTCAACAGAGCCAGAGGCACTACTTGCTGAGTTAGGCGGATTCGAGATCGTTCAAATGGTCGGTGGGTTTTTAGCGGCAGCCAAGTCTCGCACCCCTGTTCTTGTTGATGGTTTTATTGTTAGTGTCGCGGCATTGTTGGCAACGAAGATTGATCCAGCATGCCGGGATTATATGATTTTTGCTCATCAGTCGCATGAGTCTGGCCATCGTATTGCACTAGGGCAATTAGATGCCCAGCCGCTATTAGATCTATCACTGAGGCTAGGAGAGGGGACGGGCGCAGTATTGGCCGTGCCTTTACTAAGAGCTGCTGCGGAGTTCTATAACAATATGGCAAGTTTCGCCGAAGCTGGCGTAACAGTATAAATGTAAAAAAACCGCATCGAGATGCGGTTTTTTCTTTTCGGTCAGGCGATCTTTATGATCAACCGAAGTATTCGACGCTGGATACAGAACCCTTCATTGCGTGGATAGGATCAAATGCGATCGCGCCACGGTTTGGTGTGCAGATTTTGTAAACTTCATCACATTCGAAAATGGCCAAAACAGTTTCATCGGTTCTGAAAATTTCAGGAAGCGGCTTGCCAATCTCACAAGAACATTCGGCACCTTCATGCTGCCAAACAAGCTTATAAATGCGTTGGTTTTGCTCTGGTGCAGAAACGTGATTCGCAATTGAGTTGAATACTGCTTCTGCTTGTTGCGGGCTAGTTGCCGATGGTACAAAGAAATCCATGGTTCCCTCCTGGTTGAACGGCAGTCGCTGGAAAAGAAGAAATGACTGCACATAAGATGATGCTATCGATCCTGATAACCACAAAAGACTAGCAAAATTATCAACAAAAGTACAAGCTCGTGAATGGGCATTCATTCTGAGTGAGAAAATTCTTCTTTTCTAATATTGGGTAATAAGCTTATCTAGGGTTATTATCATTAATAGATAGTCACTTAGATGCAGTGGGAGGGGAATTGGAACAACTCGATTTTTTTATGGTTCCCAGCCCATGCGTTGGGGTTTGCCAGGCGAATAACCGTGGTTATTGCAAAGGTTGCTTCCGTAGCCGGGATGAGCGTTTTCATTGGCAAAAACTTACCAATGAGCAAAAGCGCAATGTCATCAGGCTTTGCAAGCAACGTTACCAGCGAGTCATGCGAGCCAAAGCGCAGCAAAATCGGCAAGATGACTCAGGTAGTGATGCCTCTCCGCAGCAGGAACTATTCTGATATGTTTGGCCATTGGCTTTACATATATTATTCATTCGCCAGGTAAATTGTTTCTGTTTTTTAGTGGTGAGTAAAACACTGTAAATCCCGTTCTCCTATCCACATACAGTTGTTAAGGTTTTCAATAGAATAATAAATATTGGGACCTTTCTTGATGAAAACCAAGCGATCCAAAATTGCCTTATCGATTGTCGCATTGGCCACTGTTGGTGCGATCTCTTTCTATTCACTCACGCCAGATAGTTTCAGCTCGAATAAGACTTCTGCCCAAACTTTTCGCACCGAGCAAGTGACTATTGGCAATGTGAGCAACCACGTCAGTGCCACGGGTTCGTTAACGGCGGTTAACGATGTCGTGGTCGGTGCACAGCTATCAGGGCAGATCATAAAGATCCATGCTGATTTCAACGATCCAGTTGAAGAAGGGCAGCTTTTGGCTGAAATTGATCCAGAATACTTTGCTGCTAAGGTTGCCCAGACCCAGGCGCTCAGGGATAAAAGTGCGGCTGATATCGAGGCGCAGAAGCTGATGATTGAACGCGCAAAGTTGAATTACCAGCGTTCGGTGAGGGAGCTGGCTCGGTCTCGCACTCTCTACAAGAACAAAAGTATCTCTGAAGATGCGCTTGATGTGATTGAAACCAACTCCCAGATGAGCAAATTAGACTGGGAGCAAAGTATTTCCCAGCTATCTATTCTCAGAGCAACCCATGCAGCCAATGAAGCAAGTCTAAAGCAGGCTCAGATTGATTTGGACCGGACTCGAATTGTTGCGCCAATCTCTGGCTTTGTGATTAATAGGACGGTTGAGGCCGGGCAAACCGTTGCTTCGAGTTATAACACTCCGGAGCTATTTACCTTGGCAAAAGATCTCTCTGATATGGAAATTGAAGCATTTATCGATGAGTCCGATATTGGTTTGGTGCAACTGGAACAGAGTGTTCAATTTTCTGTCGATGCCTACCCAGACCGCCAGTTCAATGGCAAGGTAAGTCAGATCCGTAAGGCACCGCAAGATAACAGCGGCGTGATCAGCTATATCGTCATTGTCTCAGCCCGAAACCCGAGCAATAGCTTGTTACCTGGGATGACCGCCAACCTGGATATTTCCATCGACAGCATTCGAGATGCGCAAAGAGTCAGCAATGCAGCTGTCCGTGCTGCTAGCCGGTATGCTCCGAGCAGCCAGCAACAAGGAGGTCGGGGGGATATCCTCTCCCGCTTTGCTCACCTCAATTTGACTGATGAACAAAAGCAGGCGTTGAAACAGGCACTGCCATCGGCGCCGTCTGCGCAGGGCGGGACGTCGAATACCGCGATGAGGCAGCAGCGCCAGCAGATGCAGAAAGTCTTGTCTTCAATACTGACCAAAGAGCAACGTGAATTGCAACGAAGGATCCGCAATGGCGAAGTTAAGGTCGGTCCGCTTCTTGTGCTCAACAACGGCGAGCTTGAAGTTATTCACGCGGAATTCGGTGTCAGTGATGACAGCTATTCGTCGGTGTTGAGCCCGGATATTTCAGGAATGCAGATCGTCACTCAGGTGAGGGATAACCGCTAATGGATGCCGCTATTGCATGTCGGGCGCTGAGCCACAGCTTTCCAATTGGGGAAGAACGCTTTCAGGTGCTGGATGACATTACTTTTGAGATTAATAAAGGCGAGATGGTGGCGATTATCGGGCCGTCAGGATCGGGCAAGTCGACTTTGATGAATGTGATTGGCTGCTTGATGACCCCAGAACAGGGTGATATCGAAATTCTCGGCAAGCCGACGCCTTCAATGTCCAAAGACCAGCTGGCAGAAATTAGGCAGAGCCATATCGGCTTTGTGTTTCAGCAATTTAACTTGTTGTCCCGCACCAGTGCATTGGAAAACGTCAAAATGCCACTCATGTATCGGGAGCAAAAAGTGGTTGATGCCAATGACAGGGCAAAACACTGCTTAGAGCTCGTCGGGTTGGGGGATAAATTGGAATCGCACCCCAACCAGCTTTCAGGCGGTCAGCAACAGCGGGTTGCGATAGCCAGGGCGATGATCAACCAGCCGGATATCTTGCTCGCCGATGAGCCAACGGGGGCACTGGACAGTAAAACCAGTGAAGATATCGTCGAGTTATTCAAGGAGCTTAACCGCCAAGGACAGACGATTGTGATTATTACCCACGATAATGAGGTGGCAGCCCAAGCCAATCGCATATTGCATATCAAGGACGGTAAGCTGGTTTTGGATCAGCAGAACCACTTGGAGGCGATAGCATGACGACTTTGATCACTGCGCTTACGTCGCTGAGAACACACTTGCTGCGCTCTATCTTAACCACGCTTGGTATCATTATTGGTATCAGTGCCGTAGTGATTATGTTTGCTCTCGGTGAAGGTGCACAGCGAGAGGTTGAAAAGCAGATTGAAAGCCATGGTACCAATTTGTTGATGGTTCGAGCTGGTGCTATCCGTAGCGGTGGCGCGTCGTCTGCCGCTGGTGCAACGAACAGGCTATCGATGTCTGATGTTACGCAAATCAAGGCGGAAATACCTGAAATTACTGCAGCGGGTGCAAATGTACAGGGGCAGGCACAGGTGGTATTTGGCAACCAGAACTGGAATACCTCAATCCAAGGTACTAACGCAGATTACTTGACGGCCAGTAACTGGGAAGTATCACAGGGCAGAGCCTTTAGCGATGAAGATCTGCGCCGCAACGCCAAGGTGGCACTGATTGGCAGAACGGTTGCCAAAGAGTTGTTCGATAGCGTTGATTATGCGCTTGATGAAGTGATACGTATCAATAAGGTACCGCTACGGATTATTGGTATCTTGGCAGAAAAAGGGCAGGACATACGAGGCCAAGACCAGGATGATTTGATTATTCTGCCGCTGACTACGGCTAACCGGCGGGTGATTGGCCGTAATGACAATAACGCTAACCGGGTAAGCCGAATCACATTGTCGGTCGAGGATGAGAGAGACATGGACATGGTGGCGGAAGAGGTGGAGAGATTGCTCTTGCAAAAACACCGTGTCGCCTCGCATCTGCCAAGCCCGTTTACCATTATGAACCTGACGGCGATGCTGCAAACGCGGGCGGAAGCTAATAAGGTATTCTCCTTACTGCTCTCTGGGGTAGCTGCTGTTTCCTTGCTAGTAGGTGGCATAGGGGTAATGAACATCATGCTGGTGAGCGTCACAGAGCGAACACGAGAGATCGGTTTACGTATGGCGGTAGGGGCGAAGCCTAAGCATATTCTCACCCAGTTTTTGATAGAGAGTGTGGTGTTGTGTTTGCTTGGCGCCTTTATAGGTATTGTATTGTCATTGCTTGCTGTATTGGTGCTTCAGCATGGCTTAGGCTGGCAGATGGTGGTATCACCTATGATTATCGTGGTAAGTATTACGGCGACCGCCATGATTGGGGTAGGGTTTGGGTTTTACCCCGCTTACAAAGCGTCTCAGCTCGATCCAATAGAAGCGCTGAGGCATGAATAAGTAACATTGTTATTGGTTAGTTTGAGGAAATGGCTGTTGATTTATCATCAGTCATTTTTTTGCAATGTAGATCGTCAGGTACAAAAAAAGCGCCATAAAGGCGCTTTTTATTATTGAGTATGAATCAACGGCGATTAAGCGCGTTTGAAGTCCATGTGCTCAACTTTTGGCTTGAACGCGTGACGCTGGATGTCTTGAGGCTTAACAGCAACTTCTTGACCGTCGATCACTAGAACGATACCTTCGTAGAACTCAGGCTTGTCCATTTGGTTGATCACTTCGTCGTGGTTTAGCTCGATAGATACAGGAGCTGCTTCGCCACCGTAAACGATTGCTGGGAACTTACCTGCGTGACGTAGGCGGCGGCTCGCACCTTTACCTAGGTCAGTACGTACTACTGCTTCAAATTTCATCTTAAATACTCTTTCAATTAAATTCACTGAGTAATGCGACCTTACTCAATGTCGTAAAAACGAGCGCGAATATTAGCAGCGTTCCCATTGTGCGGCAAGTAAAAAAATCTCACCTTTTATTCAAAGACTTAAAAATTAGGCAATTGGAACGAAAAGGCGCTGCCTAGTATAAAAGCCCGGCAGCTTCTATGAAAGAGAAGAAGTACGAATAGAAAGGTTGCATTGCTCAATGCTGGAGAAAATTTGAGTAAAGATCTCATTAAAAAGAAAAATATATATGATAATGATAGTAATTCTCGTTTGTATTTGTAATAATCCTTGCCAGTTTCGTTACCAATTAAAATATCAATAAGCAGGGAATATGAGTTACAAGCTTACTTTAGTTGCAAGTTCAGTGGTGCTTGCACTTTCACCTTCACTACACGCCCAAGAAGAGTTTTCAGTATTTGACGAAGTGGTTGTTTCAGGTACGCGTTCTGAACAAAGCATCAAAAACATTCCGTCATCAGTGTCTAAAGTTTCTTCAGAAGATATCGAACAAAACTTGTCGACTGATGTTAAAGAAGCACTGAAGTATGAACCTGGCGTGCAGGTTAATGGCCAAGGCCGCTTTGGCATGGAAGATTTCACCGTTCGTGGCATGAGTGGTAGCCGAGTGAAAGTGTTGGTTGACGGGGTAGAGCAACCATCATCTTACAATCCTGGCGCTGATGTAATGCGAAAGAATTCAAATACCTTTGAAGTTGATACCCTGACGGCGATTGAAGTAAACAAAGGACCAACTTCTACGCTTTATGGTAGTGATGCTTTGGGTGGTACCGTTCTGATGCGCACCAAGAACCCAGAAGATCTCCTTGAAGCGGGTGATGATACTCACGTCGCGCTGAAAACGGGTTATGCGAGTGCAAGCGATCAATACAAAGCAACTGTCGAGGTGGCGAACCGTACTGGCGATCTTGAAACCATGGTGATTTATACCTATCGCGATGGTAATGAAACAGAAACGCATGGTGACGGTGCTGATATTTTAGGTCCTGACCGTGGTGCGGCAGACCCTTACAAAATTGAATCTCACAATGTATTGGCAAAAGCTTTCTACCAAATTAACGATGCACACCGCGTGGGTGTAACCGGTGAGTTCTACACCCGAGACGCCAACGGCAACATCCTTTCTGGTGAAGGCCGTGACGGAGGTATGCCTGGTTATATCTACACCAATGTTCGTGGTGAAGACAAAGACGACCGCTACCGCCTTGGTTTTGAACATGAGTGGCAAGCTGATTTAGCGGCATTTGACACCCTAGAGTGGAGCCTGAACTGGACTGAAAGTGAAACCGACCACAACAGTTTCGATCATACCGAAGCAAAAGGTAACCGTAACCGTGCCCGCTCTGGTAAGGATGAGAGCTTGCAGTTCGATTTGCAGATGCAAAAAGCGATAGAGCTTGCAACCAGCCGCCATGAACTGACATACGGTGTGTCGGCAACAGACGATAAGTTTAAGTTGTCTTACACTGACTACAATTTGGATACTGGTGCTAGCACACCAGGTAGTGAAGAAGTACCAAGCTCTGAATCAGAGAAGCGTGCCATTTTCGTACAAGACCAAATGTTCTTCATGGATGACCGCATGGTTGTCACGGCAGGCCTTCGTTACGATGATTACAAGGCAACACCTGACAGCAGCTCTGGCCTATCAAAACACGAAAGCGATGCGCTAACCTCACGCTTGGGTGCTGTGTACCACTGGAACAACAACCTAAGTACTTACGCCCAGTACAGCGAAGGTTTCCGCTCGCCAAGCATCTACGAGATGTATTACGACAAAGACAATACGATGTTCGGCTACCGCATCGAGGCCAACCCGGATTTGAAACCGGAGGAGAGCCAGTCTTACGAAGTGGGTGTTCGTGCCAATAACCGCCTAGGCTCAGTGGAGTTGGCAGTATTCTATAACGACTACAAGAACTTCATCTCAAGCAAGACGACCATGGATGGCAGCGTAGAAGTCACTCGAAATGAAAACATTGGCAAAGCTCGTATCTACGGCTCTGAGTTCAAGAGTAGCCTATGGTTAGATGAGGCGTTCGGTGCTCCTATGGGAACCTATGCGCGCCTGTCTATGGCATACCTTGACGGTGAAGATCGTGAAACTGGCGAAACGCTAGATACAATCGCACCATTTACCACGGTTGTAGGCGTTGGTTATGATGCTCCTTCAGAAAACTGGGGTTCGGCGCTAACCGTAACTGCCGTTGCGGCAAAAGATGAGTGGGAAACGGCTGACAATGTGGAAGCGCCAAGCTACACCGTTGTTGACTTGACCGGTTACTACCGTCCAACTCAAGACCTAACGGTACGTGCTGGCTTGTTCAATGCCTTTGATGAGAAGTATTGGCAGTATCAAGACCTAGAAGGTGCAACAGCATCGACGCAAGGCCTAGATCGTCGTACCCAGCCTGGTCGTAACTGGGGTATTAACCTAGATTACGCTTTCTAATCTAAGCAACTAGATTAAATAAAGCCGCACTCAGTTTGCTGAGGTGCGGCTTTTTTATTGTCAATCAACGTCGAGGACTAGTCTTTTTGGTATTGATCCAAATCGAACAGCTTGTCGCGAATTGCCCAAAAGCGTCCGCTCTTGCGGGCGATTACTATCTCCGGCGGCCGGAAGCGATGTTCATTGTTGGCCACTTTAGTCGGCGCGGTATCAGTGAATGGGCGGTGGCGATCGGCAAGGTGTGGGTTGACAAACTTCTTCATGAAATTGTCTTTCTGCCCCTTGGTCGATAGCGGCCAGACTTCGCTGATTTCGGCTCCTTCGTCACTGATATAAATCACTTTAAGCTGTGGCTTGCCAAACTTGTTTTTGCCTGGCTCAAGGCGCAAGTCATGGCAGTTCATGATCATGGCATCTTTGAGTTTGAGTGCATCGCGTAGCTTTTTGTCCGGATCAACCATGACGGCATCACAGACATTGCAGCGCCTTGCCGCAATGTCGTTATCCGCGCCGCATTCTTCGCAGTACTTGGCCCGGAAACGGTAGCCGCACTCTTCGCGTTCGCCGGTATCATCGTCTTCGAAATAACCTTGGCAGCGGCGGCCGTAGTGTTCAATCAGGAAGCCAGCAGGATCGAGTTTTCCCCAGAAGCTATTTTTGAAGCCGCATGCAGGGCAGGGCACCATAATCACTTCGCTGTCGCTATTCGGCTTGGGATCGCCAACCTCTGGTTGGTATAAGTCATAGCAGTTGCCCGCATACTCCAGTACCAAACAGTCATTCTTGCCTTCGGACAAGCGTAGTCCACGACCAACAATCTGCTGGTAAAGGCTGATGGATTCTGTCGGGCGCAGAATGGCAATAAGGTCGACATGCGGGGCGTCAAAACCGGTGGTTAGTACTGACACATTGACCAGATATTTGATTTCCTGTTTTTTGAACTGATCGATAATACGGTCGCGCTCGTCCAGCGGCGTATCGCCGATGACCAAGGCAGCATTTTCACCTTCAAGGTAGCCCAGGATTTCTTTGGCATGATTGACGGTGGAGGCAAAAATCATGACTCCTCGGCGGTCTTTGGCATAGTCAATCACTTGGTCGATGATCATCGGTGTCGCACGGCCAGATTGTTCAATCACACTGTCGAGATCGGCCTCTTTGTAACGGCCGTTATTGCCCGGTTTCAGCTGCGAAAAGTCATAGCCCATGACTGCCATGTCCATCATTTTCGGCTCGGTCAAAAAGCCTTCATCGAGCAAGTAGCGGATTGGAAGCTCGAAAATACAGTCCCTGAAGAAACGTTCCTGTTCAGTGCGGACTTGGCCACGTGTGTGGTATTTGTAAATCCAGCCCATTCCCAAACGATAAGGCGTGGCGGTAAGGCCAAGGATCTTAATGCCGGGATTGATTTTTTGAACATGTGAAATTACCCGGCGGTAAGCACTGTTTTCATCATCGGGAACGCGGTGGCATTCATCGATAACCAGCAGAGAAAATTCATTGGCGAACTGGTCAAGGCTATTCACCATAGATTGCACAGAAGCAAAGACGACCTGTTTGTCAGTTTCTTTTCGCCCGAGGCCAGCAGAAAAGATAGAGGCTTTTAGGCCATAGCTCTCGTATTTGCCATGGTTTTGCTCGACCAGCTCTTTGACATGGGTCAGCACCAGTACGCGGCCACGGGCAATTCGGGCAAGCTCTGCCACCACTAAGCTTTTGCCAGCCCCGGTTGGCAGGGCAAGCACGGCTGGCGTGGTGTTCTTTCTGAAGTAATGGATAGTCGCGTTGACACTGTCTTGCTGGTATGGGCGAAGCGTATACATAAAGGTGAAAAAGCCAGAAATGATGAAGTACTGTGTAAGTGTACAGGTAGGGATTCAAAATGAAAACACCCACTGACAACTGTGTGTCAGCGGGTGTCGATATAATAAAGGAGCGGATTAAGACGCGATGTTCAACGGTACTTCTTCAGGCTCGATGACTTTGGTCATCATGCAGAACTGGCGGCGCGGTACGAATTCATGTGTTTCGTAGAACTTACGCGCCCCCTTGTTGCCGATATTCACTTCGAGCGACAGGGCGTGAACGCCAGCTGAGGCCGCATGCGCTTCGACTTGTGGTATGAGTGCAGTGCCTATCCCTTGCTGTCGCCATTCCGGCTTGAGGTAGAATTGGTCGATTAAGCCAACACGTCCACCATGCTCCAAACTAAAGCTGTAACTAATGATAATGTGTCCAGCAATTAGCTTTTCGCCATTGTTATCCACTTCGATAAACCAAGCTTGACCCAGCTCGGGGTTGGTCAGCAGGTGGTGAATAGCCTGTTGGGTATGTTCTTTCTTTTTAGGAAGTACCTCATAGTCAAATAGCTCCTCAACCAATGTTAGAAGCATGTCCATAGATGAAATACTTGGCGCAACAAGTGAGATGTTCATATCGTAACCTTCACAGTTAGTCGGTATAACCAATGCGTAGATGATACTTGTTATACGTAACTATTGCCTGAATACGTCTAGTGAATTTTAAAGATACATCGAAAAATGTTTGAGACTTTGAGGTTAGTTACGTTCTACGATATTGCACTGAACTTTTAGGATGATTGTGTTTCACAAAGGGGATTCTTCGTGGTTTCTTGGTTCAGTTGCTTCTATTTTAGCCCATAACAAGACTGGGATAATGCCCAAGCCGACGAGACTTGGTATGATACGCGCTTTTGTACCATCTGGAGCCAACCATGAGGCTTGATAAGTTTCTTAGCACTACACTTGGAATTACCCGTAAAGAAGCCGGTAAGCTATTAAAAAACAAACAAATTGAAGTTAACGGCGAAATTGTTAAGAACGGTTCCCAGAAAGTGACCGATGACTGCGACGTTGAGTTCAATGGCCGTACGTTACGTTTTGATGGTCCGCGTTACTTCATGCTGAACAAGCCATCAGGCTATGTGTGTTCGCATGTTGATGATTTTAATCCAACAGTATTTATCCTGCTGGATGTAGTTAGCCCGGAAAAACTTCATGTTGCAGGCCGTCTTGACGGCGATACCACGGGCTTGGTGCTACTAACGGACGATGGCCAGTGGTCACACCGTATTACCTCACCGCGCCATGTCTGCGAAAAGGTTTACTACGTAGAAACCGCAGATCCAATTGCGCCTGAAACCATTGAGCAGTTTGCTGAAGGTGTACAGTTGCGCGGTGAGAAAGACCTCACTCGTCCAGCGAAGTTGGAAATCCTTGACGAGAAAGCAGCGCTGATCACTATTTCTGAGGGGAAATACCATCAGGTCAAACGTATGTTTGCTGCGGTAGGTAACAAGGTTGAAGCCTTGCACCGTGAGGAAATCGGCAGTGTTGAGCTTGATGAAGATTTGGCACCGGGAGAATACCGCCCGCTGACGCCTGAAGAAGTGGCGTCATTCACTAAGTAGCTGTAAGCACAGCGATGTAATCTAATGGCGACCTACAAGAGGGATTGTGCTAGCAATCCTTCTTCATTTTATGCAATCCTCCTGTTTTTTACTTTCAACTAATATGACATGGTAGAAACGCACTATTTCCTAGAGGGAAAGAGTGTACCCAGCCAATTCATCGTACAATACAAGTCTTTGACTTTTTCCAGCACAACAGAGAACACATGACTGCGACAGACAGCCAGAAACTAAGTATACAGCTCATTATTATATTGGGGGCAATCGGTGCGCTGACACCACTGGCCATTGATATGTATCTTCCGGCGATGCCAACCATCGCCAAGGATTTGATGGTCAACCCCGGTTTGGTGCAGGCAACGCTGACTGCCTATACTGCCGGCTTTGCTATCGGTCAGTTAATTCACGGCCCGCTCGCTGACAGCTATGGCCGAAAACCGGTTTTGATTGTCGGTATTATTTTGTTTGCCATTGCGGCTGTTTTCTGTGCGGTCTCGGGTGACATTATTGAGCTGACTTGGATCCGGGCAGCTCAGGGCTTTGCTGGCGCTGCGGCCGCAGTGATCATTCAGGCTTTGGTGCGCGACATGTTCGAGCGCGAAGACTTCGCCCGGATGATGTCTTTTATTACCCTGGTAATGACAGTGGCGCCTTTGATTGCGCCGATGCTGGGTGGCTTTCTTGCAGTCTGGTTTGGCTGGCGATCGATTTTCTGGGTGCTGGCTCTATTTGCCGTTATCATTGGCTTGGCTGTCGTTATCAGGATCCCGGAGACTTTGCCGAAAGAGAAACGCCTGCCGTTCCACCTTGGCTCGACGTTACGTAACTATGCAAAGATGCTGACTACGCCGGTGGCGGTTGGCTTGGTATTCAGCAGCGGTTTCTCTTTTGCCGGTATGTTCACTTTCTTGACCGTTGGCTCATTCGTCTACATTGATATCTACCATGTGAGCACGCAGTACTTCGGCCTATTGTTTGGCCTGAATGTTGTCTGCTTGATTATGATGACCAGTATCAATGGTCGTATGGTGAAAAAGCTAGGTTCACATTGGATGCTACGTTTTGGCCTGACTGTACAGTTAATCGCCGGTATTGGCTTGGTTTGTGGCCAGCTGCTTGGCTTGGGCTTGTGGGGGGTAGTGATCCCTGTCATGCTATTTGTCGGAACCATCTCAATTATCGGCAGTAATACCATGGCATGCTTGCTTGCGCGCTATCCTCATATGGCGGGTACGGCATCATCGTTGGCGGGCACCTTGCGTTTTGGTACCGGTACCGTCGTGGGCGGGCTGGTGGCATTGATGCACAATAACACGCCTTGGCCAATGGCATTGACAATGGCTGCCTGTGCATTGCTTTCTGCCTTGTTTTATTGGTTCCTTTCACGAGAAGCATAAAGGTTATCAATGGCTACGTTTTATCAAGAAATTTATAAGGTTGTATCACAAGGTCTACAAGAGCTCTCTGACTCACAGCAGGCTGGGAAAACGCCTAAGAACCCAGTCAGTGAGACTTTGTACCTCAATGCTTGGGTGACCAAGGTCATCAAGCAGCAGCGTTATGACCATGTGGTCGGCAAAACGTTGATTGATTGGCAGAAACAGGCGCGCAGTATGGGCAAAAATGCCCAGTTGAAGAGTCAGTTTGAGCAGATTAAATCTTGTTACGAGGGTATTCCTCGCGATGGCGATTTAACGGGTACGTTAAATGCCAATAGCTTGCAAAATGGCCAGCTACAAGCGCTTTATGAGCAACTGAAAGAGAAAGACTGGCTGGTAACCACTGAGTATGAAGTGAACCGCAAAGTGACCCACCATACTGATGGCCAGGCGTCGCTAGTTGTCTGTTCTACCCAGTATGCAGCGGCGTTCGATGAGGCCGGGGAGCTAGTCAAACCGCTATCTTTGTTTGTTCGTGGCGATGCACGTGCGCTGGTTGATCTTGCATATGCACAGGGCATGCTGCTGTACAAAGTGACCGATTACAAGTCGATTGTGAAATACCACGGTGAATACAAGCTATTCCCTCACAATGCGGGTACGCATTTGCCTGAACTACCTAGCAATCAGTAAATGACGGCTTTACTTGCTAAACGGGAACCTGTCGGTTCCCGTTTTTTATTCCCCCGCACAATAAAAACCTTCACCTTTGCTTCATGTAAGTGACATGTTGAATCGTTAACTTTGAGTGCAGTTAATTTGCACGCGCGTGCAAAAAATGAAAATAACATTATTTTATCCACGCCGTTTAGTTGAAGAGAGAACAAGGAGCGCATTCCATGTTGCAGCGTACATTATTGGCGACAGCCATGATTGGAGCATCGTTTACCACTATTGCCGGAGAGCTGGTTATTGCAGGGCGAGACAGTAGTTACGGACAGGCCATGCAGTACATTGTTGACCAATACAAAAAGGAAAACCCTGATGCCAAGGTGACTTTGGTGCAACGCCCTAGCAACGGTTTGTACGAAAGTGTCGTGCTGTCGATGCGTGAAAAAACAGGTAACTACGATGTTATCTTGATGGATGACACCTGGGCACCGGAGTTTATGACCAATAATTGGCTAGCTCCTTTGTCTGACAACGTGGCTGATAAAGACTTTGTTCAAGCCCCTTTTGATGTCGGCCGTTACCCAGATGCATCTGGTGATATTTATGCGATGCCAATGGTAGGCAACGTTGCGATGTTTGCCTGGAACCGAGCCACATTTGAATCCCATGAGTTAGCAGAGCCGACTTCATGGTCTGATGTTCTTCAGGCTGCGGCCAAAATTGATGCCGCATCTGAAACAAACGGCGTTGTTTTCCGTGGCGTAAAAGGCAACCCAATTGTCACGGGCTTCCTGCCAATTCTGTGGGGTTACGGCGCTGATGTTGTCGATGCCGATGGCAAAGCGACATTGAACACGCCTGAGGCGAAAGAGGCTCTGGAAGCTTTCTTGGCGATGAAACAGTACGCCCCACGTGGTGTCGATGTTTACAACGCCGATGAAGTGCGAGACTCCCTGCAAAAAGGGACGGCGGCGATGGCTATAGAAGTATGGCCGGCGTGGGTTCCGAATCTGGATAACCCTGAAATGTCTGATGTTGTTGGTGACATGGAAATTATGGCCCCTCCTGCTGAGGTAGGCGCACCTTCACCTATGCTAGGCATTTGGCAGCTGGCCGTTCCGGCAGATTCTAACAATAAGCAAGAGGCGGAAGCCTTCGTACAGTTTGCGACCAGCCCTGTTATTCAGAAAGCGTTGGCACTGGATTATGGCATGCCACCAACACGTGAAAGTGTTTACCTCGACAAAGACGTTGTCGAGCAATACCGCTGGTACCCGCAGCAGGCTAAAGCACTGACTACAGGTAAAGCCCGTCCTCGTATTCAAAATTGGGCTGAGGTCGAAAGTGTATTGGGTGATTTCCTGCAAATGGCGATGATGGGCCAGATGACAGCAGAGCAGGCGCTTAACCAAGCCCAGCGCCGTATAGACCGTATCATCAAAGTGTAAGGTTTCGTCATCAAACGCTGCCTTGAGCCCTTCAGGGCAGCGTTTTTCAGATTTTTAGGTGTCCTATGTTATTCGAAAGCCGTAAACAACTAGGTTTGTTGCTGGCACCGGCGTTGGTCATTCTCGGTTTGCTGACGGTTTATCCTATCCTCAATGTCATCTACAACGCATTCGGGGAAGTGGATTACGCCAACCAAGCTTATCAGTTTGTTGGCCTTGCCAATTTTAAAGAGTTACTGGAAGACTTTTTCTTTGTCTCTGCAATCAAGAACACGTTTGTTTTCACTCTTGTCGCTTCCATTGCTCAGGTATTGCTGGGGCTGTATTTAGCCCTGTTGTTTCAACGTCAGTTTCCGGGGCGAAAGTTTGCTTTGCCGATCATTATCTATCCGATGATGCTATCGACGCTGGTGTGCTCGTCGATATGGCGCTCATGGTATCACTACGATTTTGGGTTGCTAAACAGTGTGCTGGTGGCAATAGGGCTACCGGCTCAAGAATGGCTGTTCAATCCAGACTTGGCTCTCTATGCCATTGCCTTGGTTGATACTTGGCAGTGGACCCCAATGGCCTTTTTGATCATCTTGGCGGGTTTGCAGTCGATCCCTAAAGACATCGGCGAAGCCGCGATGGTTGATGGTGCCAAAGGCTGGCGAAGTTTTGTCTATATCACGCTACCGCTAGTGCAAAAGCAGTTGATGCTGGCGCTATTGCTACGCTCGATCGATACCTTCAAGTTGTTCGATAAAGTCTATGTCATGACGGGGGGAGGGCCGGGGAATGCGACCGAAACCTTGTCGATGTTTGTCTACAAATATGGGTTCCGTTTCTTCAACCTTGGCATGGCAAGTGCTGCTGCCTTGGTGATGTTGGCAATTTCCTTGGTGATGACCATTTTTTATGCCCGCAAAGCACTTCAGGGAGGTAAGGCATGAATCGTTATGTTCATTCGCTGTTGGTGTGGCTGGCGGTTGGGCTGTTCCTGTTGCCGATTGTCTGGATGTTTGGCACGGCATTCAAGCCGCCGGGTGAGATCTTGCGTACAGGGGCATCGCTACTGCCTTCACAGTTGAGCTTTGAGGCATTTAAAACCCTGTGGCAGGGCGATTTCCAGATGCTTATCGGCAACACCGTTTTGATTGCACTATCCGCGACCATGGTATCGGTGATTGTTGCTTTTTTTGCGGCCTACGCCTTGGTGCGATACCAATTCCCCGCCAAGCTCGACAATGTGTTTTTGCTGTTGGTGCTGGTGATCAAAATGATGCCGCCGATTGTGGTGGCGATACCGCTGTATTCACTGATGAATCAAATGGGGCTGCTCAACAGTAAGCTGGGTCTTATTCTCGCCTACCAGGTGTATACCTTGCCGTTCTGTATTTGGATGCTGCTTGGTTTTATTCGCGACATTCCGCTGGAGATCGAAGAGGCTGGTTCGATGGATGGCGCTCATTTGTTTAATCGATTGGCCTATATTGTCTTTCCGCTCTGCGCGCCGGGAGTGGTTGCCACTGCGATCTTTGCCATGATCCTCGGTTGGAACGAGTTTCTGTTTTCGCTGTTGTTTATCCATACCCCGGATAAATTCACTATCCCATTGTTTATCTCTAACTTTATGACTGAGGACGGTACCGCTTGGGGTGAACTGATGGCGGTTGGGATAGTGTCTTCACTGCCAATGCTGGCTTTGGCTAGCTATATGCAACGTTACCTGCTGCGCGGCTTTTCGATGGGTTTGAAATAAAGAGATTAAGATGATGACTAAATTAACAATGAATAACCTGACGAAAGCCTATGGTGACAACCTTGTGATCCCCCAGGTTGATTTAACTATCAATGACGGTGAATTTGTAGTGTTTGTCGGGCCGTCAGGTTGTGGCAAGTCGACACTGCTCCGCATGGTGGCAGGGCTTGAATCGATCAGCGGTGGAGAGATAAAGCTCAATGGCAAGTGCCTTAACGGCATCCACCCATCAGAGCGAGAGGTAGCGATGGTGTTCCAATCTTATGCGCTTTACCCGCACATGAGCGTTGAGAAGAACATGGGCTTTCCTTTGAAAATGGCTGGAATGGATAAGGCTGACATCAGCGAGAAGGTAAAAGAGACAGCCTGCAATCTGCAGCTTGAAGCGCTATTGGAACGTCTGCCTGGCGAACTATCAGGTGGGCAGCGCCAGCGAGTTGCAATCGGACGGGCGATTGTACGTGATCCCGAGCTGTTTTTATTCGATGAGCCGCTGTCTAATCTTGATGCAAAATTACGTGGTGAAATGCGTGTTTACTTGAAGCAGCTTCACCAGCAGCTTAATGCGACCATGATCTATGTGACCCATGATCAGGTCGAAGCAATGACATTGGCCGATAAGATAGTGGTGTTGAACAAAGGGAATATCGAGCAGGTGGGTGCACCGGAAGAGCTCTATAACCGCCCGGTAAATCGCTTTGTTGCAGCATTTATCGGTACGCCGGTGATGAATTTCATTCCGCATTTAGGGCTGCAACAGTTGGTTCCGGAAATGGCTCTTTCTGAATCTGTTTGTAGTGTGGGTTTCAGGCCAAATCAGGTTGTCGTTGACCCATCGTGCTACGATTGCGAGATGGAAATAAATGTTGTTGAACCGCTAGGCCATGCCCGTCTTTATTATGGCCAGTTGGCAGGAGAGGCTTTTGTGGTTGAGAGCGAACATCGTTACTCTCAAGGCGATAAATTGCCGCTTAATTTGTCTAGATCGGTATATCACTGTTTTGATCAACAAGAGCAACGAATCGAACATTCAGAGGTTGCCAATGCCGCATGATTTTTCGTTTCAGGTGGTTGGCAGTGGTGATGCCTATGACAGCGAGCGGACAAATGCCAGTTTGCTGGTACAGCAAGACAACTATGCCTTACTGATAGATTGCGGCCCATGGGTTCCGAAGGCGCTGCTGGGTGGGCTCATTACACCTGAATTACTTGATAGTGTTTACATAACCCATAGCCACCCTGACCACTGTGCAGGCCTGACCACCTTGCTTAACTGGATGGATGCCAAGGGGCGTAAGCAGCCGCTAACGATTTTTGCGCAACAGGCACAGTGGAAAGTCCTCAAGCCTTTGATTGAGTTTGCCCACTGGCCAGTGGATGAGTTAGGTTTTGAACTTATCTGGCTAGATAGCGGTGAGGTTAATGCCATTGGGCCCTGGAAGGCGACAGTGGCCCCAACGCAACATGCGGTTTCGAATCTTAGCCTGCAATTGGAATTGTCGACGGGCCAGACATTGTTTTACTCTGGTGACGGTCAACTTCTTGAACAGGGACGTACGCTTGCGAGTCAGTCTGACTGGGTATTTGTTGAGTGTGAGACCTTGGCTTGTCATCCTAGCCATGGTTCCTGGCATGAAATCCAGACCTACTCCCGCAAGCCAAATAGCTTGTGGTGGTTGTATCATATTGACCCAATGTACCGCTTGGAGCTGCAAGAGCAGCTCAAACCGCTGGCTGGTGTAGAAGTGGCTGAGGATGGTAATTGCATAATAGAAAAGTTAGAGAAGGAGTGCTTAGCCTTGTATGAGTAAGCCTTTAATTAATGAATAAGCCTTTAATGAATAAGTCCTCCATGAATAAGTCTTCCATGAATAAAAAGGTTACAGCTTCTGATGTTGCCGAGTACGTTGGCGTATCACGCTCAGCGGTATCAAGGGCATTTACCGAAGGTGCAAGTATCAATGCATCGAAGCGGGATGAAATTTTAACGGCTGCCCAGAAGCTGGGGTATCAGCCTAACTTTTTTGCCCGAACCTTGAGCACGCCAGCCCAAAAAGCTCGCTCTCATTTAGTGGCTATTTTGATCAGCGACTTCTCAAACCCTTACCAGTCCTACCTGTTCGAGACGCTATCTTCTGTTTTACAAAAGCATGGAAAACAGCCCATGCTGCTAAACGTAAAGCAGGCGGCAGATTTAGACGCGGCGTTGATGAGATTGTCCGGGTATCAAGTGGATGGCGTGATTGCTGTTATGGGGTCGTTACCCGTAGAAAGTGTTGCGCAATGTCAAAAGCTTTCGTTGCCCTTAGTGACATTGGGCCGCTCAGATCTGACAGGTCAAAGCCCATCGGTTCAGACCGATAACCGACTGGCAGGCCAACTCGCTGCGCAATATTTCCTTGATAAAGACTTTACCCGAGTAGGATTCGTTGCAGGACGGGCTGATGGTCAAGCCTCAAATGAGCGCTTTCAGGGTTTTGCGGATACGCTATCGCATCACGGTGTTGTCAAGGTCACTCAACTTGACGCGGAGCGTTATGGCTATAGTGCTGGGTATAAGGTTGCACTGCAGGAAAAGTCGACGCTCAAGACGCTGCAAGGTGTTTTTTGTGCTTCAGATGCGTTAGCGTTGGGTGTGCTTGATTGTTGCCGGCAGCAATTGGGACTGAAAGTCCCAAGCCAGTTGAGCATTGTTGGCTGCGATAATGTTCCCCAGTCTGACTGGGAGGGCTATCAGCTAACGACAGTAGCACAGCCTGTGTTAGATATTGCTGAGCAAGCTTATCGTTGCTTGGAGCAAGTGTGGCAGGGGCATCCTGAACATCAGTCCATATTACGAGTGAAGCCGACGTTAATAAACAGGAATACCTAACTGATTAGGTATTCCCAATTGTCTTTATAAATGAGCGTGGTTTTCTAAATGCTCAGGTTAGCAGGTGGGTTCAGACTGTCTCTGTTTTCCCTTCCTGCGCCTTAGCTTGGCAACGTTTGACCAGGGCATGGGTCATACCACGGAAAATAAACAGATGAGCTGGCATCATGGCAAACCAATAAAGCAAGCCAGAGAACCCTGCTGGGTGCCACCATGCGCGAATGTCTATTTCACGATGATCGCCTTTGTCTTCGATAGTAAATTCTAAACGGCCAAGTCCTGGCGCTTTCATGCCAAATAACAGGGACAGAAATTGGTTAGGCACGATGTTGATCACTTTCCAAGAGTCTATTTTATCACCTAGCTCCAGTTGTTCTGGATCACGGCGGTAGCGTTTGAGGGCATCGCCACCGATAGCAAAATCCATCCACTCACGGATCCGCCATAGGTAATTAGCATAGAAGTAGCCTTCTTTTCCTCCGACAAGTTGCACCTGCCGCCATAGTTGCTCGGCAGTGGCATCGGTTTTGAGGCGATACCCGGCTTGTTTAGGATAATAGCCGAAACCGGGTTGCCAGCGGGCAAGGGCGTCGGGATCAAACCCCCAGATATCACTTCTTACCACTTCGTTTTCATGCCCTAGGCTCTCCTCAACCGCCTGGTCATAGCTAAGAAGGCTTTGCGGAATTAAAGACTGGAGCGCATTGCCATTTGCTTGCAAGTCATGACCTAGCCCCCCGATAAGTGCCCGGGCAATATTCGTGGGTACTGATGTCACGAGATGAAGCCATCTTGCTGCGAACTTTGGCGTCAAGAAGGGAACTGCTAAGATCCGCGCTTTTTTACCGATATGCTTACCAATGGTTTGAAGTTGTTGGGCGTAAGTAATATTTTCAGGGCCAGCAACATCCATTATCTGGTGTTTGGTCGGTTTGAAATCTAATAGTCTCAACAAGTAATACAGCAGGTTGCGCAGTGCAATCGGCGAGCTTTTAGAGTGTACCCATTTCGGCGTAATGAGAACCGGGAAGTGGTAGACAAAATCCCGCATAACCTCGAAGGCTGCAGAGCCGGGACCAACAATAATGCCTGCCCGTAACTCGGTAATGGGTTTGCCGCTTTCCCTGAGAATATCGCCGGTTGCTTTCCTGGCCTGCAGGTGGTCGGAGGGCTTGCCGTCAGAAGGCTGCAGGGCACCGAGGTAAATGACGCGTTCAACGGCAGATTCTCTCAGGGCATCACTAAAGTTGTGGGCGGCGTCTAGCTCAATATCAATAAAGTCATGACCATGGTTCATCCCGTGGACAAGAAAAAACACACTGTCTACGCCTTCGAGAAGTTCTGGAAGGTTATCGGCTTCGTTGAGATCCAAGTGGTGGATACTGACGTTATCTATATCCTGCCAACCGCGCTTTTCTAACAATTTTAGGTTTCGGCCAGTCGCTCGGACGGTATAACCTGCGCTGGCCAGTTCGGGTACAAGGTGGCTACCGATGTAACCAGATGCACCGACAACTAAAATCGTTTTGTCCATAAACTACTGCTCCGTGTAGCGGGTTAAATTGCGGGAAACAAAGACTGGTTTCCAAACAAAGGTATACAATAAAAATATACAACAGCAAACAGCTTTGTGTTGAGGGATTTTGTGAGGTGCATGTAGGGGGCTTGGTAGAAATTGTAGGGCTAATGTTACACATTAGGTGTATTTTAGTTCTATGTTCCGGAAAGGGCTTTATAGAACAATCGGTTTACTGTAAATTTCAGTCCAAAGACTTCCTTTCAATGGGGATAATAATGTTACGACTGGTTGACCTTTGCAAAGGCTATATGGATGGCGATGAGTACCATTCGGTATTGCAAGGGGCTGAACTGAATTTAAAGCAAGGTGAGCAGCTGGCGCTAATGGGGGAGAGTGGCTCTGGCAAGAGTACTTTGCTAAACCTGATCGCTGGGTTGGATACTGTCGATTCAGGTGAGGTGTGGTTAGGCGATAAGCCTATTCATGCAATTTCCGAGCGTGAGCGAACCGCTTTTCGTCGTAACAATATTGGCTTGGTTTTCCAGCAATTCAATTTATTGCCAACATTGACAACGGCAGACAATATTCGATTTTGTCGCCAGCTTAAAGGGCTACCTGAAAAACCTGCACTTTGGCGGCAAATCATTGCGGCCCTTGACTTGATGCCGCTGCTAGGCCGTTACCCTGAAGAAATGTCGGGTGGCCAGCAGCAGCGTGCTGCAATAGCCCGGGCTTTGTACATGGAGCCACAAATACTGTTGGCCGATGAGCCGACCGGGAGCCTGGATGAGCGAAATGCTGGTGCTGTCATCAATCTGTTAACCAACCTAACGAAACAACTGGATTGTACTTTGCTGCTAGTGACACACAGTAAACAGGTCGCTGCTCATATGAATGGCTGTATCCGCTTGCAGGGAGGGCACCTGCATGTCAAGCCCCGTAGCTAAAGCGCTCTGGGGACATTACAAGCGTCATCCTCTTCAAATTGTCCTTGTATGGTTGGGATTAACCTTAGGTATTGCCTTGTTGGTCGGGGTGATGGGGGTGAACCAGCAAGCCCGTGAAAGCTACCGTGACGGCGAACTCCTGTTTTCTAACCCTTTTCCATATCGCATTCGTCACAGTCAACCAGCACTAAAAGTCCCGCAAGGCTTTTATGTGCAGCTTCGCCGAGATGGTTTCAGCCAATGTGTGCCGTTGGAAGAGCAGCGGCTTCTGCTCGAAAACGGCCGCAGTATCGAAATTGTCGGCGTTGACCCTATCGCGCTTTTTTCCAGCTTCCGTCGCAACACCATGTCGGGCAGTGATGATCAGCAACAGATGCTGTCATTAATGCAACCGCCATACCCTGTCCTGGTGGGTGACCAGCTCGCCAATTATATGGGGTTCGAAGACGGCCAGACTTTAAAATTGGAATCTGGCCGGACCCTCGGCCCGCTTCATGTGGTCAATGAAGAGCGGATAAAAGGGCCGAGGCTAATTGCTGATATGGCCTTGGTAAGACAGCTTCAGCCGGGTTCGGGGCTAACTGCCATATTGTGTGGTGACCTAGATCCTCAGTCACTCAGACGACTGGAAGATAAACTACCCGTTGCGCTAAAGCTTGAAAAGCAAGAAACAGCAGGGCTTGAGCCACTGACAGATGCCTTCCACCTAAACCTGTTCGCAATGGGAATGTTGGCGTTTGTGGTTGGCCTGTTTATTTTCTACCAGGCGATGTCATTGTCTTTCTCACAGCGTCAGCCTTTAGTCGGGTTAATGCGTCAGGCCGGGGTATCTTCTGGTCAACTGGTGCGAGCCCTGAGCTTGGAACTGATTGTTTGGATTGTCGTTGGCCTAGTCGGTGGTAACCTGTTTGGTTTATTACTGGCTGAAAAGTTGTTGCCATCAGTTGCAGAGACTCTTAATGACCTCTACGGAGCCAATGTCAGCCTGATCGTCCGCTGGCAGTGGGAGTGGGGACTCGCCTCGGTACTTATTGCTGTTGGCGGCTGCCTATTGGCCTGTGGTTGGCCTTTGGTAAGGCTTATCCGCACCCAGCCAGCCCGTCTCTCAAGCCGTATGTCCATAGTACGCTTCAGTGGCCGCGAGTTTGCTTTGCAAGCGATTTTCTCATGTATGTTCATTGGTGCTGCGATTGCCGTTTACCAGTTACCGCATGGGCAAAAGGCTGGCTTTGTCCTTATCGCCTGTATTTTGATTGCTTCTGCATTGGCGATGCCATTCTTGTTGTGGCAGCTGTTCCGCCTGCTGGGTGTCGTTGTACGTTCAGCCCGTTTGCGTTGGTTCTTCTCAGATGCCGCGGCAAGCTTGAGTTATCGCGGTGTGGCCTCAATGGCCTTCATGTTGGCATTAGCATCGAATATCGGCATGGAAACCATGGTCGGAAGCTTCAGGAATACCACCCAGACTTGGTTAGAACAGCGCTTGGCGGCTGATATTTATATCCGCCCAGCGGTCAATATGGCTCCGAGAATGACGCAATGGCTAGAAAATCAGGACGAAGTGAAACAGGTATGGTGGCAATGGCGCAAAATGCTGCCAACTGAAGCGGGTACCCTGCAGGTAGTGAGTATTGGCGGTACAGCCGATGAGAAGCAGGCGCTGGCTGTAAAAGTCGCGATGCCTGAATATTGGCAAAAGCTTCATCATGACAGGGCCATTTTGGTTAGCGAGTCCATGGCGCTGAAGCAAAACCTTAAACCAGGACAGATGATCGACCTACCACCTCCATTGAATAAACAATGGCTGGTGGCTGGGGTTTTCTATGACTATGGCAATCCATATAGTCAGATCATTTTGTCGCAGAAACGTTGGAAAGCCGTTTGGCCTCATAAAGGGCAGGTGAGCTTAGCCATACATCTCAATGATCATTCTCAGTCTACGCAGATGATCCGATCCCTTGGAGAAACTTTCCGCTTACCACCGGAGAGGATCAGGAACAACAATGAGCTGATGCTGCAAGCGATGAACGTGTTTGATCGTACCTTCGTTGTGACGGCAACACTTGGCAAGCTGACGCTATTTGTCGCGGTATGTGGCTTGTTCTTTGCCACTGTTGCTGGCGAGACGTCGCGTATGCGGCAGTTTGCGTTGCTGCGGTGTATGGGGATGACCGGACGAGAACTCGCTTTGCTGGGCGGTGGCCAGCTTCTTATGATTGGCCTTCTGACAGCTTTGATTGCCTTGCCGTTGGGGTTGGTGTTGGCTCAGCTGTTGATTGATGTTGTCTTGAAGTATTCATTTGGCTGGACGATGCCGATAGAATATTTCCCGACTAACTATCTGTTCTCGTTGGGATCCGCTTTAATTGTGCTATTGCTAGCAGGTGCATGGCCTGTTTGGCGTTTGGTAAAACAGTCGGCGATTATGTCACTAAGGGAGTCGTTCTGATGAAGGGAGCGCGCTTTCCCCGTTGGTATTTTAGTATTTTGGTCATTGCGGTTGCTACCGTGTTGTTCCTTCTTAGCTACGATCAAGAAGAAATCAGCGATAGTCCATCTGTATCCGTGATGGCGGATCCTGATAATACGCAATTCGCCCCTGTCGTGCCGGGTTACCAGTTTCAGTTTCCCCGCGATCACCTACCGCACCCGGACTTTCGTGCCGAGTGGTGGTACCTGACAGCCAACTTGCAAGCCGAAACAGGTGAGCAATTTGGTTTGCAGTGGACCTTGTTCCGATTCCGCTCAACGATTGAAGAAGGGCGGGGATGGGAAAGCCCACAGCGTTACATGGCGCATTTGGTCGTAACCGGAAAAGATAAAGTGTGGTCTGCTGAGCGCTTTGCCCGAGGTGGCATAGGCCAAGCAGGGGTCCTTGGCCAACCGTATCGGGCTTGGCTAGATAACTGGGAATGGCGGTCATATTCTTATTCGCCGTTTCCTGGTGTGCTGTCTTTTGCTGATGCCAGTGGTATGGAAGGAAAGTTAGCTATCCAGCAAACCGGCGCTATCGTGCTTCAGGGTGAGCAGGGCTATAGTAAAAAGCATGCAACAGAAGATATAGCCTCTTACTACTTCAGTGCGCCTTTTTTGAATATTGAAGGGCGACTAGAGCTAGACGGTAAACAATTTACCGTCACTGGTGATGCATGGTACGACCGCGAGTGGAGTAGCCGTGGACTTGCCGAAAACCAACAGGGCTGGGACTGGTTCTCTATTCATCTTGACGATGGAAGTGCACTAATGCTGTACCAGATCAGGGAAAAAGATGTGCGACCGTATTATTTTGGCTCGCTTAGCTGGCCAGATGGTACAACAGAAATTTTATCAGCAGATGATTTTCAGCTGTCACCTATCACGTTCTCACACTATGGTGGGAAAACGTATCCGATTGTGTGGCAGGTAAAAGTACCATCTAAAGATATTGAGCTTAAAGTGGATGTGGTCCGGAAGGAGCAATGGCTACCGTTTATCTTCTCTTATTGGGAAGGGCCGATAACGGTTTCAGGGAGTCACACAGGACAAGGATTTATGGAGCTGACTGGCTACTAACGCCAAGCTTTGTAAAAAATAGTAGGAACAAATTAGTGTCAAGTAACTTGCAATTCGATGAACAAACGCTGTCGCAGCGCCTGATGAACCATCGCCGGGAGTTCCATCGCTACCCGGAAGCCGCATGGCGAGAATTCTTCACGACTAGCCGTATCGCTAGTCACCTCGAAAACCTAGGCTACTCGCTGCATTTCAGTGATGAGATCATTCTTCGCACTTCGATTATGGGGCGCGATGAAGTATTAGTTGCTGAAGCACAGGAGCGAGCAATCAGCTGGGGAGCTGATATCACCTACTTAGCCCATATGGATGGGATCACTGGAGTTGGCGCTGTATTGGATACAGGTAAGCCAGGTCCAGTCATCGCACTGCGCTTTGATATTGATGCCGTTGAAGTAATGGAAAGCGAAGAAGATGCGCACCGTCCACGTTTCCTAGGGTTTGCTTCACTTGCTCCTGGTGTTGCCCATGCCTGTGGCCATGATGCCCACGCTTCAATTGGCTTGGGTATTGCCGAGGTCTTGGCTGAAAATAAAGCTCAGCTAAAAGGTAAGATTAAGCTTTTGTTCCAACCAGCAGAAGAAGGCTGCCGCGCCGGTAAGGCGATTGCCGAAAGTGGCTGGCTGGATGATGTCGATTACTTCTTTGCTGCGCATATCGGCATGAATGTGCCAAGTGGTACCTTGGTTTGCGATCCCCAACACTTTTTATGCAGCTCTAAGTTTGATCTTCACTTTACGGGGAAACCAGCCCACGCCGGTATCGAGCCAAATGCCGGCCAAAATGCCTTGGCCGCCGCTTGCACTGCTGTCAGCCAGATGCTGGCGATTCCGCGTCACCGAGATGGTATGACCCGCATTAACATCGGGCAGATGCATGCGGGGGATGGCCGAAATGTGATCCCGGCCAGTGCTGTACTGCTGGGAGAAACCCGCGGTGAGAACCGTTCTTTGAACTCTTATATGTTCCAGCAGGTCGAGAATATTGCCGAGGCGGCAGCCATGATGCACGGGGTGAAAGTAAAACTCTGTGCTCAGGGTGAAGCCATTGGGCTGGAAAACGACGCTGAACTTGTCGAACTGCTTGAGTGTATTGGCCTGGAAAGTGGCTTTAGTGAAGTGGTTCGAGAGAAAGACTTCGGAGCCAGTGAAGATGCTGGCTATTTGGTTGACCGTGTTCAGTCCCGCGGCGGTAAGGCGATTTATTGCCTTGTCGGCTCTGACTTAACAGCAGGGCATCATAACGGTGATTTTGATATCGATGAAAGCCGTATGTTGCCGGCGGTGAAGTTGTTACTTAATGCAGTGAATGCATTGCAGCAACCACCATTGGTGGAAGAGTCTATAGATGAGTCATCGATAACAAGTAGTTAATTTTAAGCCCCAGTCTTTCACTGGGGCTTTTTTGTATCAACAGGGAAGAAAGAATGAAATACGAGACACTCATATTTGATTTGGACGGTACTATCAGCGATCCCAAACTCGGGATAGTGCGCTCAATGAATCACGCTTTAGCAGCGCATGGCTATCACACACGTAGCGAGGAGGAGATTGCTCGTTACATAGGGCCGCCTCTTGACCAAACCTTTATGGAGATTGTTGAATCCAACCAGTCATCATTGATCCTTGCCTTAGTGGATGCCTACCGCCAGCGATATGCAGAAATCGGCTATGCGGAGAATCACTTGTATACAGGGATAAGAGGATCTCTCGATAAGTTGAAACAGCAGGGTAAATACCGACTGGGGGTGTGTACCTCCAAGCGAGCCGATTTTGCCAACCAGATCCTTGCCTTGTTTGATCTGCATGATCATTTCGAGTTTGTTGATGGTGGCGATGTCGGGATCGAAAAGTGGCAACAACTCCAAGCGCTAAAAGAGAACGGCGTGATCTCAGATAAGTCATTGATGATTG
Organism: Photobacterium sp. ABD4_091; assembly: GCF_056160145.1. Classification (NCBI taxonomy): domain Bacteria; kingdom Pseudomonadati; phylum Pseudomonadota; class Gammaproteobacteria; order Vibrionales; family Vibrionaceae; genus Photobacterium; species Photobacterium sp. ABD4_091. Next base: position 47,987 of record NZ_JBSWWQ010000006.1, on the reverse strand, counting down.
GTGATCGCTATGTCGACCTGACCGCTGCTCACCGTAATGGCTTACAGTCTGCAGGCGTACTGTGGGGCTATGGTTCAAGAGCTGAGCTTGAACAGCACTCACCGCGCTTCTTGTTTTCCAAACCCAGTGAGTTGACTCAGTTATGAGTGTTTTCTCATTGCTGCATGAACTGTTTTAGAGGGCTAACAGTTCGATAGATAAGACAAATATTTGCTGCGCTTTATCAAAAATATCCTAGCATTATTAAGTATGCCAATGAGGGCATAATTAATAATGCTAGGGGTAGAGGGTGACCAAAGCCAACACTCAGATCCTCCACATACGAGATAGGCTGTCGGTTTTCCAGTTGGGAAACTGGCTGATCCCGTTTTGCCTGAGTGACAAGTTCAAGTTTGCCTTTAGGGTCGCCGTTAGCCTGACCCTTGCGTATATGATACCGATGGTATTGGGATGGACGCAGCCATCAACAGCAGCCACGACGGTGATGCTGATAGCCTCTACCGGCAGCCGCCGGGAGTCGTTGGCAAAAGGTACGTTACGTGTGCTCGGGACTATTGCTGGCGGTATTATTGGCTTGATATTAGTTGGCTTTTTCGCCCAAGACCGAATGCTGTATATGCTGGCGGTCTCCTTGGTAATTGTCGTTGTCTTCTATATCCGCTCTGCCTACCTTAATGATCCGACCTTATTTATGCTGACCGGCGTCATGATCCTCATGATGTATAACGGTGGCGATCCTGAAGGGGCGTTTCTCTATGGTTTAGATCGCACCTTTATGACGGTATTCGGCGTTGTTGTGTATACCCTAGTTGGCGTGTTTTTGTTCCCGCCAAAGGTTGAGCAGAACCTGCGGCAACTTGGTGATAATTTAGCTTCAGCACAAAGAGCGCTTTTTGAAGCGATGAGCTTACCGCCCCAGCAAACCCTGCAAGCACATGAGCCGCAACAGGAGCTGGATGTTGAGAACCGAGAACAAGAAACACTGCCTGAAGATACATCTCATGAAGATCCAGAGAGTGATGCAGAGGAAGAAGCTGAAGTCCCTCCGAGCTTAGCTGAACTAAGCAAGGCATTGTTTGCTGCCCAGCAGGCATTTGAAACCCGATACCAGACCCTCAACAGTGAGTGCAGTGAGATTTCGGCTTATAAAAAAGAGTGGGATGGCACCGTCGCTTTATTTGGCCAGATCACGGAGATTCTTCTGTTCGCTGCGAAAGATCATTCACGATCAGGAGGGCACCCGATGGAGTACCTTCGTGACTTTGATGCCTTGCGATCAGAAGTGATCCAGCTATTTGACAGGTTGCCTGATGCTTGGGAAAAACAGGATGCACATGCTCCTCAGGCCTTGGGTGATGTCGAATATGATGGCGAGAAACTAAAACGTGAAGGTCACTTATACAGAGGGGAAGCATTATCATCGGGCTATCTGTTTAACCAACTCAGAGAACGACTGACCAAACTTGAAAGCTGTATCAGCAGTATAGACTCACTCACCGGCAGCGTCGGCTTTGAATTGCCGCCACTAAAAGGCAAGCCCAACTTTAACTGGTGGGATGCCGAAAATGCTAAATCCGCCGTCAAAGTCTTGGTGACCTATTGGATTGCAGGCGCATTTTGGATTGAGTTTAACCCGCCTGGTGGTTATAACTTTGTCATTTTCAGCACCTTGTTTGTTTCTATTCTCTCTTTCATGCCTTTTCACCCAGTGATGCTTTTTATCTTGTTTACACTGGGTTTTGTATTTTCCATTCCCGCCTATGTGTTTCTATTGCCGCAGCTAACATTGGGGGCAGAGCTGGCAGTATTCATATTCACTTATACCTTTGTCGGCTTTTATGTGCTCAAAGGCCCGATAACCATCTTCTTTTTATTGGGGATGTTTACCTTAGGTATCGATAACAACATGGTTTATCACTTCGGGATTACCTTGACGGTGGTTACCCTGTTTTACATGACAGTGCTGTCTGTGGTGATTTCTTATTATCTGCCATTTTCCAGCCGTCCCGAGCATTTGTTGCTGGTATTTCGAGAGCGTTTTTTCCGCCATGCGACTGGAGTGATCCGATTATTACAGAAACACGAGCTCTCCCTTTGGCAGAAGCTTCAGCTGGTCTGGCGGATCACCACTATGGTGGTAGCGCTGAAAAAAATGCAAGTTTGGGGCTCGAAATTCAAAACTGATGCCTATCCGGGTTTAACGAGCGAGAAACTCAATCAGTATATTGAGCAGTGTGATCTTTTCCACCATCACTTGATGACTCTTATCAAGGCGCGTAAAAAACTCGATGAGAATCCCTTGCTTGTTCAAACCCAAAAAGGCAATAGAGATGTGGTTATTCCGCAATTGGTTCAGGCTTTATGGCAAATAGAAGCTGAAAATGAGGTGGTGAGTACTGAGTTGTTAAAGCAAGACTATCAAGCTTTGGAAGCAAAGCTGGATGAATACTTTTCCCATCTCGAGTTAGAGAAGTATTCAAATTCAGACATTGCAGGTTTCTATATCTTTCTAAACTTGAAGAAAAATATTTTTGAATCATTGCTCCAGTGCAAGCAGGTGAGTGATGAGGTTGCTTGGGGTGAACTGCAGATGAAGCGGTTTTAGGGGGCGATACGTGGGAAGTAAGATCAGCGTTTGTATAACAGTGATGTCTTTGCTTGTCATGTCAGGCTGTACGGTACTGGGGCCGAAATTCGAAGGTGTTGCGCCTGCGACTTTGCCAACGTCTTGGACTACATGGGATCTTGAGCGCAGCAAAACCAAAACAGCCCGCTGGTGGCAGCAGTTTAATGACCCTGTGCTCAATGAGTTAGTGGAGCAAGCCAGTCAGCAGAACCTGGACTTAGAAGCGGCAGGATTGCGTATTCTCCAGGCCCGTGCGGCAGTGGGTGTGGCCGAGTCGTTTCAATACCCGCAGCGGCAGAATGTCTCAGGCAGTGTGGCGAAAATCTACCAAAATGAAAACACCTTCGACAACGCCTCATTGAGCTTTGATGCGGCTTGGGAGCTGGATGTTTGGGGACGCTACGTGCTGGGTGTCGAATCTGCCGAGGCGACTTTATATGCCTCTATTGCGTCCTATCACGATATTCTGGTGACGATCACCTCAGAGGTGGCCCGTAACTATATCAATTTCCGAACATTTCAGGAGAGGGTGCTGTTATCTGAGCGAAATATAGAGATCCAGCGCCGGGTAGAACGGATCACTGAGATCCAGTATGAATCCGGTGATGTGACTGAGCTCGATGTACAGCAGGCGAGAACCCAGCTCTATAACACCGAATCTGCGTTGCCGAGTTTGAAGATTGGCATGATGCAATCACGTAATGCGATAGCGGTGTTGCTTGGCGTTCTGCCTGAGCAGGCCATGGTGATGTTAGACAGCCCTTGGGTCAATGCCAAGGTAAAAGCCTTTGATAATAAGTATGAAGGAACCCGCAGCAGCAGGCTGACGAGTGATTATGATCAGTATTCGTTGATCCCGGCAACAGTCCCTATCAGCACCCAGATTGAAGCGGGCTTGGTGCTGCGCCGTCCAGACTTGCAGCTTGCAGAGCTTCAGGCTCATGCCCAAAGTAGTCAAATCGGGATAGCAGAAGCTGATCTCTACCCGCAGTTTTCCTTGTTTGGGGTTATTGGCCTCAATAGTACCGTACCAGCCGGCAATGATTTTAGTTTCAGTGATTCGTTAAACCTTACTCTGGGGCCATCTTTTTCCTGGAACATTTTCCAATACGGCCGGGTAGAAAGCTCTATCCGTGCCCAAGATGCGCGTTTCCAGGAAACACTAACTAATTACAACAAACAAGTGCTGCTGGCCGTACAGGAAGTCACCAACGCCCTGGAGTCCTACCAGCTCAACCAAGTTCAGAAGAAGCTCGCCTTTCGCTCTGTAGATGCTTCCGTGCGGGCCTACAACATCTCTCTTACCCAGTATGAAAATGGCCAAATTAGCTTTGAGCGCTTGCTCAACTCGCTGGAGAAGATGACCCGGAGCGAGGATGCCTATGCGGTAGTGAAAGGGAATGTCGCCAATCAGGTGGTTGCACTCTACAAATCATTAGGTGGTGGCTGGGAGGCGGAAACTGGCCGGTCATACCTTAATGATGCAATTCGTTCGCAAATGGAGAGCCGGACTGACTGGGGTGAGATGCTCGAAGAAACGCAACTGCCGGTTTTAGCACCGAGCGAGGTACCCAAGGCGAAGTCGCCGTTTGGCGAACCTATCGATCCGGCTAAACAGAGCTACCCGGGAGGGCCTTAAATGGAAGTGCCGCATGAACTGTCTTGGGGAGACGTGTATTACTCGCCCTTTTTGCTCGTCATCATCTTATCTGTGATCGCGACTTGGATAACCGTTGTGATTTTGAATAAGACCCGCTTATCGCGGTTGATTGCTTATCCGTCGATGACATTTATCGCTATTACGGTGCTCTACACCGTGGCGATAGACGCTTACTTTATCCAGTTTTAGGTGTGCTAATGAAGAGTATAAAAAAACTATTCGTGATTGCGCTCAACCTCATCATTATTGGCGGAGCCATTTACTTTGGTTACCAGAAATACCAAGAGTATTTTGATAACCCTTGGACCCGAAATGGCCAGGTAAGGGCCAATATTATCAAAGTCGCGCCGCGAGTGTCTGGACCGGTGGTGTATGTGGCTGTGGTTGATAACCAGTTTGTCCGTAAAGGCGAGTTGCTATTTCAGATTGATCCGACGACTTACGAAAACACGCTGTCACAGGCCGAATCATCCCTAGAACGCGCCAAAATAAGCTCGAAAGGCAAGAAAATTGAACTGGACAGGTTGCTCGATATTCAGCGCAAGGACAGAGGCGCGGTGTCGCTCAAAGACATTACTCGTAGACAAATTTCCTATGAAGAGTCGTTGATCCAGATAAAGGTAGCAGAGCAAAAGCTGCAAGCGGCTAAATTGAATATGGAATTTACCCAGGTGTTTGCCTCGGTTGATGGCTATGTTTCCAATTTGGATATTCGGGAAGGCACCCAAGCGGTAGCCAACCAACCCTTGCTGGCACTGGTGGATGTCAACAGCTTCTGGGTGTTTGGTTATTTCCGTGAAAACCAGCTGGCAAATATCCGTATTGGCGATGAGGCAAAAGTGACCTTGATGGCCTACCCCGAACAGCCAATTGAAGCGGTGGTTGATTCTGTCGGGTGGGGGATAGCGCCGCAAAATGGTGCAGTGGGCTATAACTTGTTGCCGAGCGTTAACCCGGTTTTTCAATGGATTCGTTTGGCGCAGCGTATTCCGGTCAAAATCACACTGGCTTCTTTGCCAGATGGTGTGAGCTTACGCTTTGGTATGACGGCGTCGATTATGGTGATGGAAGAGCAGCAAAGCTCAGAGTCAGAACAAACTCAATAACTTGATATTTCATTACGTGGCGGGATGGGGAAATGGGTAAGAAAATCACCGAACAAAATAACTTTTACTACCTCACCATCGCATTGATTATTTTGCTGGTGAGCTCCTCATTGGATCAAGTGCTCCATATCACTTGGTTGGATAAGATCATGCAAGGGATCACCTTGCTGACGTTTGTCGTCTGCCTGGTCAGTTTGCGGTTTGATTCGGGGTGGTACCGGTTTCTGATAAGTCTTGTTATCTCGTGGGTAGGGCTGATAGTGATTAAGGAGCTCTTTGCGTTCAAGCAAGTCGATATCGCTATGTTGGTATTGATGCTGACTTTCTTTTTCGGCACGTTCAAATCGATCATGCGGCAAATATTGTTCACCGGGACGATTGATAACAATAAGGTCGTAGGCTCATTGGCGCTGTTCTTATTGCTCGGTTTGATGTGGGCTATCGCTTATCTGTTGATATTGGAATTTTCCCCTGAGTCCTTCACCGGTTTGGAAGCCAAGGACTGGGGAGATAATTTTTCCAATGCTGCTTATTTCAGTTTTGTTACCTTAACCACATTGGGCTACGGCGATATGAGCCCAATCTCTCCCGTTGCTCAGGTCATTGTGTATTTGGAAGCGATTGCTGGTGTGTTCTATATGGCAATTGTTGTAGCTAGCCTGGTCGGCGCCAGCCAAAACAGTCAGGAAAACAACGATGGATAATCAACTTGAAAAGTACAAGAGCAAGATATTTATCAATAACATGTTGGAGTCGTTCATCCGGATAGGCTTGCTGGTAATCCTGCTTGTCTGGACATATGACATTATCAAACCTTTTATTATTCCTGTGCTCTGGGGTGCCATCATTGCCGTCGCTTTGATGCCATTGACCTTGAAGCTGGAAGGGGCGATGAAGGGAAGGCGGGGATTGTCCGCAACCATTTTGGCATTGGTAGGCATTACTATTTTGGTGGTGCCGCTTGTTATTGTCATGGGGTCTGTTTTTGATGGTGTTGTTGCCATCACTGACTTTCTTCAGAGTGAGACAGTTAAACTGCCAGGGCCGCCAGCGCGAGTCGCTGAGATCCCCATGGTTGGAGAAAAACTTTATAGCACCTGGGCCTTGTTTGCGACCAATATGGAGCAGGCTCTGATGAAGTATTCAGAGGAGGTCAAAGCGGCAGTGGCGGCATTTGCCGGTGCCTTGGGCAGCAGCCTGGCAACGGTTGTGATGTTCATTATTTCTTTGATTATCGCTGCCGGCTTTATGGCTCATTCGGAGTCAATGGCAACAGCTGTCAAGCAGGTCTCGGTTCGTGTTGTAGGTAAGCATGGGGAAGAGTGGGCCGGCTTGATTGCAGCAACCATCCGCAGTGTGCTGCTCGGCGTTGTTGGTGTCGCATTTATCCAGTCAGTTTTGATTGGTGCTGCCATGTTTGTATTTAAAATTCCTGCGGCTGGTTTAATCACATTTATCGTATTCATCCTTGCCATTGCCCAGTTGCCCGCTTTGTTAATTGTGTTGCCCGTCATCGTTTATGTGTTCTCGTATATGGATACCACACCAGCAGCAATATTTACTGTTTGGGTATTACTAGCAGGGTTGTCAGACAATATCCTTAAACCCATGTTGATGGGGCGAGGGGTGGAGATCCCGATGCCTGTTATATTAATAGGCGCTATTGGTGGGATGATGTCGGCAGGTATTATTGGCCTGTTCCTAGGTGCTGTTATCCTTGCGATTTGGTATGAGTTATTTACCACCTGGATGAAAATGCCCCAGGAGGGAGTAGGAGATACGGAAGCTGATAACACAGAGGGAGAACTTTTAGATACAGACCCAACCGTCCAACCTGATACTAAGTAGTCGCTAGAACGTTAATGTAAGAGCTGGAATGTTGAATGTCGCAGGGCATTGATGTTCCAGCTTTTCTTTGCCTTGTAAATTGAATAATTACTCTATACTTGATTGAACATAAGCCTAAAGGATTGAAGGTAATGGGGAATTTTTTTGACAAAGCAAGGCGTGCTATAAACCAGTTAGAAGTAATGGTTAATACCATTTCTATGCCTAAGGTAAAAGCGGGAGAAGAGAATAACAGTGAGCCACTCACTGAGCAGTCGAGCACGTTAACGGGCAAAACCGTATTTATCAGCGGCGGCTCACGGGGTATTGGCTTTGCGATAGCCAAGCGCTGTGCACAGGAAGGGGCAACGGTGATTATCGCCGCGAAAACCACCGAGCCTCATCCCACACTCCCCGGTACCATCTATACGGCGGCAGAAGAGATCAATCAGGCAGGGAAGGGGAAGGCGATCCCTGTTGTATTGGATATCCGTGACGAGGCTGCCATTGCCAGCGCAGTAGAGCAGGCGGTTGAACAGACCGGCGGGATAGATGTAGTGATAAACAATGCTAGCAGTATTCACTTACAGAACTTGGAAAATACCCCAAGCAAGCGCTTTGACCTGATGTTTTCGATCAATGTCCGTGGTACGTACCTACTGACTCAGGCTTGTTTACCGTATTTACGCAAATCTCCTAACCCTCATATAGTAACCCTGTCCCCTCCAATTGATTTAAGCCCGCAGTGGTTCAAGAATTACGGCGCTTATACCAGTTCGAAGTATGGAATGTCGATGATGACCATGACGTTCGCCAATGAACTCAAAGAGTATGGTATAGCAGCTAATTCGCTATGGCCGAAAACCACGATTGCGACATCGGCGATATCCCACATGAAGAACGGCAAGACAATTATGGAACACTCCCGGCACCCAGCCATTATGGCCGATGCGTGTTATGAAACTATCACTCGGGATTCGAAAGAGTGCACAGGCCGGTTCTTTATTGATGAGGAAGTGTTGCAGCACCAGGGTGTTACGGACTTTTCAGATTATGCCTGCAAGCCGGGGGCGTCTTTGCAGCGGGATTTGTTTTTGAGTTAGTGTGCCTAAATTAAAATTGATAGGCTAGAAATAAAAAAGCAAGCGGCAAAGCCGCTTGCTAAAGGCTGTATTGCAAGTAATGTTATTAGAATTGGGTGGTTGAAATATAGTTTCCGTCAGAACCATTATTCACAAGTACGTAAGAGTAATCAGCGGAAGTTTGATTAATGTAAATATGGTTTTCGGTGGTCTCATGACCGCCATCGTTAATTTCGACACGAGCTTTTGAGTAGTAGCCATTTTGATCGATGCCAATGACATTATCATCAGAATAAGCACCTTCAATATCTACGTCTACTTTTAGGAATCCACCGTCTGATGAAGCCCATACGTAGTTGTCATCACCATCGTCAATAAAGATATCAGAATCGTTATGAAAGCCGTGTTGTTCAACTGTCACATAGTTGCGATCACCATCCGGATCAATTTCGACTTTTGAGTCGTTACCATAACCAGTTTGTGTCACATATGTGTGGTTGCCATAAGAACCCTCGTCGATTTCTACATCAGAATAGTTAAACTTACCATTTTGACTAACAGCAACACCGTTTTTATCTGAATTTTCATCAATCTCAACTTTGGAAGTGTTTCTATAACCCTGCTGACTTACACTTAGATAGTTTTCATCTGAGCTTTCATCGATTTCTACATAAGACTTATTCTTCGCACCGCCTTGATAAATATATAGATGGTTATCATCAGAGCGATCATTAATTTCAACCTTTGAGAAGTTTTCAGCATCATAACTGCCCGGTGAACTTTGTGTCACAGTGACGGAGTTGTCATCACTGTCTCGAGTAACGTAAATCAGAGATCGGTTATCATCATAATACTGAGCTTCAGAATAAGGCGAAGGTGAAGTTGCCATAGCAGTACCAGAAGCCATAGTTGCTGCGATAATCATTGCTAGCTTTTTCATGATATTTTCCTTAATTGTGCTTATTCAATAACGATATTGCGATTCATACCGTTGATGATTACATGCGTTTGATTATTACCCGTTTGGGTTATCTCAGAATAAAAGTGTTTAACATTACTTTTTTGTACAATTAATGCGGTATTGTCATTTCCATATTGGCTTATTTCTCCCTTATTATTTTTACCTTTCTGAATCAAAGCGGCTTTATTGTTATTGCCGACTTGTAAAATGAGCCCAGTGTTATCAACGCCAGTCTCAGAAATATAAGCAAGGTTGTAATTGCCATCTTGTTGGATCGCGGCTGTGTTTAGTGCACCTTGCTGTTCAATAATTGCTTTGTTTCCATTCCCCGATTGTGAAATCGCTGCTTTATTGTTTGCACCATTACCAATGCTTTTTTGAATAATTGTGGCTAAGCCATTATTCCCGTTGTTGACTTTGATATAGGCGTAATTGTCAAACCCGTAGCTGATTTCATTAATATGACCTAATTCATTTAGCGCAAGGTCACTCGAATTTGCTTGGCTATGAAAACCAAATAGACCAATGTATATGATTACTGCCTTGTTTAACTTACTCATCACCACATCCGTCTTTGTTGTTTCGTTTTGTAATTTAATTATCGTTTTTGCAAAAAGATTCTCATTAAACGATCAGTTGAAATAATCTGCGACGGATTAGTATTAATGCGTGAAGTTTCATAAATGGGATTTACATCTAAATGATGAGAAAAGCCTTTGGTACTGAACTTTGGTTTAGTTGATACAATGCAACCTGTTGCTTTAAAAGGGTGTTAGCTTTGTTGGGCACTTCTACAGCAGCTTATGCGATCTAGAGCTAAAGCATTTATTGATTTCAATTCGAGTTTTATGACAATAGCTAAATTGAACTGCATGAACCCATGGGGGAGTGGTAACGTGGCGTTTGTAGAAAATCTGACTGAAGATATAAATGAAAAGGCCCTCCAGAAGAGGGCAAAAGGTGGGACCTTAACTTAGTTAGAATTAGATTATCGGCTGATTTTTTTCCATATATTGCTGGATAATTGGGTGGTTGACATCTTCCTCTCTCAATGTGGTCCAGAGTCCGCTTTGAATGCCGTCAACGATGACATGAACCACGGCGGCATCTATGGCAGACATGACAGCAACATTGACCGGTTCATTAGTGGTGTACCCTAACTCAGCCTCAAGTAAATCTTTGTAATCGATGAACTTGAATACACCTGTTTGAACCTCTTGGGAATAGATCGTCTTGCTGGTGGTGACACTCAAGAGTATCCGTCCACTTCGGACATCGACTGCACGGACATTGACTGTCACCTGGTCGGCCCTAAATTGGCCTGATGCCCCAATACCTAAGTACCTCGCACCAGCACCGCCTGTTTTAATATTGGTGTCGTAGGCAACGATGCCGCCTTCAAACATAATATTGGCAGATTCGAGTGAGGGTAGATTATTACCATGGTTGGCAACAACCTCGTCTTTTTTCTGTGCTGCTCGGATGATCTTCCTTTCGGTTAACAGGTTTTGTAGCCCTTCACGCTCTAATGGAATAAACCATTTAGAATCGAGTAATGATGTCATTAATAGGGCGGCAGCACCTTGAGGTACAGCCGTTGAGAAGTTACTGTTGGGCTGTGGTTTATATTGGCCACTTTGATCCCGGAAGTCATAAACCGAGACATAGACTTTACCCCTGGGTAAAGGCAGGCTGACTAAATCATTATAAGTCGCCCCACGTGCCATTAAATTTGGCTTCTCATCAATATCTGGTGTACCCATAGATAATGAACAACCGCTCAATATAACTGAGAACAGAACTGCTAATGTGAATTTCATTGCTGTACTCCATTATAAATCTGGCACTAAGCCGCTAACTTGAATCGTGGAAGATTCACCGGTTTCTTTATCGGTGATTTGAATGGTTAACTCGCCGTTGTTATCGACAATATTAAGCAGGAAATCATCGGTCGAAAGTTGGCCGGTGTTTCCGTTGCCTACATCAGATAGCAACTGGCTGATTAGTCGGGATTCAAGGCTGGCTGCAAGCCGATCCAAATCGGATTGTTCGTCGAGTATACTACTGGCATCAGGGTTCTTATGATCATTGATGGCATTGGCAATGCCTAATAAATGACCACTGTTTAATGGATTCCCACCAAAACTAGGATTGATAGGCCGGTAAGTCAGTTCAGTCGCTATTGAGCTTAAACTGAAGCAAGCTATACCCAGAGTACAGATAATTTTTCTTTTCATGATTGGTCCCTTAAATTTCATCATGATCAACATCAAAAGTATCTTTCAGGTAACGTTCAATTTTCCAGCGGACGACATAAGTACTGATTGCACTTACGGCATCGTTAACTTTTTGTTCTATTTGTGCACGGCCTGGCGATATTGCGGTGCGATATATCAAATTCTGGCGGTGATATACGCTCATAATACTGCCGCTCAGTGCTGTAGGCCGTTCTTTGACCGTTAAGTTTTCTGCTAGATTCTCAAATCTATCACTCATTTTCTGAGAGAATAGAGAATAAAATTGCTCACCCAAGTGGGTAAAGGTACGGTCAACAATAATGCCATCAATTTCAGTTAGGCTATCAAGAGTTTCAAGGCTGTCTTTACTTTCTAAAGGAGGTCCGTTTTCTAATGGTTTGTTCTCATTAGCGGAACTCGCACTGGACAAAAGCAGCGTTGTTGAAATTATTGATATAAATAACTTTTTCATATCGGCATGTCGTTGTAATAATTATTTTTTGCCCACATAAATGCTTGAACACGATTCTTCGCATTAATTTTCTTAAATACATTATGTAGGTGTGACTTAACTGTGTTTTCGCTGACAAACAGACTCGCGGCTATTTGTTCGTTTGATTCTCCTAGTATCAGTAAATCAAGGATTTCTTTTTCACGTGTTGTTAGGTTAGTCCTTGGCTTTATGTTGAATTTAAGTTGTGAACGGTTTCTGTAAGATAGAATGATCTTCTGACTCAGGCTTCGGCTAAGCCACATTTCACCATCTAGAATACATTGCATACCTTTTTCAACAATGTCCAAACTGTTATCGGAATAAAAAACGCCGGTAATATTTGGCCATCCTAACAATGTTTTGTAGTCAGTATCCTTAGGCGTATTAATTAATATCTCTTTGGTTTCTAATTCATTTGTTGTAACGAAGTTGTAGTACAAATGGTACTTTTCTTCAGTGATAAAAGTGAAATCAACAATGACAAGAGCAGAATCTGATTTCCCGTAGGATCTAGATGTGAATTTGTCAAATGTTGTCAGTTCAATATTTTTATTAAGGGATTTCTCGAGGAAGTCCTTAAACAAACATGATTGAAGACTTGAATCACATATGAAATAAATTTGCTTAAAATGACCGCTGGACATCAACTCTTCCTTTTTTCTTAGCATGTCAAGTCGCGCTTACATTCTTAAATTTAGAACAATAAAAACAAACATCAAGACAGCAAAAAAGTTATATAAACTAATTAATGATAAGCGTATGAAAAAGTTCATAAAAAAATAGTCATTTTTTTGACAGTGACAAAATAGTTAAAGAAAAACAAAAAAATACCATCAAATTCTCATTGTTGAGGCAGACTTTCTTACGTAGGTTAATATGCACCTTGTGCTTTATGCTTTGCCACTCAAATGGGTGCCATGTATCATCGCGTTATGTAGTAGGCTCCGAGGTATGGATGCAGCAGTTTTTTAAGAATATTTTCCAGTATATCAATCCAGATAAGGATCCGGCACTACAAGCCGCCAACCAGCAGTGGGAGTCATCCCTACCTACATTGTGGTTGTTGGGTAAAACCGGGGCTGGTAAGTCGACGCTTGTTGCAACCGTAACTGGCAACGAGCTTGTTGAGGTGGGCAATGGTTTTCAACCTTGTACCCAAACTGCTGTCGAATACGCATTTCCGGCTGACAACCCGGTATTGCGATTCCTTGACACTCGTGGCTTATCAGAGACTGATTATGACCCTTCTGATGATATAGAAGCCTGTCAGGCTCAAAGTCATGCATTGGTTATTGTCATGAAAGCCGAAGAGCCAGAGCAAAGTGATGTGTTAGCTGCACTCAAGAAAATCCGCAAAGATGGGCGGATAGATAGCTTGCTATTGGTTCATACGGCTTGTTTGTCCATTACCGACCCAGAGCAGCGCCTTCAAGCGATTTTCCATAACCAAGATCAAGTGGAAAAGGTCTGGGGCACTACATTGATGTCGGTGAACGTAGATTTCCATGAAAAATCGACGGATAGCGTTTCAACACATAACGAAGAGCCATTTGGCTTAACGGCATTAAATAAACAGCTGGCAGAGCTGCTGCCAATCATTCAGCTAATGCAGCAGGCAAAACAGCATGGTGATGCAGAACATGGAAACTTTCAAAGGTTACAACAAGAAGTGATGTGGTATGCAGGCAGTGCTGCCGCCTCAGATGCTTTGCCAGGAGTAGGGCTGGTGTCTGTTCCCGCACTTCAGGGCAAGATGCTACACAGTTTGGCGCGGCAATATGGGGTGGAGTGGAACCGAAAGCGCTTTACCGAGTTCGCTGGGTTATTAGGTAGTAGCTTTGCTCTGAAATATGCCACCAAACTGGGCGTTCGCCAGCTGGCAAAATTCATTCCGGTTTATGGACAAACGGTTGGTAGTGCCGTTGCTGTGGCGATCAGTTTTGCTATGACTTACGCAATCGGTCGGGCTGGGTGTAAATACCTCTACCATATCAGCCGGGGAGAGCCGGTTGATGAGGCCGATATTCGCCTAATTTTCGAACAAGCTTTAAAACAGGCAAAGGAAAGCCATGAAAAAGACAATCAATAGTGTCAGCCTGATGAGCCGCTTTTCGGCCGGATTTCTACCTTTGTTCTTTGCATCGATGATCATCCCTGTGTTGGTTTTGGCTGGCTGGGGGCTGGTTAAGATTATTGAGGCTGACCATTGGTTGTTCTTGTCCGCCTTGGTCGCTTTGTCATCCTTGATGGTCATTGTTGGTGCCATTTGGCTGCGGAATATTCGGCGAAGCGCTTCTGGTGAAACTGGGCGAAATGCTTCTGGTGAAGCAGGGCAACTTGAAGGCGACTATGATGTCGCGCCATCAGGTGAGTGGGGAGAGTTTGACCGCAAGGTTTGGGATACCCTTAATCCCGAGATAGGTCATTACCTCGCTAGAGGCGATAATTGGGCTGACTTAAGAGAGCACGCCTTGGCCTTGTCTATGGAGGTTGCCAGCCAATATTACCCAGAGCGTGATACCAAAGCCCTGTCATTCACGGCACCAGAATTTCTTCTGATGTTAGAGAAAGTGAGTCATCGTTACCGTCATTTTCTACTTAGCCATGTGCCATTTGCAGAGACCCTGAAGCTGTCGCATCTCCAGCAAGGTTATCAACATAAAGATAAATTAGGGATAGCGAAAAAGGCTTATGATGTGTACCGAGTGTTCCGGGCGATGACACCTGCAGGCTTGATCGCTGAGGCGAGGGGGCAACTACTTGGGCGCCTATTTGACGAGGTGAATGAAGAAGTACAGCTTACGTTGAAAAAAGTTCTCCTTCAGGAGGTCTTGTCTGTAGCCATTGACTTATATAGCGGTCGGTATAAAGCCGCTGAAGGCGAGTTGAAGAGCAGCGAACCTGATAGTGCTCATTTTGCCGAGGAGCTAGAACCGCTTCGGGTCGCGATTGTTGGCCAGGTTAGTGCGGGCAAATCGTCGTTGGTGAACACCTTTGTCGGTAATATGGTGGCAGAGGTGAGTGCTATCCCCTCGACGGAAAACATGGTTCTTCACCGTTGTTATGTTGATGGGATTGATATTATTCACCTGGTTGATTTGCCGGGTATCGATGGGACAGAATCGACCAACAAGCTGTTGGCCAAACAGATGGCCCAGAGCGATATTGTGTTGTGGGTACTTAAGGCCAACCAGCCAGCCAGAAAAAGTGATGCGATCTTGCGCCAACAATTCGAAGAGTATTATCAGCAGGAAGGTAATCGTAGCCGAAAGAAGCCGAAAGTCATTATGGTACTTAATCAGGTGGATCGCTTATCGCCAGCAATGGAGTGGCAGCCGCCTTACGATCTCGCCACGACACAATCACCCAAGGGCAAAACCATTAAAGCGGCATTGGACTACAATACCGAGCAGCTATTGCCTGATGATGCAGTAGTGGTGGCTATGCCACCGAATGACCAACCTTACAATATGGATAGCCTAGCTGAAGCATTATTGGCTGCTTTTCAAGAAGGGGTGAATACCCAGCTTAATCGACGAAGGTTAGAGCACAAAAGTGAGGCATTAACCCAACAAGCGAAGCGCTTGTATCGATTAGGCAAGGTTGCGGTTAAGCGCTATATGGTTTGATGCCAGAATTGACTAGTCTCAAGACAGAAAGCCCAAGCTCTGCTGCTTGGGCTTTTGTTTATGTATGGTTTGTTTATATAGTTTGATGGAGTAGTGCTAGCGACGCTTAATTTTTCGAGGGATCACTTCCACACCTGTACGGTAGCGACCGGCAATGGCGTTTAGAGCTAGCTCCAGTGCGTTATCGGCAATGAGTTCGAACTGCTGAGGGAGCGATTGGATTTTGATGGGTAAGAAATCCAGTAAGCGGTTATCACCAAAGGTGGCAAGGTGGGTTTTTTGCATTAAGTCCGGATTCGCCAGTAAGCAATCGAGCACGCCTTCGAACAGGGTGTAAGAGGTGGCAAGAATAGCGTCTGGCATGCACCCGTTGTCAATCCAGTGTTGAACCTGCTGCTGCCCTTGCTGTTGGCTGAAGTGATCACCATTGGCAATCAAAATCTTGGCTTCAGTTGTTTGTTTTTTGGTGCTATGAGAACGGATTGCTGATAGAAAGCCTTGTTCACGTTCTTTGGAAACGCCCAGTTCAGGAACCGCACCGACAAGCCCGATACTCTCGACCCCTTTTTCCAACAAGCTCAGGGTAAGATCAAAGGCACCGTCCAGATCTTCACTGATTACACTGGCGAACATTTCATCATTCATTGCGCGGTCAATGGCAATAACCGGTACGCCACCGGTTTGAATGCGTTGATAAAAGTCGCTATCGGTCGGCAGGGCACTGGCCACAATCAATGCATCAATACGGCGGCTTAGTAGGGTTTCAGCCACCTTCATTTCAGTGTCAGCGTCATCATCAGAGCATGAGATAATCAGCTGGTAGCCTGCTTTTCGCACATTACTTTCCAGCAGCTTTGCTAGTTTGGCATAACTGCTGTTTTCAAGATCAGGAATGATCAAGCCGAATGAGCGGCTGCTCCCTGCACGTAGTGATGTAGCTGCATGGTCGGGACGGAAGTTATGTTCATTCACAACAGCCATGACTTTTTGCTGGGTCTTTTCGCTGATCCGGTATTTCTGCGCTTTACCGTTGATCACGTAGCTGGCTGTTGTACGGGATACGCCGGCAAGCTTTGCTATTTCATCTAGCTTCATTCTGATTCTTGTTGGTTACAGTTAGCGGACGCCTTCATTCTACTGGTTCATATCCAGAACAGAAAGGGGCGGCTTGGTCAATAATATGCGCGTTATATCCAGATTACCTAGGTATATGGCCATTGTTTTGTGCGGCGGATCATAAAAACACTCATGATCTTCTAAGCACATTTGCAATATTAGCTGAAACCATTCAGCATGTCAGCTGAATGGTTTCAGCAGCGATATAACTTTGAACTAGATTGTGCTGAAATTTTATTTTGACCAATAGATGAATCGATTCAGTCAGCAAGAAATCAAGTTGGTCATTTAGGTTTATATTTGTGTAGACGGGGAGAGAAGGCCATCGGCCTTCACCAGGTTTAACGAAACTGGAGTAAACACATGCTGTCACTCTCAACAAAAGATATTCAGCTTAAACAATCAGCAGCGGATAAGCAGGAAGCCATCAAGGCGATTGCTGCGGGCCTGGAACAACAAGGCTTGGTCGAAACCGGCTATGTCAACGGCATGCTGGATCGCGAAGCTCAGAACTCAACATTTCTTGGCAACGGCATCGCAATTCCTCACGGGACAACCGATACCCGTGGTTTGGTGAAAGAGACTGGTGTAAGGGTTCATCATTTTCCGCAGGGTGTTAACTGGGGAGATGACAAAACGGTTTACCTTGCTATTGGTATTGCCGCTAAATCTGATGAGCATCTAGGCATTCTAAAGCAGCTAACCAAGGTGCTTTCCGCTGATGGTGTTGAGGACAAACTGAAGACGAGTGATAGCGCTGAAGGGCTTATTGCAATTTTAAATGGCGAAGCGCAGCTAGAAGCAGACTTTGATGAAAGTTTTGTTCAGCTTTCTTTTCCTGCCACCGATCTTGTTCAGTTGACTGCGGTAGCCGCTGGCTTGGTGAAAAATCACCAATCAGCAACAAACGAAACTGTTGCCGATGCAATTGCCTCTGGGGCGACGCATCTAGGCCAAGGCTTGTGGGTTGCAAAAAGCCACAAAGGCGTCAGCCGTACTGCTTTGTCATTTGTTACCCCAGCGGATTCTTTTGAAGAATCAGGCTCTCCAGTCAAAGGTCTCTTGTTTGTGGCAGCGTGTAATGGTGCCCATGTCAACAACATGAACTACCTGGCACAACTGCTATTTAAGAACCAAGCGAGCAAGTTGTTCAACACGTCGGCCGATCAGGTCGTGACGCTCCTAACCGAAGAAGCGCTAGAAGGTAATACCGAAGTCTACAAGATCCGCAATCCGCACGGTTTGCATGCCCGCCCTGGCGCGATGTTGGTGAGTGTTGCCAAGAAATTTAACAGTAACATTTTGGTTTCCAACCTTAACGGCGAGGGTAAAGCCGTCAATGCCAAGAGCTTGATGAAAGTGATTGCTTTGGGTGTTAAGCAAGGCCACGAATTGCAGTTCACAGCGCAAGGCGACGATGCTGATGCAGCTTTGGCAGCAATTGGCCAGGCGATTGCTGACGGCCTTGGTGAGGGTAAATAGCCATGACTCAGACAAGTAATTCACAGCTGAAAGTTGTGACAGTGACACTCAACCCGGCATTAGACCTAACGGGTAGCCTTGAGTCACTGAACCCGGGCACCGTCAATCTGGTCAATACGGGAACACTTCACCCTGCGGGTAAAGGCGTCAACGTTGCCAAAGTGCTGGCTGAACTGGGCGCGGACGTGACCGTAACCGGCTTGCTTGGGGGGGATAACCAAGAACCATTTTGCCAGCTCTTTGATGCTCTGGGCGCAAAAGATGCCTTTGTTCGTGTGAAAGGTGCCAGTCGTATCAACGTCAAGTTGGTCGAACAGGATGGCCGAGTCAGTGACATCAACTTCCCGGGCGTGGAAGTGAGCGAGCAAGATTTGGCGGCGTTTGAAACCGCACTGAAAAGCTTGGCTGAAAGCCATGACGTATTTGTGATTGCCGGTAGCCTACCTCGCGGCATTACTCCTGAGCAATGTGCGGCTTGGATTCAATGGCTGCATGACAACGGTAAGCAAGTTTTCTTTGATAGCAGCAAAGCGGCATTGGCTGCGGGCTTGGATGCCTCACCTTGGCTGGTGAAGCCAAATGACGAAGAACTGGCTGACTGGGCAGGGCGCGAGCTGAGTTCACAGCATGACTTGCTGGCAACGGCAGAGCAACTTTCAGCCAAGGGTATTGCCAACGTAGTGGTATCACTCGGTGCTGAAGGTGTGATGTGGCTTAACAGCGAAGGGTGGCTTCGCTCCCAGCCGCCAAAAATGGACGTTGTAAGTACCGTTGGTGCAGGGGATACATTAGTTGCTGGTTTGTGCTGGGGACAGCTTAACCAGTGGAACAAAGAAGAAACATTAGGCTTTGCCACAGCACTGTCGGCACTGGCGGTAAGCCAGGTTGGCGTCGGGGTTGAAGATATCAACCAAGTTCTGAAAGTAAAAGAAAATGTCCAAGTAAATAACGTGAAGAGCTGATTCGGATCAGAGGGTATTGAAATGAAAATTGCAGTAATAACAGCATGCCCAAGTGGTATTGCAAATAGCATTATTGCCGCTGGCTTGATTGAAAAAGCAGCAGCAGAACTAAAATGGACAGCAGCAATAGAGTGCCAGTCATCAGTGGTACCAGTGAAGGCACTGAGCCAAACTGTCATTGACGAAGCTGATTGTATTGTCGTTGCCGCGAGTACCGCGGTAGATACAACCCGTTTCAAAGGCAAAAAGCTATCCCAGGTTGCAATCGAAGACGTACTGGCCGATCCGAAAGCCGCGCTTTCACAGGCAATTAGCCAAGCGACTGTGCTATCCGAAGTGACTACTGTAAGTGCAGCAGGTGCTGCCACAGCAGACCGCAGTGATTCTGCTGCGAAGAAGATTGTAGCAATTACAGCTTGCCCAACCGGTGTGGCACACACTTTTATGGCAGCAGAAGCACTGGAAGAAGAGGGTAAGCGTCAGGGGCATCAAATCAAGGTTGAAACCCGTGGCTCTGTAGGCGCTAAGAACCAGCTGACCGCAGAAGAAATTGCTGCCGCTGATTTGGTGATCATTGCTGCTGACATTGAGGTTGATCTGTCTCGCTTTGCTGGCAAGAAGCTGTATAAAACCAGCACAGGTGCAGCCTTAAAGAAAACAACCGAAGAGTTTGAAAAAGCGTTTGCGACAGCCACGCCGTATCAGCACCAGGCAGGCTCATCATCGGAAGGTGAAGCTAAGCAAGAGAAAACAGGTGCCTATAAACACTTGATGACAGGTGTGTCGCATATGCTGCCGCTCGTTGTTGCAGGTGGTCTTTCTATTGCTCTTTCATTTGTGTTCGGTATTACCGCATTCGAACAAGAGGGTACCCTGGCTGCTGCACTGATGACTATCGGTGGGGGTTCAGCGTTTGCTTTGATGGTTCCAGTGCTGGCTGGCTTCATTGCCTTCTCGATTGCTGACCGTCCGGGCCTGGCTCCGGGTTTGATTGGCGGTATGCTGGCAAGCTCGACTGGCGCAGGTTTCCTTGGTGGTATCGTTGCCGGTTTCCTTGCCGGTTACAGTGCCAAGTTTGTGGCAGACCACGTTAAGCTGCCGCAATCCATGGAAGCGCTGAAACCAATTTTGATCATTCCATTGCTATCAAGCTTGGTGACTGGCCTTATCATGATTTACGTCGTTGGTGGCCCGGTATCAACAGCGATGACTAGCCTGACTGATTTCTTGAATAATATGGGCTCTGCAAACGCCGTACTGCTGGGTATTATCCTTGGCTGTATGATGTGTTTCGACTTGGGTGGCCCAGTAAACAAAGCGGCATATACCTTTGGTGTTGGCTTGCTAGCCTCTCAGACTTATGCGCCAATGGCAGCAGTAATGGCTGCGGGTATGGTTCCAGCTCTCGGTATGGGTTTGGCGACTTTCTTGGCGAAGCGTAAGTTCAACGCTAGTGAAGCAGAGGCGGGTAAAGCATCATTTGTATTGGGCCTATGTTTTATTTCTGAAGGTGCGATTCCGTTTGCAGCTCGCGATCCAATGCGTGTAATCCCAAGCTGTATGGCGGGTGGTGCATTAACTGGCGCGCTATCAATGCTGTTTGGTGCTAAGTTGATGGCGCCGCATGGAGGTTTGTTTGTGCTGTTCATCCCGAATGCGATTACACCTGTGCTGATGTACCTCGTTGCTATTGCTGCAGGTACGGTAGTGACTGGCGTGACCTATGCATTCTTGAAGAAATCTGACGAAGAGCAAATGGCGGTTGCGGAAGCAAAATAAGCGTTAATTTGTGATTCACTAGATAAAGAAAGCCCCGGCATAAATGCCGGGGCTGATGCCACCGCTGCCTACGGTATTTTTTGCGTTTGCCCCAAAACCATCAACAGGTTAACAGAGTTATCTTTCCATGAAATAAGATTTTTTTAGTATCTCTGTTAAGACAGACGTATATTATGTAGGCATTCCCTGCGTATTATACAAAGCGCGTTTGTTATTGTTGTATTATTACCCTAAAAATATAGTTTTATTATTTTAATTTATAATATTATCTTCTTCGGCTGCTAGCAGCCAATTTTCCCCATCAACGATTAATAGATAAGACTTCCCTATATCTAAATCACAAATATTTCTTTGATTTGCACCTAATATCAGTTCGTTATTACAGTTGTCGAGAACAAGCTGATTAGAAAATGTACCTTTGCTTAAATTTGTAACAGTGACTACCGAAGAATTAACTGTTACAACCGTATCTTCTATAGCAAATAATCTTAACCGGTATTTGTCTTCAATAGGCGAAGGGTCTTGAACCGTGGTGGACAGGGTCAATTCACCTTCATCGCTCCATGCGATAGCCCATAGCTTTTCCCTATTATTCAGAAGTATATCTTCTGATGTTGATTGAGACGTTTGTGTGTTGGTATCTTGTGCACCAATATCAAGCGTCATCGGTGAAGCTGTGGTCCAGCTAATGGCATGATAATAGGAGTCAACGTTGTTAACGGTGTATACTTTATTATTTTCATCAAAGAGGTCACTGCCTCCACTTGATTCTTTTATAAAAAAGTCTGCGGTATCACCTGATAAATTAATAAGGTCAATACCCAACGTTCTTACACTGACTTCATCCATTGTCACAACTGTTGGTTCTGGTGTATCACTTGATGAACCACCACCGCAAGCAAATAAAAAAACTGTTGATAATGCTGTGAGCGCAACCCTAATCATTTTGGAACCTCGTTATTATTTTTCTGAAGCTCAAATTAAGCATATTCAATAATTGATAATTTTTTGATGAATAATAGGGATAAAAATAAGAAATTAATAAGTGATTGAATAGTTGTATTTTTTTAACTCTCATCATTGAGAATTTGCGGTGAGATAGTGATAAACCACGTTGAAAAGGGCGGCGAGTAGCAAAAAACAGAATACTCGCCGATAAAAGATCACTGAGGCGTTTAGCTTACAATTAACTCAAAAGTGTTAGCACATCTTACGTTTCAGACCGCTAATATCGAGCAGGCGAGTAGCGATTTCTTCAACCGAGAGGCGGCTGGTGTTGAGGTATGGAATGGCCTCTCGGCGGAACATCGCTTCTACTTTGCTTAACTCGTTCTCGCATTGCTCAATGCTGGCGTAGTGACTATTGGCGTAACGCTCGTGACGGATCTCAACCAAGCGCTCAGTATCTATTGTCAGGCCATAGGTTTTATAGCGGTAAGGCTCAATCGCTTTGGGGAGCCTCAGCTTGCTCATGTCTTCAGCAATGAACGGGTAGTTTACCGCTCGGATCCCAAATTGCATTGCAAGATAGAGGCTGGTCGGTGTTTTGCCGCATCGTGAGACACCCAGCAGGATGACATCTGCTTGGTCTAGGTTATTGAGCGATACGCCGTCATCATGGGCTAGGGTGTACTCGATCGCTGCAATACGGTCTTGGTAACTATCTGCATCTTTGGCAATACTGTGGGAGCGTTGCAACTGGGGCTGCGGGGCCATCTGCAAATCTTCGCTTAGGGGGGCGACAAGCGCATTTAGTACGTCATAAAAATGTGCCTTACTCTGCTCAATGATCGATTTTACCTCTGGCAGTACGATGGAGTAGAACACGAGAGGCTCTACCCCTGTTTCTTCAAAAGCTCGATCTATCTGTTGTTTGACACTGTTGGCACGCTCAATGCTTTCAACAAAGGGCAGGGTAGTTTGACGCGTCGTGATATCAAACTGGCCAAGGACTGCGTGGCCCAGGGTTTCAGAGGTGATAGCTGTCCCGTCAGACACAAAGAACACGTCACGAAAATTGGACTTGGATTGCATGAAAATTTTAATCCTTGAAATTATTTTTAGCCAAAAGCATAAGTGCACTCAATATAATCATCTGCAATACAAGTTTCCAGATTCAATGTCCCACTTTGCTGTAATCTTGTTTTTGTCTTGATCACATACTGTTTTAGAGGTGTTTACAAAGGCGGTTTTTGTGGGCAATTTTTTTCAGAAATTTTTATGGGGAATTTAAAATGTCGATAAATTCACCGATGATGATTAAAGTGCCTTTACGTCTATACCTTTGTGTTTAAGTTGTTGATATTGTTGTAAAATGTGTGCGCTTATCTTAGGTGGCCCAGATAGCCTACCAATGTTGAGCTAGATCAAAAACCTGATGCGCTTCAAATTTTTTTGATAACTTGCTAGATAATTTTTATGAGAGATGGAAAACTGAATATAGCAATTCGGTGCTACAGGGTATGACTTTAGCGTTATGTATCTGTTCTTCGAATAGGAAAATGTCTATGTATGTGTGTATATCCAGCTGTATCGCATATAGATATACGTTTTCAAGCAATTGAAAATGAAAAAGATTTGACAGAATTTTAGCATCTAATTTTATAACAATAACCTACAGGGTAACTGTGCTTGCAGGCGGATTATTCGTCAGTGAAGGACATATAAGGAGACATGATTAGCTTTTTGCTCTGAAAATGGACATTTTTCGCTTTTTTTTGTGGCAAAAAGCAATCGTTTACTAATGGGTTACCTGCTTTAAACTGTTGAATCCAATAAGGAGAATTGCCGTGCAACAGAATGTTGTTTGGTACGATGCTTTGTCAATGAACGATGTTGATAAAGTCGGTGGTAAGAATGCATCTCTAGGCGAGATGGTGGCGAACTTGGCTAATGCGGGCGTAAAAGTCCCTAACGGCTATGCGACAACATCCCATGCCTTCAATCAGTTCTTGGAAGCCAATTCGCTTAACGAGCGTATTTATAAGCTTCTGGATGAACTTGATGTTGAAGATGTACATGCCTTGCAGCACGCTGGCGAGACTATCCGTAATTGGGTTCTAGAAGCGCCGCTTCCACAGGATCTGGAACAGGATATTCGCGAGTGTTACCTTGAGTTGGCTCAGGGGGACGAGATGCTGTCAGTGGCTGTTCGCTCATCGGCAACAGCAGAAGACCTACCAGATGCCTCATTTGCAGGCCAGCAAGAAACCTTCCTCAATGTACGTGGTATTGATGCGGTGATCGAAGCGGTTAAACACGTTTTCGCCTCGCTATTTAATGACCGTGCAATTTCATACCGTGTCCACCAGGGCTTTGACCATAAAGGGGTTGCGCTATCGGCAGGTATCCAGCGAATGGTTCGCTCGGATAAAGCCTCTTCCGGGGTCATGTTTACCCTAGATACGGAATCAGGCTTTGACCAAGTGGTATTTATCACTTCTTCTTGGGGGCTTGGTGAAATGGTTGTTCAGGGGGCGGTAAACCCTGATGAGTTCTATGTCCACAAGCCAACGCTGCAGGCGGGTAACCCTGCCGTAGTGCGCCGTACTATCGGCTCTAAACTATTGAAGATGGTTTACACCGAAGACACTTCGCTGGGTAAGCAAGTTGAAATTCTTGATACCAGCAAAGAAGAGCAATCGCAATTCTCTCTAACAGACCAAGAAATCGAATCCCTTGCGAAGCAAGCGATGATCATTGAGAAGCACTATGGCCGACCAATGGATATCGAGTGGGCGAAAGACGGTATCACTGGTGAGCTACTAATTGTTCAGGCGCGCCCGGAAACTGTACGTTCGCGTGATGATGCCAATGTGATGGAGCGTTTCCACCTCAATGGTACTGGTCAAGCGCTCATTGAAGGTCGTGCAATCGGTCAGCGTATCGGTAGTGGTGAAGTTCGCGTGGTATCCGATCTTTCCCAGATGGATCAGGTACAAACTGGCGATGTGCTGGTGGCCGACATGACTGACCCTGATTGGGAGCCGGTAATGAAGAAAGCGGCGGCAATAGTGACCAACCGCGGTGGCCGTACTTGTCATGCGGCAATCATTGCCCGTGAGCTTGGGATCCCTGCGGTTGTCGGATGCGGTAATGCGACTGATTTACTGCAAACCGGTCAGAAAGTAACGGTCTCTTGTGCGCAAGGTGAAACTGGTTATATCTATGAAGGTGAGCTGGACTTTGAAATTCGCCGCTCAGAGGTCGACGACTTACCAGTTCTACCGCTCAAAGTGATGATGAATGTCGGTAACCCGGACAGGGCATTCGACTTTGCTTGTATTCCTAACGAAGGGGTAGGCTTGGCAAGGTTGGAGTTTATCATCAACAAGATGATCGGTATCCACCCGAAAGCCTTGTTGAATTACGACCAACAATCTGACGAGCTGAAAGCAGAAATTGACCAGCGTATCATTGGTTATCCTGACCCGGTTGAGTTTTACATCCAGAAGCTGACTGAAGGGATCTCAACATTGGCTGCGGCCTTCTGGCCAAAACGCGTTATCGTTCGTATGTCTGACTTCAAGTCAAACGAGTACCGTAACTTGGTGGGTGGAGTGAGCTTTGAGCCGACAGAAGAAAACCCAATGATCGGTTTCCGTGGTGCGTCACGCTATATTTCTGAGCAATTCCAAGATTGTTTTGCCCTTGAATGTGAAGCAATTAAGCGTGTTCGCGAAACCATGGGATTGAAGAACGTTGAAATCATGATCCCGTTTGTCCGTACCGTCAGCGAAGCGGCGTCGGTGATTGATTTGCTGGCTAAGTTTGATCTGCGTCGCGGTGAGAATGGCCTCAAGGTTATCATGATGTGTGAGTTGCCATCGAATGCTATTTTGGCAGATGACTTCCTCAAGTATTTTGATGGCTTTTCGATCGGCTCAAACGACATGACTCAGTTGACGTTGGGGCTTGACCGGGATTCCGGTGAGATCGCCCACATGTTCGATGAGCGCAACGAAGCGGTCAAAGCAATGCTGGCAATGGCAATTACAGCAGCAAACAAAGCGGGTAAATACGTTGGGATCTGTGGCCAGGGGCCATCAGACCATGATGATTTAGCCCAGTGGCTGATGGAGCAGGGGATCGATTCGGTTTCCTTGAACCCTGATACTGTGGTTGAAACCTGGTTGCACTTGGGTGAGCAGTCGTAAACGACTGACTTAAGCTACAAAAGCTCGCTATACCAGCGAGCTTTTTTATGCGTGTAGAATGACTATCATATAATCATCAGTATGTGATAGTGAATATTATCTAGTTTAATTATGCGCCTCTGCAATAATGCACGGGCTTTGATTAAGCTTTAAGGCAATTATTTTTATCATCATTGGTTTTGCTTCTCTTGTTGGATTGCTGCAAGAGAAGCTTTTTTTTGCCTAACGGAAAAGGCCACTATTTCAAATGACGTCCACCATCAATTTGTAGATTTCTGCCAGTTATGAAACGGCTGTTGAGCAGCATCCTAACGGCCTCTATGATTTCGTCGAACCCGGCTTCCCTAGGCAGTAACGCCTTGGCGAGCACTTTTTCTTTATAAGCATCACCATCTTTGGGGTTAAACTTCAGTAATGCTGGTGAAATTGAATTAACTTTGACTTCGGGGGCGAGCAGTGAAGCAAAGGACAAGGTTAGGTTGTTCATTGCCGCTTTACTTGCGGCGTAGGCAATGTGTTTCTTGCTGCCTTTCTCTGCCACGTAGTCTCCAATATGAATGATATCAGCATGACCATTTTCCCTTAGTTGGTCCTGTAAGGCTAAGTTGATTTGATAAGGTATTGCAACGTGAATCCCCATCATTTTTTGCAATACCTCAGCGGCACTTACCTGCGCGTTTTCCTTGCTGATTGGGTCTGGCATCCAATCTGAGGCGTTGTGAATAATGGCTCTAATCGTAGGATAGCGCTGCGACAACATCGCGATAAAGCTGTCAACCTGCTCTTGTTGATAAAAGTCTACTTGGTGTAACTGGGCACCAAGCTCTTTGAGTTCAGAGAGGGCTGCATAATCAGTACGATAAGTGCCTATAACATGATATCCCTGCTGAAGAAGTGTCTGAGCCAACTGAAAACCTAGGCGTTTTCCTACCCCAGTAATGACGACGACTTTGCTCATTGTAAGAACTCCGCACGAGTTTGGGGGTTGGTTTTGAATTGGCCTCCTAGTGCAGTGGTGGTAGTGCTAGAGTTAACATCCATCACACCTCTTGATTTCACGCAGTAGTGTGTGGCTTCAATGGTCACTGCGACATTTTCTGTTTCAGTTAAGGTTTGAACAGCGACCAAAATCTGCTGAGTCAAACGCTCTTGTACCTGGGGGCGCTGGGCAAAGAAGCGCACGATCCGGTTGATTTTGGATAAGCCAATAACTTTTGATTCTGGTAAGTAAGCGACTTTTGCGACACCGTCGATGGTGACAAAGTGGTGCTCGCAGGTGGAAGTGAGACTGATGTCCGACACTTTCACCATCTCATCGACACGCATTTTGTTTTCGATAACGCATATGTTGGGAAAGTTGTCGTAGTCGAGACCAGAGAAAACTTCATTTACGTACATCTTAGCGATTCGGTGTGGCGTTCTCGCAAGGCTATCATCCCTGAGATCTAACCCGAGCACTCCAATCACCTCTGTCAGTAGTCCTTTGATGCGCTCATACTTTTGCTCGGGGTTCATTTCGTTGGGTAACATGGGGGTTTCCAGCCCTTGCTGGATTAATGCCTGTTTGACCAGCTTTGCTTCGATATTCATCATGCTACTCACTTACACTTTCATCAGTGAAATAATTCAATGTTAGGGAGACTGAATCGGCAAATCGTAATGCGTGGGGTTTATCAATAGTCACTTGGGCATAACTCACCCATGGATGGTCAACACACAAACCAAGCACATCACTAGTGAGTTTTTCCAGTAACAAGAATTTCCCGTTCTCGACGTGGTGGATGATGTTTTTGCAGATGGTTTTGTAATTTAGGGCGTTTTCAATATCATCGCTCAGGCACAAGTTATTTGCGGGATAATGGATTTCAGCATTGATAATGATGTCTTGCTGTTTTTGTTTTTCTTCTTCATTAAACCCGATATACGTTCTTAGCCTGAGATTCGTAATCTTAATAATCGCGTTATGGTTCATGGTCGATTCTCTTAGTATTAGGTTTACCTTTAACGCAAGAGAGATCGGAAAGGATCATGAACTTAGTCAACGGGCATGATTTGTGAATACCGAATTGTGTTCATTGATTTCAATGATCGCTTAAGATGATCTATGAGAGGAGTAAAATCGTAACAACTAGTAAAAACAAGATAATACGAGCATAGCTCGCCTCGAATCAGCAGTAGGAGTGATTCATGGGAAAACTAATTTTGCTTGTTGCTTCCTTCATCTTCACAAACACAGTATCTGCATCAGGGGCGATAATGATTGACTTAACACAACCTAGTGAACACCAGCACTGGCAAGCAACCAATGACAACGTGATGGGGGGTATTTCACAAGGGCAAATAACTTTTGATGGTCAGTCTAGTCTATTCTCAGGGGAGTTATCACTAGCTAATAATGGTGGCTTTAGTTCCATTAACCGGCCCATAGAATCATTGCCTGCGGAGGTGGATCGAGTCGAACTAGCATTTATCGGTGATGGTCGCCTTTACCAAATGAGACTCGCGACATGGAAAAATGGTAATCGAATTACCTACAAGCACGAGTTTTCGACCGTTAAGGGGCAACAACAGAAGATGGTATTTGACCTGAACAACTTCCAAGCAGTGTTTAGAGGACGACTTATCTATAATGCACCTGAACTTGCCGCACGGGATATCAAGCAAGTTGGGGTATTGATAGCAGATAAGCAACCAGGGCCTTTTGCAATTAATCTCATTCAAATTCAATTTCAAACCGCGAGCGAACCTGAATAATCAAAATGGCCTAAGGTAATGCTTCAGTGAAAATTTAAGAGGCTCTGAACACTGTCAGAACCTCTTCGAGTGCTACATATTTTTCTAGGGTTATTTTGCTTTCACCATGAACAATACCGCATATAGCACCGGTACAACACCCAAGGTTAATAGCGTTGCACCTAGCAGGCCAAAGATAATGGCGATGGCCATAGGCTCCCACATAATGCCGCCCCCAAGCCAGAGCGGGATCATGCCAACCACTGTCGTTGCTGTGGTCAGCAGGATAGGGCGCATACGGCGCTTTGCTGCTTCAATGATGGCATCATAGTGCTCAAAACCATGTTCTCTTTCGATGTCGATACGGTCGATCAAGACGATGGCGTTATTTATAACAATACCAGCGAGCGAAATGATGCCTAGTAAGGTCATAAAACCGATATAGGATTGGGCTAGGTGCAAACCTATCGCAACACCAATCAATCCCAATGGAATCGTCATCAGAATAATGCTGGTTTTGCGGATACAGTTAAACTGTGCCATCAACAACAGTAAGATGATAACGGCTGCAATTGGCAGCTTGTCAAAAATTGACTTGTTGGCATTGCCTGATGATTCCGCCACACCTCCCAGCTCCCAGCGGTAGCCTGTCGGCCAGTTTTGTTGCTGGGCGTTGAGCAATGCCCTAAGCTGCTTGTTGACCTCTGCAGCGGTGAGGTTAGGCGCCAAACTGGCCGAAACGGTAATGGCTTTCATCCGGTCCCGGCGAGGGATTAATGCAGGCTGCCATTCCAAGTTGGCTTTGGCGACATGGCCAAGAGGAATGGAATCGAGCGTGTGGGTCAGCACGTTCATGCTGGTTGGCAGATCTTTGCCATTGTATTGCCGGGAGCTGGCTTTAAGCATGATGGGGATAATCTCTTCGTTCTCCCTGTATTCAGATATTTGGATACCTGTCGTGCTAGCTTGGATAACCTGAGCTACGTCGGCATTGTTGATCCCTAAGCGCTGGGCTTGGGCTTCATCAATGTTGACGAAGAGGTTCTTGGTCTTGTTACCCCAGTCATCATTGATAGAACGAACACCGTTAATAGCGCTGAGTTTTTGTTTTACCGTGTCAGCTAGGCCAAAAAGCTGCTCGGTGTCACTGCCCATGATCCTAACTTCGATAGGGTTCTTGATAGCGGCGCCATTCTCAATTTTTCTCGTACTGTGAACAACATCAGGGTACTGGTTGAAAATGTGCTGGTCGATATCAGCCATGAGCTTGTCGACCACTGCGTCGCTGGTGGTATTGAGTAAATAGACCGCGTAGTTAGGGCTTGCTGGCTTGGATGTGTGGGAGAGTACATAGCGTGGCCCACCATTGCCAATAAATGCAGCCCAATTAGTCAGCCCTTCCTTATCTTTTGTTGAGTCAGATTTTAAAGTCTCAAGATAGGCATCAATATTTTCTGTTACTTCTACGGTTTTACTCAGCGGAGAGCCTACCGGGAGCTCTATTTCTAGCTTGAATGTCGGATCTTCTGATGGCGGGAAGAAGATGACGGGAATAAATCTAAAACTGTAAACGGCGATGCCAAAAGCGACGACGACCACCGAGAGAGTTCGGTAGCGGTATCTTAACAGCGCCGCCAATGCTTGGCTGTACAGCTTTTCCGAGCGGTTATCTTGCGGTGTTTCTTTAGCTGATGGTGCCTGTGCAGGCTTTTTCACCTTCAAGAAAAGCAGGCAGAGCATAGGTATCATGGTCAACGAGAAGAACCATGATGCTAGCAAGGTGATGGAAACTACTTTGAAGAGCGGGGCGGTGTACTCACCGGTGGTTGATTCGGCGAGAAAGATAGGTAGAAAGGCAGCCGACGTGGTCAAGGAAGAAGTCAAAAGTGACAGCTTGAGTTCACCGGCAGCTTTGATTGCCGCATCAAAGGCTTTTTGCCCGCGCTCCATCCTGGTCATGATACTTTCCGCCATGACGATAGAGTTATCGACCAGCATACCGAGCGCAATCATCAAGGCCGCGAGCGAGACCTGATCAAGACCGATTTGTAGCCAGTACATGATGCCGATAGTGGCGGCGATGGTCACCGGGATCAAGCTTGCGACAATCAGTCCGGTTCGAAGCCCGAGTGTGACAAGCATAACACCGGATACAACGGCGATGGCCTGGAATAGGTTGCTGACAAAACTATCGACGGTATTTTCTACCAGTTCGGGCTGGTAGGCGATGATTTCGAAATTGACGCCCCATGGGTAGGTTTGCTCCAGTTGTTCAAGTAACTTGTCGACTTGCTCGCCCAGTTTTACGATGTTCCCGCCATCAATCATGGCGATGGCGAGTGCAAGGCTATTGTCGCCATTGGTTGTTACCATAGAGCGCGCAGGCGTTTCGTAACCTCGGTAGATATTGGCGATATTGCCAAGCGGGAGTACTTCCTGGGTGTTTGGTAACGGAACGAAAGTGCGTTTTAGTGATTCTACTGATTCAAGGTTGCCGCTTGGCTCAATACTCATGACCTCGTGCTCGGTGTGCCATTCCCCACCGCTTAACAGGGTGTTTTTGCTGGCTAAGAACTGGGCCAGATAATTGGGGGAAAGCCCAAGCTCTTGCAGGTGACTATTTTCGTACTCTACGAATATTCTCTCTTCCTGTGCGCCATAGATATCGACCTTGCCGACCAACGGTAGGCGTAAAAATTCATCACGAACTTGGTCGGCAATATCCTTCAACTCACTGTAGTGATAGTCGTTGGCAATGACCGACAGGACGATACCGTAGACATCACCGTATTCATCATTGACCGATGAGCGCCCCGCAGCGGCAGGCAGCTCGGTTTGCACGCCATCGACTTTACGGCGGAGAGAGTCCCAAACGGGGCGAAGGTTTTTGTAACTGTCTTTGATATCGACGGTGATAATTGACATACCATATTTCGACAGGCTGTTGACGCTATCCAGCTCTGGCATTTCCTGAATCGCTTTTTCCAACTTGTCGGTCACTAGCTCTTGAACATGCTCAGGCGAGGCGCCTGGAAATGGCGTGATCACCTGTGCGGTTCGGATCGGGAAGCCCGGATCCTGTGCTTGTGGTATGGATAGAAAAGATGTGATGCCGAGCATAACAGCTGCGAGGATTATCAGTCCCATCAGCTGTTTTTTCTGCAAGGCTAGTTGAGTGATGTTCATGAGTGGCTATCCTCGACCAGCATCAAGACCACCTGACCGTCATAGATCTGATTGAGCCCTGCGGTAATGACTTTTTGGCCTTCAACCAGACCCTGGGTGATCTCTATGGAGCCTGCAACAAACTTACCGGTTTCTATCGCTACTTTTCGAACGATACCCCGGTTGTGCTCAGTCGGTTCGAAGGTCATGACATAGCGTTGCTCATTAGACTCGTTGACCGCATTCATCGGTACCCAAAGGCTGTCATTATTGACCAGAAAGTCACGACTTATTAGCAACTCTGCTGCCATACCGGGACGCAGTTTTGTGTTGCGGGTGTCAATTTGCGCGGTGACAAAGTATGTACCGTTGGTGCCAGTATTCAAACCAATTTCACTGATATGGGCGTCGAGGGGTTGCGACTGGGCAGCTGAGATAATGGCTTCAACAGGTTGGCCGATCCTCAGGCTTGAAACTGTGGCTTCAGAGATATTGGCTTTGACTTCCATAACACTGCCGCAGCTCATCACGGCAATCAATTGTCCGGCTGAGACATTCTCGTTCTCGGTAACATAGGTTTGGGTGACAGAGCAATGCGCTTCATTGGTATGAAGCGTGGCGTGGTGAATTTGCTGTTGGCTTAAATCGACAGCCTGCTGCGCCTGATCGACCTTTGCGAGGCCCACCTGATGCTCGGCATTTGCAACGTCATAGTCCATCTCAGAAATCAGTTGCTTGGCATGGAGCTCCTTCATCCTCTGGTAGCGGGATGTACTGGCTTTTGCATTGGTAAGCGCTTGCTCAAGCAAGGCTTCATTTTTATTCAGAGCAAGCTGTAAGTCATCATCATTGAGAGATGCTATGACATCACCGGCACGTAGTCTGGTTCCGGCTTTTGCTGGAAAGTGCTCAATGGTGCCAGAGACCTGAAAGCTGAGATTGGTCGTTGAGGCTGAAACTGTGGTTCCGGCAAAGCGGTGTTGAAAGTCTGCCGGGCTATTGGATGCAGCCGTGATTCTAACAGGTCTTAATGGTGCCTGTTCTTCTTGGGGGGCATTGTCTTGACAGCCAGTCAAGAGCATAACTCCCATCAAGATGGGCAGGGCAATGAAAGGCGAACGATATGTCATAAATTTTTTTTCACCGAATGTATTTAGTGAGGAGAGAAAAACCACTTCGGCAGTTCCTGAATATACCAACAATCATCAGTTGAAAGCGGAATATATGAAAGGTGAGTGTGGTTAACAACACTCAATATTTATTTTGCAGTCAGTTTCATGAAATGGGAATAATCAAAAATTTTGTTGATTTTATATTTTATTAATTAAAATAAAGATATCCGCTCATGGGTGATAATCACAGCTATCAGAACATTTATTGCTGATAGCTATGATTATCTTGATTTATTTTATTGTTGCTCTTTGATTAGCGACTCACTTGATGGCGGAATATTTGTGCGCCAGCTTTAGACAAGCGATAGACCCGGTTGTCATCTTGAATAATCAGCCCAGTCTTTTTGAGTTGCTGGATGTGAAAGTTGAGTTTGGTGTGATCCTCGATATCCAGCAAATGGAATATTTCCATGAACTTCAATTCTTTATTATCAGTGAGCTGCTTAATGATTTCACGACGGATCGGGTTAGACAAAGCGGAGTAGACTTTATCGAGATTAAGTTCACTGTCTTCAGGAAAAAAAGCTTTTTCTGCAATACAGCGTTTAACTGTCATCAGCAGTTTGGCGCTATTAAATGGCTTGGCGATGAAGTCATTCGCCCCTTTTTGCATTGCATCAACGGCGATATCTACTGTAGCAAACGCAGTGATTAATACGATTGAGAGGTTAGGGTTGAGTTGGCGCAAGTTGGATATCGCTTCAGTGCCCGTCAAGCCTGGCAGCAAGTAGTCTAGGATGGCGAGATCAAAAATTTGTTCCTGACAAAGTGCCATGGCCGGCTCGGCACTTTCTGCTTGGTAAACATCATAGCCAGCATCTTCGAGAATATCGGTGATGTTTTCCCTTAAAAGTTGATCGTCTTCGACCACGAGAATTTTATGGCTCATATTAGATCTCCTTGGCCAATGTTGCGGTGACGGTAGTGCCAACCCCTTTGGTGCTGTTAAATGTTAGGCTACCTTTTTGGTCTGCTGCTATTTGTGCGCAAATGGCCAGTCCTAACCCTGTTCCCTGACCGATAGGTTTGGTGGTAAAGAAAGGTTCAGCTGCTTTGTCTTGTGTTTGTATATCCATTCCGCACCCGTTATCGGTAATTGATAAGAGAATATATTCATACCCATCAACAACCTTTTCCTCGAAACTTATCATAATGTCTTTATTATCATCTGAAGCATCAATTGCATTGCTGACTAAATTAATAATGAGCTCTTCAAGTTTTATTGGGTTGCAGAATAAATAAATAGTGTCGTTACCGCAAACAGAAATATTATAGCCTCTTGCTTTATGAGCCAGTAATTGCAGAGCAGAGGCGACAGCTTTAGTGACGAGTGTTTTTTGGGTCACTTCTTCTGCTGAGCGAGAATAGTTGAGCAGGGCAGTACAAATTGTTGCTGCTCTATCTATTCCCAGTCGGGTTCTTTTCACCAAATCCAGTTGCTTTTGTTCAGTTAAGCGGCTTTCCAGCATATCAAGTGAAAGTGTCGATGATCCCAGTGGGTTATTGATCTCATGGGCAACACCAGAGGCTAATTGGCCGATGGCTTTGTACTTGTCCGTTAAGTAGGCTTGATGAAGTTGGGACTCTACTAATCGCTCTTTCTCTTTATCGAAAACATTAAGGGCCAGATAGAGAAAAAGCAGTAGCAAATAGGCAACCCCGACACGTAAATAGAAAAAGCTGCTGTCCATTTCCACCGGAAAAGCACCTGCACTCAGGCTCATGAACAAGAAGGTATAGCCGGTGTAACGGAAGTAGCGACCGTAGGCTTTTTTATCGTCAGCGAGTTGGCGGCCGTAGCTGATCATGCACGCTCCGGCGATGAGGGTCGCCGGGAAGGCTAGGATAAATCGAGCATAAAGCTCAAGGCTCTCAATGGCTTCCTTGTTTAGCTGGGCGCTTGATAGGCCGTTGAAAAAAATCATTAGATAAGCTGTAGAAGCGACAAGCAACACGACTCTCATGAACTGGCGTGTTTTTTTGCTCTGAACCACAGTTACCATCCAGGAAAATACCAGCAGGAACAGAAAGGCCAAGCTCAGTTTACTTAACCGCAGCCATTCAACGTAGATGGATTTGGGCTCTTGTATGCGGTCACCAAACAGGTTGACGTAGAGCTCTGACCATTCGTAGAACGCATAGGCAAAGCTGAATGCGGCAAGCGCCCACAAGCTATGGGAAATGGTGAGCTTACTGTAGCGAAAATTACGAAACAAAATGGCGCAGCCGATAGAGAAGAAGGCAAGGCCATAAAATAGGTAGACGAGGAATGTCGAGAAGTAGCTCATTTCAAACGAGTCCGAAGTGAAGTGCCGCTTCTTGAGGGTATTACGCTTTACGTAATTTAATCAACCTAAACAGTGTGATTGAAAAAAGAAAGCCGCCAGGAAACAGGCGGCAAAAGTGCTAGGAATATTATCGTTGTAGTGGTGTCGCTTTAGGTGATTAGCCAGTGCTATTTCACTTCAGGGTAAGTCTTATAACGGACGCCCATCATTTGTTCCATACAGTGGACAACCTGGCAGCTGTAGCCAAACTCGTTGTCGTACCAGATATATAGTACGCATCGTTTGTCCTGGGCGATAGTTGCTGCGCCGTCTACTACACCGGCATGGCGGGAGCCTACGATATCGCATGACACAATTTCGGTAGATTCGGTGTAGTCAATTTGCCCTGAAAGCGGTGAGTTCAGTGCCATGTCACGCAGGTAGGCATTCAGCTCGTCTTTCTCTGCCACGCTGTTCAGGTTTAGGTTAGCGACGGCCATCGAGACATTTGGGGTAGGAACGCGGATCGCATTGCCGGTTAGTTTACCCGCCAGTTCAGGCAATGCCTTGGCAACCGCTTTTGCAGCGCCGGTAGAGGTCAGAACCATGTTCAGTGAAGCGGAGCGACCACGGCGTTCACCTTTATGGAAGTTATCAATCAGGTTCTGATCATTAGTGAACGAGTGCACCGTTTCGATGTGACCGGAATCAATGCCGTACTTATCATTTATCGCTTTAAGAATTGGCGTAATGGCATTGGTGGTACAGCTTGCTGCTGAAACAATGGTGTCATCTTCTTGAATGTCAGTTTCGTTGACCCCGAATACCACATTTTTCAGGTCGCCTTTACCCGGTGCGGTCAGCAGGACTTTATCCGCGCCGTTGCAACCTAGGTGCTGGCTCAGCCCTTCTCGGTCACGCCACATACCCGTGTTATCGACAACGAGCGCGTTATGAATACCAAATACGGTGTAATCCACTTCCGCTGGGCTGTTGGCATAAATCACCTGGATGTAGTTACCGTTGACGATAATGGCCTTGCGGTTTTCATCGACGGTAATGCTGCCGTTGAACGGGCCGTGCACGGAGTCACGGCGAAGCAGGCTAGCACGTTTTTCCAAGTCACCATCTTTGCCGCCTCGCACCACAATGGCCTTTAGGCGAAGCGGGTAGCCTTGACCACTCTTTTCTACCAGCAGGCGAGCGAGCAGACGACCGATACGACCAAAGCCATACAGAACCACATCACGGGTCTCCACAGATTGCGTGCTGCTTAGCGATTCTAGCAAAGCGGTCTGTAAGAAGTCACTGATATTGCTCTCATCGTCATTGGTAGACCAGTAGCTATGCGCAAGCTGGCCGACATCGACACGGCAAGGTGAGAGATCAAGCGTTGCCAGGGTTTGGATCAATGGCAGCGTTTGGGCTGGTGATAATTCAGAGCCGGTGTAGCGGCGGGAAAGACGGTGGGATTTAACGATATCGATAACTGAGGTATTTACGATTTGCTTGCCGAACATCAGGACTTCGACGCCTTTCTGCCGGTACAGCTGACCCAGTAGCGGGGAAATAGATTCAGCATTGGTTTGGCTAGTTTGCCAGTCTAGAAGGTATTTTTCTGGACTCATCGTTAGTTAGGACCTTTCACGTTAGGGAGAGACCGCTGAGCGGTTTGTAATGTTTTTGTTATAAGTTCATGGCGGAGAGTGTAACGTTTGCGTTGTTTTTATCCTAGTAAAATTAACGGCTTAGAAATGTGATCTTGAGCAGGGTGAAACAGTGATGTAAGGCAAGCTTTTAGTTGCTGTGAATCTGTAGCCCGTAAAAAACACTCTGACTTATTTTTGAGCGATAACAAATCGTGTTAGCAATTTGACTCTCAATTTGCTGATGATTTCTTTAGAGGGGATCTCTTGTGATTTTTCCAATAAATAACAATCGGTTAAGCATGTGGCTTGTTGGCCCATATTTTGCTTGAGTGGTTGTGACTGGTTCTAAGTCTTCACGATTTTACAGGAGTAATATAGTGGATAAACGTGCAGTAACAGCATCTGAAAAAAGTGCTTCGTTATTATCCCCTGCAATCTTAGGGTTGTATCGGCAACGGCTAACCCGCAAATTTATAGTCTTGATGGGTACAGTATCTTTGAGCGTGTTCTTGATGACTTCTGTGCTGGTGTTATTCAATGGTGGGGATAGTCCCTTATCATCAATATTCTTTTCGTTTAAGCTATTGCTTCCACTTATTCTAGTGGTCGTTGTTGCAATATATATTTTTCACACCCAGGTGACTCGTCCCATTGCTTTAATGACAAAGCAACTTGCACTCGTTGGGATGGGGGAGGTTGATCTGCAAGAGTTGACCGACAAAGATTCAGAAATCGGTCATCTTGCACGTCAAATCCAATCGATTGACTCTAAGTTATTTTATCGGAATAACAAGCTATTACAGCTTAATGAGGTGTTGGAGCGTCAATCAATACAACTCAATAAAGCTGACCGGGTAAAGTCTGAATTTATGGCTAACATGAGTCATGAACTGCGGACACCGATGAATGGAATATTGGGGTTCATTCAATGCTTGCAACAAAAGAATCTGGGCCGTGAATCAAATCAACAGGTTGAGTATATCAAGGACTCTGCCTTTACACTGCTGACTCTGATTAATGAAGTGCTTAACTTCTCTAGATTAGAAAGTAACCGGGTCGAACTCTGTGAAAGCGATTTTAATCTATGTCGTTTGGTTAAATCTTGTGTCACTTCAGTAGAGCAAGAAGCCAGCGGAAAAGGGCTGAGCATTGAGGTGGTTACACCTACTGAAGCGGATTGTGATTTTTATGCAGATGAACAGCATCTACGCCATATTATTACAAACTTACTGAGCAACGCAGTGAAGTTTACCGAGCAAGGGTTTGTTAAGGTGAATGTGGATTGGTTGAGAGAACTAAGCGGTGAGGTTGAGATCTGTATTCGAGTCATCGACAGCGGTATTGGTATACCTGAACGACAATGCGAGGATGTTTTTGATTCATACAAGCAAATTGATGGAACTATATCTCGCAAATATGGTGGTACGGGATTAGGACTAGCAGTGTCCAGCAGACTATGTGAATTACTCGGGACTAAACTGCGGGTGAATAGTCTGGAAGGGGTCGGGAGTGAGTTTTCTTTCCGGCTGATGTTGAAAAAGGCGCAGAGTACCACTACCCCTCAGTCGGTTGTTTTGAATCATGATGTGGTATGCGACTTATCAAGCTTTTCTCGGTGTCGGATATTGGTTGCTGAAGATCAGTATGTGAATCAGCAGCTGGTCATCGCTTTTCTTAAATCTATGGGGCTGTGCAATATCGATGTGGTCGACAATGGGGAAGAGGCGGTCAACTATCTTGACCAACACCTGCCAGACCTGATTTTGATGGATTGCCAAATGCCTGTCATGGGCGGCTTGGAAGCAACAAGGAAGATCAGAGAGAAGCCGAACTGCACACAGCTCCCTATTATTGCTTTGACAGCCAATGTATTGGAAAGTGAAAAGCAGCAATGCTTTGATGCGGGTATGGATGCTTACTTGGCAAAACCCATCATCAAGATTAACTTGTTTAGTACATTGTTTAGTGTGTTGAGTGCGGATGCGGTAAATTAAAGCCCTTACTTTCATGATGAATAGTAAGGGCTTAAGCTATCACAGGACATTGTTCATAGGGAAATATTGTTAAGCGCTTAGTAATAGGCCTTCTTTGCCGGCTAAGGTGATGTTCAATACACCGTCTTTGCACTCCCACTCATCGCCTGTCAATAGGTCGGTTAACACTGTATCTTCCGGCAAACCTAGCTGCCAAATCGGTAGAGATAGCGCTTTGGAAGAGTCACTATTGTTAATCAGAGTGATTAAATGCTCTCCTTCAAGCTTACGTGCATAGGCAAGTTGTTGTTGCTCGGCATGCAGCCATTGAATGCTACCTTCCTGTAGCGCCAAACGAGACTTACGAGTCTCGATAAGCTTGCTGACGAAATCAAAGGTAGCGTTAGGTGTTTCTGTTCTTTCCCACGGGAAGCAACGGCGGTTGTCCGGATCATGTCCGCCTTCAAGTGCAACCTCGGTGCCGTAGTAAATACATGGTGTGCCCACATAGGTAAACAGCATCAACAGGGCAAGCCTCATGGTGTCTTGATCACCGTTTAGGGTGGTCAAAAAACGCATGGTGTCATGGCTATCTAACTGGTTGAGCTGGGCTAACTGATTATGCCATGGCACCTTGCCACGCACTTCTTCTAACCAGTCGGCGAACTCGGCCGCGTCGATTTTACAGTTGTGATAGGCAATATCTTTATTAGCAAAGAAGGCACGAACCGGGTGGGCAAAGCCATAGTAGTTCATGGCACCATCTTCTTGATCGCCTTCCAGCCAGCTGGTGGCTTCGAAGAAGTGCTCACCCAAAACATAACACTCAGGGTTCACTGACTTAGCTGCGTTGCGGAACGCTTTGACGTAATGGGCATTGTTCGCCGCACCGACACCTTCACCAAGCATATGGATGACATCAAAGCGCCAGCCGTCAATGTTGTAGGGTGGGCGGAGCCACTGCTTAATAACGGCATCATCTCCTGCATAGATGTAATCTTGCACATCTGGGTTTGAGAAGTTGAGTTTTGGCAAGCTATCAATGCCTTTCCAACCAATGTAGTTGTCACTATCGCCATCGAACTGGTAATAGTCGCGGAAAGGAGAGTCTGGGTTGCCAAATGCCCCTGCAGTTTCTTGCGGTTGTTGGTAGCGGTTAAACCAAGGGTGGTTGACCGAAGTGTGGTTATACACCGCATCAAGCACAATTTTCATTTCGCGCTGGTGCAGGTTTTCAACCATATGGCCAAACTGTTCGTTGGTTCCTAGGTGAGGGTCGATACGGGTATAGTCAGTGGTATCGTACTTATGGTTACTTGGCGCCTGGAAGATAGGGTTGAGGTACAGCGCCGTGACGCCTAGCGCTTGTAGGTAGTCCAGCTTATCTTCGATACCTTTCAGATCGCCGCCGTAAAATTCATTCGGGCCATTGCTGTCATGGGAATCTGATACCGGCGCGCCCCATTCTTTGGCGATGGTAGGTCGTTCATCGCCTTTTAGGAAATACTCGTTGTCTTTAACACTGATGGATGGATCGCCGTTGTTAAAGCGGTCTGGGAAAATCTGGTAGAACACCTGATTTTTTACCCATTGAGGAGGCTGGTGTTGGGTATTGTATTTGAAATGGGACTCTCGGCCCGGCATTCGAGGGCTGACCCCTTTACTGTCCAACCACCATTGGCGGCTATTCTGCATCACTTTGAAGCAGTAATGGGTCAATGCTTTGTCTTGGTTGACTGGGATTTGTCCATGCCAGTATTGAAGCCTGCCATCGGTTTTCCCTTTTTCCATATCAATGAGCATTTCTTCATTGTCTGGCTCGCAGCGAATGAAGATAGTGGAAATGAGGGTGTCAGCTTCGCTAACAAGCGTCAGCGTTAGGGTATTATCTGACACTGCTACCCATTGTGTGTCCTGTCCGTGGTAAAAAAAAGGCTTAGTCATCATTGTTATTCCGCCCTCAGA
This sequence comes from Photobacterium sp. ABD4_091, assembly GCF_056160145.1. Classification (NCBI taxonomy): domain Bacteria; kingdom Pseudomonadati; phylum Pseudomonadota; class Gammaproteobacteria; order Vibrionales; family Vibrionaceae; genus Photobacterium; species Photobacterium sp. ABD4_091. The sequence goes on along the minus strand of NZ_JBSWWQ010000006.1, from coordinate 6,947 downwards.
AATCGATGTTCCCACTACATTACTGCTTTTATTGCAAAAGTGAATCCTCCCAAATTAAAAATTTTAGGCGTAGTCGGGGGCGTAGAGAAGAACTGCGAGTGATTCGTGTTTATGCAGGTTTATGCAGGTTGCAGACAAGTCGCTGCTAGATAGAGCAGCGACTGCTAGGTGAGTAAGCAATTTCTTTTTTGCGCATTGGCATGCTGTCGACCAGCTGGGTGATGTGTTGCCAATTGGTTTGTTCGTTCCACCGGTATTTTTCTTGGCCGTCTTTGCCGATCAGAATAGCAGTGTGCTTGTTCCTGGAGACTTTGTAGAGCTTTTCCAGCCTGACAATTTCATCTGGGCTGAACACGTCGGTTGGTTTGTTGAAGCCATCTTTGGTCATTACGACCACGACGATATCCCGCTCCTGCAACATGCAGTCATGCATCAAGGATTCTTTGATGAAGGCATTAACGTGCTGGTCTTTTTCAGGGGCAAAGTAGAGGATGCTACGGTGATTCCAATGCATAGAACCCATTGGGTAGCTAAGTACATTTGCACTGAATACCAAAACAACTATCGCTAACAAGTTCTTTAACAGCCTACTCATTGTCGTCTTCCTTCCAAATGGTGCGGTGGAAAGCCGGTGATGGCGCTGGGTAACAATCAACGCTGCTGCCAATAACTAACGACATACATGTCGGATTGGATCAAAGTTGCAAATCGTGTCTCATTGTTGTGCCTTTTAGTATATACCAAGTGGTGGAGGGCAGTTGTGATGGGTAGCAGTGATGGACAGAGGAGAAGCGGGCTAGTTAGGTGGGTAGGCAGGGGTAGATGCTCCCACCTTTTCGTTTCAATTGGGAGCGTGATCGGTGAATATAATAGGACTGGTTTAGGAAACAGTGTATTTCGCCACGTGCTCGGCAACATAGTCGATAAATACACGTAGGCGAGCCGGCATGAACTTGGTTTGGGCAAATTGCAGGGCAATATCCCCTTGGTAATTGCCTTTGATTGTCCAATCTTCCAAAACCGGTTTGACTTCACCTTCAGCAATCGCCTGCTTGATAACAAAGTCTGGGAAAATACCTATCCCCAAGCCATCCATGACACCACGTAGGCGCATCTGCGAATGGTTTACGGCATAACGCCCTTTGACGGGAATAGTGTGCGTTTCGCCATCTTTGACGAAATCCCAAATGTGGTCTGTGGTAGTTTCACCCAAGTAGAGGCAGTCGTGGTTCAATAGCTCGGTAGGGTGAACGGGTGCACCACGTCGCGCGAGGTAGTCTGGGCTGGCGCATAGGCTTAAACTGACTTTGCCGAGCTGTTTTAACACTAAGCCCTCAGTGGGTTTTTCAGTTAGGCGAAAAACCACATCGATACCTTCTGATATCAAATCTATATCACCATCTCGTGCTTTGAGCTTTAGCTCGATATCTGGGTACTGGGTCAAGAAAGGCAAAACCATAGGTTGCAGCACGATACTCAGGAATGCTTTCGGCGCTGCAACGGTTACCGAGCCAGAAGGGGTCTCGTGCTCAGAACTGGTAAATTCGACCACTTGCTTGGTAGCTTCTAATAAAGCGCAACATTGATCGTAGATGCCTTTGCCTGACTGGGTAATGACCAGCTTTCGGGTAGTACGCTCAAGCAGTTTGGTTGAGAGGGTTTGCTCCAATCTTGAAAGCTGCTTGCTCAGGGCTGAAGGAGTCACGCCGAGCTTTCTGGCTGCGGCAGTAAAGCTACCTTCATCAACCACAATTTTAAAGACTGCCAATTCAGGCATTAAGGCGATTAGTTTATTTGTGTCCATAATTCACGAGACCTTTTCCACGAGAGGGGATAATAGTCCGAATGCTCTTTGATTAGAATGGCTGTAGTTCAAAGATCCTGTGAAATTGCATTAATTGCAGGTAAATCACCTAATCTATAAATGGAAATATTGCTCAAATAGGCGTTTTGCACGCGTATTTGTGCTGGTTGTCAATCGGTGGCAACTGGCAAACGATATTATTGTGAGGAACATCATGTCTGCCGCATTCTATGATCAAATCAAACAGCAAATAGAAGAAGTAAAAGCTGAAGGTCTATACAAATCTGAGCGTGTAATTACATCTCAGCAAAAAGCTGCTGTTGAAATCAGCACTGGTGAAGAAGTGCTTAACTTCTGTGCTAACAACTACCTTGGCCTTGCCAACCACCCTGAGCTAATTAAAGCTGGCCAGGAAGGTATGGATAAGCACGGCTTCGGTATGGCATCTGTTCGCTTTATCTGTGGTACGCAAGACATCCACAAAGAACTAGAGCAGAAGCTATCTGAATTCCTGGGTAAAGAAGACACTATTCTTTACACCTCTTGCTTCGATGCCAACGCTGGCCTATTCGAAACGATTCTTGGCAAAGAAGATGCGATCATTTCTGACGCATTGAACCACGCTTCTATTATCGACGGTGTTCGCCTATGTAAGGCAATGCGCTTCCGTTACGCGAACAACAACATGGAAGAGCTTGAGCAGCAACTGATTGCCGCTAAAGAAGCGGGCGCTCGCAATACGCTTATCGTTACTGACGGCGTGTTCTCAATGGACGGTGTTGTTGCCAACCTACCTGCAATCTGTGACCTTGCTGACAAGTACGGTGCACTTGTAATGGTTGATGATTCTCACGCAGTTGGCTTTATGGGTAAAACCGGTGCTGGTACACACGAGTTCCACAATGTGGTTGACCGTATCGACATCATCACAGGTACCCTAGGTAAAGCAATGGGTGGCGCATCAGGCGGCTACACGTCTGGTAAGAAAGAAGTGATCGACTGGCTACGTCAGCGTTCTCGTCCATACCTGTTCTCTAACTCTGTGGCTCCAGCTATCGTTAACGCTTCTATCCGCGTAATCGACCTGCTGAAAGAAAGCGGTGACCTACGTGACCGTCTATGGTCAAACTCTGAGCATTTCCGTACGCGCATGGAAGCCGCTGGCTTCACTATGGGCGGTGCTGACCACGCTATTATCCCAATCATGCTGGGTGATGCAAAAGTGGCGGCTGAGTTTGCTGAGCGTGCACTAGCGAAAGGCATCTACGTTATTGGCTTCTCTTTCCCAGTAGTGCCAAAAGGCCAAGCACGTATCCGTACTCAAATGTCTGCGGCTCACTCTCCAGAGCAGCTAGACAAAGCTATCGATGCCTTCATCGAAGTAGGTAAGGACATGGGCATCATCTAAGCCCATATTCCAGAAGTTCAAGGGCTAAGGGCTGGCAATGTATCAGCCCTTGCAATTCTACCCTGCAGTAGGAACAAATAATGAAAATCAAAGCACTTTCTAAACTAAAGCCTGAACAAGGCATTTGGATGACCGAAGTGGACAAGCCTGAGCTTGGTCATAACGATCTTCTTATCCGCATCAAGAAAACGGCTATCTGTGGTACAGACGTACACATCTACAACTGGGATGAGTGGTCACAAAAGACGATTCCTGTTCCTATGGTTGTTGGCCATGAGTATGTGGGTGAAGTTGTTGGTATCGGCCAGGAAGTCCGTGGCTTTGAAATTGGCGACCGTGTATCGGGCGAAGGTCACATCACATGTGGTCACTGCCGTAACTGCCGTGGTGGTCGTACTCACCTTTGCCGTAACACCACAGGTGTTGGTGTAAACCGTGAAGGTGCATTTGCAGAATATCTAGTGATCCCTGCATTCAACGCATTCAAGATCCCTGAAGGTATCTCTGATGACCTAGCGTCTATCTTTGACCCGTTTGGTAACGCTGTTCACACTGCGTTGTCTTTCGATCTTGTAGGTGAAGACGTACTGATCACAGGTGCTGGCCCAATCGGCATCATGGCCGCTGCAGTTGCTAAGCACGTAGGTGCGCGCCACGTGGTTATCACTGATGTTAACGAATACCGTTTGGATCTTGCTCGTCAGATGGGCGTGACCCGCGCAGTAAACGTTGCTGAAGAGAAGCTAGAAGACGTGATGGCTGAACTAGGCATGACTGAAGGTTTCGATGTTGGCCTTGAGATGTCAGGTGTACCATCTGCATTCAACAGCATGCTAACTAGCATGAACCACGGTGGTAAGATTGCCCTGCTAGGTATTCCACCATCAGACATGGGTATCGACTGGAACCAGGTGATCTTCAAAGGCTTGATCATCAAGGGTATCTACGGTCGTGAAATGTTCGAAACGTGGTACAAGATGGCGAGCTTGATCCAGTCTGGTCTAGATCTAACGCCAATCATCACTCACCACTACAAGATTGATGATTTCCAGGAAGGCTTCGACATTATGCGTTCTGGTATGTCAGGCAAGGTTATCTTGGATTGGGAATAATCCTTATCAGATAAAGAAAAACGGGCTTTCGAGCCCGTTTTTTATATTTGAATGTTAGATTTTCAGCAATAGAAGATCACACGGCATATTGCGGACTAGCGCTGCTGCTTCAGAGAATATTTGAGTGAAGGCGTTGGTTTTATGGTGGCCCATGAGCAGTAGGTCAACATTGTGCTCTTTAATGCTATAGCGAATTTCATTCTCAACCACACCGCAGCAAACTAGGTATTTATCAACTGCGAATTGCATATTTTTGATCTGCTTTTTCATCTCATCGATAGATGCGTGGAGTTCTTTTTTCTCGTAATCATCAAGATTAATATCCAAGATGCCAAAATCGTAATCTTCGAAATCCATGTTTACATGAATAATGTTGAGTTTTGCATCTGGGAATGCTGCAGCGACTTCTTCGGCTTTTTTTAGTACGGCTTGAGTATTATCATCGAAGTCCAGCGCCAACATGATGTTTTTGTAACTCATAATTAACTCCATATTTATTTTTTGCTTAATACCAAAGCACTAGTGCGATCACTCCTAATATAAAATAGAAGCAAAATAGTTTATCAATGTGCTTGCTAATAATTTACCTCACGCGGTATAAATCAAAATGTCCATATAAAGTGTCAGTAACCCTGCGAAGTAAGATGACCATAGTACAGTAAGACGTTTAATTGATTTCTCTTCCAAAATGACCTCAAAAATGAAAAGTAGAATGATCGTAACGGTGATTGCATGCATAACCACCTCCGATTCAATAACTAAAGTCTACTGCTGGAGGTGGTTTACTTAAACTCAAATAAAATTAATGGGGGTTCAAGCAGGCTTAACAGTTATATCCAATCATAAATCAGTAGGCCTAGGCTGACCCGGTTGGTGTAGTGATCATAATCGATAAGGCTTTCACCATAGCCGTTGTAATATTGCAAATACAGCTTGACGGTTTCATAGACGGGGAAGGCCCAACTCAGTTCGACAGCCCCTTTGTTATCACTGGTACGGAAGTTGTTCCGAAGCAAAATACTCATTAAGTGACCATCATTTTTATAACTCAAGCGGTAGTTGCCATAACCCAGGTATTTATCGATATCCGGGTTGTCATCGTCATCCGCATCTTCTGGCAGGCGATACCAAGGCTGAATCGAGAGCAGAAAATTGCCCTTGGTGAGTTCAAAATTGGCATAGATACGGTTCCAGCTACGCGACAGCGGTTCAGAGCGGCCATTCGATTGGTGGATCAAGCCAAAGTCCGTGGCAATCAGTTGAAAGCCGAGCAAGTCATAATCGGAATAATAACTGACAAACACTTCTGGGCTGTAGTTGGTTTCTCGAAAAGGCGCCGACTCTCAAGAGTTATAGAGCTGCCACCATGCTACTTGTGTATAGCCGAACCACACATCCCAGTTGTCTTTATAAAGATTATCCCAGAGTTTTATCTTGCCGCTTATCTGAAATTTAACTTCGAGGTTGTCCATTTCAGAGCCGGGTCGAAGTTGTTGCCAGACTTCTTCATTGGGCTTGTCATTATAAGACGCAGGCAGAATATAGCTGGGCTCATGAGGGGTTAAGCGAAACAGCTCTCTTTGGTTGAAGTAATGGCTAATACCGCTAATTGACATTTCATCCAGGTTGAAATTGTCTTGTTGAATATCGCCAGATTGATTTTCATTGGAAGGAGAGTCGTTCTCAGCAATGCGAGCTTGTGCATCGTAGCAAGCCAAGCGATCAGTATCGTCAGCAATACTTTGGCAATACTGAGCGGCATAGCCGGATACGGGCAGAAAAGCTGCGATTGGCAAAATAGTATGTAGAGGGGATAACTTAAACATCGCTCATCCTTTAGCAAACGTTTTTATAAAACTAAGTCTGAAAAGGATGGCAATACAAAGCAAAGTGGCTGAAAAATAGCAAAAAAAACGGGCTAGATAGCCCGCTTATTTCGTTAAATGAGGTTTTTTGAACCTGTATTAGCCTAGCATTGCACTCATCGCCACAAGAGCGACCAAGCCACCCATCATTGGAATGGCAGTACGCTTCACCAGCTCAATCGGCGAGATACCTGCAACGCCAGCACAAGCAATAACAACGCCAGCAACAGGCGAGAACGAACGGAATATACCCGAAGACAGTTGCATAGGTAGTGCAAAGGCTGCAGTAGACACACCCAGTGTCGATGCAATTTGCGGTGCTAGGTCAGAGAAACTGAAGAATGGCGCGTTACCAGAACCTGACAGCAGCGCAGTGGCACCGATGATAGTCACCATCACGATAATCATCGGCAGGTAGCCAAGCCCAGCCGTCGATGTTGCGCCCAGCAACATACCGATAAACCCGATGGTGCTCAAACCTACTACAAAAGTTTGTGCGGCGATGATCAGAGATACCACGCTGGCAAATGCTTTGCCCATACCATCTAGGAAGATCTTCAGTGAGGCAGCAACTTTCTTACCGTCGCGGTTAACGATGAAATCACACACCATAGCGATGAACAAGCTGGTGAACATCGCAGTAACGACATCAACTTTGATCCATGAGATGGCGAAGTTACTGAACGTTAGTAGCATCAGAAGTGGAAGAATAGGAAGGATTGCAAACCACTTCGGCGCTTCAACTGTATCTTGCTCAA
>NZ_JBSWWQ010000005.1:0-145968 GCF_056160145.1 Photobacterium sp. ABD4_091 | reverse complement strand
CTCCCCATGTGAGAGTAGGACATCGCCAGGCTTCCAATTTAGATATGCGTATTGAACGACGTATATCGGATAAACATAAAATGTTTATCACCGTGTGGAGCGGTAGTTCAGTTGGTTAGAATACCGGCCTGTCACGCCGGGGGTCGCGGGTTCGAGTCCCGTCCGCTCCGCCACTTATACTAAGCCCAAGTCGAAAGACTTGGGCTTTTTTACATCTGTCGGTTATGTTCTCCTTGCTGGCGAATGAGTCCCGCTGGTGCGCCAGCCCGGCCTTTACGCCACTTATTAAGAAGCCTCAAACTAGGCGTCCCCGACGAAAGACGAGGCTTTCTTGTATCTGACGCTCTCGTAAGTGCTGTGCACTTTGGCCGCGTCCGGAAGCCCGGTGCGTTGAGTCCCATCAGCTTCACCACTTATACTAAGCCTAAGCAGAAATGCTTGGGCTTTTTTACATCTGTTGGATATGTGTTCGCCTTGCAGGCGAATGAGTCCCCTAGAGCGCCAGCCCGGCCGTTCCGTCACTTATATTAAACCGAAGCAGAATTACAGTTCTTCGTTACGTACCTAGAAGCCCTGCTAACAATATCAGGGCTTTTGTCTTCATAGGAAGAACGAGGCTATGGGGTTTAAGAGCGGCCCTACAGGTCGTTAGTAGTGATACTCGGCGTTTAGGGTCAGAGGTTGATCGGGGGGAATTCAGAGAGTCTTCTGACAGAACCGCAGAACCATAAGAAAAAGAAACCCAGCCAATGGCTGGGTTCATAATATTAAGAACAAACGATGGCTTCGGTTATAACAGGGCTTTGACAGCCTCGGTGCTATCACAAACGCGAATACCAGCCGCTTTCATCTCTATACAGGCCTTTTCAACCGTCTCAGGCGCAATGCCACGGCAAGCGGCGAGATTGACGATCACTTGGAATAGGCCGGTTGTTTGCAGTTGCAAGGCCGTGGTCTTGACGCAATAGTCGGTAGCTAGGCCACCAACTAAAACCGTATTAACTGCCTTGCTTTGTAACCACTCGATCAGACCCGTGCTGAGCTTTTCTTGAAGATCATGATAGCAAGCGCCGTAGGGGTGAAGATCCGGCTCGATCCCTTTCCAAATGACATGATCATACTCGGTGACCGCAGGCAAATCCGGAATGGTTTCGAACCCTGTCGTTCCGGGAACAGCATGGCTAACCCAGGTCAGGTCGGCGTTCGGGTGATCTAAGGCAGAAAGCATCTTTTCATGTGATTCGACAACCCAAACAGCATTGTGAGGATGAGCGTCTTTGGTCAGTATTCGCAAGCTTGCCAATGCTGCCTGGCGATTCAACTCAGAGCCGATAGTATCACCTTCTGCGACCGGTAATTCATTTGGGCACAGAGGGGTAAAGGTCTTTTGTGGGTCTACATCGATGGCAGCAATGGTCATGGCTTTTTCTCTTACAGGATCTGGTTAAGGATATGGTCGGCTTTCACTCGACGGATACGCTTGATCAATTTACGCACTGGTGCCGGGTATGCGTCGATATTATCGATAAACTTGTAGCTACCAACGAGCTGGGTATGCTCAAGGATACGGTCGAGCTCGCCTTGTTTCTGCTCTGCCAGCAACTGCTGCTTATCATGAACCAGAATGGCATTTTCTAAATCCAGCTTCCAAGCGCGCGGGTTGAGGTTATTACCGGTGATCAGCATATAACTGCGATCAACCCAGATCCCTTTAAGGTGGAAGCTGTTGTCATTGTGCTTCCATAGGTGGATAGCAAGCTGGCGTCGGGCAATGGCCCCTTCATTCTGCTTGGCAAAGTTACGCAGGTTGACTTCATATAGATAAGGTAGCCCAGCGATAGTCTTGAAAGGCTCACTCGGCGGGATATAGAAGTCATTTGCGGTCTTATCACCAACAACAATGGTTACTTTCACTCCGCGGCGTAGTGCCCTTTTAACTTCTCGGCTAACGCTACGTGGGAAGTTGAAGTAAGGGGTGCAGATAGTCAGTTCTTGTTGGGCACTGGCAATCAGGGTGCAGATATGTTGGTTAAGCTTATTTTTCCGCTTGCCAAGACCTACTAGTGGGGTAAGGCCTACTTCTGTGTCAGAGACCTGCTCAGGCTCAAACTGGTAGCTGGCTCTTTGTAATTGATGGCGCAGCTCTTTGATTGCCCCTTTCAGGATTCTTGTTTCCGGACGGTTAGCCTGGCTCAGGCAATTGACCGCATCGCTGTTAACTAGGGTGTCTACAATAAAGTTGGCCATGCTATCGGCTAACTGGCTATTATGGATCACATGATAGCGGTCATAGCGGTAGCGCTGGTGCTGGGCTAGGTAGACATCATTGAGGCTCGCGCCGCTATAGATGATTTTGTCATCGACGACAAAGCCTTTTAGGTGCAGTACACCAAAGACTTCTCGGTTACGTACCGGAACACCTAGAATATCGATCTGGTGTTCGTATTTTTCCGAGAATTCACGGTATAAGGCAGCGTTACCGTCTGATTTATCTGCACCGATAAGCCCACGTTGTGCCCGGTGCCAATCGACCAGAACCTTGATATCAAGCTCTGGGTTAGCTTGTTTGGCTTCGTACAGTGCCGTGAGGATCCCACGCCCACCGTCGTCATCTTGTAGGTAGAGCGCAACTAAATAAATACGCGCTTTGGCTTTGGAGATTTCTTGGTGGAGACGTTCACGGAACGATCCTGCATCGAGAAGGGTCTCTAAATCTTCTGGCTTGTGTGCAATACACGGCAGTTGCTCAATGCGTTGCTTGTTAGCAATAGCTGAATCCATTATCGCCTCGTTTACGCGACCTTAATAAGGATGAATCGGTTAGTTAAGGGCGCAATTATATCAGAAAAACATCATAGTCCACGTATTGCTAAGTTGGCTTATGTCACGCTTGGCTTAATTCACGTTTACTACTTTGATCATAGAGCATGGGAGTAAGGCTTTTACCGCTTTGTCGGTAGCGGTTTATCCTTGTACGTAACGACTCTGGTAGTTGGTTGTCTTCCAGCGTTACAAAACCTGCAGATTGGTAAAACGACTCTAAATAGCTAAAAGCAAAGCAGTAACAAAGCTGTGCTGAGAGCTGGGTTTGGCAAGCGGTTAATAATGCAGCGCCTTGACCTTGTGAGCGTAAATCAGGATGAACCAGCATCCCGGTCAGCAGTTGGAAGTCTTCAAATTGCTTGAACCTGACACACGCTTGTATGCCTTTGTTATCCTCGCCAATCCAAATGATTTCGTCTTTTTTCGCCTTGCCCGCGGGGTAATATGCCTTATAGAAGCGGTTGATCAGGGGAAAACGTAGAGGCTCTAGTAGGTGGAATCTAAGCTTGCTCATAGGGAAAACACTGCCAAGAGTGGATGAATCAGTTAAAATGCAGCCCCTAGTATAAAGGTATGGATCATAAGTCGCATGAAAGTTTTGCAGGATAGGTCGCTCGCACCGTTTCACACATTTGGTCTCGATGTTCAAGCCAAAGAAATTGTTATAGCCGAAACGGCGCAGGATTTGGTGTCTATCTGGCAAGATGAACGTTATCGAGAAATGCCTAAGTTGATCCTCGGTCAGGGCAGCAACATTCTTTTTTGTGAAGACTTCGCCGGTATCGTTGTACTAAACCGTATTACCGGTATCGAGGTAACAGAAACCGCCGATGCCTTCTTGCTGCATGTTGGAGCAGGAGAAGATTGGCATCAACTCGTGACCCAAACTGTTGAGCAGGGTATGCCGGGGTTAGAGAATCTTGCTTTGATCCCTGGCTGTGTCGGTTCATCGCCGATTCAAAATATTGGGGCCTACGGGGTCGAGCTAAAAGATATTTGCGCTTATGTCGATACCGTAGAACTGCGAAGCGGGAAGGAGAGCCGTCTGACAGCAGAGCAGTGTCAGTTTGGCTATCGTGATTCCACTTTTAAGCACGCATTGAAAGGCAGCCATGCTATTACCGCCGTTGGTTTTAGGTTGAGTAAAGCCTGGGTTCCGGTTATTTCATATGGCCCTCTGGCACAGTTTGATTCGGCAAGTGTGACAGCGAAAGAAATCCTTGATGCAGTCTGTGAGATCCGCCAATCTAAGCTGCCAGATCCTAATGTGCTGGGAAATGCGGGAAGTTTCTTTAAAAACCCTGTGGTAGAGGGATGTGTTGTTGAGCATCTACTTGCACATTATCCGTCGATGCCGCATTATCCTCAATCCCATGGCATGGAAAAACTTGCAGCCGGTTGGTTGATAGATCAGTGTCAGCTAAAAGGTCACCAGATAGGTGGCGCGCGAGTACATGACCAGCAGGCGCTGGTATTGGTCAATTACCACCATGCTCAAGTTGCTGATGTATTACAGCTCGCCCAGTTTGTGGTGGATAGCGTGAAGGCCAAGTTTGGTATTGAACTGGAGCATGAAGTCCGCTTTATGGCTGGAGAGAAAGAAACCACATTGGCCGAGGTTTTCCAATGAAAGAGCATGCCACGCGCCTTGCCCTGATTGCCAAACTGGCAAATGGGCAGTTTCATTCCGGTGAGGCGCTGGGTGAAGCGCTGGGGATCTCCCGGGCGGCAGTCAGCAAGCACATTAAGGTGCTACGTAGTTGGGGAATAGATATTTTCCGTCTCCAAGGCAAAGGCTATAGCCTACCGGCAAAACTGGAACTGCTTGATTGCGATACGATCTTGGCTCAGGTAAAGTGCCCGAGCTTAGAGGTGATCCCTGTCATTGACTCGACTAACCAGTATTTGCTCGACCGTGTAGGTACGATGCCCAAGGGGGCATGCTGCCTGGCCGAATACCAACAGGCTGGCCGAGGCCGCCGAGGTCGCCAGTGGCTTTCGCCCTTTGGCAGTAATCTATACCTTTCGATGTATTGGCGTCTTGATGCAGGTATAGCGGCGGCAATGGGTCTGAGCCTAGTTGTCGGAGTCGCTATTGCCGAAGCGCTAGAGTCGCTGGGCACGGAAGGGATCAAGGTCAAATGGCCCAATGATCTTTACTATCAGGATCGAAAACTAGCTGGCATTTTGGTTGAAATGTCGGGCCAGGCTGGTGAAGCAGCCCACTTGGTGATTGGTATGGGGCTGAATATTGCGATGCCTGAGTCAGAAGGTGAGGCCATTGAGCAGTCCTGGACCAACCTTACAGAGGCTTGCGACTCTTTACCGGATCGGAATACGCTCGCTGCGACACTGATCAACCGTTTGCATGAAGCGTTGAGCGAATATGAAGAAAGCGGGATGGATGGTTTTACCACTCGCTGGAATAGGCTGGATAACTTTTTGGATCGCCCTGTGAAGTTATTGATGGGTAACCGTGTAGTGGAAGGGATTGCTCGCGGGATCAATAACCAGGGAGCGTTGTTACTGGAAACCGAGCAAGGGATTACTCCTTACCTCGGTGGAGAAATCAGCCTTAGAGGTTGTTGATGCAAATTTTGATTGAAGCGGGCAACAGCTATGTAAAAGTTGCCCAACTATTTGAAGATGGCCATTTCACATTGCTGGGACGCTTTCCGAGCAAGAAGCTGGAAATGGTCTTGGAACCGTTACTGGAGAATGGAGTCACCAGAATAGTGTTTGCCAGTGTGGGGCCGGTTGAAATTGATAACTCCCTGCAGCGCATCTCACAGCTTGCCAATATCCCTGTGATGCAGGTTAAGACGCTGAGAAAAGACTTTGGTGTTAAGAACGCCTACAACGAATACCAATACCTGGGTGTTGACCGCTGGCTGACGCTGGTGGCTATTCGCCAGGAATTCAAAGCGCCAACCGTTATTGTTGATATTGGCACCGCGCTCACGTTCGATGTGATGACGGAAGAGGGCAAACACCTTGGTGGTTGGATTGCCCCCGGCTACCAGCTGATGATGAAGTCGGTGTTGGAGAATACCACCAAAGTCTTTGCCGATCGCGAGCACAGTGATGCCCTTACGTTTGCCGATAATACCGCAGATGGCCTGAAGAACGGTTGCCGTGCCGCTTTGGTAGGTTTGATCGAGTACGGCCTATCCCAAGCGCGTGAAAAACTGAAAACTGAACCCAAGGTGATCCTATGCGGGGGCGGTGTTCGGCACCTGCCGCACCAATGGGGGAAAGACTTCTGTCACCGCTCCGATTTGGTGCTGGAAGGCCTTGCTTTGTATGCAAAATGCCGGTAGTGGGTAATTTTTCGCCAGTAAGGTTCGAAAACTAAAAAAAACGGGAAAAAGGTATTGCAAGGCTAGGGATAGTTCTCTAGAATGCGCAGCACTTACGCCGACTTAGCTCAGTAGGTAGAGCAACTGACTTGTAATCAGTAGGTCACCAGTTCGATTCCGGTAGTCGGCACCACTTTCTCCTAGATGAGTGAAAGTGCAAAAAAAATCTGGAGGGGTTCCCGAGTGGCCAAAGGGAGCAGACTGTAAATCTGCCGGCACTGCCTTCGATGGTTCGAATCCGTCCCCCTCCACCATTTTCTTAAGAAAGAATAGCTTAACGAGTGACGAGTTTCGCGGGCATCGTATAATGGCTATTACCTCAGCCTTCCAAGCTGATGATGCGGGTTCGATTCCCGCTGCCCGCTCCACACTTCTTGTGTGCTGATATAGCTCAGTTGGTAGAGCGCACCCTTGGTAAGGGTGAGGTCGGCGGTTCAAATCCGCCTATCAGCACCACTCTCTCCCTAAGTGACTTCTTTTCTTTTGATATATACTCTACAAAACCCATGATTGGTTGTGTGGTCGTAATGCCACCAAATACCGTGCCTAGAGGGACTATCCATGTCTAAAGAAAAATTTGAACGTACTAAACCGCACGTTAACGTTGGTACTATCGGCCACGTTGACCACGGTAAAACTACTCTAACTGCTGCTATCTGTACTACTTTGTCAAAAGTATACGGTGGTGAAGCTAAAGACTTCGCATCTATCGATAACGCTCCAGAAGAGCGCGAGCGTGGTATCACAATCTCTACTTCTCACGTAGAGTACGATACTCCAACTCGTCACTACGCACACGTAGACTGCCCAGGACACGCCGATTACGTTAAAAACATGATCACTGGTGCTGCGCAGATGGACGGTGGTATCCTAGTTGTTGCTGCAACTGACGGCCCAATGCCTCAGACTCGTGAGCACATCCTACTAGGCCGTCAGGTTGGTATCCCTTACATCATCGTGTTCATGAACAAGTGTGACATGGTTGATGACGAAGAGCTTCTAGAGCTAGTTGAGATGGAAGTTCGTGAACTTCTTTCTGAGTACGAATTCCCAGGTGACGACTGCCCAGTAATCATGGGTTCTGCTCTTGGCGCTCTAAACGGCGAGAAAGAGTGGGAAGACAAGATCGTTGAGCTAGCTGAAGCACTAGACAACTACATCCCAGAGCCAGAGCGTGCGATCGACCGTCCGTTCATCCTACCTATCGAAGATGTATTCTCAATCCAGGGCCGTGGTACTGTTGTAACTGGTCGTGTTGAGCAGGGTATCATCACTGTAGGTGACGAAGTAGAAATCATCGGTATCAAAGAGACCACTACAACTACTTGTACTGGTGTTGAGATGTTCCGTAAGCTTCTTGACGAAGGCCGTGCTGGTGAGAACGTTGGTGTTCTTCTACGTGGTACTAAGCGTGACGAAGTTGAGCGTGGTCAGGTTCTTGCTAAGCCAGGTTCTATCACTCCGCACACTACTTTCGAATCAGAAGTATACGTTCTGTCTAAAGACGAAGGTGGCCGTCACACGCCATTCTTCAAAGGCTACCGTCCACAGTTCTACTTCCGTACAACTGACGTAACTGGTACTATCGAGCTACCAGAAGGCGTAGAAATGGTTATGCCTGGCGACAACATCCAGATGGTTGTTACTCTAATCGCTCCTATCGCGATGGACGAAGGTCTACGCTTCGCAATCCGTGAAGGTGGCCGTACCGTTGGTGCTGGTGTTGTAGCTAAGATCGTTGAATAATATTTGACGACTAGGTACTAAAAAGGGCATCATTTGATGCCCTTTTTCTGCGCTGTTGCTTGGTTTTGCATATTTTTTGCTCAAGCCTGCAGAGAAACTTTTTATTATGATGAAGTTTTTTGTTTGTAATTAAAGCTTTAGTGCTTTCCTTCATTGTTAGCCTCGCAAATGCGGGGTTATTTTCGTCTATATTGAGACTAGTTACAGGTTGGTTGTATGAAAGCGAATGCCGAAAACCAAAGCAGCTCCGGCGGTATGGACGGCCTTAAATGGGTCGCTGTATTTGCTCTGCTAGCTGCCGCTGTGGTTGGTAATTACCTGTACAGTGATGTTTCTGTAGTGCTACGCGCTGCCGCGGTTGTTGTCCTAGTGGCAGCGGCTGGTGGTATTGCTGCACTTACAGCAAAAGGTAAAACCGCGATTGCGTTTGCCCGCGAATCGCGCATGGAAGTCCGCAAGGTAGTATGGCCTACTCGTCAGGAAGCTACGCAGACAACCTTTATCGTTTTAGCTGTCACTGTCATTATGGCGTTAGCCTTGTGGGGCATCGACGGCATCATGGTCCGTCTAGTCCGCCTAGTTACCGGTGTGTGAGGTAAGAGTTCATGAGCGAAGCTCCAAAAAAACGATGGTATGTAGTACAGGCCTTCTCTGGTTTTGAAGGTCGTGTAGCACAATCCCTACGTGAGCATATTAAAATGCACGGCATGGAAGAGTACTTTGAAGAAGTGCTTGTCCCAACTGAAGAAGTTGTAGAAGTTCGTGCTGGCCAGCGCCGTAAGAGCGAGCGCAAGTTCTTCCCTGGCTATGTGCTTGTACAGATGGTGATGAACGATGAGACATGGCATCTGGTACGTAGTATCCCTCGTGTAATGGGGTTCATCGGCGGTACATCTGACCGTCCGGCTCCGATCTCTGATAAAGAGGCTGATGCAATCCTTAACCGCCTTGAGAAGGCGAGCGAATCACCTGTACACAAAACTGTGTTCGAACCGGGTGAAGTTGTCCGTGTTACTGACGGCCCGTTCGCAGACTTCAACGGCGTGGTGGAAGAAGTCGATTACGACAAGAGCCGCCTGAAGGTATCTGTATCAATCTTCGGCCGTGCAACTCCTGTTGAACTGGAGTTTGGCCAGGTCGAAAAAAGCTGATCATTAAATAATCAGTTTTAGTTGTCAGGGGCGTGAAATTGGACTATAATTTCGCGCCCTTTCGTTAGACGGGGAGTCTATTCCTAGAGATTAGACGTTCGAACCCAAATTAAGGTAAATAGCAATGGCTAAAAAAGTAGAAGCTTACATCAAGCTGCAAGTTGCAGCTGGTATGGCAAACCCAAGTCCACCGGTTGGTCCTGCACTAGGTCAGCACGGTGTGAACATCATGGAATTCTGTAAGGCGTTCAACGCTAAGACTGACTCAATCGAGAAAGGTCTACCGACTCCAGTTGTTATCACAGTATACAACGACCGTTCTTTCACGTTCATCACTAAGACTCCACCTGCTGCTGTTCTTCTTAAGAAAGCTGCTGGCGTTAAGTCTGGTTCTGGCCGTCCGAACACTGAGAAAGTTGGTACTGTAACTGACGCTCAGATCCAAGAGATCGCAGAAACTAAAGCTGCGGACATGACTGGTGCTGACATCGAAGCTATGAAGCGTTCGATTGCTGGTACTGCTCGTTCAATGGGTCTAGTGGTAGAGGGTTAAGACAATGGCAAAACTTACTAAACGTATGCGCGTAATCCGCGAGAAAGTTGATGTTAACCGCGAGTACGACATCAACGAAGCTGTTGCTCTTCTTAAAGAACTAGCTACTGCTAAATTTACTGAAAGCGTTGACGTTGCTGTTAACCTTGGCATCGATGCACGTAAATCTGACCAGAACGTTCGTGGTGCAACTGTACTACCAAACGGTACTGGCCGTGAAATCCGCGTAGCGGTATTCACTCAGGGTGCAAACGCTGAAGCTGCTAAAGAAGCTGGCGCTGACCTAGTAGGTATGGACGAACTAGCTGCACAGGTTAAGAAAGGCGAGATGAACTTCGACGTTGTTATCGCATCTCCAGATGCAATGCGCGTTGTAGGTCAGCTTGGTACTATTCTTGGTCCACGCGGTCTAATGCCAAACCCTAAAGTTGGTACTGTAACTCCTAACGTTGCTGAAGCTGTTAAGAACGCTAAAGCAGGTCAGGTTCGTTACCGTAACGACAAGAACGGCATCATCCACACTACTATCGGTAAAGTGGACTTCGACGCTGCTCAACTAAAAGAGAACCTAGAAGCTCTTCTAGTTGCTCTGAAGAAAGCTAAGCCTTCTTCAGCTAAAGGTACTTTCATCAAGAAAGTAAGCATCTCTACCACTATGGGTGCAGGTGTAGCGCTAGACCAGAATACTCTGGAAACTAACGCACAGTAATTTGCAGAAGCGCAAATTTCGTGTATAATTTGCGCTTCCGAATTCGTGGCTAAGGCTGTTGCCTCGGTAACAGCCTTCGTCAAAGACCGTAGGCGTCAACTCTCAGAGCTGACTTAATATCACCTACGTAGACGGTGCCAGAACATGATTGATGTAAGTCTTTCTTGGATCTGCGCCGTAAAAACTCTCCTGCCATACCGGCAGTGAGTGGTGTACAGTCCGGGACTTCCCGGCATAATCCAGGAGCAAATCCAATGGCATTGAACCTTCAAGACAAAAAAGCAATTGTTGCTGAAGTCAACGAAGCTGCCAATGGTGCCCTGTCTGCAGTTGTTGCTGACTCTCGTGGCGTTGCTGTGGGTGCGATGACTTCTCTGCGTAAACAAGCTCGTGAAAACGGCGTTTACCTGAAAGTTGTTCGTAACACACTAGCTCGTCGTGCAGTGGAAGGTACTGATTTCGAATGTCTTACTGAGACTTTCGTAGGTCCTACACTGATCGGTTTCTCTAACGAGCACCCAGGTGCTGCAGCGCGTCTTTTCAAAGACTTCGCTAAAGAGAACAAAGATTTCGAGATCAAAGCAGCCGCATTCGAAGGCGCTGTTGCTGACGTTGAAGTACTAGCAACTCTACCAACATACGACGAAGCGATTGCACGCCTAATGATGTGCATGAAAGAAGCGTCTGCTGGTAAGCTGGTACGTACTATCGCAGCTGTTCGCGATCAGAAAGAAGAAGCTGCGGCTTAATAGCCCTTGCTTTTCACTGATTGCTATTTAAACTAATTGTTGACTTTTAAAGAGAATTGTTATGTCTATCACTAACGAGCAAATCCTAGACGCAGTTGCAGAAATGTCTGTAATGCAAGTTGTTGAGCTAATCGAAGCTATGGAAGAGAAATTCGGCGTTACAGCTGCAGCAGCAGTAGTAGCGGGCGGCGCAGCTGCAGAAGCAGCTGAAGAGCAAACTGAATTCGACGTAATCCTAACAGCTGCTGGTCCTAACAAAGTTGCTACTATCAAAGCAGTACGTGGCGCGACTGGCCTAGGTCTTAAAGAAGCTAAAGCTCTAGTAGACGGCGCTCCAGCTCCTCTAAAAGAAGCTGTAGACAAAGCTGAAGCTGAAGCTCTTAAAGCTCAGCTAGAAGAAGCTGGTGCTTCTGTTGAAGTTAAGTAATAATTACTTAATTTCTTAGCCTTAATTGGCTAATGGCTGGTGGCTAAAAAGCCACCGGCCTTTTTGCGCTGTAGGGTAGTGGTGTTTTCACATTGTTTTGCGACCACTCTCCATGCAAAAAACAGTCCTGCTCTCGCGGAGCTGTTCCTACAAAAACAGTGTTATTAGTCACTGCTCCTCGTTTTGAGCAGTTTGGATCACTTATCAGCGATCTGAGGAACCTATGGTTTACTCTTATACCGAGAAAAAGCGTATCCGTAAGGATTTTGGTAAGCGTCCACAAGTTTTGGATGTACCATACTTGCTGTCGATCCAGCTTGAGTCTTTTAAAAAGTTCATCGAGCAGGATCCAGAAGGGCATTACGGTCTAGAAGCTGCCTTTCGTTCTGTTTTCCCAATTCAGAGCTATAACGGCAATTCCGAGCTGCAATACGTTAGCTATCGTCTCGGTGAGCCGGTCTTCGATGTTAAAGAATGTCAGATTCGTGGCGTAACGTACTCTGCACCACTTCGTGTGAAGCTTCGTCTTGTCATGTACGATAAAGACGCGCCAGCTGGCACAGTCAAAGACATTAAAGAACAAGAAGTTTACATGGGCGAAATTCCGCTCATGACAGATAACGGTACATTCGTTATTAACGGTACCGAGAGGGTTATCGTATCCCAGCTACACCGTAGCCCGGGTGTTTTCTTCGACAGCGATAAGGGTAAGACCCACTCCTCAGGTAAAGTGCTTTATAACGCACGCGTAATCCCATACCGTGGTTCATGGTTGGATTTCGAATTTGATCCTAAGGATAACGTATTCGTACGTATCGACCGTCGTCGTAAGCTTCCTGCTTCAATCATCCTGCGTGCGCTAGGCTACACTACCGAGCAGATCCTTGACATGTTCTTCGAGAAAGTAAACTTCGAAGTTCAGGGCAAGTCTCTTGTTATGGAGCTGCAACCAGAGCGTCTACGTGGTGAAACCGCCAGCTTCGATATCGAAGCCAACGGCAAGGTTTACGTTGAGCAAGGCCGCCGTATTACCGCTCGCCATATCCGCCAGCTAGGTAAAGACGGTGTTGACCACATCGAAGTCCCTGTTGAATACATCGTGGGTAAAATCGCATCACGTGATTACGTGAACGAGGAAACCGGCGAGCTGATCGCAGCAGCTAACCAGGAACTAAGCCTGGAAACACTAGCTCTGCTATCTCAGGCAGGTTACAAATCTCTAGAAGTTCTGTTTACGAACGATCTAGATTACGGTCCGTACATGTCTGACACCATCCGTGTCGACAGCACGACCGACCGTCTAAGCGCACTGGTAGAAATCTACCGCATGATGCGCCCGGGCGAGCCACCAACGCGCGAAGCGGCAGAGCAGCTTTTCGAAAGCTTGTTCTTCACTGAAGAGCGTTACGATCTATCTGCTGTGGGCCGTATGAAGTTCAACAGCTCGCTAGGTCGTGAAGAGTCTACAGGCCAGGGTACCCTAGACCACGCTGACATCATCGATGTAATGCGTCGTCTGATCGATATCCGTAACGGTAAAGGTGAAGTTGATGATATCGACCACCTAGGCAACCGCCGTATCCGTTCTGTAGGCGAGATGGCTGAAAACCAATTCCGAGTTGGTCTGGTACGTGTTGAGCGTGCTGTTAAAGAGCGCCTAAGCCTTGGCGATCTAGATGCAGTAATGCCTCAAGACCTAATCAATGCCAAGCCAATTTCTGCGGCAGTGAAAGAGTTCTTTGGCTCTTCTCAGCTGTCTCAGTTTATGGACCAGAACAACCCACTGTCAGAAGTTACTCACAAACGTCGTATCTCGGCGCTTGGCCCAGGTGGTCTGACTCGTGAGCGTGCTGGCTTTGAGGTTCGAGACGTACACGCGACCCACTACGGTCGTCTATGTCCGATCGAAACGCCGGAAGGTCCAAACATCGGTCTGATCAACTCACTGTCAGCGTTTGCTCAGTGTAACCCTTACGGTTTCTTGGAAACTCCATACCGTAAAGTGATCGACGGCAAGGTAACCGAAGAAATCGACTACCTATCTGCTATCGAAGAAGGCCATTACGTAATCGCTCAGGCGAACGCCGCGCTCAACGAAGACGGCTCTTTCGCTGACGAACTGATCACTGCCCGCCAGAAAGGTGAATCAGGTCTGCACCCACGTGACCATGTTCAGTACATGGACGTTGCAACCAACCAGGTTGTATCGGTGGCTGCGTCTCTGATCCCGTTCCTAGAGCACGATGATGCGAACCGTGCCCTTATGGGTGCGAACATGCAGCGTCAGGCAGTTCCTACTCTACGTGCTGACAAGCCGCTAGTAGGTACAGGTATCGAGCGTAACGTAGCGGTTGACTCCGGTGTTACAGCCGTAGCTAAACGTGGCGGTATGGTTCAGTCAGTAGATGCTTCTCGTATCGTTATCAAGGTTAACGAAGACGAGTTGGTACCAGGCGAAGCGGGTATCGACATCTACAACCTGACCAAGTACACCCGTTCTAACCAGAACACATGTATCAACCAGCGTCCAACTGTGATGCCGGGTGAGCCTGTGGCTCGTGGTGACGTACTAGCTGACGGTCCATCTACCGACCTTGGTGAACTAGCCCTTGGACAGAACATGCGTATCGCGTTCATGCCTTGGAACGGTTACAACTTCGAGGATTCCATCCTTGTATCTGAGCGTGTTGTACAGGAAGACCGCCTGACAACTATCCACATCCAAGAGCTATCTTGTGTGGCGCGTGATACTAAGCTAGGTGCGGAAGAAATCACTGCCGATATCCCGAACGTGGGTGAAGCAGCGCTATCTAAGCTGGATGAGTCAGGTATCGTTTACATCGGTGCTGAAGTTAAGGGTGGCGACATCCTAGTTGGTAAGGTGACACCTAAGGGTGAAACTCAGCTAACTCCTGAAGAGAAGCTACTACGTGCTATCTTCGGTGAGAAAGCGTCTGACGTGAAAGACTCTTCTCTACGCGTACCTAACTCTGTGTCTGGTACTATCATCGACGTTCAGGTATTTACCCGTGACGGCGTTGAGAAAGACAAGCGTGCGCTAGAAATCGAAGAGATGCAGCTGAAAGAAGCGAAGAAAGACATCACTGAAGAATTCCAGATCCTTGAGGGTGGTCTTCTTGCACGTGTTCGTACGCTTCTTCTTGCCGCGGGTTACAGCGAAGACAAGCTGTCTTCAATGGACCGCGAGAAGCTGTTCGCACAGACTCTTGATGACGAAGCACAGCAGAACCAGCTTGAGCAGCTAGCCGAGCAGTACGACGAGCTGAAAGCTGAGTTCGATAAGAAATTTGAAACCAAGCGCCGTAAGATCACTCAAGGTGATGACCTAGCGCCGGGTGTCCTTAAGATTGTTAAGGTATACCTAGCTGTTAAGCGTCGTATCCAGCCTGGTGATAAGATGGCGGGTCGTCACGGTAACAAGGGTGTAATCTCTAAGATTTGTCCTGTTGAAGACATGCCGTACGATGAAAAAGGTCAGACAGTAGATATCGTACTTAACCCGCTGGGTGTACCGTCCCGTATGAACATCGGTCAGATCCTGGAGACTCACTTGGGTCTTGCAGCGAAAGGTATCGGTGACAAGATCAACGAGATGCTTAAGCAGCAGCAGGAACTACACCAGTTCCGTAACTTCCTGCAGAAAGTGTACGATCTGGGCGACACACGCCAGAACGTAGACATTGCCGCACTAAGCGATGATGAAGTACGTACTCTGATCGGTAACCTGCGTAACGGTCTACCAATCGCGACACCTGTCTTCGACGGTGCGCCAGAAGCGTCTATCAAAGAACTTCTGAAATTGGGTGACCTACCAGAATCTGGTCAGCTGACTCTGTTTGACGGCCGTACTGGTGACAAGTTTGAGCGTCCTGTAACTGTTGGTTACATGTACATGCTGAAACTGAACCACTTGGTTGATGACAAGATGCATGCCCGTTCTACCGGTTCTTACAGCCTTGTTACTCAGCAGCCGCTGGGTGGTAAAGCTCAGTTCGGTGGTCAGCGTTTCGGTGAGATGGAAGTGTGGGCACTAGAAGCATATGGTGCCGCATACACCCTACAGGAAATGCTAACTGTTAAGTCGGATGACGTTAACGGCCGTACGAAGATGTACAAGAACATCGTCGATGGCGACCATCGTATGGAACCTGGTATGCCGGAATCGTTCAACGTATTGTTGAAAGAAATCCGCTCGTTGGGTATCAACATCGAGCTGGAAGACGAATAAGCCTCGGTTCATACCAAGATTTATTAGTTACTCCGGTATAAATATGAAGGCGCCAGCAGACTGGCGCCTTTATGGGTCAACTCCTCACAGGAGCCGAATGTGAAAGACTTACTTAAGTTTCTGAAAGCACAACACAAGACTGAAGAATTTGATGCAATCAAAATCGGTCTTGCTTCACCAGACATGATCCGTTCATGGTCTTTCGGTGAAGTTAAAAAACCAGAAACCATCAACTACCGTACTTTTAAGCCTGAGCGTGACGGTCTTTTCTGTGCACGTATCTTTGGCCCGGTAAAAGACTACGAGTGTCTTTGTGGCAAGTACAAGCGCCTGAAGCACCGTGGTGTTATCTGTGAAAAATGTGGTGTAGAAGTAACTCAGACTAAAGTGCGTCGTGAGCGCATGGGTCACATTGAGCTAGCTTCTCCTGTAGCCCACATCTGGTTCCTTAAGTCACTGCCATCTCGTATCGGTCTGTTAATGGACATGCCGCTACGTGACATCGAGCGTGTACTTTACTTTGAATCTTACGTGGTAATCGAACCTGGTATGACCAACCTTGAGCGTAGCCAGCTGCTGTCAGAAGAACAGTACCTGGATGCACTTGAAGAGTGGGGCGACGAGTTCGACGCGAAGATGGGTGCTGAAGCCGTTCAGGCACTTCTGGCCAATATGGACCTGAATGCTGAAATCGAGCTGATGCGCGAAGAGCTAGAAGAAACTAACTCTGAAACCAAGCGTAAGAAGCTTACTAAGCGTCTTAAGCTGGTAGAAGCATTCCTACAGTCAGGCAACAACCCAGAGTGGATGATCCTGTCTGTACTGCCAGTACTACCGCCGGATCTACGTCCGTTGGTACCGCTAGATGGTGGTCGTTTCGCTACTTCAGATCTGAACGATCTGTACCGTCGCGTTATCAACCGTAACAACCGTCTGAAGCGCCTACTGGACCTAGCAGCCCCTGACATCATCGTACGTAACGAAAAACGTATGCTGCAGGAGTCTGTTGATGCATTACTTGATAACGGTCGCCGTGGCCGCGCTATCACAGGTTCGAACAAGCGTCCTCTGAAATCTTTGGCTGACATGATCAAAGGTAAGCAGGGTCGTTTCCGTCAGAACCTACTTGGTAAGCGTGTAGACTACTCAGGTCGTTCTGTTATCACCGTAGGTCCATACCTACGCCTGCACCAGTGTGGTCTTCCTAAGAAGATGGCACTTGAGCTATTCAAACCATTTATCTACGGCAAACTAGAGACTCGTGGTCTGGCGACAACGATCAAAGCTGCTAAGAAGATGGTTGAGCGCGAAGAAGCTGTTGTTTGGGATATCCTAGACGAAGTGATCCGCGAACACCCAGTTATGCTTAACCGTGCACCAACACTGCACCGTTTGGGTATCCAGGCATTCGAACCAGTACTAATCGAAGGTAAAGCGATCCAGCTTCACCCACTAGTGTGTGCGGCATATAACGCCGACTTCGATGGTGACCAGATGGCGGTACACGTACCTCTAACGCTGGAAGCACAGCTAGAAGCACGTGCACTGATGATGTCTACCAACAACATCCTTTCACCAGCATCTGGTGATCCGATCATCGTACCTTCTCAGGACGTTGTATTGGGTCTTTACTACATGACTCGTGAAAAGATCAACGCGAAAGGCGAAGGCATGTACCTTGAAGGTCCTGCTGAAGCTGAAAAAGCTTACCGTACAGGTAATGCTGAGCTACACGCTCGCGTTAAGGTTCGTATCACTGAGCACAACAAAGACGAGCAGGGCAACCTGACGGCTGAAACTAAGCTGATTGATACGACTGTTGGTCGTGCAATGCTATGGACAATCGTACCGAAAGGTCTGTCTTACAGCCTTGTAAACACTGAAGCTCTGGGCAAGAAGCAGATCTCTAAACTGCTTAACACTTGTTACCGTGAACTGGGCATGAAAGATACTGTTATCTTTGCTGACCAGATCATGTACACAGGTTTTGCTTACGCGGCACTATCTGGTGTATCTGTTGGTATCGACGACATGGTTGTGCCAGAAGCGAAATACACCAAGATCGCCGAAGCCGAAGCTGAAGTTGCTGAAATCCAGGAGCAGTTCCAGTCAGGTCTTGTTACCGCGGGCGAGCGTTACAACAAAGTTATCGATATCTGGGCAACAGCCAACGAGCAGGTTGCTAAGGCGATGATGGATAACCTGTCTTTCGACACTGTTATCAACCGTGACGGCGAAGAAGAGCAGCAGAAATCGTTCAACAGCGTATACATGATGGCCGACTCAGGTGCTCGTGGTTCTGCGGCACAGATTCGTCAGCTAGCGGGTATGCGTGGTCTGATGGCTAAGCCGGATGGCTCAATCATCGAAACGCCGATCACAGCGAACTTCCGTGAAGGTCTGAACGTACTACAGTACTTCATCTCTACTCACGGTGCTCGTAAGGGTCTTGCCGATACTGCACTTAAGACTGCGAACTCCGGTTACCTAACACGTCGTCTAGTAGACGTTGCTCAGGACGTGGTAATCACGTCTGATGACTGTGGCACTCACGAAGGTATCACCATGATGCCTCTGATCGAGGGTGGTGACGTTAAAGAGCAACTTGGTGATCGCGTTCTTGGCCGTGTTGTTGCAGAAGACGTTATCAAGCCGGGTACAGACGAAGTTCTAGCGCCACGTAATACGCTTCTTGATGAGAAGTGGTGTGACATCCTAGAAGCGAACTCTGTTGACCAGGTGAAAGTACGCTCTGTGGTAACCTGTCAGAATGACTTCGGTTGTTGTAAGAACTGTTACGGTCGTGACCTAGCACGTGGTCACCTAGTGAACCAGGGTGAAGCGGTTGGTGTTGTTGCAGCACAGTCAATCGGTGAGCCGGGTACACAGCTTACGATGCGTACGTTCCACATCGGTGGTGCGGCATCTGCGGCAGCGGCTGAGAACAGCATCCAGGTTAAGAACAACGGTTCGATGAAACTACACAATGCCAAGTTTGTTACTAACAACGAAGGCAAGCTAGTTATCACTTCTCGTGCCTCAGAAATGAGCGTTATCGATGAGTTCGGCCGTACCAAAGAGAACTACAAACTGCCATACGGCTCACACCTGACTAAAGGTGATGCTGCGGAAGTTAAAGCTGGCGAAGTTATCGCTAACTGGGACCCGCACACAATGCCAATCATCACTGAAGTGGCAGGTCGTGTTCAGTTCGTTGACCTAATCGATGGTGTCACTGTTTCTCGTCAGACTGATGAGCTAACAGGTCTGTCTATGATTACCGTACTAGACGCTGCAGAGCGTACCGGTGCTGGTAAAGACATGCGTCCAACGGTTAAGCTAGTTGACGAAAACGGTAACGATGTAATGATCGCCGGCACTGAAATGCCAGCTCAGTACTTCCTACCGGGTAAAGCAATCGTCCAGCTTGAAGACGGCGCAATGGTTGGTATCGGTGATACGCTAGCACGTATCCCGCAGGCATCTGGCGGTACGAAAGATATCACCGGTGGTCTACCACGAGTTGCTGACCTATTCGAAGCACGTAAGCCGAAAGAGCCTGCGATCCTTGCTGAAATCACTGGTACCGTATCGTTCGGTAAAGAGACTAAAGGCAAGCGTCGCTTGATCATCACGCCTGCAGAAGGCAACGCATACGAAGAAATGGTTCCTAAGTGGCGCCAGCTGAACGTATTCGAAGGTGAGAAGGTTGAGAAAGGTGATGTAATCGCCGATGGTCCAGAGGCTCCACACGATATCCTACGTCTGCGTGGCGTTCACGCCGTTGCAGAGTACATCGTGAACGAGGTTCAGGAAGTTTACCGTCTACAGGGCGTTAAGATTAACGATAAGCACATCGAGACTATCGTTCGTCAGATGCTTCGTAAGGCAACTATCCTGTCTTCTGGTGATTCTGAGTTCCTACCTGGCGAGCAGGTTGAGTTCTCTCGCATCACGATTGCGAACCGTAAGCTTGAAGCTGAAGGCAAGCTGCCAGCAACGTATGAGCGTGACCTACTGGGTATCACCAAAGCGTCGCTTGCAACTGAGTCGTTCATCTCGGCTGCATCTTTCCAGGAAACGACTCGCGTACTAACAGAAGCTGCGGTTTCTGGTAAGCGTGACGAGCTACGTGGCCTGAAAGAGAACGTAATCGTTGGTCGTCTGATCCCTGCTGGTACCGGTTTCGCGTACCACCAGAACCGTCAGCGCCAGCGTGATGCAGAGCTAGAGCCGGTTGCACCTCAGGTAGATGCAGAGCAGGCATCGCAAGATCTTGCAGCGCTTCTGAATGCTGGCCTAAACGACGAAAACTAATCGTTAGCTAACGCATTGAATAAAAGGGTACCTTCGGGTGCCCTTTTTTATTGCCTGCGAGTTGGCGGCAGTATGCTGGTGGGCGGAGGCGATATGTCGGTGCCGATACGGCACTGGTGCAGGCGGTATTTTGCAGGATGCGGGAATAAGGCGTATAAAAGGATAACCAGCCCGGTGAGTCACCAGGCTGGTGGCAGGTGAGGACAGGTACGAGCTGGCTAGGCGCCCGGTGGGCAGGCTAGGCTCTCGCTGATCAATTCGATGAGCTTGTCCTCAAGGGCAAAGCGGATTTCAATCAGCTCGCCGATGGCAGACAGATCATTGTCAAAGTCTGGTAGCTCGTCACCTTCATCTATATCGGTATATTTATCGCTGAAGTTCAGCAGGGGATCGGTGGTTTGGGTGATTTGTGCGTAGAGCTGGGAGATTTCTTCTGTCGGTGAAAAGCCGGTTGCGTTCCAGCGTTCCATGACCATATCGTAGATTTTAAAATGGCCTTCGGAGATATAGTCGACCAACTGTTGGCTGAATAGCTGGAGCTGGGAGGAAGTTGGAAGTTGGCGGTTATTACTTTCGAACGGGGGAAGTCCGGCTAACTTGCAGTAATCGATCAGCAATTGTTGCCGAGACATTAGCCAGTGGTCGATAACGTCACTGGTACCGCCCCATTGTTTTTGTACTTGCTCGAATTTACTTAACATGACCATGCCCTCATGATCTACAGTACCGAGTACTGGAAACAATACCTGTTAATCTCTTAAAAAAGAGAACCTTGAATTACGGATCCTTTTCCGTATTAACTTTAGATTGCCAGTAAAAACGATACCCTGCAAGGATGGATGTGACGTTGATGTTAAAAAAACAAGAAAAAGCCTATTGGTGCATAGTCAAAGATCGCCAGCTCTACTTGGAAGATCAACAACTTCCCCTCAAAGAGCCGAACGAAGTAGAGCTGGCTCTTGAAAACGTGGTGGAGGTTGGCCGATACCGGGACACACCGGTTTTCTGGCTCGAAGCGCCAGCAGAGTCTGATGAAAGTGAGCTTGGTAAGGGGGAGTTTGATAGCTTACGGGCATTACTGACCATAGACGGTGAGTTGTTTAATCTTGCTGGGCGCGCTATCCAATTGTCGCATATGCTGCATTCTCAGCGTTTTTGCCCACAATGTGGTAGCGAATGCCGGTTGGTCCATGCCGAGCTCGCTATGGCTTGCCAGGGCTGCCGTAGCCATCATTACCCGCGCCTGTCACCGTGCGTCATTGTCGCTGTATGTAATCAAGACAGAATTTTGTTGGCCCAGCATCCGCGCCACAAAACGGGTATGTATACCGTGATTGCTGGCTTTGTCGAAGCCGGGGAGACGCTGGAGCAGTGTGTGGCAAGGGAAGTCCTGGAAGAAACCGGGATACACGTGACCAATATTCGCTATTTCGGTAGCCAGCCATGGGCGTTTCCGTCCAACCTGATGATGGGCTTTTTGGCCGATTACCAAAGTGGCGAGCTTAACCCGGATTATGCCGAGCTCACTGACGCGGTCTGGGCGACGAAGGATGCCATGCCTGAGCTTGCCCCGCCGGGTACGATTGCCAGGGCGTTGATAGAGCATACCCTGACTTTGATGGGGCAGGCGTAAAACAATCGCTTGATGGCTTTGGCGGGTGATCAGGTGCTGGTGGCGAGGAGCCACCGAAAAACAGAATAAAAAAACCCTCCGCGAGGAGGGGTAAGGTGCAGTTATTTTGCCTTCTACGAGCAAAGTCATTGTTATTATTGCTAGCGCGCAGATTTTGTACCACGATAGCCCTGAGTGTCGCAAATCTGGTGACCAGATTGTTACTATAAACTTGATCCGGTTAACAAATGGCCTCTTTTGTTGACCGCCGTGAGTGATACAATACTCGCAAATAAAACCATGGAGTCCCAAATGAGCGAACTAAAGAATGACCGCTACCTTCGCGCTTTATTGAAGCAGCCAGTCGATTGCACCCCGGTATGGATGATGCGTCAGGCAGGGCGTTACCTACCTGAATACCGTGCAACTCGCAGCGTAGCCGGTGACTTCATGTCGCTATGTAAAAATGCTGAGCTTGCCAGTGAGGTGACACTACAGCCTCTTCGCCGCTTCCCGCTGGATGCGGCCATCCTGTTCTCAGATATTCTGACTATCCCGGATGCAATGGGATTGGGGCTGTACTTTGAAGCGGGTGAAGGACCAAAGTTCGAGCGTCCAATTACCTGCAAGGCCGATGTCGACAAGATTGGCCTGCCGGATCCGGAAGGCGAGCTGCAATACGTGATGAATGCCGTGCGCCAGATCCGCAAAGATCTGCAAGGCGAAGTGCCGTTGATCGGTTTTTCAGGCAGCCCGTGGACACTAGCGACCTACATGGTTGAGGGTGGCAGCTCGAAGGCCTTCACCAAAATCAAAAAGATGATGTACGCCGAGCCGCAAACCCTGCACCTGTTGCTCGATAAACTGGCTGACAGCGTTGTTGAGTACCTGAATGCGCAAATCAAAGCGGGCGCCCAGTCGGTAATGGTATTCGACACCTGGGGTGGCGTTCTGACACCGCGTGACTACAACGAGTTCTCGCTGCGCTACATGCACAAGATTGTCGATGGCCTGATCCGTGAAAATGATGGCCGCCGTGTACCGGTGACGCTATTTACCAAGAACGGCGGTATGTGGCTGGAGCAGATCGCTGCGACAGGCTGTGATGCCGTTGGCCTTGACTGGACCATCAATATTGCCGATGCCAAGAAGCGCGTGGGCGACAAAGTAGCGCTGCAGGGCAACATGGACCCATCGATGCTTTACGCTCAGCCAGAGCGTATCCGCGAGGAAGTCGCGACTATCCTTGAAGGCTTCGGTGACGGTGGTACTGGCCACGTATTCAACCTAGGCCACGGTATCCACCTGGATGTGCCGCCTGAGAATGCAGGTGTGTTTGTTGATGCGGTGCATGAGCTATCAAAGCCATACCATAAATAAAGCGGATCCTGGGTGCTAGGTTGCTAGGCCCTAGGAAAAAGCATGAAGAGCCCATACAGCTTGCTGTGTGGGCTTTTTTATTTTGAGATCCTAGGAAAAGACTAAGAGCTTGAAGCAATGGTATGACTTTAGGATATTTTTTCAGAACCCATAGCCAGGAACTAGGATCTAGGATCTCTCTTGTCTAGGTGCCGGTGGACGTACTCTCGGATATACGGCACCACTTCTTCTTCGAACCACGGGTTCTTCTTCAGCCATAGGGTGTTGCGTGGTGAGGGGTGCGGCATCGGGATGTACTGCGGCGCCCAGTTCCGCCACGCTTTTACGGTTTCTGTCAGCGTCTTAGGTTTGTCCTTGAGGTAGCGCTGCTGGGCGTACTGGCCGACCAGCAGGGTCATCCCGATATCGGGCAGCAGCGGCCACACCTGCGGGTGCCACTGCGGTGCGCATTCGGGGCGGGGCGGGAGGTCGCCGGACTTGCCCCGGCCCGGATAACACAGCCCCATCGGCATAATAGCGATGTGCTCGGGGTCATAGAAGGTCTCGCGGTCGAGATCCAGCCAGCGGCGGAGGCGGTCGCCGCTCGGATCGTTCCACGGGATCCCGGTTTCATGCACCTTAGTACCCGGTGCCTGGCCGATAATCATCAGACGGGCGCTGCTGGCAGCCTGGATGACTGGCCGCGGGCCGAACGGGAGATGATCCTGGCAGATCCGGCATTGGCTGATCTGATCGAGCAGGTTATCAAGTTGTTGCTTGTCTGCAGAAGGGCTCATATCGGCTCCGTGAATGGCATCAATAGCCTTGCTGAAAGTCTACGGTATAGCGCAATGACTGTTGTTTTGCCCAACGCTCGGCATTCTCACGGAAAATTTCCATGACTTGGTGGGGAAAACTTTCGGCGGCAATGTGCGGGGTGATAGTGATAGCCGGGTGCTGCCAGAAAGGATGACTCTCGGGCAGCGGTTCCTGCTTGAAGACATCGAGGAAGGCGTGGGCTATTGCACCGGACTCTAACGCACTGAACAAACCGGTTTCGCACAGGACGTTGCCCCGGCCGACGTTAAACAACATCGCCTTGCGGCAATAGCTTAGGCTGGTGGCATTGAGGATATCACTGGTATCGGAAGTCGCTGGCAAGGTGGAAACCACGATGTCTGCCTGTTCAAGTGCTTGATTGAGCTCGGCTAATGGCACCACAGCATCGAAAGCCGGCTCATTGGCTGTGCCAGAGCGATTGACCCCGACAAGCTTGAACCCCAATGCCTTGGCCGAACGGGCAAGGTGGCTGCCGATACTGCCTGTGCCCAATATCACCATTGTTTTGCCGGCAAGGGTGTTATAGGGGTGGGGCTGCCATTGGTTGGCCTGCTGCTGGGCTTGGTAGGTCACAAAGTGGCGCTGGTGGGCGATAGCCAACCCCAGCACGTATTCGCTGATCTGCTGGCCGAAGCAACCGCGGATATTGGTCAGGGTGTAATCTTGGCGCAGGCCTTTATTGGTTAAGGCATCGATGCCGGCAAAGGTTGATTGGACCCACTCAAGCGCCGGGAACTCATCGAGCAACGGGGCGACCTTCGGTGGATCGGCCAGCAAGATAGTGGCCTCTTGTGGGTTCTGGGTCAGCGCCAGCCCTTCTATCGGCTGCTTGGCGAACAGGGCTTCATAGGCAGCTTGCTGGCGGGAAACAATCATCAGTTTAGGCATCGTCGCTCCTTGGTGGTAGCACGGGGTTATCCGCTCTCCATGTATTGCAGTAGCAGGGGGATACAAGTAAGATCCGGGGCAAATCACAATTGCGGATTATCCCATGCTAAAGAATCCAGTTCAGCTCCGTTTAGAAAAATTAGAACCATGGCAACACATTACCTTTATGGTGTCTCTGTGTGAACGAATGTATCCCAACTATGCGTTCTTCTGTCAGCAAACGGAGTTCGCGGATGAGCAAAAATACCGCTCGATTCTGGACAGTATCTGGGAAATTTTGACAGTCAAAACCGCCAAGATTAACTTTGAAAAGCAGCTGGAGAAACTCGAAGAGTTGGTGCCAAATGCCGAAGAGTATGATTTGTATGCGGTAAACCCGGCGATTGATGCCTGTGCGGCGCTGGCTGATTTGCTCCATGCGATGCTCGACCGCGATTTGATGCTGGAAACGCTGGCCAAGCTAAGCTCGCTGTCTGCCGCAACCGTTGCGGATCTCGAATTTGCCCAGACCGGTGTGGAAATCACCAACGACAACCAGAAAGAAAATGAAGCGGTGTGTGCCGAGTGGGACATGCAGTGGGCAATTTTCCGCGCGCTGAAAGAAGCTGAACGCCGTGACATCGAGCTGATCAAAGGACTTCGCCAGGAGCTGCGCGAAGAGCCAGTCAGCAATATCGGTATCGAGCTGTAAGCAACCGTTATTCCATCGAGAAGGGCCATTGGGCCCTTTTTTTATGTTTGTTGCTCCTTGCTCGGCCCTAGGGGAAAGGCTGAGAAGAGAAAGGAAATCGCGCTTGGACGATATGTAACGGCACTGTGAAGTTTTAAATTTTACACATGGGCTTTTATGTTGGTGGTTTATGCTGGCTTTGTTGTTTAAGGTAATCCATTCCACTTATTTTATTTTTCTGCTTGTATTGCTCTGCTGTCGCCGTTTATAACAAAGGTATCGCGGAAAACGCCTTGTTTTCTGGTTTTTATTTTCTGTCAGCTAGGACGAGTTATGCCAGTATCAGCTATCAACACTGCTGTTTCCTGCAAGGGCTTCAAAGCCGTTGCGGCTAGCCTGCTCCTCCTGCTCTCTCTGGGTCTTATCCGGGGCTGACAGGCCGTATCTCAATTTTCCTGTCAGCTTGAAGCGAAGCTGATAGGTCAATATTCCCACCCGAATTCTCCTTAGTTTCCTTCAAGCCGGCTCGGTAGAGGATAACTATGTTAAGTGCACGCAACATCGCCGCCTTGGGCTTTATGACTTTCGCCATGTACCTTGGTGCCGGCAACCTGATCTTCCCTCCGTTCCTTGGCTTGCAGGCCGGTGAACATTTTGCTTCCGGTATGGCCGGGTTCCTGCTGACTGGCGTTGGCCTGCCGGCACTGGCATTGGTGATGGTAGCGCTGGTCAATGGGTCCGATAACCTGACCGCAGCCCTGCCCAAGCCTGTTGCGACTGGCTTTTGGGTGATGGTGTTTATAGTGATTGGCCCTGCCTTTGTGATCCCCCGCGCCATCACCGTCGCCTACCAGTTTAGTTTTGCCCCTTTTGTCGACGAGGCAGCATTGCTTCCTTTCACTGCAGTGTTCTGTTTGGCTGCCATCGTGTTTGCACTCTACCCGGGCAAGCTGGTCGATACGCTTGGCAAGTGGCTGACCCCGATGCTGGTGGTGATCCTTTCCGTGCTGGCTGCCACCGCTTTTATGTCTCCGGCTGGTGAGGCGTTGGCTGCAGTGGGGCCGTACCAGGAAAAGGCATTTGCCGAAGGGCTGACCCAAGGCTACATGACCATGGATGCGCTGGGCTCGATAGGCTTTGGCTGGATCATCTTCCGTGCTATTAGGGAAATGGGCGTGGAGTGCCCGAAAGCGACTGCAAAATACACCCTGATAGCTGCTATGATGTATGCCGTGGCGATGGCCCTGGTGTACCTGTCGTTGGCCTATATCGGCGCGACCAGTGCCAGCCTAGGCTCGGCATTTGGCAATGGCGGTGAGATCCTGACAGCGTTCACCTTGGCCCACTTCGGTACCTTGGGCAGTGTTTTGCTGGGGGCAGTAATGATTTTGGCCTGCTTGACGACCGCGATCGGTGTAACGACCGCAGGCAGCGAGTTTTACAGCCGTACCTTCCAGCCGGTGACTTACTCGCGCAGTGTATGGGTAACGATGATTGTCGCCGGGCTGGTGGCCAATCTTGGCTTGGAGCAGCTATTGGCGATCACCCTGCCGGTGGTTGTGGCCTTGCACCCCGTCGCCATTGCTTTGCTGGTTATTGCCCCGCTGCGCCGCCGCTTGGCAACACCGGCCGTGATGGCGGCAGTAATGACGGCCTTGGCCTTCGGCAGTGTCGATGCGGTTCATATCCTGGGCAAAATGCCTGCAGCGATCGATAGCTGGTTGGTGCAGTACCTGCCTCTATATAGCGATTATGCGGGTTGGGTGGTACCTAGTTTGGTAGTGATCGTGATAGGTGTTGTGGTTAGCCGGGCTACACGTCCTATGTTGGCGGTACAGTCTTGAATGAAAGGGTGAAACCTTGAAACCTTGAGATAAGGAAAAGGGGCCAAATGGCCCCTTTTATAATCGGTGATTCAATGCGGTCGCGAAGCGCGGTCGTTAATTGCCGGAGAGATTACTCGTCGTCTTTGCTTTCGATCACGCCGTGGGTTTTCTTCCACTTTTCCCAGCGCTGGTAGGCCAGCTGCTGCATGTCGGTGTTCTTGTCGGCTTCATCGACAATCTCCTCGCCCACCAAGTGCTCGAAGATATCTTCCATGGTCACTAGGCCCTGGACGGTGCCGTACTCGTCGACCACCAGTACCAGCTGGGAGCGCTCTTTCATCAGCTGCTCGAAAGCTTTTGGCACGCTAGAGTTGTTCATGATAACCGGTAGCGGACGCATCAAGGTGCCCAGCTCTTTCTGGCCGCGACCAGCCTGGCTTTCGGCAAACAGCTCAAGGCGGTGGACGAAGCCCAGGATATTGTCTTTCTGCTCACTATAAACCAGTGGGCGCGAAAACGGGCTGTCTTTATGGTTCGACAGGAACTCGTTGATCGGCTGCTCGGCGTCAACACGGAACAGCACCGGGCGTGGCGTCATGATTTTGGTGACGCTGACATCACGGAACTGCAGCAGGTTGGTCATGATCTTCGACTCACCTTCGGCTAGCTCGCCCGATTCTTTGGCCAGCATGGCCATCGCCGATAGCTCATCACGCAGCTTAGGCGCTTCATGGCCTCGTGACAGGCGGCGGGTAATTTGTTCTGACACCCAGACAAACGGCGTCAGGGCCCAGACCATCCAGCGCAGGGTTGATGCCGAGGCTGGTGCCAGCTGGCGCCAGTAGGTCGCACCGATGGTTTTCGGGATAATTTCTGAGAACAGCAAAATACCAATTGTCAGTACGCCGGAGAATACCCCCAGCCATTGGCTACCGAATACCACTGCAGCCTGGGCACCGGCTGTTGCCGCGCCGATAGTATGGGCGATGGTATTGAGGGTCAGGATCGATGCCAGCGGGCGGTCGATGTTGTCTTTCAGGGCCGCCAAGCGGTCTGCTGCTGGGTGGCCTTGCTGGCGCAGGGTACCAATGTAGCTAGGGGAGATGCTGAGAAGAACAGCTTCCAGGACTGAACAAATAAACGAAACACCAATCGCAACAGCGATGTAAATCGTAAGGAGTATCATGCTTACCTTAGTAATAATTAACGGATAACGCCTATATTAATCGGTGTTGAAGCGAATAAATACAACTATTTCAGCTCTCATATTAGTAACATTTTGTGAACTTGCGCTCAGTTTATGGTTAAAGAGTCCGCACCTAGCCACATCAAGGCTGACAAACCTTTGCCACACGGGCTTCTTTTGAATTAGAGTTGATGCGTCTTAAGAAAAAACCTTAGAAGGGAAACCTAATGAACAAGACCCAACTGATTGACCTGATCGCTGAAAAAGCGGATCTTTCTAAAGCTCAAGCTAAAGCTGCTCTAGAGTCTACACTAGACGGTATTACTGACGCGCTTAAAGAAGGTGACCAGGTTCAACTAATCGGCTTTGGTACTTTCAAAGTAAACCACCGTGCAGCGCGTACTGGCCGTAACCCACAAACGGG
This sequence comes from Photobacterium sp. ABD4_091, assembly GCF_056160145.1. Classification (NCBI taxonomy): domain Bacteria; kingdom Pseudomonadati; phylum Pseudomonadota; class Gammaproteobacteria; order Vibrionales; family Vibrionaceae; genus Photobacterium; species Photobacterium sp. ABD4_091. Next base: position 117,080 of record NZ_JBSWWQ010000005.1, on the reverse strand, counting down.
TCAGGAAATCCAGATCGCAGCAGCCAACGTACCAGCTTTCGTTGCTGGTAAAGCACTGAAAGACTCAGTGAAATAATCTATACTCCGCCAGGTATCTATCTGGCGGAGTTTTTCCATGAAGCGACTACTGACTTTTCTTACCCTCTCGCTATTAGCGGGATGTGCCTCCAATACAACAGTCCCCGAAAACAATCTTACGCCAGTGTTGACCCATACCGGTGGTCAGAGCCTTGGTGACAGCACGTCTATCTATTGGTATACCTCGCAGCAAAACCGCCCTGTCAGCCTGGCTGACCGCGTGATGGCCGGTGACTATGGTGATTACCGCACCGACTACCGCTGGCGCGATGGCAAGCTGCGTGAAATCAAGCGTGAAGGCAAGCAGCTCGACGAGCAGCAAATCAAGCCGTTTTCCCTGCATGTGCGCTACGACACCCTAGGCAATGCTGTTTTCCAGCGCTATACCCTCGGTGACGAGCTGATCCCACTCAGCGGCAACCAGTTACAGCAACTGGTGCAGGAAGCCAAGCATGGCGCTGATGTGGTCAAGCAGCAGCGCAAGGATGACTTGTCCTTGGTGCAGGGCTTCTGGCAACAGGGGCAGTTCTACCGCTGCGGCGACGAGCGCCAGCTCAAGGTGAACTTCAAGCCCGAACTACCTGACTATGTACAACAGCAACTGCAGACGCGCCAACAGGACGGGTATATGGCGGTGATCGGCCAGGTTCGCCGCGGTACCCTGACGGCGAATACCCTGTTGATGCTGAATGATAGCCAGCCTGCTTGCCTGAGTGCGCCAGTGCTGTTGGCTAACTGATTTCGTGATATTGGATTGCCGATAAGGCTAAAACGAAAAAACGCGCCCCAGGGGCGCGTTTTTATTAGGTTTGCTTGCTGAGACGCGATTAGGCGTCTTGCTGTTCGCGCTCAACGGCACGGTAGCCGATGTCGTTGCGGTGGAACATACCGTTCCAGCTAACCTGCTTGGTAAGCTCGTAGGCGCGTTGCTGGGCTTCAGAAACCGAATTGCCAAGTGCGGTCGCACACAGGACGCGGCCGCCGTTAGTCACGATGTCGCCTTCGGCGTTGGTTGCCGTACCGGCGTGGAAGATCTTCTGGCCTTCAACGTCAGTGCCAGGCAGGCTGATCACATCACCTTTGCCATAGCTTGCCGGGTAGCCGCCAGCGGCCAATACCACACCAATTGAGGCGCGCGGATCCCACTTGGACTCTGCTTGGTCTAGCTTCTCGTCAATCGCCATCAGGCAAAGCTCAACCAGGTCCGATTCCATGCGCATCATGATTGGCTGAGTTTCTGGATCGCCGAAGCGGCAGTTGTACTCGATAACTTTCGGCGTGCCGTCAGCAGCAATCATCAGGCCTGCGTACAGGAAGCCTGTGTACGGGTGGCCTTCTGCCGCCATACCGCGAACGGTCGGGTAGATCACCTCTTCCATGATGCGGTTGTGGATCTCTTGCGTCACGACAGGCGCTGGCGAGTAGGCACCCATACCGCCGGTATTCGGGCCGGTGTCCTTGTCGCCGACACGCTTGTGATCCTGGCTGGTGGCCATTGGCAAGACGTTCTCGCCATCAACCATCACGATGAAGCTTGCTTCCTCGCCTTCCAGGAACTCTTCGATAACCACGCGGCTACCGGCTTCGCCGAAGGCATTGCCAGCCAGCATGTCTTTGATAGCATCTTCTGCTTCTTCAAGGGTCATCGCGACGATAACGCCCTTACCGGCAGCCAGGCCGTCAGCCTTAACCACAATCGGTGCACCTTGCTCGCGCACGTAAGCCAGAGCAGGTTCGATTTCAGTGAAGTTAGCATAGGCGCCGGTCGGGATCTGGTGACGAGCCAGGAAGTCTTTGGTGAAGGCTTTGGAGCCTTCCAGCTGGGCTGCGGCTTCAGTTGGGCCGAAGATTGGCAGGCCAGCAGCACGGAAAGCGTCAACCACACCGATAACCAACGGTGCTTCAGGGCCAACAATGGTCAGCTCAATCGCTTTTTCTTTGGCAAAGGCAACCAGACCAGCAATGTCTTCAACGTCGATAGCTACGTTTTCCAGCTTAGGCTCTAGCGCGGTACCCGCATTGCCCGGGGCAACGAAAACAGTTTCAACCTTAGGGTTCTGTGCGGCTTTCCAGCCCAGTGCGTGTTCACGGCCGCCAGCGCCAATAATCAATACATTCATCATTTTACCTTTGATAGCTTCGCCACAAAGCCAATTTCTGTGTCACGCATGCTCACTTATGTCCATAAGCTCCGCGTGCGTTCCTTGAACTAGGCTCTATGGCTTTGCTCTAAAATTAAAAATTTTTAAGCTTTGTTATAGAGCTGACTCTACAACAGTCTGGGTTCTTAAAATCGAATAAGGCTCCGGGTTTCCCCGGAGCCTGTAGTGATTAGTGGCGGAAGTGGCGCATGCCAGTAAAGATCATCGCCATGCCGTGCTCGTCGGCAGCGTCAATCACTTCCTGGTCGCGCATCGAGCCACCTGGCTGGATAACACACTTGATGCCAGCCTCAGCTGCCGCGTCGATACCGTCGCGGAACGGGAAGAAGGCATCAGAAGCCATCACGCTACCCGCAACTTCCAAGTTCTCGTCTGCCGCTTTGATACCGGCAATTTTCGCTGAGTAAACGCGGCTCATCTGGCCAGCGCCCACACCGATAGTCATGTCGCCTTTGGCGTAAACAATCGCGTTAGACTTCACGAATTTAGCGACTTTCCAGCAGAAAAGCGCATCTTTCAGCTCTTCTTCTGTTGGCTGGCGCTTAGAAACCACTTTAAGGTCAGCCTCAGACACCATACCTTGGTCACGGTCTTGAACCAGCAGGCCGCCGTTAACGCGCTTCACGTCAAAGCCGGTTGTCTTGGTTGTCCACTCACCACACTCAAGTAGGCGAAGGTTCTTCTTGGCTGCAACAATTTCTACTGCTTCAGCTGAAACAGACGGTGCAATGATCACTTCAACGAACTGGCGCTCGGTGATCGCTGTTGCCGTTGCTGCATCAAGCTCGCGGTTGAATGCAATGATGCCGCCAAATGCCGATGTTGGGTCAGTTTTGAATGCGCGGTCGTAGGCTTCAAGGATGTTGTCACCCAGCGCTACACCACAAGGGTTGGCGTGTTTTACAATCACACAAGCTGGCTGGTCGAATTCTTTAACACACTCAAGAGCGGCATCGGTATCAGCGATGTTGTTGTAAGACAGGGCTTTGCCTTGGATCTGGCGAGCGGTCGCAACCGATGCTTCTTCCGGGTTGCTTTCTACGTAGAAGGCAGCAGCCTGATGGCTGTTTTCGCCGTAGCGCATGTCCTGCTTCTTCTCGAACTGCTGGTTGAAAGTACGAGGGAACTTTGACTCCTCATCGCCTTCCTTGTTGTCACCGTAAGACGGCACCATGGTACCGAAGTAGTTGGCGATCATACCGTCGTAAGCGGCCGTGTGCTCGAAAGCGGCAATTGCTAGGTCGAAACGGGTTGCATGAGTCAGTGAACCGTCATTGGTTGCCATTTCCGTCAGCACACGGTCGTAGTCGTGGGCATTAACGATAATGGTGACGTCTTTGTGGTTTTTAGCGGCAGAGCGAACCATGGTCGGGCCACCGATATCGATGTTCTCAACCGCATCTTCCAGGGTGCAATCTGGGTTGGCAACCGTGGCTGCGAACGGGTAGAGGTTCACGACAACCATGTCGATTGGAGCGATACCGTGCTCGCTCATCACAGCATCGTCAGTGCCGCGACGGCCCAGAACACCACCATGGATTTTCGGGTGTAGGGTCTTGACGCGACCGTCCATCATTTCAGGGAAGCCTGTGTGATCGGAAACTTCAGTCACCTTGATACCCTGCTCGGCAAGCAGGCGGGCTGTGCCACCTGTAGACAGGATGTCGACACCACGATCAGCTAGTGCTTGGGCGAACTCAACAATACCAGTTTTGTCTGACACGCTAATTAGCGCACGGCGGATAGGACGAGCGTTTTCCATTGCAACCATCTCTTTGTAAACACGGAGGACTATTTGCCAAAAGCCAGGCGAGAGAGGCTGGCTTTTGGTAAATACCCTCGTCTAGAATCGAAGATATACACAGTGCTGCTGTTGGTGCGTTGTGATCAACGTGGCATATTTTACATTAATTTCACCACTACGCAAACGTTTGCTTTTTGTTGTCTGCTTTGTTGTTTGCGCAGTCTTGAAGGTAGGGCGGTATGTATTTGATTGGCCAGCTGGCTAAGCATTGCGGTGTCAGTAGCGATACCTTGCGATTTTACGAGAAGAATGGCTTGCTGGTCCCTGCAGGGCGAAGCGAGAGCGGTTACCGTCTCTATAGCGATGACGACCTGTCGCGGATCCATTTTATCCTCCGGGCCAAGGCCATTGGCCTGAGCCTGGATGAAATCAGGGAGCTGCTGGATATTCGCCTCGAGGCCAGCCAGCACAGCTGCGCCGAGGTCAAGGCGATCACCCAGGCCAAGCTGGACGAGGTTGACCGTAAGATGGCGGAGCTGTCACGGATCCGCAATGCCCTGAAAAAAATCAATGATGCCTGTTGCGGCGATGTTGATGACGATGCCAGCCATTGCTCTATCCTTGAAGCGCTGGGGGACGATGAGTCGGAGACTGCCCAAGAGAGCGAGAGCCGCTGTTGCAGCGGTCGGGTTACGTGCACCGAGCAATAGCCTGAAATGAGTGCGATAACGATAAATTATATTGGGCAGGCGGTGAAGTTGTGGTAGCGTCGAAGTATCAGGTTGTTATTGATAGGGAAAGTCATGCTGAAAGTGAATGAGTATTTTGATGGCCAGGTTAAATCCCTGGGATTTGAAACATCTGGCGAGCGTGCCAGTGTGGGGGTCATGGCAGCGGGTGAGTACACGTTTGGAACTGCCGCGCCGGAGCGAATGACGGTGGTTAAAGGCGCCCTGACGGTGAAACTGCCGGGTCATATCGAATGGGAAACCTACTACGCCGGTGATGACTTTGAAGTGCCTGGTGACTCTTCGTTTGACGTTAAGGTGTCCGAGCCAACTGCCTACCTGTGTGATTACCTCTAACAGAAAAGCGCTTCACCGAGAGTGAAGCGCTGCTGCTCTTTAATCTACCGGCATCGAGCCATTATTCTTCTTGCGCTGGGATCAGCACCGTGTCAATGACATGGATCACCCCGTTACTGGCTGGCACGTCTGCCAGGATGACGTTGGCGCCGTTGATAGTTACCTTACCATCGTCATCAGTCTCTATCATGACGGTACCACCTTGTACAGTTTCTGGTAGTTTGAGTTTGGCCACTTCCTCTGAAGAGATGGCACCAGGTAGGACATGGTAGGTCAAAATGGCTTGCAGTTTTTCTTTGTTGTCCGGTTCGAGCAATGCGGCCAGCGTACCTTCGGGGAGCTTGGCAAAGGCATCATCGGTCGGGGCCAATACCGTAAATGGACCTTTGCCTTCTAGAGTCCCAACCAGATCGGCAGCTTTAATCGCCATCACAAGAGTCTGGAAGTCATCATTGTTGGCGGCGACCTGTACCAAGTTCTTCTCTGCTTCGCTTGTCTCGTGGTGACTGGCCATAGCAAAACCGGAGAACAGCATAACAATAAACATTAGAGTACGGCTGAATATACAGAGCATTGATTTCATCATTATTGCCTCGTTGTGGTTATTATCAAGCATCTAACGTACAAAGAAGCAGTATGGTTCAACTAACTTTATGGGCAGTCTTAATATTGAGAAGGGAAAGGCCAATAAAGAAAAAGCCCAAACCAGTTGCCTGGTTTGGGCTTTTTGCAATCAGGATAATCGAATGCGGCTTAGTTCATGCCGTATTTTTTCAGTTTCTTGCGAAGAGTACCGCGGTTGATACCCATCATGGTTGCCGCGCGGGTTTGGTTACCACGGGTGTACTGCATGATGGTGTCCAGTAGTGGCTGCTCAACTTCAGCAAGCACTAGCTCGTACAGATCATCGACTTCCTGACCGTTTAGTTGAGCCAGGTAGTTTTTCAGCGACGCCTTAACAGAGTCACGAAGTGGCTTCTGTGTGATTTGGTCCTGTGAAGTAACAGTAGTTACTGTCAATGCTTCGGAAGTCAGATTTTGTTCGAACATATTCTGTAAGCTCTTCTCGTATTTATGCAACGTTGTCGAAGTAGCCTTGCAGCGCATCGAGTTGCTGTTGGGCATCCTCGAGTGCGTTGAAGGTCCGGCGGAAATCACCTGCTGGGGCATGCTCTTTCAAATACCAGCCCACGTGCTTGCGCGCGATACGCAAACCCAGGTACTCGCCGTAGAAACGGTGGAGTTCCTGAACGTGGCCCAGCATGATGCTACCAACTTCATCAAATGATGGAGCCGGCAGGTGTTCGCCAGTTGTTAAGTAATGGTGGATTTCCTGGAAAATCCACGGCCGACCTTGCGCAGGGCGGCCAATCATCAAGCCATCGGCACCGGTGTAATCCAGTACAAAGCGTGCCTTCTCCGGTGAGTCGATATCACCGTTCGCAATCACCGGAATCGAGATCGCTTCTTTCACTGCCTTGATGTAATCGTATTCTGCCTCGCCTTTGTACATACAGGCTTTGGTTCTGCCGTGCAGAGCCAGCGCCTGGATGCCACATTGTTCGGCACGTTTGGCAATATCGACACAGTTTCGGTTATCAAGATCCCAGCCGGTACGTGTTTTGAGCGTTACCGGGACATCAACCGCCTCGACGACGGTGCGGAGGATGTCTTCGATCAGCGCAGGGTACTGCAGCAGGGCAGAGCCCGCCAGGCGCTTGTTGACCTTCTTGGCTGGACAGCCCATGTTGATATCGATGATTTGCGCACCGTTTTCAACACTGAACTGCGCCGCCTCGGCCATCAGCTTGGGATCAGCGCCAGCAATTTGCACTGAGCGGATCCCCGACTCGCCTTCATGTACCATGCGGTTCTGGGACTTGGCTGTTTTCCACAGGTCCGGGTTAGACGACATCATTTCGCTTACAGCCATACCTGCCCCGTAGCGCAGGCATAATTCGCGAAATGGCCGATCGGTCACACCTGCCATTGGGGCGACTATCAGCTGGTTGTTAAGTTGATAAGGACCGATCTTCAAACGTCTATTCCTGACTATGCCAGTAAGGGCGCGCATTTTACGCATTTTTTCCCCTTCTGAAAAGGCCAATAATTGAGCATTTAGGTTTTGATTTTCAAAACTGTACTTTTTTCAATCAATTGACTGTTTATCGAAGAGGAAAATGTCGATTACGCTTTGCGCCCAGAGATGCGGCACCACTCTTCGCGGGCTGCAATCGGGTCAAGCGCCAGCTCGTCGCTGTAATAGGTCGCGACGTCTTCCGCCTGGCTCTCCAGTACGCCGGAGATAGCCAGCAGGCCACCGTCTTTGACCAGGCTCTTGATCACCGGCGATAGCTCGCGCAGCGGGCCGGCCAGGATGTTGGCGACAACCACGTCTGCCTGGATACCTTCAGGCTGGTCCTGAGGTAGGTACAGCTCGAGGTTTTCCGCCACGCCATTGCGCTCGGCATTGTCGCGGGAAGCTTGGATAGCCTGCGGGTCGATATCGATACCGATCACCTTCTCGGCGCCCAGTTTCAAGGCAGCAATTGCCAGGATGCCTGAGCCACAACCGAAGTCGATGATGGTTTTGCCGGTCAGGTCTTGGCCGTCAAGCCACTCTAGGCAAAGTGATGTGGTTGGGTGGGTACCGGTACCGAAGGCTAGGCCCGGATCCAGCATCACGTTAACCGCATCTGGCTCAGGGACTTCGCGCCAGCTTGGGCAAATCCACAGGCGGCGGCCAAAGCGCATAGGGTGGAAGTTGTCCATCCACTCGCGCTCCCAGTCCTTGTCTTCCAACTGCTCGATCTTGTGGGCAAAATCGTCGGCAATCAGCGGGCTGTTCTTTAGCATTTCCAGGACAAATTTCATGTCCGTTTCTGCATCGTACAGGCCGACCACATCCGTATCGCCCCACAGGCGGGTTTCACCCGGTAGTGGTTCGAATACCGGTGTGTCCTGGGCATCAAGGAAGGTAACCGAGACTGCGCCCGTCTCTTCCATCAGCATATCGCCGATAGCTTCAGCATTCTCAGCCGTCGCGTTCAGTTTGATTTGAATCCAAGGCATGGTTATTTCGCTTTTAGGTTAGCTAAATTCAAGGATGCGGAGTCTAGCATGATTTTTAGCCAGTTGAAAAAAGATAGCACCCGGAGGTGCTATCTGAAGGTTGATTTAAGCCTGTTGCAAGGTCTGCTGCGGAACCGGCCTTGCCAGGCTGCCTAGGACGAAGGTGACAAGCCCTACTGCCAAAGTCGGTACGATGGCATGGATACCGCCTAAATCGGGCTTGAGCAGCGACAGGGCGATGTAACAGGCGAGTCCGCTGACCATGGAAGCAAAGGCGCCGGTGGCCGATGCTTTTTTCCAGTACAGCCCCAGTACCAGCGGCCACAGGAACACGGCCTGCATACCGCCGAAGGCCAGCAGGTTGAGCCAGATGATCATATCCGGCGGGTTGGTGGCCGCAACGAACACCAACAGCGAGAAGATGCCGGTGACCCACAGCGACAGCTTCGGCAGTCGGCTTTCCGCCTCTGGCCCCTGGGCGGCTTTCGGGTTGATGTAGTTCAGGTACAAATCCTTGAGCAGGGTGGCCGAAGCCTGGATCAGCTGGGAGTCGATAGTCGACATGATGGCCGCCATTGGGCCGGCTAGGAACACCCCGGCAACCACGGGCGGCAGCACCGTCATCATCAGGGTCGGCATGATCTGATCCGGGCTGGCAATATCCGGCACGATAGCACGGCCTAGCGCGCCGGCCAGGTGCATGCCGAGCATCAAGAAGGCCACCATCGCGGTGCTGATCACCATGCCCTTGTGCAGGGATCCTGTGGATTTATAGGACATGCAGCGCACTGCGGCATGGGGCAGGCCGATGACCCCGAAACAGACCAGCACCCAGAAGCTGAGCATGAAAGGCTGGCTGAGGAAATTGTCTGGGCCGAACGGGGTAACCAATGCCGGGTCGATACGGTGCAGCTCGCCCATCATTTCGCCGATGCTGCCACCGGCATGGACAATACCGACCAGCAGCGCGATGGTACCGATGATCATCATGATCCCCTGTACGGTATCGGTCATGACCACGGCGCGGAAGCCGCCGATGGTGGTATAGAGGCCGACAGTGGCAGCAAATAGGATCAAACCGTGGTGGTAGGACAGGCCCGTGACCGTTTGCAGCAGGCGGGCACCGCCGACAAACTGCACCACCATGGTGCCGAAAAATGCCAGCAGCAGCGCCAGCGAGGCGAAGACCACGACCCCCCGGTTCTTATAGCGGGCATAGAGAATGTCGTTCAGTGTCAGGGCGTTATGGCGGCGCGCTTCGATAGCGAACTTCTTGCCCAGCACCCCGAGGGTCAGCCAGGCTGCCGGCAGCTGGATCATCGCCAGCAGTACCCAGCCCAGCCCCATTTTGTAGGCAGCGCCCGGTCCGCCGATGAACGAGCTGGCACTGGCGTATGTCGCTGCTAGGGTCATGGCAAGGACAAAGCCGCCCATGCTGCGGTTGCCGACTAGGTATTCGTTGAGAAAGCCGCTACCGGTGCCGCGATGGCGGCGGGTGTAGATGGCAAGGCCGAAAACCGCCATCAAATACAGGACCAGCGGGATCAACAGTTGGCTATTCATCACCAGCCTCCTGCTCGACTTCGAGCGACATGTCGCGGTAGATATATTTCACCATCAGGCCACAAAGTACGGTGAATAAGATAGGGCCGATGATACAGGCCAGCAGGAACCACAGCGGGAATCCCCAGTACAGGGTAGGCAGGCTTTCGTCTATGCCGTTAGGGGCAAAAGCATAGGCCGAGAAATACCACCAGGCGAAGTAGGCCAGGGCGAGGCCGACAGCCCATTTGGCTTCCTTGTGGGCCTGGCGATAGCGCGCAGACAGCGTTTTCATGGTGTTGTTTCCGGTTGATAGGCAGCGAAGGAGCAATCATGAGATGCGCCTTTGCTCATTCTTCATACAAATTTAAGGGGGCTATTGTGGCAAAAGTTAGCAGGGAGCGCTAGGAATGGAGTGGAAATGCGGTATAAAGAGATAAAAAAAGCTGCCGAAGCAGCTTTTTCCTTGAAGGTATCAACCTTACTGAAGGCCGAGTTTCTTCTCGAGGTAGTGGATATTGGCACCACCGTGCTGGAAGTTCTCGTCTGCCATGATTTCCTGCTGAAGAGGAACGTTGGTCTTGATACCGTCGATGATCATCTCACCAAGCGCGTTCTTCATGCGGGCAATCGCCACGTCACGGTTCTCACCGAAGGTGATCAGCTTACCGATCATTGAGTCGTAGAACGGTGGAACGCTGTAGCCGGTGTAGATGTGCGATTCCCAACGTACGCCCATGCCGCCAGGGGCGTGGAAGCGTTCGATCTTGCCCGGGCAAGGCAGGAAGCGCTCAGGATCTTCGGCGTTGATACGGCACTCAACCGCGTGGCCTTTGATCTTGATGTCATCTTGGGTGTACGACAAAGGCTGGCCTGCGGCAATACGCAGCTGCTCTTTGATTAGGTCAACGCCGGTCACCATCTCGGTTACTGGGTGCTCAACCTGGATACGAGTGTTCATCTCGATGAAGTAGAATTCGCCGTTCTCGTACAGGAATTCGAACGTACCGGCACCGCGGTAGCCGATTTCGATACAGGCACGGGTACAGCGCTCACCGATGTACTTGCGCATTTCTTCGGTGATGCCTGGCGCCGGCGCTTCTTCTACAACCTTCTGGTGGCGGCGCTGCATAGAACAGTCACGCTCACCCAGGTGAATCGCACCGCCCTGGCCGTCAGCCAGTACCTGAACTTCGATATGGCGTGGGTTTTCAAGGAATTTCTCCATGTAAACCATATCGTTGTTGAAGGCTGCCTTGGCTTCGGCACGGGTCATCTGGATAGCTTCGATCAGCTCAGCTTCGCTGCGAACCACACGCATACCACGGCCACCGCCGCCGCCTGACGCTTTGATGATCACCGGGTAGCCGATACGCTTGGCAAAGGCTTTGTTCTTAGCTTCATCGTCATCAAGTGGGCCGTCAGAGCCCGGTACACAAGGAACGCCAGCTTTTTTCATTGAGGTGATGGCTGAAACCTTGTCGCCCATTAGGCGAATAGTCTCAGCTTTCGGGCCTACGAAAATGAAGCCAGAGCGCTCAACCTGCTCGGCAAAATCAGCGTTTTCAGATAGGAAACCGTAGCCTGGGTGGATGGCCACCGAGCCAGTGATTTCTGCCGCGCTGATAATGCGAGGGATGTTCAGGTAGCTTTCGGTACTCTTGGCAGGACCGATACAGATCGCTTCGTCAGCCAGCAGTACGTGCTTGAGATCGCGGTCAGCAGTGGAGTGCACCGCAACCGTCTTGATACCGAGCTCTTTACATGCACGCAGGATACGCAGCGCAATCTCGCCTCGGTTAGCAATTACAATTTTATCTAGCATAAAAGGCCCCGGTTATTCGATGATAACTAGCGGCTGGTCGAATTCAACGGCGTCGCCGTCTTCTGCCAGGATAGCTACAACCGTACCGGCTTTGTCAGCTTCGATCTGGTTCATCATCTTCATCGCTTCGACTATACACAGGGTATCACCGACATTGACAGACTGGCCGACTTCAACAAATGGCTTCGCATCTGGGCTAGGTGCACGGTAGAAGCTGCCTACCATTGGCGATAGAACCTGGTGGCCAGCAGGCGCTGCAGCAGCGGCTGGTGCTTCGGCGGCAGGAGCAGCGGCAGCGGCTGGTGCGGCAGCCGGAGCAGCAACAGGTGCAGCAATCACCTGGGCTGGTGCAGCGATAGGGGCAGTGGCACGGCTGATGCGTACTGACTCTTCACCTTCAGAGATTTCCAGCTCGGCAATACCAGATTCTTCTACTAGCTCAATCAGTTTTTTGATTTTACGAATATCCATTTATCTTTCTCTTTTATGTTCAGTTGGCGTCTGCTTGCAGGCGGCGTACCGCAGCTTGCAGGGCGAATTCATAACCATCTGGGCCCAGGCCGCAAATCACCCCAACCGCCTTGTCTGACAGGTAGGAGTGGTGGCGGAATGGTTCCCGGGCATGAACATTAGACAGGTGTATTTCAATGAACGGGATGCTGACCCCCAGCAGGGCATCGCGGATAGCAACGCTGGTGTGGGTAAAGGCAGCGGGATTGATCAGGATGAAATCGACCGTGCCGTGGGCCTGGTGGATCGCATTGATGATTTCGTGCTCCGCGTTCGATTGGATGTGGTCTAGCGTCACGCCTAATTCGGTGGCTTTGGCAGTTAGGTGCGTCACGATCTGGGCCAGTGACTGCTGGCCATAATGCCCCGGTTCGCGCAAACCCAGTAGGTTCAGGTTCGGGCCATTGATCAGTAAAATTCGTTGAACGGTCGACATCTTGACGTTATATCACTTGTATTTGAGGTTTTACTCTAGCAACGTGCAAAAAGCTGAATTGTTGCTTCCCTGTGTTCCGATTTTATCTGCCAAAACATGCTTGATGTGCAATTATAGAGAATTCACCGCAAATCGCAGCAAAATACTGGTCTAATCACCACATTTTAATTTGTACACGTGTACGCTGCTTGGCGCTCGAGGGGGGTGAATGGAATTTGTCGCAGCTGACACTATGCGTGACCCTTGGGCAGGAGACAATAGTTAGCGGCGACAGAAGTGTAACTTTTAGCACTGGATCAAAAAAGCCGCCGCCAGCGAGGGCTGGGGCGGCTTGTATTGACTAAAACGTCAGGGTTATAGCACTTTTTGCTTTTCTGCGATCAGTTTCTCAACCACGCTTGGGTCGGCCAGGGTGGACGTATCGCCTAGGGTTGCCGTATCGCCGGTGGCAATCTTGCGCAGGATACGGCGCATGATTTTGCCCGAGCGGGTCTTCGGCAGTGCATCGGTCCAGTGCAGGAAGTCCGGTGTCGCGATTGGGCCGATTTCCTTGCGCACCCAGTCTTTGACTTCTTTGTGCAGCTCCGCCGATGGGATTTCGCCATCATTGAGGGTGATATAGGCATAGATTGCCTGGCCCTTGATATCGTGCGGTACCCCGACAATCGCGGCTTCGGCAATCTTGTCGAAGGCCACCAGTGCCGATTCGATTTCAGCCGTCCCCATGCGGTGACCGGAAATGTTCAGTACGTCATCGACACGGCCAGTGATCCAGTAGTAGCCGTCTTCATCGCGGCGGGCGCCGTCACCGGTAAAGTACATGCCCTTGAAGGTCGAGAAGTAGGTTTGCTCGAAGCGGTCGTGATCGCCCCACAGGGTGCGCATTTGGCCTGGCCAGGAGTCGATCATCACCAGGTTACCCTCGGTAGCACCATCAAGGATGTTGCCCATGTTATCGACCAATGCCGGCTGAACACCGAAGAACGGACGGGTTGCCGAGCCTGGTTTAAGGGCGGTTGCGCCCGGTAGTGGCGTGATCAGAATACCGCCGGTTTCGGTCTGCCACCAGGTGTCAACAATCGGGCAGCGGCTGTCACCAATGGTACGGTGGTACCACTCCCACGCTTCAGGGTTGATAGGCTCGCCGACCGACCCCATGATACGCAGCGATGAACGCTTGGTGCCAGCAATGGCTTCGTCGCCTTTTGCCATCAGGGCACGGATTGCTGTCGGTGCGGTATAAAGGATGTTGACGCTGTGTTTGTCGACCACTTCACTCATGCGGCTGGTCGATGGGTAGTTCGGTACACCTTCAAACAATAGGGTCGTCGCACCGTTGGCCAGCGGGCCATAGACAAGATAACTGTGTCCGGTGATCCAGCCCACATCAGCGGTACACCAGTAGATATCGCCTTCTTGGTAGTCGAAGACGTATTTGAAGGTCATGGTGGCGTAGACAAGGTAGCCGCCGGTGGTGTGCAGTACGCCTTTCGGCTTGCCGGTTGAGCCCGAGGTGTAGAGGATGAACAGCGGGTCTTCGGCATTCATTTCTTCCGGTTCGCAATGGGAAGAAGCAACGGCTGTCGCTTCATGCCACCAGACATCGCGGCTGCTGTCCCACTCAACGTTGCCGCCAGTGCGCTTGAACACAATCACTTTCTCGACGCTGGTGACCTCGTCGTTGGCCAGGGCATCATCGACATTTTTCTTCAGCGGTACCGCACGGCCGCCGCGGATTCCCTCATCGGCCGTGACCACGACCTTGGCATTGGAATCGGTAATACGGCCGGCTAGGGCTTCTGGTGAGAAGCCACCGAACACAATTGTGTGAACCGCACCGATGCGGGTACAGGCCAGCATGGCAACAGCGGCTTCGGCAACCATTGGCATGTAAAGGCAAACCACATCACCTTTGCGTACCCCTTGGCTCTTCAGGGCATTGGCAAACTGGCACACTTGCTCGTGCAATTGGTTATAGGTGAGGGTGGCATCATCGGCCGGGTCATCGCCTTCCCAGATAATGGCTGGCTGGTCGCCGCGGGTCGCCAGATGGCGGTCAATACAGTTGGCCGACACGTTGAGGGTGCCGTCTGCGAACCAGTTGATGCTGACATGGCCGGTATCGAACGAGGTGTTCTTGACCTGGCTGAATGGCTTGATCCAGTCAACAATCTGGCCGTGCTCGCGCCAGAAGCCTTCCGGGTTGATCACAGACTGCTGGTACATTTCACGGTACTGCTCGTCGGTAATATGGGCGTTGGCTGCGATGTCCTGGTTTACTGTATACACATGAACCTCACTCATTCTTTTCTCCTTGTGTTCCGTTAATGTCCGTACTGGACCGGATTATTCTGTATGCAGGTTTTGGCTTGCGTGGTTAATAACTTCCGACAGATCGCCGCAGGTCTCAATTAGACTTTAGGATGAGAGTGGGCGGAATGCGGGGAAAAGGCCGGTTTTGCAGCGCTGTTGCAGTCAAAAACTTGCGCTTTATCGCTGATAAAGCGCAAGGGATTAACTTTATAAGATGTTGATTAGTCAGATTTCTTTGTCGGATTATCAGGCTTGCCTGGCAACAGGGTGAGGCAGATCACCGTGTTTTAGCCGCACGTAGATCATTGCAGCGGCAATGGCGTCCTGCAGGGCATCGTGGCGCGGCGGTACCGGCAGGTCGAGGTGGCGGCTGATGGCCTCGAGGCTAAGGTCGAAATAGGCATTGGGCAGCTGGCGCTCGAGCTGCTCGTGGTAGAGGTGGCTGACCTCGACGGTCTTGTTGGGCAGCGGGAAACCGAAGTGGCGGTGGAAATAGCGGTCAAGGATCGTTTTGTCATAGCGGATATGGTAGCCGACCAACGGGCGGTTGCCGATAAAGGCCAGCAGCTTTTCCAGCGCCTGGCTTTCTTCCATGCCCTGGTTGAGATCCTGGTGGCGGATGCGGTGGATGGCCACCGAGCCGGCATCGAGGCTTGCAGGTGCGCGCAGGGTCAGGTGGATTGATTGGCTGGTCAGGATACGGTTTTCCTGGATCCGGGTCGCGGCGATGGTGACCAGCTCGGCACTGTGCGGATCTAAGCTGGTGGTCTCGCAGTCGAGCGAGACCAGCTCGGTGCCGCGGTAGCGGGAAAATAGGTCGCGGTACTCACTGTCCTTGAATTTATGGCGGTACCACCAGCGTTTTAGGGTATTGATCATCATTCTGCTCCTTGGCCGGTGCTAGTCACGGATCTGGTAGTGGTACCCGAGC
This sequence comes from Photobacterium sp. ABD4_091, assembly GCF_056160145.1. Classification (NCBI taxonomy): domain Bacteria; kingdom Pseudomonadati; phylum Pseudomonadota; class Gammaproteobacteria; order Vibrionales; family Vibrionaceae; genus Photobacterium; species Photobacterium sp. ABD4_091. The sequence goes on along the minus strand of NZ_JBSWWQ010000005.1, from coordinate 101,382 downwards.
CATTCCTTGAATTTTTTCACTACATGCAGGCTATGGCGCAGCAAGTCACGGTCGGCACGGTTGAGCCGCTCGACATTGAGGTGCTGCTGCAACCCACCGGCCGGAATATCCAGCTGCTGGCGCAGCCGCAATTTGATAAATAGCTTCAGCGCCTCGCTGAGGTTGGAGGCGGTCTCTGTTTCCAATACCCTGTGCTGTGCCAGCTGCTCGAGGCGGGTGAAGGTGTTGTTGTCCTCGATACCGTGCTCTAGCGCCAGCGCCCTCACACCGTGCACAATCGGGAAAATACCGCCACGCTTGATATCCAGCCCATCCTTGCCTGATTTCAACTTACCGAACAAGGATAGCGGGACGCTAAAGCGCAGGGCGGGGCGGGTGAAGGTGGCCAGCAGTAATTCCTGCTCGGCCATTTGCTGATGCAGTTGCTTCTTGATCGGGCGTAGCAGTTCGGGGTTGCCGGCGACGGCATGGCTGTCGGCGAGGATCGCCAAGTCCATCATTTCATTCTCGGTTCCCTTGCGGGAAAAGTCTTTTAGAGTATGTAACCACTCACTTTGATGCTTAACCCATTTGGGGTTGTTGACCATCACCTTGCCCGGGCAGAGCGGGTAGCCCAGCTGGTGCAGGGTGTGGGTCAGGGTTTCCATGGTGTCACCCAGCCCCGGCCATTCGACACCGTCTTCGATGATCAGGGCATTGTCCTGGTCGGTCTTGAGAATTTGCTCGCCGCGCCCTTCCGAGCCCATAACGACTAAGCAGCAGTGGTTCTGCAGTGCCTGCGGCACCACCAGGCGGAAGGCTTTTTCGATAATTTGCTCATTGACCGCCGCGATCAGCTCCATCACGAAACGGGTATGGATGCCGTTGTTGAACAGAGTCGCCACCAGCCGTGATTGGCTGCTAGCCGCCAGCGAGAGCTCCTCGACCGTTGTCGCGCGGGCGATCCGCAATGTCAGGACATGGGAATGGGTGGAAAATAGGCTCAGCACCTGGGTGAGATCCAGCATGCCCACCAGTGCTTCGCCGTCGGTGACGGATACCCGCTTTACCTTGTGCCGGGTCATCGCCAGCATCGCATTGAACAGGTAGTCGCCCTTGCTGACGCTGACTACCGGGCTGGTGGCTACCTCGCCAATGGCGGTGGTGGCTGGCAGATTGTCCAGCATCACCGCATGGAGCAAATTGGTGCGGGTAATAATACCGTAGGGCTGTGTGCCACCGGCTTCGACCAACGCGGCATCCATGCCCTGCTGCTGCAGTTTCACTGTCGCGGCGTGCAAATCACAGTTGCGCGGCAGGATCAGGCAGGGTTGGATATTGCTGTCGTCGACCCGGGTCAGGATGAACTCTGCCAGGTTCTGCTGGCGCTGCGCCTCTTCCAGCAGTTGCTGGCGGCGGGCCAGGCTGGTATCGAAGTAGGCGGCAAACTGGCTGTTGCCGTGGTAGAGGTCGAGGAACAGCGGCTTGGGAACCAGGTAGCACAAGGTATCTTCCAGCGCGGTATAGCGGTGGCGGCAGGTGGATTCGAGCTGGGAGCGGACATCGAACAGATCATCGCTGGTGTAATGGGCATAGATTTCGCCCCCGTCAGCGGCACTTTCCTCGACGCTGCCCTTGATAATGATGTGCAGCTGCTCGCTGGACTTGCCGGCCTCGATCAGGATATCCCCATGGCGGTAGTAAGCCACATCCAGTGAGTCGACCAGGCGCTGTTGCTGCTCGCTGCTGAGGCGGTCAAAAGGGGGCAGGGAGGTATCAAAGCTGTCTGACATGGCGGCTCTCCGGAGCGATGGGCACTGTATGCAGTGTCCGCCCGATAGCGCAAAAGCTCCAGACGACTTTAGTCTACTATGGGCGATAAAATGGTTGTTCTGCTAAGTACAGCTGACAGTGAAATGGGGAAAGAAAAAGGGTGGATAATTTCATTGGGGCTATGTTCTATTGGAGGCATAATAGCGCCTCGATTATTCTGTACGATAGGACAAGGCATGTTTCGTAGTAGCCCTTACGGTTGGACCTCGCAGTACCTGCTGGGTTTTTTCTTTAATTATGGTGTTTATCTTCCGTTCTGGGCGTTGTGGCTGGCGCATCTTGAGGTCAGTGCCTCCAATATTGGCCTGCTGCTGGGCTTGGGCTTTGGTGTCCGCTGCCTAGCCAACCTGGTGATCACCCCCCGTATCCATAAAGTCGAACATCTTATCCCGGCCCTGCGCGGTTTCGGCTTGGCAGCGCTGGTCAGCTGTATCGGCTATATCTATTGCGGCGGGAGTTTGTGGGCGCTCACAATCATGACGGTCATCTATAACATGATGGTCGGGCCTATCGTGCCGCTGTCGGATGCGTTGGCGAACCACTATGCCAAAGAAGGCCACCTCGACTATGGTCGAACCCGCCTGTGGGGCTCGATTGCCTTTATTGCCGGCTCCACCGTGGTGGGCTTGCTGGCGGCGCAGCACAGCCCGGATGTGATCCCTTGGGTAGCAGCTGCCGGTTTGGTCGGGGCACTGGTGCTGGGTATGCGCCAGCCGACTATCCTGCCGGTCTCCGAGCCGGGTAGCCACGACCAGCCGCGCCCGGCCCTGATGCAGCTCATGCGTGACCCGGCGGTACTTCGTTTCCTGACCATTATTGCCTTGCTGCAGGGCAGCCATGCGGCCTACTACAGCTTCAGTGCCATTTACTGGAAGGAAGTCGGCTACAGCGAAGATGTCATTGGTTACCTGTGGAGCTTCTCGGTGGTCGCCGAAGTGGCTGTTTTTGCCCTGAGCAAGCGACTGTTCGCTGGCTGGTCGGTGGTGGGGATGTTCCGCCTGGCCGCTGTCGGCGTGCTGATCCGCTGGGGGATCACCGCCAGCATGACCGAGCTGCCGCTGCTGGTCGCCGCGCAGGCTTTGCACGGTGTGACATTCGCGGCCTGCCACCTTGCTACTATCCGATATATCCAGAAAGCACAGAGCAACCAGATGGTTGCCCTGCAGGCATTGTATAACGCCCTGCCGATGGGCGCTTTCATGGCCCTGATGACCGCTCTGAGCGGCTGGCTATATGGCCTGTGGGGTGCCAACATCTTCTGGCTGATGGCGGTGATGGGGATCCCGGCCTTGCTGATGAAGGTCGAGCCCAAGGCCCGACGCCAGTTTGCCCAAGCGGGTGAGGCGGCCGATAACCCGTAATCCAGCCTTGGTTGTAGCACGCTGCAGCCAAGAACTGTGATCCTGCTGATTGGTGAGCGCCAGTGGTTTGGTTACACTGGTGCTCACAATATATTCAAATCATTTGGGTATTATCAATTAGTTGGAGATAACACATGGCACAGGGATGGATTGTCGTGCCGGTCACATTGGCCTATCTGGGGCTGTTGTTCTGGATAGCCTGGTACGGAGACCGAAAAAAACAGTGGATGTCACGCTGGCGGCCGTGGATTTACTGCCTGTCGATTGCCGTGTATTGCACCTCCTGGACCTTCTACGGCACGGTTGGCCAAGCCAGCCAGAATATCTGGTCCTTCCTGCCTATCTATATCGCACCGATTTTGGTGTTCACTTTCTTTTGGCGGGTACTCGCCAGGCTCATATTGATTGCCAAGCGCGAACACATTACCTCTATTGCCGACTTTATTGCTGCCCGTTACGGTAAATCGCAGGGCTTGGCGGTATTGGTCACGCTAATTGCCGTGGTCGGTATCTTGCCGTATATCGCCCTGCAGCTGCGCGGGATCACTATGGGACTGGAGTTGGTCGCACCGGGGCTGGGCCAGGAGATGGGTGTGCTCGGTGCGGATAGCTCGCTCGATACGGCCTGGGTCGTAACGGTCGCATTGGCGGTCTTCACCGTGTTGTTCGGTACCCGCCATATCGACAGTACCGAGCATCACCGCGGCATGATGATGGCGGTGGCGTTCGAGTCCATTATCAAGCTGGTGGCCTTCTTGGCCGTCGGGGTGTTTGCCGTCGTATTGCTGTTTGATATCCCCGACCTGGCGACGGCAAGCCGCGAATTGCTTCAACCCACCACTCCTCATGTCGGCAGTTTACTGATCCATACCCTGTTCACCATGGCCGCTATTATCTGTCTGCCGCGTCAGTTCCATACTACGGTGGTCGAAAATGAAAGGGCGCAGGACTTGCACCGGGCACGCTGGGTGTTCCCGGGCTATCTGGTGCTGATGGGGATTTTTGTTATTCCATTGGCATTGGCTGGCCAGGTATGGCTGCCCCATATCTCCGCCGATACCTATGTGATTAATTTGCCGTTGTTGCATGGCGCCGAAGGCATTGCCCTGTTGGCATTCCTTGGCGGAACCTCGGCCGCAAGCGGGATGGTGATTGTCTCGACCATCGCCCTTGCCATTATGGTCTCCAACGACTTGGTGCTGCCGATGCTGCTGCGCCGTATGCGGATCTCCGGCCGTAACTACCACGCGTTTTCGGGGATACTGTTGAATATCCGCCGTGGTCTGATCTTGCTCTTGTTGCTGGCGGCGTGGGGCTTTTACCAGATTTTGGGAGAGATCCCATCGCTGTCGGCTATCGGTTTACTGTCTTTTGCGGCAATAGCCCAGTTTGCCCCGGCGCTGCTTGGCGGGATCTACTGGCGCGAAGGTAACCGCAATGGGGTGTATGCTGGCCTGCTGGGTGGTATCGCCATCTGGGGGGTGACCATGATGGGCCAGACCAATATGCTGGCTGGCACACCTCAGACCAATATCTTGCTGTGGCTGCTCGCGCCGCCGAACTGGCCGGTACTCGGCAAGTTGTCGAGTGTCGACTGGGGCATGCTGCTGAGCTTGCTGGTCAATATTGGCTTGTACGTGAGTGTGTCTTTACTAACTCGCTCGAGCCTGACCGAAAGGCTCCAGGCCGCTTCGTTTGTCGGCGCGCCCTTGCCGGAGAGCGGTGACAGCAGTTTGTACCAGACCCGGGTAACGGTCGCCGAGCTGGAAATGCTGGCGGCAAGGTTTGTTGGTCGCAAGCGTATCCGCCATGCCTTCCGCCAGTTTGGCGAGCAGCGCCATGAAGCCTTGCTGCCACAACAGCAAGCGCCTTCTACCCTGATCCGCCATACCGAAAGGGTGCTGGCTGGGGTGTTCGGGGCATCTTCTGCTCGCCTGGTGCTGACATCGGCGTTGCAGGGGCGCAAGATGCAGCTCGAGGAGGTCGCGACGATTGTCGATGAAGCTTCGGAGCTGTTTGATTTCAGCCGCGGCCTGCTGCAAGGGGCGATTGAGCATATCAGCCAGGGCATTGCCGTGGTCGACAAGCAGTTGCGGCTGGTGGCCTGGAACCAGCGTTATACCGAGCTGTTTACCTTCCCGCCCGGCCTGATCCAGGTCGGCAGGCCGATTGCCGATGTCATTCGCCACAATGCCGAACTGGGACTGTGTGGTCCGGGCGATCCGGAAAGCCATGTCGCCAAGCGGGTCGAGCATCTGCAGCGGGGCACGGCACATACGTCTTCGCGCATTCGCCCTGATGGCCAAGTGATTGAGGTACAGGGCAACCCGATGCCCGGTGGCGGTTTTGTGATGAGCTTTACCGATATCACCGAGTTCCGCAATGCCGAAAAAGCCCTGCAGGAAGCCAATGAAACCTTGGAAGAGCGGGTTAGGCAGCGAACCAGCGAACTCGAGCGGCTCAACCGCCAGTTGGTCAGTGCGACCCAGCAGGCCGAGTTGCAGGCCCATTCCAAAGGACGGTTTTTGGCAGCGGTCAGCCATGACTTGATGCAGCCACTCAATGCCGCCCGGCTGTTCTCTTCTTCGTTGGCAGAAGTGGCAAAAGAGCAAGAAGCGGCCAAGCTGGCCCGCCATATCGAGAGTGCTCTTGGTGCAGCGGAAGATTTGATTGGCGACTTGCTGGATGTGTCTCGGTTGGAATCCGGCAAGCTGCAGGTTAATGTCCATTCATTTCGGATCAGCGAAGTGCTCGATACTCTGAGTGCTGAGTTCGGCGCCTTGGCCCGCGAGCAGGGGATCACTTTCGAAGTGGTGCCTTGTAATGCGGTGATCCATTCGGATCCCAAATTGCTGCGCCGGGCACTGCAGAACTTCCTGACTAACGCGTTTCGCTATAACCCCAAAGGCAAGGTCGTGCTGGGCGTCCGTCGCCGTGGCAGTGGGCTGCAGGTTGAGGTGTGGGATAACGGCCCGGGCATTCCCGAGGAAAAGCAGGCTCATATTTTTGATGAATTTACCCGTATCGAACGCAGCGGGGTCGACCACGGCCTCGGGCTGGGCCTTGCTATCGCCCGCGGGATCAGCCGGGTATTGGATCACTCTCTGTCGCTGCGCTCATGGCCGGGCAAGGGCACGGTGTTCTCCCTTACTGTCAGACGAGGCGTGTTGGTGGCGCCGAAAGATGCACCGACGTTAACCGAGAAACCGCCTGCTGCTCTAGCAGGCCTCAAGGTGCTGTGTGTTGATAACGAGCCGGATATTTTGCTGGGGATGGAAACTCTGCTGGCTCGTTGGGGATGCGAGATCCGCCTGGCTGAAACAGTCACTGCTGCGATGCAACAGCTGGCCGATGGCTGGCAGCCCGACTTCATCTTGAGTGATTACCACCTTACCGATGGTGAAACCGGCTTGCAGGTGCTGCAGCAATGCACCCTGAAACTAGGTAGGTGTTTCCGGGGGGCGGTGATCAGCGCAGATAGAACCGAGGAGACCAAAACCATGATTGAAGGGCACGGTTTTAGCTTTATCAGCAAGCCGGTCAAGCCGCTCAAGCTGAGGGCGCTGCTTAACCAGCACCAGAAAGCGAGCGCTAAAATGTAGTCGTTGAGATGGCTGAAGAGGATCAAACTACAGGATAGCTAAATGAAAATTTCAAAAACGCATAAATACATCCTGTAGCTCCGATCCGCCATCCATGGCGGATAGGTTTTGAAATTTTATTCAGCCATCCAGTACAAATACAAACGGAGCCATGAAGGCTCCGTTTGTATTTACTTATCAGGACATTTGATTAGTGATCGTGCGCAGCACCGGCACCTTTCGGATAGCGGATTGACTCCACCATATCCTGCACATCTTTCGGTACTTCAGCGGTGAATTTGTTCACCACAATCGAGACCACGAAGTTCACACACATACCTAGCGTACCGATACCCTCAGGGCTGATACCGAACCACCAGTTTTCTGGCGTGCTCGCGGCTGGGTTGATGAACTTGAAGTAGATGATGTAGCTGGCGGTGAAGGCGATACCTGTCAGCATACCGGCAATCGCCCCTTCCTTGTTCATCTTCTTGTAGAAGATGCCCAGGATAATTGCAGGGAAGAAGGAAGCCGCTGCCAAGCCGAAGGCGAAGGCCACAACCTGTGCCACGAAGCCTGGCGGGTTGATACCCAGATAACCCGCACCCACGATGGCGACAACGGCAGCGATACGTGCGGCGAGCAGTTCCTGCTTGTCGGTCATATTGGGTTTGAAGCCTTTCTTCAGCAAGTCATGGGATATCGAGGTCGAGATAACCAGTAGCAGGCCTGCTGCTGTTGATAGTGCGGCTGCCAGGCCACCGGCTGCCAGTAGTGCAACCACCCAGTTCGGTAGTTTCGCCAACTCAGGAGAAGCCAGTACGATGATGTCACGGTTGATGGTCATCTCGTTACGCTCATCGCCCGAGTAGAACATCTTGCCGTCGCCGTTCTTGTCTTCCCAGCCGACTAGGCCAGTGCTTTCCCAGTTTTTATACCAGCTTGGTGCATCTGTCGCAGCGACACCCTGCATGTCAGGACCGTTAATGGTCTCAATCATGTTGACTCGGGCGAACGCGGCCACACCTGGTGCTGTGGTGTATAGCAAAGAGATGAACAGTAGTGCCCAACCGGCAGAGATACGTGCATCGCGCACTTTAGGTACAGTGAAGAAACGGATGATAACGTGTGGCAGACCTGCGGTACCCACCATCAGGGCAGCACAGATGAAGAATACATCCACCATGCTCTTGTTGCCTTCGGTATAGGCGGTGAATCCGAGCTCTTCGGTTAAGCCATCGAGCTTATCCAATAAATAGACGTCGGTGCCCGAGATGGTCGAGCCCATACCAATTTGCGGGAATGGATTGCCGGTCATCATGATCGAGGTGAAGATAGCCGGAACAAGGAAGGCGAAAATGAGAACACAGAATTGAGCTACCTGCGTATAAGTGATGCCTTTCATGCCGCCCAATACGGCGTAGAAGAACACAATCCCCATACCGATGATGATACCCAGGTTGATATCAACCTCTAGGAAACGGGAGAACACCACGCCCACACCACGCATTTGGCCTGCGACATAGGTAAAGGAAACGAAGATGGCACAGAAGACCGCCACCATACGTGCGGTTTTGGAGTAGTAGCGCTCACCGATAAAGTCAGGCACGGTGAACTGGCCAAATTTACGCAGGTAAGGTGCCAGGCAAAGTGCCAACAATACGTAGCCACCGGTCCAGCCCATCAGGTATACCGCACCATCGTAGCCGACGAATGAGATGATACCGGCCATAGAGATAAATGATGCCGCCGACATCCAGTCAGCTGCGGTCGCCATGCCGTTGGCGACAGGGTGGACACCGCCACCGGCGACGTAGAACTCACTGGTAGACCCGGCGCGGGCCCAGATAGCGATACCGATGTACAGTGCGAATGTAATGCCGACGAGAATAAACGTCCAAGTTTGAATATCCATGTTCTAAACCCCTAGTCTTCCTGTACGTTGTATTTCTTGTCGAGCGCATTCATACGCGCCACGTAGACAAATATCAGGACAACAAAAGTATAAATTGCCCCTTGCTGGGCAAACCAAAAACCAAGCTTGAAACCGCCCAGTTGAATGGTGTTGAGCGCATCGACAAACAAGATGCCTGCGCCGTAAGACACCACAAACCAGATAGCCAGCAGTGTGCCCATAATTCCCAAGTTTTCCTTCCAGTAGGCTTGAGCATGTTCTGTTGATTCGAACGCCATTGCCTTCTCCTTCCACGTCGTCATAAATCACGTTAATGAAATGTTACGCACTGACAATAGCAATGAATGGTCAAGGAAACAGTGCAACTTTAGTCGAGGAAAAAACGGCAAAATCGCTGGCTTGGCAGCGATTTTGTGAAGTCAGGCGGAAATTGAGGATATTGTGAAAATGTTACGTTAGCCGAAAGTCTAACGGGGTGATGAAAAAAATTACGGGTTGATATCCATCTGCTGCAGCAAGATGACCGCCTGAGTGCGATTTTTGACTCCGAGCTTGCGGAAAATGGCGGTCATATGGGCCTTGATAGTTGCTTCGGAGACATTGAGCTCATAGGCGATTTGCTTGTTGAGCAAGCCGTCGGAGAGCATCCCCAGCACCTTGTATTGCTGCGGCGTGAGGGCGGCGATTCTTTCGGTCAGCTCGGTCAGTTCATCGTTGTCTTCACCGAGCCCTTCCGGGAACACCGGCTCGCCATCGAGCACCTGGTTGAGCGAGCTGATCAGCGCCCGCATATCGCTGGATTTGGGAATAAAGCCAAACGCGCCGTGGCTGCGCACCTGGCGGATCACGCTCGGCTCTTCGCTAGCGGAAATCACCACAACCGGCAGGTCAGGGTATTGGCTGCGGAGCTGGATCAGCCCCGACATGCCGTTGGCACCGGGCATCTTGAGGTCTAGCAGGAGCAGGTCGACGTCGTCCTCTTTGTCGAGCAGGGTCAGCAGGCTGTCGAGCGAGTCGGCTTCAAGCAGGTTGGCCCCGCTGATCGCCATATGCACGGATTGAAACAGTGCATTACGGAACAGCGGGTGGTCATCGGCAATCACTATCGTGTACTGGGCGTCCATGGTAATCACATCTTGTTGTTTTTAATAACGCTATCACTGCCTTAAGACTAGATCAATTTGTTAACACTCAAGATCTGAACTGGATCAGACCAGGGTGTCAGTGTTGTGCAACCGGTGCTGCAATAGCGGGAGGGAAAGTGTTGAAAGCGGTGGGTTAAGCGGGCGGAGGTTGGCACCGCCGGGGTGCTCTAGGTGTGGTGGCTGGGGGCCATGGGATGCGGCTTCCGGTAGTAGAAACCGCATCTCTCGCTGCGCTCGTTAGCCAGGCATGCTTAACGGGTCAGCTGGTGGTTGGCCAGATGGGCAAGGAAAGGCTCGGCCTTCATAAAGCCGGTCAGGCGTGCGCCTTCCATCCGGTTGCCACTGCTGTCCCAGAAATCCAGGGTCGGCAGGCCGAGCACATCCATCGCCTGCAACAGCTCGATATCGGCCGGCGAACTCTGGGTGACATCGGCCTGCAGCAGGACGAAACTATCGAGCTGCTTGGCCACGGCCGGGTCGTGGAAGGTGTATTTCTCGAATTCCTTGCAGGCCACGCACCAGTCGGCGTAGAAATCCAGCATCACTGGTAGTTGCAGAGCTTTGGCTTCCTCCAGGGCCAGAGTCAGATCATCGATATTGCTGACACGCTTGAATTCTACTTTGACTTCCTGCTCTGCGGCGACCTTGGCAGTAGAGCCTGTCAGCAGTGGGTATAGGGGCTGGACCGAGATAAACAAGCCGACAATCGCCACCACGGCCAGTGTGCTGCTGCGCCATGACACTGCCAGGGTATTTTTGACATGGTAGAGCCAGCCGAAGGCGGCAATACCGAGCAGCGACCAAAGGTACGGCATCAGGGCACCCGGCAAGATACGCTCAAGCAAGAATAGCGGCACGGCTAGCAGGACAAAGCCGAAGAAGGCTTTGACATGGTTCATCCAGTTGCCGGCTTTTGGTAGTAGCTTGTTGCCGAACATCGCAGCAAGTATCAGCGGGATCCCCATACCGATAGCCAAGGCATAAAGGGCCACGGCACCCGTTAATAAATCGCCGCTCTGGGCAACGTAGATCAGCGCGCCGGACAGTGGCGCGGTGGTGCATGGCGAGCAGACCAACCCGGAGATCGCCCCCATGGCGAATACGCCGCCAGCGCTACCGCCTTGTTGCTTGTTGCTCAGGCCATTGAGCCAGGTCTGGACGCTGCTCGGCAGCTGCAGGGTATACATGCCGAACATTGACATGGCCAACGCCACGAACAGCACGCTCAGGCCGATCAGGATATAGGGGTGTTGCAGGGCAGCCTGGAACTGCATGCCGGCAGAGGCAACCACCAAGCCGAGCAGGGTGTAGGTCAGCGCCATGCCTTGCACGTAGATAAAGGCGAGGCGGAAGGCGCGGCCGTGGCTGAGCTGGCCGTTGCCAAGCACGATACCGCTCAGGATCGGGTACATCGGCAGCACGCAAGGGGTGAAGGCCAGGCCGATCCCTAGCGCGAGGAAGACCAGTGGTGTCCACCATTGGTCGGCTAGGTCACTGGCCAGCTTGTCTTGCTCGGAAGCTGGCGCCGTGTTTGCATTTGAAGGTTGTGAGTATGCACTTACATTACTTTCAGTACTTGTTTGCTCTGCCGGTTGACTGCCAGTTGTTGATGTTTGAGGCTCAGAAGGTGCCGCATTGGCGGCTGCCATGACGGCGCTGAGCGGAACCTGGCGGATCTCCGGCGGGTAGCAGAAGCCAGCTTCGGAACAGCCCTGGTAGCGGACGGTCAGGGTATCACTGTCGCTGGCCTGGACGATTGGGACGGTCAGGGTCAGCGGCTCGGTGTAGATGTTGACCTCACCGAAGAACTCGTCTTTATAAGGCTTGCCGGTAGGGATATTCACGGTGCCCAGCGTCGCAGTGTCCGAGCTGACCGACAGCTGGTGCTGGTAGAGGTAGTAGCCCGGCTTTACCTGCCAGTCGAGGTAAACCTGATCGCCCTGTTGGGTGAAGTTGAAGCTGAAGGCTTCATCAACGGCCACAAAGGTATTGGGTGAACTGCTAAAGCCCGGCAGTTTCAGGGCAGAGGCCGGTAGGCTGAGTACCAGCAGGCTGAGCAAGGCAAACAGGGAAAGGGTTCGGCTTAATGCGAACTGGTCTGCTGCACACTGAAGTCTTTGTAATAGTGTCATTAAATCTGGCTCGTCTATGAGTTGCCCTGCCCAAAGCGGTGGCAGGGAAAGAACAGCTAGTATGGCGCAGCGAAACTGTGCGCCATGAAATAACTATACTCCCTCAGACCGAGTTAATCAGTGTTTGGTTTCATTTGCTTGCGAAAGCCTGCTGGCTATTGCCGAGCACGTCACGCATGAAGTCTGTGAAGATCTGGATATGGGCAGGGACATAGCCCAGGCGCTGGTAGAGCATGTAGATAGGGCGCGGCGGCGAGTACCAGTTTGCCATCATGGAAGAGAGCTGGCCTGCGGCAATGGCATCGGCGACGACATAGTTGGGCAGGCTGGCGATCCCCAGTCCCTGGATAGCGGCTTGTTTGATGCTGTTGAGATCGGCAATCGCCATTTTGACCGGCGAGTTAATCCAGATGGTTTCCTGGCTGTCTTTCTTGTTAGTTAGTGCCCACTCAAACTCTGGGACGCTGGCGAGGCGGGCATGGTCGTTGAGCTCATCCGGATGGGTCGGTGCACCCTGGCTCGCAAGGTAGGCCGGGCTGGCGACCAGCACCCGCTGCGACTCGCCGATATTGGCGGCGGCGAAACTGGAGTCCGGTTGCTGGCCGACGCGGAATACCACGTCGTACTGCTCAGGGCTGTAGTCATGGTGCTGGTTGGACAGATGGGTCAGCGACAGGGTGATCTCCGGGTACTGGGCCAGAAACTGGTTGAACAGCGGCATCAGCCGGTAGGTCAGCAGGCCGACCGGGGCAGAGACCCGCAGCGCGCCCTGTGGTTCGTTGTGGCTGCTGTCGTGCAGCTCGGCCGTTGCCGACTCAAGTTGCGCCAGCAACGGCTGGCAACGCTCGAAGTAGTCCCGGCCGAGCGGGGTCAGCGACACATTGCGGCTGTCCCGGATCACCAGCTGGCTACCGAGGGTATCTTCCAACCGCTGGAGCCGCCGGCTCAGGGTTGTCGGGGGAATATCTAATGCACTGGCGGCTGCTCTGAAACTTCCGTGTTGGGCAATCGCAATCAGGGTGCGCAGGTCGTCTAACTTCATACCATTTTTGCATCGCTGCATAACGCTTTTACCTCTATCACCAAGTTGCCTCAATGACTACTATTAGTGGGCAGGCTTTCCTGTCTTGGCCTGCTCTGTAGCAAAAAGAGACATGAATCCGGTCGGGATGTTGGGATTGACGTCACTACCGGAATGAGCAAATACGTCGGGAATCCGTATTTGTTCTTGTCTTCGCCCTAGGACGGGGCGGAGACATTAAATTTCTATTGTAACCTTTCTTCTCGGTTCGGATCCTGAACCAATATTCTCATATCGTTATTTATATCATTTGCCTTGGCTATTTGTGCCGGGTTGCTTTCGTCTGTGCTTTTGCATCTCTGAGCTTTTGTACCTCTACATCTCGCTTTCACATCTCAATATCTATTCATCACACTATGACGCCTTTTAAAAGAATCTATTGCGTGCCAGCGTAAGTCACTATTTACTTCCTGCCTGCCTCAGCCAATAAAAAAGGCCGCCCGAAGGCGGCCTTGATAGGGAGCAATTATCCTCGATTACAGGATGATGCCGCCGAATACGAAGCCTAGCGCTACAGAAGTCGTGATAGTCACTACACCCGGGATGAAGAATGGGTGGTTGAAGACCAGGTTACCGATACGGGTTGAACCTGTGTCATCCATCTCAACCGCTGCAAGTAGCGTTGGGTAAGTCGGTAGTACGAACAGCGCACTTACTGCTGCGAAAGAAGCGATAGCGGTCAGCGGAGCAACACCGATAGCCAGTGCTGCAGGCATTAGCGCAGTTGTGGTTGCGCCCTGAGAGTAAAGCAGCATAGAAGCAAAGAACAGTACCATTGCTAGCATCCATGGGTAGTCGCTCAGTAGAGAGCCTGCTACTTCTTTGATACCGTCAACGTGGCCGTTTACGAACGTAGAGCCAAGCCATGCTACACCTAGTACACACACACATGCTGTCATACCAGAGCGGAATGTGGGTGCCGCTGGGATTTTCGCTGCATCGATGCCAGTAGTGAACACGATAGCCGCTGCTGCTGCTAGCATGAAGGTCATGATAGCTTCGTTACGGCCTAGCGCTGGGTTTTCGATAAGACCTACAGAGCCAGAGATAGCCGCAGCGTAAGCAACAACGATCAGGATAGCGCCCAGGAAGATGAAGGTCGCTTTCTTCGCAGAAGCTGGGATTTCACGTTTGGTTGAACCCTGTAGCTTGATTAGGCCTTTTTCCAGACGCTCTTGGTAAACAACGTCATCTTTCAGCTCACAGCCTAGGAAGTTGGCAACAAATGCACCGACCATACACGCGATGAAGGTGGTTGGGATACAGATAGCCAGTAGGGTTAGGTAGCCCACCCCGAGCGGTTCAAGAATGCCAGAGAAGAAAACAACCGCTGCGGAGATAGGCGATGCGGTGATCGCGATTTGAGAAGCTACAACAGCGATAGATAGCGGACGTGAAGGTCGGATACCTTGCTCTTTAGCTACTTCAGCGATAACTGGAAGCGTTGAGAACGCCGTGTGACCAGTACCTGCCATTAAGGTCATCAGGTAAGTCACGATAGGTGCGTAGAAAGTAATACGCTTCGGGTTCTTACGCAGGAAGTTTTCGGCTAGTTCAACCAGCCAGTCCATACCACCGGCAACCTGCATAGCAGCGATCGCAGTGATAACAGACATGATGATAAGGATTACGTCAATTGGGATATAGCTTTGGCTTGTTGGCATACCCAACAGCAGGGAAAGCACGATGACACCGGCGCCACCTGCCAGACCAATACCAATACCACCAATTCGGGCGCCCAAGAAAATGAACGCGAGAACGACTAATAGTTCTACACCAACCATATGATTGTCCTGTCTTAAAGTTAAAAATATAAAAGGGGGAAATCTGTAGCAAAAAAAGGCGGATCCTCATCCTGAAAATCCGCCGGGCTGTTTATTGGTTACAACTTAGTTGTAACGCTTAGCCTTGTATTCTGGGTGCATCAGGTTTTGTACCGAGAAGATGTCGTCTAGCTGCTCTTCAGTTAGAAGGCCGCGCTCTAGAACGACTTCACGGACGCTCTTACCGGTTTCAGCACAAATCTTACCTACGATGTCACCTTCGTGGTGGCCAATGAATGGGTTTAGGTAAGTTACGATACCGATAGAGTTGAACACGAAGCTTTCACAGACTTCTTTGTTCACTGTGATGCCGTCGATACACTTGTCACGCAGGTTGATACACGCATTCTTCAGGATGTCGATAGACTCGAACAGTGCCTGACCGATCACTGGCTCCATAACGTTCAGCTGTAGCTGACCGGCTTCTGCCGCGAAAGTGATGGTTGTATCGTTACCGATGACTTTGAAGCAAACCTGGTTAACCACTTCTGGCACAACTGGGTTTACTTTTGCTGGCATGATAGAAGAGCCAGCTTGCATTTCTGGTAGGTTAATTTCGTTAAGACCAGCACGAGGACCTGAAGAAAGAAGGCGCAGGTCGTTACAGATCTTAGACAGTTTAACCGCGGTACGCTTAAGTGCACCGTGAACCATTACGTAAGCACCACAGTCAGAGGTTGCTTCGATTAGGTCTTCTGCTGGTACACAAGGTAGGCCAGTTACTTCAGCTAGGCGCTGTACTGCAAGCTCCTGGTAACCTGTTGCCGCGTTAAGGCCAGTACCGATAGCTGTTGCACCTAGGTTAACTTCTAGAAGCAGCTGAGCTGTGTACTGAAGGTTTTTGATTTCTTCTTTGATTAGTACGCCGAACGCGTGGAATTCCTGGCCCACAGTCATTGGTACTGCGTCCTGAAGCTGGGTACGGCCCATTTTCAGTACATCAGCGAACTCTTTGTCTTTCGCATCGAAAGCACCTTTTAGGTACTCAAGCGCTTCAAGCATGTTCATGATGCTGTTGTATACCGCTACGCGGAAACCAGTAGGGTAAGCACAGTTAGTAGACTGAGACTTGTTGACGTGGTCGTTCGGGTTAACGATGTCGTACTCGCCTTTCTCTTTGCCCATTAGCTCAAGAGCAAGGTTCGCGATAACTTCGTTGGTGTTCATGTTTACAGAAGTACCGGCACCGCCCTGGTAAACATCTGACGGGAACTGATCCATGCACTTACCTGTTTCAAGGATCACATCACATGCTTTAACGATGTATTCGCCAACTTCTGATGGGATAACGCCCAGCTCTTTGTTCGCCATTGCAGCTGCTTTCTTGGTGAAAACCATACCGCGAACGAACTCTGGAACGTCAGAGATTGTAGTTTTAGAGATATTGAAGTTCTCTACTGCACGTAGGGTGTGGATACCCCAGTAAGCGTCGGCTGGAACTTGGCGTTCGCCTAGTAGATCTTCTTCGATACGAGTTGCAACGTTGTTTACCATTGCTTCATTTTTTTCTAGATCAATCATCTGAGACATGACGTAGCCTTAGTGGAATCTGCTAATTAAATTCAAATATTGAGCCAATTCTGAAACTTTAGAATCCATTCCGCAGAGAGTTTGGCTAGATGATCGTACCTGACACCTATTGTCTGCTGCCGATAATACTCCCCTTTAGGGGTAAAAACATAACCCAGATCACTTTTTTAATTGGACTGAAAACATTTGCACAGAAACGAGATATTGCTCACAAATACTGTTAATAACTCACCCGCGCTTTATGGTTAAAAATGACCAAATATGACAAAATGTGAAATTGGTGTTGGATTAATCGCAGCAGTCTTATTGTAATCAATCGTTACATTGAAACCCTATAGAAAAGAGTTGAAAAATGCCTGTCTGCTCCCAATATTTGATATAAGCCAAAGAGATTTCTGTAGTGTGGCACCTGTGTGTTACAACTTGACTCAAATTACTGCTCACCAGCAAGGGGAAAACTGTGTTTCCGATATTACTGTTTTTGTTTATTGTCGTGCCGATTGTCGAAATCGCCCTGTTCATCCAGGTCGGTGGTTTCCTCGGCATGTGGCCGACAGTGGGGCTGGTGCTGGTGACAGCGGTCGTCGGTGCCTCGCTGGTGCGTAGCCAGGGCATCGCAACCCTGATGTCAGTGCAAAGCCGCTTGCAGAAAGGGGAGCTGCCTGCCCAGCAAATCGTGGAAGGGGTGATGCTTGCTGTATCGGGTGTGTTGCTGCTGACGCCGGGGTTCATGACTGATGCCATGGGGATGGCGGTACTGCTGCCGGGGCCTCGTGCTTGGCTTGCCAAGCAACTGATGAGCCGGGTTAAGGTGCACGGGGTGTCATCGGGTGCCGGATTCAGTGCCGGCTTTGGCCCTGGCCAGGGGTTCGAGCAGCATGACCCGTTCAACCAGCAGCGCGACCCATTCGCTGGCAGCGGGCAAGACCGCCAGCAGGGGGGCGATGTGTTTGATGGTGAGTTCGAACGTAAAGATGACAACAAAAATGACGATGACTCGCCACGCCTTCACTGAGTGCTTTAACGCACAGCAACGATAGACATAAAAAAGACAGCCTCGGCTGTCTTTTTTTGTTTATGCTGTTCACATTTGTTACGGCATGTAAATGCGCATCAAAAATGCACTAGGAAATAGGTTCGGCATGCCAGTGGCGGCGCAGTCGGACTGCATACAGGTAGGCGGTCAGCCCGCTCAGCGCATTGGCCACGGCGATACCGACAAACAGCCCCTTGGTGCCGTGGAGGGTACTGCCCAGCCAAGCCAGCGGCAGCAGCAGGGCAAACAGGCGCAGCAGGTTCCAAACCAGGGCATCGACCGGGCGGTGCATGGCGTTGAGGCCGCTGATCAGCAACATGCAGACGGCTTGCAGGCCGTAGCTGGCCGGAACCACCACCAGGTAGTGCCACAGCTGTGACTGTACCGCCGGGTCTTGACTGAACATCGAAGACAGCGGCCAGCTCAGCGGTACCATCATGATGAAAATCAGCAACTGGAACAGGATGGCAAAGCGCATGGCGGTAAACAGGGCGGCAAACGCCCGCTGCGGCTTATCCGCACCGAGGTTCTGCGCCATAAATGGCATCAGCGCCGATCCCAATGCCATCATCACGGTGATCAGAATCGACTCGATCCGCATCGCGGCGCCATAGGCCGCCACCGACGTTGTGCCCTGGATAGCCAGCAGCGCCATCAGCAAGGCGCCTGAAAGCGGGTTGAGGGCGTTGGACAGCCCTGCCGGGGTACCGATTTGCAGTATCTGGCGCCAGTCGCCGACCAATCGGGATAGCTGCGGTGGCGCGACCAGCTTCTCGCGCTTGATCAGCACGTGCAGTGAGCCGGCTAGGGCAAAGGCCCAGCTGATCCCGCTGGCAATCGCCGCGCCTTTCACCCCGAGCTCGGGGAATGGCCCGATGCCGAAGATCAACAGGGGATCCAGCGCGCCGTTGATCGCACCGGCGAGGATCATGATCTTGGCCGGGGTTTTGGCATCTCCGGTAGCCCGGATGGCACTGTTGCCCGCCATCGGGATCACCAGCAGCGGGATCGCCAGGTACCAGATAGACATGTAATCGCTGATGATGGGCAGCAAGTCCGCCCGCGCGCCTATCAGGCTGAACAGCGGCTCGATAGTCAGCACGCCCAGCGTCGAGGCAAGTACCATCATCATCACCGCCAGCAGCAGGCCATGGGTGGTCAGCCGTGCCGCGCTGCGGGTATCGCCGCTACCGAGCAGACGGCCGATGCTGGTGGAGATACCGACACTGATCCCCATAGTAATGCAGTTGATGGCAAAGGTGATCGGGAAGGTGAAGCTCACCGCCGCCAGCGCTTCGGTGCCCAGCAGGGATATGAAAAATGTGTCAACCAGGTTGAACATCAAAATGGCCACCATGCCGAAGATCATCGGTACGGTCAGGCGTTTGAGGACATCAGGAATAGGCTCGGACAGCAGGCCGTGTTTATCCGGCCGGTGGCTGCTAGCCCTCGTCAAATCTGGCTTGTTGTTGTCTGCCATGGTCGTCTCGGGAAAAGAATGCCCGCTTACCCTAATGCAAAGAGTGTGATCGGGCAAAAAAACTGTCAGATAATTTTGAAAAAATAGTGCTGCAGGACTTGGGTTCTCAAAAAAAGACCCAACATGTTTATGTATCAGAAAAAGTAAACGGCTATCCGTTTACCTTATTAATCTATGGATATTACCAAAATCAGGAGAGACGACCGATGAACATTCGTCCTTTACACGACCGAGTTATCGTTGAGCGCCAAGAAGTTGAATCTAAGTCTGCTGGTGGCATCGTGCTAACAGGCTCTGCTGCTGAAAAATCGACTCGCGGTAAAGTACTGGCTGTAGGCAATGGCCGCATTCTAGAGAACGGCACGGTTCAGCCGCTGGACGTTAAAGTTGGTGATACTGTGATCTTTGCTGAAGGCTACGGCACGAAGACTGAAAAGATCGACGGTAAAGAAGTCCTGATCATGTCTGAAAACGACATCATGGCAATCGTTGAATAATCCGTTCACCTCGAATAAAGAATTAAGAAAGGAAGAAAGACATGGCTGCAAAAGACGTTAAATTTGGTAACGACGCACGTATTAAAATGCTAGAAGGTGTCAACGTTCTGGCTGACGCAGTAAAAGTAACACTGGGTCCTAAAGGCCGTAACGTGGTACTGGACAAGTCATTCGGTGCACCGACTATCACTAAAGATGGTGTATCTGTTGCGCGTGAAATCGAGCTGGAAGACAAGTTCCAGAACATGGGCGCACAAATGGTTAAAGAAGTTGCCTCGCAAGCGAACGACGCAGCGGGTGACGGTACCACAACAGCAACAGTACTGGCGCAGGCTATCGTTAACGAAGGCCTGAAAGCAGTTGCTGCGGGTATGAACCCAATGGATCTGAAGCGCGGTATCGACAAAGCCGTTGTTGCTGCAGTTGAAGAGCTAAAAGCACTGTCTGTGCCATGTGCAGACACCAAAGCGATTGCTCAGGTTGGTACTATCTCTGCTAACTCTGACGCGACTGTAGGTAACATCATTGCAGAAGCGATGGAAAAAGTAGGCCGTGATGGCGTTATCACTGTTGAAGAAGGCCAGGCACTGCACGATGAGCTAGATGTTGTTGAAGGTATGCAGTTCGACCGTGGCTACCTGTCTCCTTACTTCATCAACAACCAGGAAGCTGGCAGCGTTGATCTGGAAAACCCATTCATCCTGCTAATCGACAAGAAAGTATCTAACATTCGCGAGCTGCTACCAGCACTAGAGGGTGTGGCTAAAGCGTCTCGTCCACTGCTTATCATTGCAGAAGACGTTGAAGGTGAAGCACTGGCAACGCTAGTTGTGAACAACATGCGTGGTATCGTGAAAGTGGCTGCGGTTAAAGCACCTGGTTTCGGTGACCGCCGTAAAGCCATGCTACAAGACATCGCGGTACTGACTGCGGGTACAGTGATTTCTGAAGAAATCGGCCTTGAGCTAGAAAAAGTTCAGCTTGAAGACCTAGGCCAGGCGAAGCGTGTTTCTATCACTAAAGAAAACACCACTATCATCGACGGTACTGGCGAAGAAGAAATGATTGCCGGCCGTGTTGCTCAGATCCGCCAGCAAATCGAAGAAGCAACTTCGGACTACGACAAAGAGAAACTACAAGAGCGTGTTGCTAAGCTAGCAGGCGGTGTTGCAGTGATCAAAGTCGGTGCTGCGACTGAAGTTGAAATGAAAGAGAAGAAAGACCGCGTTGAAGATGCCCTACACGCAACCCGTGCAGCGGTAGAAGAAGGCGTAGTTGCTGGTGGTGGTGTTGCACTTATCCGTGCTGCATCTAAAGTTGTTGACCTACAGGGCGACAACGAAGAGCAGAACGTAGGTATCCGTGTTGCACTACGTGCAATGGAAGCACCTATCCGTCAAATCACCAAGAACGCCGGCGACGAAGAGTCTGTAGTGGCAAACAACGTGAAAGCGGGTGAAGCAAACTACGGCTACAACGCAGCGACTGGCGTTTACGGCGACATGATTGAAATGGGTATCCTAGACCCAACAAAAGTAACCCGTTCTGCACTGCAGTTCGCGGCTTCTGTTGCTGGCCTGATGATCACTACCGAAGCGATGGTAACAGACCTACCACAGAAAGACGCTCCTGCAATGCCTGATATGGGCGGTATGGGCGGCATGGGTGGCATGGGCGGTATGATGTAGTGCGACGAGAGTCGCGTAGGTAGCTAGCCGAGCGGGCTACGTCCATAGTAAGCACTGACATGGTGCTTACTACCCCCCGCCGAAATAGCATTTTGAAACCCGATATTCGGGCTTTGCTTAAGCCTGAATATCGGTCTCCCTCACGGGAGTCTGATTATTCGGTATAGGTCTTAGCCTATATCCTGCATTTTGCGGATATACGTTGAAGCAGCGCTTAGGTGTTGTGAGGTAACGGGAAGATTCGTGTCTTAAAAGCTTGAGCCACCTATTCGGTGCAAAGCTGTTTTCATTATTGTCTTGGCCTTAACTGAACTCGGACGGGTACAGCGAAGGGTTAGTAAGACCTATTGTTCAGCCAATAGTAGCCTAGGGATAGTGCATCTGCGGTAACGCGGTGTGCGGAGCTTCCTGACAATGTACCCCCACTTCAGTGGTTGTCATGTGCTGTAAAGCAACTGACAGGAATGCGGCCAATAGTAGGCGGCAGAGGGGCTAGGCTAGGTTATATGGTTAACGTATGTGAACTATTGATAAACACCGTCAGCCGCGACGAGCGAAAGGCTATTGATGACTCTACGTGCTTTGGTAATGCACTGGAGACTAACGCTTCGACCAAAAGGTGTATGGCCAGTTATTCCTCTTACATCTGGGAATACGCTGATATTTGTGCCATCGGTGGATAGATAGAACCTAAGTAACCTATGTAATGAAAGCGGAACTCGGAAACCCCATATTTTCGCCTTTTAGGCAGGTAACCTGTGAGGGGAGCTGTTGGATGTATGGGAATAGGAGAGCAGAAAAAGCTAACGCCACCTTGTAATGAGCTGGATAAGGAATCAACGTATTCCTACCGGAAACGGTGCTGACGTCTGCTTGGTCTTTAATCGCGTGAAAGCAGGTAAGTTCTTAATTCACGTTGTATGAGTTATTGAAACCCATAGGGTAATCAAAGCCCTATGGGCTTAGTGCACCTTGTGATGTTTCATTTCTGATGTTTATGGAGGAAAGCAAGGTGCATACTTTAGCGCAAGTTAAAGTATCTGCATCCTCCCATCAAGCGGAGCAATGGCACAGTATTAACTGGGAGCTTATGCACCGTTCGGTGAGAGGACTACAGGTACGAATCGCGAAAGCAACGGAAAAGTCTGATTGGCGTAAGGTCAAACGGCTTCAAAGGATGTTAACCCGATCATTTGCTGCCAAAGCACTTGCCGTTAGGCGTGTTACTGAAAACCGTGGTAAATCGACCCCGGGAGTTGACGGAGAAACATGGAGTAACCCAAAGGACAAATGGAACGCGATAGATAGACTTGAGCGAAAAGGCTATAAGCCTAGACCACTCAAAAGAGTCTATATACCCAAAGCCAATGGCAAACTAAGGCCGTTAGGAATACCGACGATGCTTGATAGGGCAATGCAAGCTCTGTACTTGTTAGCTCTTGAGCCCGTATCGGAAACAACAGCGGATCGTAATAGTTATGGTTTTCGCCCTAATCGCTCATGCGCTGATGCTATCGAGCAATGCTTCGTGAATCTCAGCCGAAAATCTAGCGCCCAGTGGGTGCTAGAGGGAGATATAAAAGGGTGCTTCGACCACATAAGCCATGATTGGCTTATTGCCAACATTCCTATTGATAAGGTTGTACTTAGGAAATGGTTGAAATCTGGATTCATGCAGTCTGGAAAGTTCAACCCAACAGAGGCTGGTACACCACAAGGAGGAATTATCTCTCCTGTACTGGCTAATATGGCGTTGGATGGCTTGGAGGCGGTGCTCGAATCCCATTTCGGGAAGAAGAACACCAAAGCGAGCTATAAAACCAAGGTCAATTATGTGCGTTACGCAGATGATTTCATTATTACCGGTATCTCTAAAGAGTTGCTGGTAGAGGAGGTTCTACCTGTTGTGAAAGCCTTTATGGCCGAACGAGGGCTGGAACTTTCAAATGAGAAAACTGTAATTACACACATTGATGAAGGGTTCGATTTTCTAGGACAGAATTTGCGTAAATACGATGGCAAGATGTTGATTAAGCCATCAAAAAGAAACGTGAAGGTATTTCTGAAAAGCATACGTGACTACCTTAACAGCCATAAAACAGTTCCGGCTAAAGCAGTAATAGCCAAACTGAATCCCATGATTAAAGGGTGGTGTAATTACCATCGTTGGGTATGTGCTAGCGAGACGTTTAAGTATGTGGACTACAGAATTTGGAAAATGCTTTGGCAATGGTGCAAGCGCATCCACCTCAATCGCCGTAAACGCTGGATTAAAAGTAAGTACTTTAAGAAAGCAGGTGATAGGAACTGGGTATTCAGTGCTCCTCGGCCAATAGGGGAAGATGGTTACTATCGGTTGCTAAGTGCAGCAAAAGTGAAAGTTGATAAACATGTGAAGATTCGGGCGACAGCTAACTGTTATCTACCTGAAGATGAACAATATTTTGAGAAACGGAAGGTACAGAGGCTGAAAAAGTCTCTGGTCGGTAGCATGAAGCTCTGGAGACTTGTCGAAAGGCAAGACTTCAAATGCGCTGTATGTCATCAGCAGTTCAATTCGAAAGAGGAGTGGGATGTACACCACATAATCCGCAGAGTTGATGGTGGCTCGGATAGAAATGAAAACCTGATGGTGTTGCACGTTAATTGTCATCGACAATTACATAGTGCGTTGCTGGCTTGTACTTAAGTGCAGGCTTATGAAGGCTTGAGCCGTATGCGGGGAAACTCGCACGTACGGTTCTTAGGGGGCGGTGGCGCAGTAATGCGTCGCTGCTACCCGACATACCCCTATCTCGCTGAGATAGCTTTAAAATTTGAAAACGGAGGCGAAAGCCTCCGTTTTTTTATGGCTGGGAAAGGCAATATCACCTTGTAGGGGCTTACTTTTCCCATGATGAGCTTATTATGGAAAAAGCTCAGAAAGCTGCACATGATTAATGCCCATGTATATCAATAACTTAAGGGTGTTTGGTTTATCTTGTCTGATCAGGGTTGATAATGTTCTGCTTTTTGATGTTCAATGCCGAAAAAGCTGAACGCGTTAAACATCAGGGAAGGGTGAGGCGATGAGGCTGCTTGAGCGTTAGTGTTTAATGGCGAGAGGCAAAGCAATTAGCTTGCTTGAGTTCACATGGTAAAAAGCCAAAAAAGCTGCACATAAAGTAAATCGTTTAATATCAGTAGCTTAGTAGTATTGTTTGACGGGATCTTATAGTTCCCAATATGGTTCTGCTTTTAGCTGTTGTTTTGATAAAAAGCTGTACAGGAAAAGCGGCTCTTTCCCTTAGCCCTGCCGGAAAATGGCTAAAACAGCAGAGCTGAGTTTGTTAGGGAAAAAGCCGAAAAAGCTGAACACTTATTTATCTGTTATAAATCAGTGTCTTAGTGTCGGGTTGGGAGCTTTTAGATATAGGTGGCTAAATCGCTCACCAAAAAGCAGTATTTATGCTCTATCGCTGTACATGTCGAATAACGGCTTCCAGGTGTGGCTTGGTAGCCACCCTTTCAGGCGTATTTTCCTCTGAGGTGGCTTCGTTCGGCGTCGCTTTGGCCCCGTCAGTGTTCCCCGCGACATCCTGCCTTTCATCTATTTCCTGGCGGTGGCGTTTTACCTTTTTCAGTTGGCGCCGGTCGCTCAGGTGGGCGTGGACACCTTTACGCAAGATACGCAGGCTATTTTCCAGCTTATCGACGCCAAGCAAAATCGCCACCACGATACCGGTCATCATTACTGCCGTCTGGCCGTAACCCAAGCCGATGGTGATCCCGAGGGCGGCCAGCATCCATACGACGGCTGCTGAGGTAACCCCATGGATTTGCCCGTCCCGGGTCATCATCACGCCGGCACCCAAAAAGCCGATACCGGTGATCACTTGTGCCATGACCCGGGAAATGTCGGCATTGTTGGTCGATAACGTCTCACCCAGGGTAATGAAAAAGTAGGTCCCCATGATGATTAAGGTCGAGGTGCGGATCCCTACCGGTTTTCCCCTGATTTGGCGCTCTACCCCAATCACCGTGCCGCAGATGGCACATTGTAAAAGGGCTGGCCAGGCAAAGGGCGTAATATCAAGCCACATAATGGCTGTTGCTCCTGTCTTTGAATGTGTTGGCAGATGAAAAAAGCAGCCCGGAGGCTGCTTTCATCTGTGTTCTTTGTATGCCGCTAGGCAAGAGAGCATTACTGGTGAGAATTGCGGCGACTTTTTTTGCCGGCATTTTTCTCAATGTATTCCACAATCATCCCGGCGATGTCTTTGCCGGTCGCCCCTTCAATGCCTTCCAGGCCTGGCGAAGAGTTTACCTCCATCACCAGCGGCCCGCGGTTGGATCGCAGCAAATCGACCCCGGCAACGCTGAGCCCCATGGCTTTGGCGGCCGCCACGGCGGTCTTGCGCTCTTCCGGCGTAATGCGGATTAATGATGCACTGCCACCACGGTGCAGGTTAGAGCGGAACTCGCCTTCTGCGCCCTGGCGTTTCATCGCGGCAATCACTTTGTCGCCGATAACAAAACAGCGGATATCGGCACCACCGGCTTCCTCGATGAATTCTTGCACCATGATGTTGGCTTTGAGTCCCATAAAGGCCTCAATCACACTCTCGGCCGCTTTTTGGGTCTCGGCCAATACCACACCAATGCCCTGGGTGCCTTCCAGCAGTTTTATTACCAGTGGCGCACCGCCAACCATCTTGATCAGGTCCGGCACATCGTCAGGTTTGCTGGCAAAGCCGGTAACTGGCATGCCGACGCCCTTGCGGCTGAGTAATTGCAGCGAGCGCAGCTTGTCCCGAGAACGCGAAATCGCAATAGATGGGTTCACTGAGAACACATCCATCATTTCGAACTGGCGCAGTACCGAACAGCCGTAAAAAGTAATATCCGCACCGATACGCGGAATAATGGCATCAAAGCCAGTCAGATCTTGGCCTTCGAAATGGATCGACGGCTTGACCGAGTTGATATTCATATAACAACGCAATGCGTTGATGATTACAGCTTCATGGCCGCGCTGTTCAATGGCTTCGCGCAGGCGGCGGGTTGAGTACAGGTTTTCGTTCTGGGAGAGAATGCCAATTTTCATTGCGTTACTCATAAAAAAGGTGATGGATTGCCTGCTGGGCGTGAAGTTTGGCTGCCTTCCTCGCCAGCAGATTGGAGCGCGACTATGCGCTTACTTGGTTTAAAAAGCGAGCGATTTGGCGATGATCTTTTTTGATTGCAACCATCAAAGAATTTTCTCAACCCAGTACCAATTAGCTTATCATGTTCTTTTTGAACTGGCGGGGTTTACCTGGCAAAAAGCGTGAAAAGCTGTACGTGATTTTAAATCCTTTAATATCAGTGGTTTAGTTGCGGTTTATCAATTGGGTTATTGTTGCATAAAAGCTTGTTCAGGTTTTAGCTGATCATAAGGTTATTTGCTGAGCGTGTTGGTGGTCTTGGCCAAGAATATGACCTTTTGAGTTGCTGTGAGCTTTAAAGGAAAAAAGCTCGAAAAGCTGCACGTTAATAAATCAATTAAAAACAATGGGTTAGAGTGTGGTGGTTGAGGTTTTACTTAAGAGGCTGTTTTGGTCACCAAAAAGGTGGCTACTGGGTTTTTAGCTGTACATAAGGGTGAGAAAGAGGAGCTGTTGTGGCTACTGCAGTGCAAAAGGCACTGCAGCAGGCAAAAGAAAAGCATTTGCTGGGCTAAGGGTTACTCGAGATGCAGATCCAGCGGGGTTTTGCTGCGGCGGCCACCGATCTCACGGGTCAGCTTCGGTACCATATAGCCTGACACATTCTCCATCAGACCAGCCATCAGCTGGCGGGCGGTATGGTCGTCGACCATGAAGTGCGCTGCGCCCTGGACCCTGTCTAACACATGGAGGTAGTAGGGCAGGATACCGGCATCAAACAAGGCTTCACTGAGCTGGGTTAGGGCGGTGACAGAATCGTTAACGCCTTTAAGTAGCACCCCTTGGTTTAGCAGGGTGACATCAGCCTGTTTAAGCGCCAGCATCGCCTGTTTCAGCTCACCATTGATTTCATTGGCGTGGTTGATGTGTGTAACCAGCACGGTCTGTAGGCGGCTCTGGGCCAGCATTTGGCATAGCGCAGGGGTGATACGCGATGGCATCACTACCGGCAGGCGGGAGTGGATACGCAGCCGCTTGATATGCGGTATGGCACCGATGGCATCGATCAGCCAGGCCATCTCGCTATCTTTGGCCATCAGGGGATCGCCGCCGGACAGGATAACCTCGTTGATGTCGGGCTGGTCTGCGACATAATCCAGCGCGGCTTGCCAGTTGCGCTTACCGCCCTGGTTGTCCTGATAGGGGAAGTGGCGGCGGAAGCAGTAGCGGCAATTGACCGCACAGCCGCCTTTGACAATCATCAGCGCCCGGTTCTTGTATTTGTGTAGCAGGCCCGGAATGGCATTGTCCTGCTCTTCGAGCGGATCCTGCGAGTAGCCCGGATGAACCTCGAACTCTTCTGCCAGGGGCAATACCTGTCGCAATAACGGGTCATGGGGGTTGCCAACTTCCATTCTATCGACAAAGCTCAAAGGGACACGCAGCGCAAATAATTTCCGGGCCGCCAAGCCTTCTGCCCACGGGGCGGGATCGATTTTCAGGCTATTTAGCAGTTGAATCGGATCAGAAATCGCATTAGCAAGATCATTCAGCCAGTTTTGCTCAACAGATGAGGCGTTTCGGGTTATTATGTGCGGCATTAAATACAACTCGAAGATGTTAAGAGGATAAAAATGGCGTCTTTCAGCACCAATGAATTCCGCGGCGGAATGAAAATTATGCTAGATAATGAACCATGTGTCATTATCGAAAACGAATTTGTTAAGCCAGGCAAAGGCCAGGCGTTCAACCGCGTTAAAATCCGTAAGCTGCTTTCAGGCAAGGTACTGGAGAAGACTTTCAAGTCTGGTGAAAGCGTTGAAGCTGCAGACGTAATCGATACTGATCTTGATTACCTATACAACGACGGTGAGTTCTACCACTTCATGAACAATGAAACGTTCGAGCAGATTGCTGCTGACGTGAAAGCGGTAGGTGAGAACGCGAAGTGGTTGGTAGAAAACAACACTTGTACGCTTACACTGTGGAACGGCAACCCAATCGCAGTAACGCCACCGAACTTCGTTGAGCTTGAAGTAACTGAAACCGATCCTGGCCTGAAAGGCGATACCCAGGGTACTGGTGGTAAGCCAGCGACGCTATCAACTGGCGCTGTGGTACGTGTACCGCTATTCATTGCTATCGGCGAAGTGATCAAGGTTGATACCCGTTCAGCTGAATACGTTGGCCGTGTGAAGTAATTCACTTCCGGTTGTAAAAAAGGTCGCCTAGGCGGCCTTTTTTGTTTTTTAAACAAGCACTTCTTGTAAATCTCGACGCACATTTTGACCTGCGTTGGATTCAAAGCGACAAATGCATTGTTTTGCTTTCATTGGTACCTGTTATTTCTTACCCTGAGCCATACATTGGAATAATAACAAGTTGGTTTAGGGAATATGGATTTTAAGCCTGAGGCGCAGAATGCGCTCAAGAAAAAAGTGTCACTCCCCGTTGTTGGCGGGATCCTCGGGACCGCAGCGCTATTTGGCCTGGTCAATAACTCTGTTCTTATGACGGATGCGGGTTATACCTATGTGCACCAGAATAACCTGACCGGGGATCTGGATGTGTTCAATCAGCCCGGTATCCATTTTAGGATGCCGTTCCTGTCGAAAATCACCAAGTATGATCAGGTGATCACTGTCTCCTACGGCAATACCACCGGGGAAGATTTCTACCAGCGCCTGCCGGCAATCCAGGTGCGCTTTGCCGATACCTATGTCGGTGAAATACCGGTGACTTTCCGTTTCAAGTTATCGCAAGACCCAGAGGCAATCATCAAGCTGCACAGGGAATTTCGCAATAACAGCAATCTGATAGATGCCCTGTTGGTGAAAAACGCCCGTAATGTCACGGTGATCACGGCAACCCAGTATACCGGTGAAGAGTTCTTCCAAGGTGGCTTGAACCAGTTCAAGTCCAAGTTGGGCGATCAGCTGCGTGACGGTATCTACATGACTGAGCGCCGCCAAGTCGAGGTCGAACAGATTGACCTAGCACCGGTCGGGGTAAACCAGAACAACTCCAACCAGCTTCAGCGTACCCAGCAATTGGTCTGGAAGACGGTACCGATGCTCGATGCTCAGGGTAACCCGAAGCGCCAGGACAACCCGTTGCGCCAGTATGGTATAGCGGTGACCCAGGTGACGATTGGCGATCCCAAGCCCGAGGGGCAGTTAGACAAGCTGCTGACCGACAAGAAGCGCCTGGTCGCAGACCGTATCCGTGCTATTCAGGAGCAGGAGACCTCGAAGGCCCAGGCGGAGACCGAGCAGCTGCGCAAGGAGATCCAGCGTACCCGTGAAGTGCAGGACGCCCAGCGCAACAAGGAGCTGGCGATTATCTCGCAGCAGAAAGAGGTTGAGGTCGCCCGCCAGATCGCCGAGCGGGAGATTGTAGAGGTCGAAAAGAAAAAACGGCTAGCCGAAGTAGACAAGGAAAAAGAGCTGGCCATCGCAGAAGCCAACCTGGCTATCCAGAAAGCCAATGCCCTGTCGGCAGAGTATGAAGCCAAGGCAATTCTCGCCAAGGGGCGGGCAGAGGCGGAGATCCTCAAGGCCAAATACGATGCCTATGGCGCCAACCGCGATGTTTATCTGGCTGAGCTCAACCGTGATGTCTCAACTGCCTTGTATAATAACTTGAAGAACTACCAGGTGGAGATGCCGAAAAACTACTTCGGTGGAGAGGGCGGCAAGATGACCACCAATCTTGATGTGATCACCGGCTTCGGCGCGTTGGGGATTTTGGAGCAGAACGAGAAACTGGCTAATCAAGTTAAGCAATAGTTACCTCAAGCTGCAGGCATAAAAAAAGCACCGCGAGGCGGTGCTTTTTTCGATTCGTATCACGATTAGATCATGAATACGAAAATCACAGCGAGTGCAGACACAAGGAATGCTGCTGCGTAGCATGCTACTTTACCTGCCACACCGGTGTGGAATTTCAGGTCGTGCATACCGTGGTGCAGACGGTGCATCGCGTGCCACATTGGCAGAGCCAGTGTCGCGATAGTAAACAGTGCACCGATGAAGCTGGTGACGAAGCCAGAAACGCGCTCGTAGCTCATTGCGTCAGCATCTAGGATACCCAGTGGGACCATGATACCCAGTACCAGTACAGTCACAGGTGTCAGCATTGCAAACCAAGTACCGCCAGCACCGAACAGACCCCACCATACTGGTTCGTCAGAACGTTTAGGATTTAGATTAACCACGTGGCTCTCCTTAAACTAGAACTAGTACGAACAGTGAAATTGCAGCAACCGCAGCCCACTGAGATAGAACAACAACTTTCTTGTCCAGGGTTTTGCCTTTCAGTTTGATAGGCATAACCTGAGGCATCATGCTGAAGAAAGTCTGCGCGTGGAACAGGCTACCCGCCAGTGCCAGCACGTTCAGGATAACAACGACTGGGTTCGCCATGAACTCAAGCCAGCCAGCCCAAGCTTCAGGGCCTTTCACTAGGCTACCTAGACCGAAAGTCAGGCAGATAGTGAAGAAGATCAGTGGTAGTACAGTTGCTTCACGAACCATGTAGAAGCGGTAGAAAGGATGATCCTTCCACCAAGTGCGCTTCATTTCGCGAACGTAAGGTTTACGATTGCTCATCCTTATGCCTCCTGAGGTTTCATCATGGCGATAACGAAATCTTTAGAAGATTCCACTTTGCCTTGGTTAACCGCTGCTGCTGGATCTACGCTCTTCGGACAAACTTCAGAACAGTAGCCAACAAACGTACAGCCCCATGCACCGTTTTCACCGTTGATCAGCTTCATACGCTCATCAGAACCGTTGTCACGGCTGTCTAGGTTGTAGCGGTGTGCCAGGGTAAGTGCTGCAGGGCCGATGAACTCAGGGTTCAGACCGAACTGCGGACATGCTGCGTAGCAAAGGCCACAGTTGAT
The DNA here is from genome assembly GCF_056160145.1 of Photobacterium sp. ABD4_091. Taxonomy (NCBI): domain Bacteria; kingdom Pseudomonadati; phylum Pseudomonadota; class Gammaproteobacteria; order Vibrionales; family Vibrionaceae; genus Photobacterium; species Photobacterium sp. ABD4_091. The sequence continues at coordinate 70,269 of NZ_JBSWWQ010000005.1, read as the reverse complement.
ACAACCTGCAAACTGCTTGTACTTCGCCATTTGCTCTGGCGTCTGGTTGTTTGGACCATCTTCAGGCTTGCGATCGTTGCCGATGATGTATGGCTTGATAGCTTCTAGACGCTCGATGAACGGCGTCATGTCAACCACAAGGTCTTTCTCGATAGCGAAGTTAGACAGCGCTTCGATTTTCAGGCCGTTCGGGTAGTCACGTAGGAAGGTCTTACAGGCCAGTTTTGGCACCTTGTTGACCATCATGCCGCAAGAACCACAGATTGCCATACGGCAAGACCAGCGGTAAGCCAGATCTTTATCTAGGTTGTCCTTGATGTAACCCAGTGCATCAAGCACAGACATAGTTTCGTTAAACGGTACTTCGAACATTTCGAAGTATGGTTCTGCATCTTTCGCTGGGTCATAACGCAGAATTTCTACTTTTTGGATGCGATTGTCTGACATTACGCCTGCTCCCCTTTCTTCTCTGCCGCTTCGGCTGCTTCTTTCGCTGCCGCTTCTTCTGCCGCTGCACCGTATAGACGGGCTTTTGGCTGAGACTTGGTGATTGTTACGTCGCTGTACTCGATACGAGGTGCGTCGTCACCGTTGAAGAACGCCAGTGTGTGTTTCAGGAAGTTCACGTCGTCACGCTCAGTGCAGCCATCGTCAAGACGCTGGTGCGCACCACGAGATTCTTTACGCTGGATAGCAGAGTGAGCCATGGCTTCAGCAACTTCTAGGCCGTAACCCACTTCGATTGCGTATAGCAAGTCAGTGTTGAATACTTTGCCTTTGTCTTTGATGCTGATGTTCTTGAAGCGAGCACGTAGTTCGGCCAGCTTATCGATAGTTGCCTGCATCAGGTCTTCTTGGCGGTAGATACCACAGCCCGCTTCCATGGAGTGACCCATTTCAGTGCGGATATCAGCCCAGTTCTCGTCGCCTTCTTGTGCCATTAGGGCATCAATACGGTCTTGAACTGCTTGAACCTGTGCTGTGATAGCAGCTTCGTTCCAGCCTTTGAATTCTTCAGCGCGTTTCGCCGCACCTTCACCCGCTAGACGACCGAATACCACAAGCTCAGCCAGTGAGTTAGAACCTAGACGGTTAGCACCGTGCAGGCCAACAGAAGAACATTCACCAACGGCGAATAGGCCCTTGATGCGTGTTTCGTTGTGCTTGTCAGTTTCGATACCACCCATGGTGTAGTGAACCGTTGGACGGATTGGGATCGGCTCTTTGGCTGGGTCAACGTTAACGTAAGCTTTTGACAGCTCACAGATGAACGGTAGACGCTCGTGCAGGTACTCTTCACCTAGGTGGCGAAGGTCAAGGTGTACCACGTCACCCAGTGGGTGCTTGATGGTGTTGCCTTTTTGCTGCTCGTGCCAGAATGCCTGGGAAACTTTGTCACGAGGACCTAGTTCCATGTATTTGTTTTTCGGCTGGCCAACTGGTGTTTCTGGGCCCATGCCGTAGTCTTGCAGGTAACGGTAGCCGTTCTTGTTGACGATGATACCGCCCTCACCACGACAACCTTCGGTCATCAGGATACCTGTGCCAGGTAGGCCAGTTGGGTGGTACTGAACGAACTCCATGTCACGCAGAGGGACGCCGTGGCGGAAGGCCATAGCCATACCGTCACCGGTAACGATGCCGCCGTTGGTGTTGCAGTTGTAAACACGACCAGCACCACCTGTTGCAAGTACAACAGACTTCGCTTTAATGCAGATCAACTCACCTTCGGCCATGTGGATAGCCACAAGACCCTGCACTTCACCTTCTTCAACCAGTAGGTCTACAACAAAGTATTCGTCGAATCGCTTGATCTGATCGTATTTGATAGACGTCTGGAACAGGGTGTGCAGCATGTGGAAGCCGGTTTTATCCGCGGCAAACCATGTGCGCTCAACCTTCATACCACCGAAGCGGCGTACGTTCACGTCACCATTTTCTTTACGGCTCCATGGACAACCCCATTGCTCTAGCTGGGTCATCTCGCGGGTCGCGTTTTCTACGAAATATTCAACAACGTCCTGTTCACATAGCCAGTCACCACCGCCAACGGTGTCGTTGAAGTGGTTGTCCAAGCTATCCTCATCCTTGATGACGGCAGCGGAGCCACCCTCTGCAGCTACGGTATGAGAGCGCATTGGGTAAACTTTAGAAATAAGAGCAATTTCCAAGTCTGGGTTTGCTTCAGCAGCAGCGATGGCAGTACGAAGACCTGCACCACCCGCGCCGATTACAGCGATATCTGTGGTAATTGTTTTCACAGCTATCCTCCGGAGGTAAGACGATAAAATTTAAAAAAGTACGCCTGGGCGTACTTAACCTTGAAATCCTAAAGGCATTCTATGAAACAATATCGATAGAAAAGTTGATTTAGACGCAGCTTTTTAAACGAAATAGCCCAAAAGTATAAGGTGATTACAGAAAGTGTGAGAGTTGTCACAATTTGTAATGTTTTGTGGTTGTTAATTAATCGAAACAAAATGTGCGATTTGTTTCTGGCTCATTAAATATGTGTTTCGTATTTTTTTGCTAAGTGGCTAAAAAAGCAGGATTTATCTCGTAAGCAAATGGGTGCTTCTTTGTTTAATGTTGTGTTAATGCGAATCTTGTGACTTTGTTGTTAACTTTATATTTGTTATTGGTGTTTGTTTTGCGAACGGCTTGGTTGGAGGTTGATCACAATCTTTCATAACATTTCATAACCATTCTTCCCTTCAATATATGCGCTAAGTTTGGCGGGTATTTCGCTGCTGATTTGCACTGTGAGCGGGCGGGGATTGAGGTAAAATACTGCCTTAATCCACTCTATATTTGTTGAAGAACACAGGTTATGACCACCCATTGGCAACCCACGGCTCCGATCAGCCGTCTTAGGCAGCGTGCAGCGATCCTTGCGACGATCCGCGACTTCTTTGCCCAGCGTGAGGTGATGGAAGTTGATACCCCGGCGATGAGCCAGGCGACGGTAACGGATATCCACCTCCACACTTTCCAGACAACCTTTGTCGGCCCGGGCTATGCCGATGGCCAGCAGCTTTACCTGATGACTAGCCCTGAGTTCCACATGAAGCGTTTGCTGGCGGCTGGCAGTGGGCCTATCTACCAGATTTGTAAGTCATTTCGAAATGAAGAGTCGGGCCGTTTCCACAACCCGGAATTCACTATGCTGGAGTGGTACCGCCCGGGATTTGATCACCATGCCTTGATGGACGAGATGGATGACTTGCTGCAATTGGCATTGCAGTGCGGCCAAGCCGAGCGGATGACCTACCAGCAAGCCTTTGTTGATGTGCTGGGGGTTTGCCCGTTGGAAGGCAGTATGGCTGATCTGAAAGGGGTCGCTGCGGGGCTGGGGCTGGCCGATATCGCAGAGCCTGAGCAAGACCGCGATACCTTGCTGCAGTTGCTGTTCAGTGTGGGGGTCGAGCCGAAGATTGGTCAGCAAGCCCCGGCTTTTGTCTTTGACTTCCCGGCGTCGCAGGCAGCATTGGCACAGATCAGCCCGCTAGACAACCGTGTTGCCGAGCGCTTTGAGGTGTACTTCAAGGGCGTTGAGCTGGCCAATGGTTTCCATGAGCTGTCCGATGGTGACGAGCAGCTCTCCCGCTTCGAGGAAGATAACCGCAAGCGCGAGAAGATGGGGCTGGCGCCACAGCCAATCGACATGCATTTGGTGTCGGCGTTGCGTGCCGGTTTCCCGGATTGTGCCGGGGTCGCTTTGGGCGTGGATCGTTTGATCATGCTGTCACTGGGTGTGGATCATATTGATCAAGTCAGTGCGTTTCCGATCACCATAGCCTAAATGCTGATCTTGGGGCAGGGCAGCATATCCTAGCTGCTCTGCGAGCAGCCAGACCAATGAACCGCGCGGCAAAATTGCCGCGCTGTTTGCTTCTGCAGCCAGAAACGGTTCATACCTCTGGTGGCAGGAGGGTATCACTGCCGCGGCCAAAAATGCTGGGGGAACAGCCAGTTTTGCTAGTGTTATCGTATCTCTATTGTTTTGGCGTTGTCGCTGGGGAGGATTCCAAGGCGCCTTAACCAAACAGGTCAAAGCATAATCAAATTAAATCATAAGTGCAAATGATTATCACTTGTGATTAGTGTGTCAATATCATCATGGTACCCAGTACCGCCAACACGGCACCCAGCCAGGCGGCTGCGGGCGGGCGCTCTCTCGTGTACAGCCATAACAATGGCAGGATCATGATGGGTGAGGTCGAGGATAGTAGGGCAACCATGCCGACATCACCATCGCGCAGGGCATAGAGGATCAGGGTCATACCAATCGCCATCGCCAGCAGTCCGTTGAGGGCAACCTGCAGAAAGATACCCAGGTTGATCGGTTGCAGTGGCCGGGCAAAGTGAGCACCGCTTAGGCGCAGTATGGAGTGGGCGGCAAAGGCACTGGCCATTCTGACCGCAGAGGCGGCAATGGGATCGACGGCGGTTTGCATGACGGGCTTGGCGATAATTGCCCCGATGGACTGGCACAATGCAGCGGTCAGTCCGAGCAGGATGGCAAACACCAGCGAGCCATGGTTGCCCTCCCAGTGTTGTTGCCGTTCATTGTTGTGGCGACGGCCGAAAGCAATCGCGACAGCGACCCCGGCAAATACTGCGATACTGCCGGCCAGCTTCCAGCCTTGCAGGATCTCGCCAAACAACCATATCCCCAGCAGCGCCGAAAACACCGCATGACAGGCAAACAGCAGGCCGCCACGGCGGGGGCCGATACGGTTGAAGCAGGCAAACAGGGCGGTATCACCAAAAAAAATGCCGATCACGCCGGATAGCATCATGATACTGGCATAGTCCCACTGCATGCTTGCCCAGCCGCCGTTGAACCAGGCCATGCCCGAAAGCATTACGGTGACGCAGGCCATCCGCCAGCGGCTATAGGCAAAGGCACCCAAGTGGCGCGAGGGAGTGACGGAGATCAGGCTGCTGACCGCCCAGAGCAATGCGGCTGCCAGAGCCAGCCATTCGTAGTTCATGTTTATCCTTGAAGTGCGGTGATATCCTTATTGATACTGGGTATCTTGCGGGATATCCGCAATGGGACGCAAGGAGATTGTCGGACAAGGCTTTGGCTGGCGGGAAGGTCAACGGGAAATGCCGGCGCTTTAGTCACAGCGCCGGGTATAGAGGCAATACTCTGGGTTAATCGCTTATTCCAGAATAACCCGGGCATTGAGCGGCTGCAGCGGGCGGGCATTGTCACCCATCACCTGGTGCAGGCTGTCGATTTGTTGCTCGGTACCGGTTTGGGCTTCACGCATCACAAACCAGCGCACCCCTTCGCTGCATGGCGGGGTGGTGAGCGAGCCGTTGAAGCGGTAGTACTCACGCTCCCGTGGCAGCAGGTCCGCAGGGTTCAGAGTGTCATCCAAAGGCTGGATCTGGTCTTTTTCCGGCACGGTCGCCAGTAAGCTGTTGAAGGCCTCGTTGCCCCTTGGGCCGCTCTTGAACATGGCCGCGACAACAGCGAGCTGGCCTTCTGCATTGGCGTGGACAAAATGCACCTCCAGCGGGAATTGCTTGCCGGCAATATAGTTTTCCGATGGGGTATGGAAGTGGAACTGCTTGAGGTCGAAGGTTTGATCATCGATAACCAACTGGTTCTTGCCCTCGACATTGGCCTGCACGGTATGGCCATTGTTAATCACCTCGCGCACCTTGCCCTGGTAGTCGATTTGCAGCGGTGTCAGTTCGGCCTTGACGGTTCGCTTGATATCGATGGGAGTCTGGTTAGCCCCTTCGCCGCAGGTGGCAAAATGCTTGCCCCAGTTATCGACGCCGTTCTCGCCCTCATAGCTCCATTCGGCTGCCTGGGTTGTACTGCCGATTGATGCTGCCGCCATGGCAAGCAGCACTACGTTGAGTGATGGTAATTTCACAGTCGTTCCTCTCTTGTTGTTATGGTCAACTAGCCAATCTCCTTAGTGTAGAGGGTAGGGCTGGGCTGTGGAGCAGTAGGCGCGGGATTTGGCAGCTATATCCGGTTATCGGAAAAATAACTGCGGGTTAGTGAAAACCTAGTTATTGATTTTGAGAGATATTTCTAAAAAAGCCGCCCAGGAAAGGCGGCTGTATTTATTGGTGGGGCTGACGAGGGCAAACGCGAGGGACTACACCTTGAAACGTGAAACGTCGCGGCACATGCTGGCTGCCGTGGTGTGCATTTCCTTGGCGCTTTCGGTCACCGCATCGGTTTGCACCGAGAGGTGATCGGATACGTCCTTGATGGCCTGGGTATTGCGGCTGATGTCTTCGCTGACCGCCCGCTGTTCTTCGGCGGCGCTGGCGATTTGGGTAGCCATATCCGAGATTTTGCTGATGGCTTGGGTGATTTGGCTCAGGCTGTCACTGGCGGCCTCGGCAAAACCGACACTTTCGCCGGCAAGGTTGGTACTGGCCTGCATGCTGTCGACGGCCTGGTGGGTATTTTGCTGCAGGGTCTCGATCATCGCCCGGATTTCCTCGGTCGAGTCATGGGTACGCTGGCTCAGCACCCGCACCTCATCGGCGACCACGGCAAAGCCCCTTCCTTGCTCGCCCGCCCGGGCGGCCTCGATGGCGGCGTTGAGCGCCAGCAGGTTGGTCTGCTCGGCAATACCCTGGATAGTCGACAGGATCTGGTTGATGTTCTGGGCGTTGCTTTCCAGTTCGTGGATCACGCTTGCGGCATCCTGGACCTGCGTTGCCAGTGAGGTAATAGCGTTGCGGTTCTGGCTGATCACCTGCTGCCCCTGCTCGCAGGAGCTGGTGGAAGCCTGGGCTGCTGCCGCCGTCATTTCGGCATGGCTGGCGACTTCGGCCGATGTAGCGGACATTTCATGGATTGCAGTGGCAATCTGGTTGATGTCGTTCTGCTGCTCGTTCACTTTCTGGTTGGCTTGCACGGTTTGCTGAGCCGACAGTTCGGCCTGCTCGCCGAGGCGGTCAGACTGGGTGACCACACCTTTGATCATGCTCTGCAGCTGGCCGAGGAAACGGTTCATGTTATCGGCCAGCACACCAATCTCATCCATCCTTTCAATATCAATGCGCTGGGTCAGATCGCCCTGGCCTTCCGCCAGTTGGGCAACGGACTCATTGAGGCGAGATAGCGGACGCAGCAAATTGTTGATAATTAACGTCGCGATCGCCGAAATCACTATGTACAGGCCGACTGAGGCCAGCAGTACAAAAGTGATCTGCTCGCCGATTGAGGCAAAGGCCAAGTCCTTGTCTTCCACCAGGGCCAGGGTCCAGTCGGTGCCCGCGATCGGGGTGGCGAAGATCAACTTGTCGCTGCCGTCGCTGTCGAGGTGGAAAGTGTGAATGGTTGGGCTGGCGACTAAGCGTTGCAGCAGCTGCGGGGTAAGCTCGCTATCGAGTTGGGTTAGCGGCTGTTGGCTGAGTGATTCATCGCGGTAGGCAACGATGTTGTTGTTGCCGTCAACCAAAAAGGCAAACCCGTTGTTGTCCAGCTGCAGGTTGAGCACCTGGTCGATGATATCGGTGATGGTCAGGTCCGCCGCCAGCACGCCGCGGTGTTCCCCCTGGAAGGCTTTGGCAAAGCTGACGACTATGCTGCCGTCGAAATCCTCGTAGGGCTCGGTCAGGATCAGGCCGCTTTGGCGCATTGCATCCTGGTACCAAGGGCGGGTACGCGGATCATAACCTTCCGGCCAATCCTCGGTTTTGTCGCCATAGGCAATCGAGCCGTCATTGAACCCGGCGTAGACCGACAGGAACTGCCCGGCACGTTTGGACAGCAATAGCTCGCGGTCGACATTGTCCTGATTGGCGATCAGGCTCTCGTTAGCCAGCATCATATCGCTGCGAATGGCGAGCCAGTCACTGATGTTACTGCTGGTGCCCTGGGCAATATCACGCATCTGGTTGTTGATGGCGGTGGTGGTCTCCTGCCTGAGCTGGGAGATGGAAATCCAGGCCTGTACGGCACTGACCGTGGCGATGATCACAGCAATCGCCAGCTGTATTTTGTGTTTGATCGTTAGCTTCATGATTATCTCTCTCGGCTGCCAGGTGTTGGTTTTATATAGGTGGCATTTCCGGTGTGTTGATGGAGCGATGTTTACCACGGGTAAAGCGAAAACCCCCTTGGTGGAAGGTGAATAATCATCATGGATAATTCACATAAATAACGTGATCGGGTTAACAGACTTATGCGATAGGGGAATCAGAAAAACAAGGTTGTGTGAAGGCTGCATATGCCGCCTTCACACTTTATCGAGAAGGTATCTGTCAGGTTAATATCATTGCGCCGATATAGACGACCACCAGGCCGACTACGCCGATAATTAGGCCGGTTTTGGCCATGTCTTTGCTTTCGATGAGTCCTGTTGAATAGGCCAGTGAGTTCGGCGGTGTCGATACCGGCAGGATCATACCGAGCGAGGCCGAGAAGGCCACGACCACCAATACGCCCTGCAGGCCACCTAGCGAAGCCAGGCTCTCCATCGATGCAGCAACGGCAGCAGCGATAGGGATCAACAGGTTCGCCGTCGCTGTGTTGGACATGAAGTTTGCCATCAACCAACAGATAATTGACAGGGTCAGGACGACGGCAATCGGAGATAGGGCATCGTAGTCCACCGCGTGGGCAAGGGCGCGGGCCAGACCGGTCTTATCCAGGGCCAGACCGATGGCAATACCACCGGCAACCAGCCACAGCACTTCCCAGTTGATCAGTTTGATTTCCTCTTTGCCCATGATCCCGGTTAGGGTGAACACCGCTAGCGGGATGATCGATACCACATAGACATTCATGCCGTGCAGCGAGCTGGTCATCCACAGCAGGATGGTCAGGCCGAAGGTAATGTATACCACAATGGCCTGCCAGCTTTTCTGGAATTGGCCATTGAGCTCAAGCTGCATGTGTGCCTGTGTTGATGGGAACATCTTTTGCAGCAACCACCAGGCAAAGGCCAGCTGGAGGATCACAAACGGCAGGCCGATCATCATCCAGCCAAGGAAGCTGATGGCGTTCTCGCCGGTTAGGTACTGCAGGGCGATGGCGTTGGGCGGGGTACCGATAGGGGTGGCAATACCACCGGTATTGGCCGCGATCGGGATACACAGCACCAAGGCTTTGATACCGATATCGCCCTTTGGTACCGAGGCTACGATAGGGGTCAGCAAGGCCAGCATCATCACCGTGGTGGCGGTGTTGGACATGAACATCGAGAATATCGCGGTGATCAGCATCAGGCCGAGCATGATGTATTTCGGCTGGGTGCCAAAGGGTTTTAGCAGTACCCGCGCCAGGTTGTTGTCCAGTTCATACTTGGAAGCGGCAATCGCCAGTGCGAATCCACCCATGAACAGGATAATGATCGGAGATGAGAAAGAGCCGAGGATATCGGTGTATTTGAGTACCTCTCCCATTTCGTGCCCGGCGGGTGGAGTGCGGAAGGTATGCAGCCCGCTGTCGGAGATCATGATCAGCTGCGAGGTGATGATCAGGATCGAGGTGGCAAAAACCGGGACGGGCTCTAACACCCAGAGAAGGGCGGCGAGGGCAAAGATAGCGAGTAGACGATGTTGGGAAACGGTTAATTCAGCAATCGGAATCGCATCGATAGGCAGCATCAGTATCCCGAGCGGGATCCCGAAAGCGACCAGCAGCTTAACTAGCTGGGATAAAGGTATTTTTTTCATAGTATGTTGGTTTGCTTATATTATTGACTGTCCCCAGCATACTATTTGGATGTTGATATTTTCCTCGATATGGTCAATTTTTTGCATAAAAAAAGGGCCGTAAAAGGCCCTTTTTGTTCAAAAATGTTAACCGTTTAGGCTTCTGGCTGTTCCGCTGCAACGCGGGTTGCATAGGCGCTGCCCATCTTGGTTGGTACACCGGCTTCCAAGCCTTCGACAAACGCAATGGCATCTTTCGGGAATAGGTTAATCACAGTAGAGCCTAGCTTGAAGCGGCCCATTTCATCCCCTTTCTTCAAGGTGATGGCTTGCTCGCCCTCGGCCGGGTAATTCCAGCGGTGGATCTGCGGGCTGCGCGGAGGCGTGATGGTACCGGCCCACACGGTTTCAATGCTACCGACAATGGTGGCACCGACCAGTACTTGAGCCATCGGACCGAATTCGGTATCGAAGATACAGACCACACGCTCGTTGCGAGCAAACAGGTTAGGTACGTTCTTTGCTGTCAGCGGATTTACCGAGAACAGCTCACCCGGGACATAGACCATATGGCGCAAGGTGCCATCGCATGGCATGTGGACACGGTGGTAATCCTTTGGTGACAGGTACAGCGTGGCAAAGTGGCCGTCCTGGAATTCATCGGCCAATGCCTGGTCGCCACCTAGCAGCTCGACGGCTTCGTAGGTGTGCCCTTTGGCCTGGATCAGCTCGCCGCCAGTGATTGGACCTAGCTGGCTGACACAGGCGTCAGCTGGGTGGCTGATGGTCGCCGCATCGTCATCGATTGGGCGGGCGCCGTCTTTGAGTTCACGGACAAAGAAATCGTTGAAGGTCGCGTAAGCCGCTGGATCTGGGTTACGTGCTTCATTCATATCAATGCCGTACTGACGGATGAACCAGCGGATAACTGCGGTCGTTAACTTGCCAGCCTTCATAGAGGCAAGCTTGCCTGCTAGCTGGGTAAGGGTTTGCTTTGGCGCGCAGTACTGCAAGCCGATTTTGAAATTGTCGTGCACGGTATCGTCCAGAAACAGTGAGTTTTTCAACAAGATAGTTACGTTATTATAACGTCGGCTGGTAATAATACCTAACTTGTTGGCTAAAGTCAGTTACTTGCTGTCGTGGTTGCGGCTCCCTACGCAAAGGGAGCCGCCAGCGATCAATCAGGCTTGTTGCGCGAGAATTGCCGGTTGGCGACATTCTCCGACATGCTGTCGATGATTTTGTGGTAGCTGTCGTAACGGGCCTGGTGGATCTTGCCCTTCTCGACGGCTTCGCGAATGATGCAGCCTGGATCATTGCCGTGCTTGCAATCGCGGAATTTACAGCCGCCAAGGTAATCACGGAACTCAACAAAGGCTTCGGTCACTTGCTCAGGCTCAAGGTGCCACAGGCCAAACTCGCGTACCCCCGGAGAATCAACCAAATCACCGCCGTCAGGGAAGTGGTATAGGCGCGCAGCGGTAGTGGTGTGCTGGCCAAGGCCGGAGTTCTCTGACACATCACCAACTTCTGCATCGACTTCCGGCATCAGGGAATTCACCAAGCTGGATTTGCCGACACCTGATTGGCCGGCAAAAATGCTGATGTGGCCCTTGAGGTCTTCGCGCAGGCCGTCAAGCCCTTCGCCAGTCTCTGAACTGACAAGGCGTACTTCATAGCCAATCTCTTGGTACAGCGCGAGCGTTTGTTCAACGTGTTTGCGATCTTCCGCTTCAAGCAGATCAACTTTATTGAGCACGATCAGTGGCGGGATCCCAACTGTCTCGGCTGCTATCAGGTAGCGGTCAATAATGTTGAGAGATAGCTCGGGCAATACCGCGGATACGATAATGATCTGGTTGACGTTGGCCGCCACCGCTTTGACGCCATCATAGTAATCGGGGCGGGTCAGCATCGACTCACGTTCGTGGACGGCTTCAACCACACCGTTAATACCTTGCAGGGCCTCAACGCCCGGGCGCCATACTACACGGTCGCCAGACACGAGGCTTTGGATACTCCGGCGCAGGTTGCAGCGGTGGATGATCCCGGTTTCCGGGTCTTCGACATCGGCATGCTGGCCGAATCGGGTGATCACCAAGCCTTCACGAGCAGACTCCAGCAGGGCTTCATCCCACTGGACATCATCTTTTTCGCGCTTCAGTCGTTTGTTTTGGTTAGAGCGCACGCGGCGGCTCTGACCTTTAGTAAGCTTTTTCTTTTTTGCCACAAGAATATCGTTCAGTTAAGTTGGCTTACGGTAATATACCAATGTGTCGCCAGCCGAAAACCTGCAGTGGTAGCCTCGGCAATGGCGTTAGTTTGGTATTATCATACATGGTTTACTCATAGAATAGGCAATATCCGATGATGATCAGCGATCAGAACCTTATTTGGATCGACTTAGAAATGACCGGGTTGGATCCCGAAACCCATAAAATCATTGAAATTGCGACAATTGTGACCGATGCGCAGCTCAATGTCCTGGCGGAGGGACCGGTACTGGCGATTCACCAGCCTGAAGCTGAATTGACCAAGATGGATGAATGGTGCACCACGACCCACACCAACAGCGGTTTGGTTGAGCGGATCCGCAATAGCCAGGTTAGCGAAGACGAAGCGGTACGCCAGACAATCGACTTCCTGGAGCAGTGGGTGCCGAAAGGGGCATCACCAATTTGCGGTAACAGCATTGGCCAAGATCGCCGCTTCCTCTACAAGCACATGCCTGAGCTAGAGCAGTACTTCCATTATCGTTACTTGGATGTCAGTACCCTGAAAGAGTTGACCCGCCGCTGGAAACCAGAGGTATTAGATGGTTTTAGCAAGAAGGGCAGCCATTTAGCGCTTGATGATATCCGCGACTCGATCGCCGAATTGCGCTACTATCGTGAGCAGATCATGAAAATCTGATGAGGAAATAGACGGTTGGATGGGAAAGATCAAATTTTTTTTGAGATCTATTGCATCCCTCTCATTTCCTCGTATAATGCGCAGCCTCGAAAGGCAATTCTTAGTTTGGTTTGCCTTTCAATATAATACGGACGCGGGGTGGAGCAGCTTGGTAGCTCGTCGGGCTCATAACCCGAAGGTCGTCGGTTCAAATCCGGCCCCCGCAACCAATTCTCTTTAGAGAATATGCGACACTAGCTCAGTTGGTAGAGCGCAACCTTGCCAAGGTTGAGGTCACGAGTTCGAACCTCGTGTGTCGCTCCAGATTTATGGCTTTCATTGTGCCTAACAGTGACATGCGACACTAGCTCAGTTGGTAGAGCGCAACCTTGCCAAGGTTGAGGTCACGAGTTCGAACCTCGTGTGTCGCTCCAGATTTATGGCTTTCATTGTGCCTAACAGTGACATGCGACACTAGCTCAGTTGGTAGAGCGCAACCTTGCCAAGGTTGAGGTCACGAGTTCGAACCTCGTGTGTCGCTCCAGATTTATGGCTTTCATTGTGCCTAACAGTGACATGCGACACTAGCTCAGTTGGTAGAGCGCAACCTTGCCAAGGTTGAGGTCACGAGTTCGAACCTCGTGTGTCGCTCCAGATTACGGCTTTCATTGTGCCTAACAGTGACATGCGACACTAGCTCAGTTGGTAGAGCGCAACCTTGCCAAGGTTGAGGTCACGAGTTCGAACCTCGTGTGTCGCTCCAGATTATGGCTTTCATTGTGCCTAACAGTGACATGCGACACTAGCTCAGTTGGTAGAGCGCAACCTTGCCAAGGTTGAGGTCACGAGTTCGAACCTCGTGTGTCGCTCCAAATTAAAAAGCCCTCATCATGCTTTGAATGATGAACTACGGACGCGGGGTGGAGCAGCTTGGTAGCTCGTCGGGCTCATAACCCGAAGGTCGTCGGTTCAAATCCGGCCCCCGCAACCAACAATTTCAGACAGTCTGGCGAATGCTTTGTCATAACCCTCAGGCCGTCGACGGAAGCGCCGCCCGGATCAAATCCGAGCCCCGCAACCAATTCTCTTCAAGAGAATATGCGACACTAGCTCAGTTGGTAGAGCGCAACCTTGCCAAGGTTGAGGTCACGAGTTCGAACCTCGTGTGTCGCTCCAAATTAAAAAGCTCTCATCATGCTTTGAATGATGAACTACGGACGCGGGGTGGAGCAGCTTGGTAGCTCGTCGGGCTCATAACCCGAAGGTCGTCGGTTCAAATCCGGCCCCCGCAACCAACAATTTCAGACAGCCTGGCGAATGCTTTGTCATAACCCTCAGGCCGTCGACGGAAGCGCCGCCCGGATCAAATCCGAGCCCCGCAACCAATTCTCTTCAAGAGAATATGCGACACTAGCTCAGTTGGTAGAGCGCAACCTTGCCAAGGTTGAGGTCACGAGTTCGAACCTCGTGTGTCGCTCCAAATTAAAAAGCTCTCATCATGCTTTGAATGGTGAACTACGGACGCGGGGTGGAGCAGCTTGGTAGCTCGTCGGGCTCATAACCCGAAGGTCGTCGGTTCAAATCCGGCCCCCGCAACCAAATGCGACACTAGCTCAGTTGGTAGAGCGCAACCTTGCCAAGGTTGAGGTCACGAGTTCGAACCTCGTGTGTCGCTCCAAATTAAAAAGCTCTCATCATGCTTTGAATGGTGAACTACGGACGCGGGGTGGAGCAGCTTGGTAGCTCGTCGGGCTCATAACCCGAAGGTCGTCGGTTCAAATCCGGCCCCCGCAACCAACAATTTCAGACAGTCTGGCGAATGCTTTGTCATAACCCTCAGGCCGTCGACGGAAGCGCCGCCCGGATCAAATCCGAGCCCCGCAACCAAATGCGACACTAGCTCAGTTGGTAGAGCGCAACCTTGCCAAGGTTGAGGTCACGAGTTCGAACCTCGTGTGTCGCTCCAAATTAAAAAGCTCTCATCATGCTTTGAATGATGAACTACGGACGCGGGGTGGAGCAGCTTGGTAGCTCGTCGGGCTCATAACCCGAAGGTCGTCGGTTCAAATCCGGCCCCCGCAACCAAATGCGACACTAGCTCAGTTGGTAGAGCGCAACCTTGCCAAGGTTGAGGTCACGAGTTCGAACCTCGTGTGTCGCTCCAAATTAAAAAGCCCTCATCATGCTTTGAATGGTGAACTACGGACGCGGGGTGGAGCAGCTTGGTAGCTCGTCGGGCTCATAACCCGAAGGTCGTCGGTTCAAATCCGGCCCCCGCAACCAATTCTCTTTAGAGAATATGCGACACTAGCTCAGTTGGTAGAGCGCAACCTTGCCAAGGTTGAGGTCACGAGTTCGAACCTCGTGTGTCGCTCCAATTTCAGGATAGATGTGCTCCCACGAGGAACCTCGTGTACCTAGTCGGCCACATCACTCCAATTTCTGCTGCCGCTGCAATGTGCAGGGGAACGGCAAAGCTACTACTGTGAAGTATTAGTTCAATTGCAACATTCCTGGACTATTCGACTCTCGATAGTCTTGTGTGTTGTCCCAATGTTCCATAACCGAAGTGTTATTGGGAACCATTATGAAGCGATCAGCTTCGAAAACATCATTGTTGATATTGCCCCTGCAGCCTTATGGCTGTTTATTTTTATCCTGCAATATCAAGATGCTCTGTTTAGTGTCAAAAGACGACACAAGCTCTTTGAATGGTTTGATACGGGTAATGTAAATTACCAGCAGGGAGCTGTGAATCGTATCTGTCTTAATTTATCCCGACCAGTCTATGCCCGAATGCCTTGCCGTTCGTGGGCTAGAGCTTGTGGCGGATAGAAAATACTGAGATCGTGCACAGAGTTATCCACAAAAGCATCTTGTGGGTAAGTCGGTTGATTACGTGTGCCGATACCGTGTGAACAAGTCTGTATTTATCTTTTTATTCTTCAATAAAACAATAATCGATAAAAAAATATCCACAGTATAAAGTGTTGTTTTTTATAGGTTTGGTGACATTTGCTCAAGACTTATATACAACTTGATCCACTCTGTGGATGTTTGGATAACTTTTTTTGAGTAGCAGATATTGAGCTGTGTTTAATATTGGGAATAGCAGATAAAGAGGCAAAAATGGAAATGTTTTCCACATTAGTTCAGAAGCCTGATCAAGCTCTCACTCTGTGTGGATAACGTTGCAATATGGTAGCCGGAGTCATTCCCCTTGCTAGGCATCCCGCGGTAGCCCCTTTTCCACGATGCGTACCAGCCGCTTGGTGTTAGACGGCAGCACGCTGATAGCTGTTTGTTGGCGCTTTTCGAGCTGCTTGCCTTTCGCCCAGTGGATATGCTCATCCAGTAATGCACTTTCACCTTCCCTGGACGCCAACGCTTCGAGAATCTCGGGATTATAAGGGGCGTTCCCCATCGCAATGGTCAAATTGCGCAGCCATTGGATATGGCCAATCCGGCGAATTGCAGACCCTTCGGTATTTTTTAGGAAGGTCGCTTCAGTCCAAGCATAGAGTGTAGTTAAAGGCTGCAACTTTAGGCTGTCACGGCAGTGATAATCCGCTTCTTCTGTCACATCTGAAAAACGGTTAAACGGGCAAACTAATTGGCAGTCATCGCAGCCGTAGACCCTGTTGCCGATGGCTTCTCGGAACTCTTCGGGTATCACCCCATCAAATTCGATCGTTAGGTAAGAAATACAGCGTCTTGCATCAACGACACCTTCCTCGACAATCGCTTGGGTCGGGCAGCTGGTCATACAGGCCACGCACTTGCCGCACTGGTTTTCTTCGGGCTTGTCGACTGGTAAAGGCAGATCAATCAGCAGTTCTCCAAGAAAGAACCATGATCCAGCCTGCTGGTTAAGCAGCAGCGAGTGCTTGCCTGTCCAACCCAGCCCGGCTTTTTCAGCCAGCGGGCGCTCTAGAATGGGGGCGGAATCGACAAACGGGCGGTAGCCGAAGGGGCCGACTTCTTGCTCGATAAGCTGGCCAAGGCGTTTAAGCCGGTTGCGGATAAGTTTGTGATAGTCACGGCCGAGGGCATAACGACTGACATAGGCCGTTTCAGCATGGCTCAGGCTGTAGGCAAAACTTGCCTCAGGCGGAAGGTAGTCCATTCTCGCGCTGATCACCCGGACTGTGCCCGGGTGCAGTTCGGCAGGGCGGGCCCGCATCATGCCGTGGCGGGCCATCCAGTCCATCTCGCCATGGTAGCCGGCATCGAGCCAGCGCTGGAGCTGGGCTTCATGCTCGCTAAGATCGACATCGCTGATCCCAACCTGCTGGAAGCCGAGTTCTTGGCCCCACTGCTTGATTTTCTGGGTCAGTTCGCGATAGTCGATGGTCATACTTCAATACCGAGCTTAATTGGGGGCGGAAGTTTACCACAACCACAGCAAATGTTGAGAGGATCATCATGAAGATCTTGGCCTAATGATCGATCTAGGCCTGGTTGTCGCTACAATGGAACGGGTTGGTATAGGTTTGGCTGTAACAGGCTGGGCAGGAGGATACGATGAGTACGGAATATTGGTCTGGCAAGCTATATCGGGCGGAGCAGGTACGCCGTGGCGAGCGGCAGGCGGCTTCACTGCAATCCCTGGCGATGTACCAGTTGATGGAACGAGCCGGGATGGCCGTTTTTCAGGAGCTTGAGCAAAGCTTTGCCCGCCATAACCATGTGCTGGTTTGCTGCGGTGGCGGTAATAACGGCGGCGATGGTTATATTGTTGCCCGTTTGGCCCTTGAGGCTGGCTATACGGTGACGCTCTGGCACCAAGGGGAGCCGGCGCGGCTGCAGGGGGATGCCGCTCGGGCAAGAGATACCTGGCTCGCAGCCGGCGGGCAGGTTTTACCGCCGGCTAATAGTGTGCCCGAGTCGGTTGATGTTATCGTGGATGCGTTGCTGGGAACCGGCCTCTCGGGTGAGGTTCGCCCGGAAGAACAGCGTTTGATCTCGATGATCAACCGGATCGCCTTGCCTGTTATTGCCATCGATATCCCCTCTGGCTTATGTGCCGATACCGGAAAGGTACTTGGCCAAGCGGTCAAGGCTAAGGCGACTGTCAGCTTTATCGGTAGCAAGCAAGGGCTATGGACTGCAGAGGCAGCGGGCTATGTGGGCCGGGTGTGCTTTGCCGGCTTGCAGGTGGCCGATGACTTTGAGCAAATTGAGCCGCCTTCGGCCCGGTTGATCCAAGCCGATGACATTGCCCTTTCTCTTCCCCCGAGAGCTCGCAATTCCCATAAGGGAGATCATGGTCGGATCCTTTTGGCCGGCGGTGATCATGGTATGGGCGGGGCGATCCGCATGGCGGCAGAGGCGGCGGCAAGAGCCGGGGCTGGGCTGGCAGCCGTGTTGACGCAACCTGACAATGTATTGTCAATTATCACGGCCAGACCTGAAATAATGGCCGTTGGTTGGCAACAAACAGACAAGGTATTGTTGGCGCAGCGCCTAAAGTGGGCCGATGTATTGGTACTCGGGCCGGGGCTTGGCCAGTCAAGTTGGAGCCAGTCGCTATATAGCGAACTTACCAACACTGAAAAAAGCCTAGTCGTGGATGCGGATGGATTGAACTTATTGGCGCGTTCACCAGACTATAAAAATAATCGTATAATTACTCCTCACCCCGGTGAAGCAGCCAGATTGCTAGATTGCTCGGTCCAAGAGGTGGAAGCCGACCGTTTTCGTGCCGCCAGATCGTTGCAAGCCAAGTATGGCGGTGTCGTTGTGCTTAAAGGAGCCGGGACTTTGGTCGATGATGGTACCCAGTGCTGGGTGTGTGCTGCCGGCAACCCCGGTATGGCAACCGGCGGAATGGGCGATGTACTCTCCGGTGTCATCGGGGCCTTGTTGGGGCAGGGTTTGTCTACGGTTGCGGCGGCCAGGTGCGGGGTATGGATCCACAGCACGGCTGCCGATCGCTGCGCAGTAGAGGGGGAGCGTGGTATGCTAGCAAGCGATTTGTTTCCTCATATTCGACAATTAGTAAATCCAAGATAAGAAGATAATGCATAGTTTTGAAATCCTGCTCGCCGATGAGCAGGCGACGGTAGATTTAGGCCACAAGTTGGCACATGCCTGTCAGCGCCAGACCACCATCTATCTGCATGGTGATCTGGGGGCAGGGAAAACCACATTCAGCCGCGGCTTCATTCGCTCTTTGGGTCACCAGGGCAATGTTAAAAGCCCAACCTATACCTTGGTTGAACCTTATGAGCTGCCGCCTTGGCAGGTCTATCATTTTGATCTGTATCGCCTTGCCGATCCCGAGGAACTGGAGTTCATGGGGATCCGTGATTATTTTGCCGCGGATGCTATCTGCTTGGTGGAGTGGCCAGAGAAGGGCGCTGGGCTGCTGCCAGAAGCTGACCTTGAACTGGACATGCGCTATCACGGTGAACAACGCAAAGTCACCCTGACGGCAAATAACGAATACGGTAGTGAGCTCATTAAACGCTTGGAGTTGAGTTGATAGGATGTCGTTACGGGCTTTTTTTCATGCTGTGATTTTAGGGGCCAGTCTGTTTAGTTCACTGGCGGTGGCAAATGAGCTCAAGGGGGTTCGGGTTTGGCCGGCACCAGACGAGACTCGCGTGGTGCTGGATCTTACTGAGGATGCGGTATTCAGTTACTTCACCCTGACCAAGCCTGACCGCTTGGTGGTGGATCTCAAGCAGACAACGTTGAATACCAAGCTGCCTGTGGTGGTTAAGGACAGTGCAATCCTGACCAAAATCCGCAACAGTGGAGCACCGGAAAAAGGGACGTACCGCCTGGTATTGGAAATGAAGTCAGGCATGACCCCGAAGCTATTCAAGCTGGCGCCGACACCGGATGGGACTTACAGCCACCGTCTGGTGATGGACTTGCCGCATGGCAAAGCCGCAACAGCAAAGAAGCCTGAACCGACATCGAAGCCGAACGTGGCCAACCAGCAGGCCATCTTGCCATATGGTACCGACGATATCATTGTCGCCATTGACCCTGGTCACGGCGGTGAGGATCCAGGTTCAATCGGGCCGAGCCGCTTGTACGAAAAGAAAGTCACCTTGGATATTTCGAAAAAGGTGGCGGCACGGATCAACGCGACGCCGGGGATGAAGGCGGTGATGACCCGCCAGGGCGACTACTTCGTCAACCTCAACCGACGGACAGAAATTGCCCGCCAGGGGCGTGCCCACTTGCTGGTGTCGATTCATGCCGATGGCTTCCACAAGCCTCAGCCGCGCGGGGCATCGGTCTGGGTGCTCAATACCCGCCGCGCCAACAGCGAAATTGGCCGTTGGATAGAGCAGCATGAGAAGCAGTCAGAGTTGCTGGGTGGCGGTGATGTGCTGTCCGGTGGTACCGATGATCAGTACTTGAGTATGGCGGTACTCGATCTGCAGTTTAGCCACTCGCAGAAAGAGGGCTACGACGTAGCCAACCGGGTATTGAAGGAAATGAGCAAGGTGACCACCCTGCACAAGAGCAAGCCGGAGCATGCCAGTCTGGCGGTGCTGAAGTCACCGGATATTCCGTCGCTACTGGTTGAAACCGGTTTTATCACCAACCCGACCGAGGAGCGGCTGCTAAACTCGAAGTCACACCAGAACAAACTGGCGGATGCGGTGTACCGTGGGGTGTTGTCGTATTTCAACGAGAAGCCACCGGAAGGAACCTTGTTTGCTTCGCGCAACCAGGGAATCAAGCATAAAGTGACTAGCGGCCAGTCGCTGAGTGTGATTGCCAACCGCTACGGCACGTCAGTGGCGGCGATCAAACAGGCCAATAACCTCAAGTCGAATACCTTGAAGGTCGGGCAGGTACTGGTGATCCCGGGCAAGGTGCCAGCTGCTGCACCAGCGGCAACCGCGGCGGCAACGACGACTAAAACGGTGACCCATACCGTCAAGCGTGGCGATTTCCTTGGCAAGATTGCTAGCCAGTACGGGGTGACGGTTGCCAGTATTAGGAATGGCAACAAGTTACGTTCCGATGAGCTGGCAATCGGCCAGAAGCTGAAAATTTCAGTCAAGGTCCCGCTAGTGGCATCGGCTCCAAGGAATACCGGGACTACTACCAAAACGGTGACCCACACCGTCAAGCGCGGCGAGTTCCTTGGCAAGATAGCCGGCCAATATGGTGTGACGGTGGCAAGCATCCGCAGTGCCAACAAGCTTCGCTCCGATGAGCTGGCGGTGGGGCAGAAACTGAAAATTTCGGTGCAGGCCCCGGCTCCGGTGGTGCATACCGTGCAGCGTGGGGAGTTTCTCGGTAAGATTGCCACCCGCTATGGCGTGACCGTAAGCCGCCTGCGTGAAGCGAACCAGTTACGTACCGATAAACTGGCTGTTGGACAAAAACTTACTATCCCGAGTAGTTGATTATGCCTATTCAGATCTTGCCAGCTCGGTTGGCGAACCAAATTGCCGCTGGCGAGGTTGTCGAGCGGCCAGCCTCGGTGGTCAAGGAGCTGGTTGAAAACAGCCTGGATGCTGGCGCAACCCGGATCGATATTGATATCGATAAGGGCGGCAGCCGGACGATCCGTATCCGCGATAATGGCAAGGGGATCCCGAAAGACGAGTTGGGCCTCGCCCTGAGCCGTCATGCGACCTCGAAGATTGCCACCCTCGATGATCTCGAGGCCATTGCCAGCCTCGGCTTCCGCGGTGAGGCGTTGGCCAGTATCAGCTCAGTCTCGCGCCTGACACTGACCTCCCGTACTGCCGAGCAGGAGGAAGCCTGGGCGGCGTATGCCGAAGGGCGAGATATGGATGTACAGCTTAAGCCTGCCGCCCACCCGGTCGGTACCACATTGGAAGTGCTTGATCTGTTCTTCAATACCCCAGCCCGCCGCAAGTTCCTCCGTACCGAAAAAACCGAATTCGGCCATATCGATGAGCTGTTAAAGCGCATTGCGCTCAGCCGGATGGATGTCACCATCAATCTGCGCCACAACGGCAAGGTGGTGCGGCAGTACCGCGCCGCCAATACCCAAATTCAAAAAGAGCGCCGCTTGGCCGCCGTGTGCGGGCAGGCGTTCTTGGACCATGCGCTGGCGGTTGAGTTAGCGCATGGTGACCTCAGGCTCGGTGGCTGGATTTGCAGCCCGCAGGGTGCCCGATCCCAGAACGATATCCAGTACTGCTACGTCAACGGCAGGATGATGAAGGATAAGCTGATCAACCATGCAATCCGCCAAGCCTACGAGAGCAGCCTAGCGCCGGATCAGTATGCGGCCTATGCCCTGTTCATCGATGTTGACCCGCACCAGGTTGATGTCAATGTTCACCCTGCCAAGCATGAAGTCCGTTTCCACCAGGCGCGCCTGGTGCATGATTTTATTTGCCAGGGGCTGCAAAGCGCATTGATCGAAGGCGCGGCGGATGATCCCGAGCAAGTTATGAATATTCCGGCGCCAAGGGCCAGTGCCCATGCGCCGCAGGCGGCATACTCTCCTCCTGTATCAGAGGCTTTCCCATCACATGAGCATGGCATTGCCGAGCCAGATGCCGCCTCAGCGGCTATTGCCCGTACCCCGGATTACCCCAACAAGGCCCCCGCGCGGGATTGGTTGTCCAGCGGCTCTGCGGGAAATAGCGAAAGCCACGAAAGTCGTGGGAGCGGTGCTGGGCGAGCCGAGTCTTCAGGCGCATCGGCCTACCGTGAGCGGTCGGCGCCGAGGGATGCCCAGGCCTATCGCGACAGCGATTATTCACCAGGCAGCAACTCGTCAAGCTACAATTCCTCAAGCAGCAGTTCGCCAAATAGCGCAGGGCGCTCTGGGGGCGGTCAGCGCGCGCGCCAGCAAGAGGATGGGCCGAGCCCGGAAGAAATTGAAGCCTACCAGCAGTTAATGCGCACGGTGGAGTCGGCACCGCAGCCGAACTCGCCGAGCCAAGTACCGGCGCAGCCATCTGCGCCAGCGCCTGCCGTTACCCAGCCGCCGGCCCGCCAGGATGCCATCGACACCGCCAACGGCATTGGCCTAGGCAAGGCTTTGTCGCTGGTGGCGGAACAATACCTCTTGCTTAGCCGCGATGAGGGATTGGCGCTGTTGTCCCTGGCCAGGGCTCAGGGGCTGCGTACCAAAGGGCAGTTGCGCTTGGCACAGACGGAGGGGTTAAAGCCGCAGCCGCTGCTGATCCCTCACTCCATCCCTGTCGAGCCGAATATGGTAGACTGCGCCGAGCAACATGCATTGCTGCTCAAGCAGTTGGGTATCCAGCTCAAGGCCAAGAACAAGCAACAGCTTGTGATTTTGTCGGTGTGCCAGCCGCTGCGCCAGCAGAACCTGCAACAGTTGATACCGGCGCTGCTAGCCTATTTGGCTGCGGTAGCCGAAGATCCTGAGTCGCAAGGCTGGGACAAACTTCTCGATTGGCTTTCTGGTCAGCTGACCGAGGCCAGCGGGGCCTATAGTTTGTCTCAGGCGATCCAGCTGGTCACCGAGCTCGAGCAGCTCTGGGGACCTGAACTCGAATACTATTTTCCAGACTTGCTGCGTCCGGTCGACGTGAGTGCAGCAATAGAAGCGTTTAATTATGACTAAGCCATTACCTCAGGCGATATTCCTGATGGGCCCGACTGCGTCGGGCAAAACCGATCTGGCGATCCGGTTGCGCCAACAACTACCTGTAGAGTTGATAAGCGTTGATTCAGCCCTTATCTATAAAGATATGGACATCGGTACTGCCAAGCCGGATGCCGATGAACTGGCGCAGGCACCGCATCGATTGATCGATATTCGTGATCCAGCGCAAAGTTATTCAGCTGCGGACTTTCGCGCTGATGCACTGAAAGAAATGGCTGATATAGTTGCACAAGGGCGCATTCCTTTATTGGTTGGTGGTACTATGTTGTACTACAAAGCATTATTGGAAGGTTTGTCACCGTTGCCAGCGGCAGATCCGGTGATCCGCGCTCAGATTGAGCAGGAAGCGGCGGAAAAAGGCTGGCAGGCGATGCATGAGGAGTTGGTGCGGATTGACCCGGTTTCCGGGGCTAGGATCCACCCCAATGATCCCCAGCGCCTTTCACGCGCATTGGAAGTTTTTCGTATTTCGGGTAAAACTTTAACTGAGCTTACGAAAACTCAAGGTGATACCTTGCCTTACAGGGTACACCAGTTTGCAATAACTCCCACGGATAGGGCTGTGCTGCATCGGCGGATCGAGCAGCGTTTTGAAAAGATGATCGAAGCGGGTTTTGAACAAGAAGTTCGTGCTTTGTATGAACGAGGTGATCTGCACCCAGATCTCCCTTCAATACGCTGTGTAGGCTACCGCCAGATGTGGGAATATTTGGACGGGCAGTGCTCTTTGGATGACGCGGTGTTCCGCGGTATCTGTGCCACCCGTCAATTGGCGAAGCGTCAGATCACCTGGCTGAGAAGCTGGAAAGACCTGACGTGGTTGGATAGCAGTGACCCAGAATCTGCGTTACAAACCGTCACAAACTCAGTTAGATGTGATGTTTGATTAGCGTGTATACTGATTACTGTTTTGCGTATTTTTAATTTTGTTCGTTGCTAACTACAACTACAAACAAATAAGGAAAAGAAATAATGGCTAAGGGGCAATCTTTGCAAGACCCGTTTTTGAACGCTTTGCGTCGTGAAAGAATCCCAGTTTCAATCTACCTGGTTAACGGTATCAAGCTACAGGGCCAGATTGAGTCTTTTGATCAGTTTGTGATCCTACTGAAGAACACTGTTAACCAGATGGTATACAAGCACGCGATTTCTACTGTCGTGCCTGCACGTCCAGTTAACCACCACCACACAGGTGACCGCCCGGCTTCGGCAGAACGTTCACAAGAAAAAACCGAAGAATAATATTCTTCATTAAGGAGTTGATTGCTTGTTTGACCGTTATGAAACCGGTGAGCAGGCAATTCTTGTTCATATCAACTTCACGCAAGAAGGGGAGTGGGAAGACTTAAGCGAATGCGAAATGCTGGTCTCCTCCGCGGGAGTCAATACGCTACGGGTGGTTACCGGTAGTCGTAAAACTCCCCACCCTAAATATTACGTGGGTGAAGGTAAAGCACAGGAAATTGCCGAAGCGGTTCGGGCTGAAGACGCCGAGATCGTCATATTCAACCATTCACTTTCTCCAGCGCAAGAGCGTAACCTGGAGCAAATTTGCAAATGTAGGGTACTGGACCGCACCGGTCTGATCCTCGATATCTTTGCTCAGCGCGCGCGTACCCACGAGGGTAAGCTGCAAGTCGAGCTGGCACAGCTACGTCACATCTCAACCCGACTGATCCGCGGTTGGACCCACCTTGAACGACAGAAAGGCGGGATCGGCTTGCGTGGACCGGGTGAAACCCAGTTGGAAACGGACCGCCGTTTGCTTCGCGACAGGATCAAGACGATATTGCGCCGTCTTGAGAAAGTGGCCAAGCAGCGCGATCAGGGACGCCGGGCGCGAAACCGCGCGGAAATCCCAACGATTTCACTGGTCGGTTACACCAACGCCGGTAAATCGACGTTGTTTAACCAGGTCACTGATGCGGGCGTCTATGCCGCTGACCAGCTGTTTGCCACCCTAGATCCAACTCTGCGTAAGATCGATGTTGCCGATGTCGGTACCTCGATTTTGGCCGACACGGTCGGGTTTATTCGTCACCTGCCCCATGACTTGGTCGCAGCCTTCAAGGCCACCCTGAAAGAAACCCAGGATGCCAGTTTGCTGCTGCATGTCGTCGATGCCAGCGATGATCGTTTCCGTGAAAATATCGAAGCGGTTGATACGGTACTCGAAGAGATCGACGCCGGCGAGGTGCCAACTTTGGTGGTGATGAATAAGATCGATAATCTGGAAGGGGCGTCGCCACGTATTGAACGTGATGAAGCCGGTGTTCCCCAGCGAGTATGGGTCTCGGCGATGGAAGGACAGGGCATTGACCTGTTGTTCGATGCCCTGACCGAGCGTTTGTCGGGCACCATGGTGAAACATACCTTGCGCTTGCCGCCACAATTTATTGGCCGTTACCGCAGTAAGTTTTACCAATTGGGCTGTATTGTCAGTGAGGAATACGACGACGATGGCAGCTTGAAAATCGACATTCGTTTGCCGTTGGCAGAGTGGTCTAGGTTACAAAAAAGAGAAAGTACTTCGTTAGATGACTTTATCGTTGCTTAATGGACTGCTAGAGTAATAAAAAAAACTGTCGTCATATCATATTGATGGAGTTCTATAATGGCGTGGAATGAGCCTGGTAACAACGGCGGCCGTGATAAAGACCCTTGGGGTAACAATAATCGCGGTGGTCGTGATCAAGGTCCGCCGGATCTCGATGAGGTTTTCTCGAAACTGAGTCGTAAATTCGGTGGCATTTTGGGGAATAAAAAGGGACCCTCGACTGGCGGCAGTGCTGCTGGCCTTGGGGTAATCGCAGTATTGGCTGCAGCGGTATGGGGCTTCTCCGGTTTCTATACCATCGGCGAAGCGGAGCGCGGGGTTGTTTTGCGCTTCGGTAAATTCTACGAAATGGTAGATCCGGGTCTGAACTGGAAGCCTACCTTTATCGATGAAGTCGAGCCAGTCAACGTACAGGCAATTCGTTCTTTGCGCAGCTCAGGCTTGATGCTGACCAAAGACGAAAACGTACTGAAAGTGGAAATGGACGTTCAGTACCGCGTGGCCGAGCCACAGAAATACCTGTTCAGCGTCACCAATGCGGATGACAGCTTGCGTCAGGCAACTGATTCTGCACTTCGTGCAGTGATCGGTGACTCGACCATGGATGAAGCCTTGACCACTGGTCGTCAGGTGATCCGTGCTAATACGCAAGAAGCAATTGATGGCATCATCCAGCGCTACGATATGGGTCTGTTGGTCGTTGACGTCAACTTCCAGTCTGCCCGTCCGCCGGAAGCGGTGAAAGATGCTTTTGATGATGCTATCGCAGCGCGAGAGGATGAGGAGCGTTTCGTTCGTGAAGCAGAAGCTTACAGCAATGACATCTTGCCGAAGGCAACCGGTCGTGCCGAGCGTCTGAAGAAGGAAGCGGAAGGTTACTCTGAGCGTGTGATCAACGGTGCACTCGGTGAGGTGGCACAGTTCGAGAAGCTGTTGCCGGAATACCTAGCAGCTACTGAAGTTACACGTAACCGTCTGTACCTTGAGACAATGGAACGCGTTTACTCGAATACCAGCAAAGTCATGGTCGACTCGCAATCAAGCGGAAACCTGCTGTATTTGCCTCTGGACAAGCTGATTAACCCAGCCCAGCAGAGCAGCCAACCGAAGAGCGGTTCGTCTAGCGATTACGGTATTGAGCTCGAGAAAGTCGAGACCGCCCCGGTATCAACTGCCCCGCGTAGTACCGATACTGGCCGTCAGGGGAGATTTTAATTATGCGTAAGTTAATGATCCCAGTGATTGTTGTCTTCATCGCGGCATTGCTGATGTCAATGTTCGTGGTCCAGGAAGGCGAGCGCGGTATTGTTGTTCGTTTCGGCCGTATCCTTAAGGCGCCTGATTCGGAAGTGGCAAAGATCTACGAGCCGGGCCTGCACTTCAAAGTGCCGGTATTCGACCGTGTCCGTACCCTGGATGCCCGTATCCAGACCATGGATGACCAGGCAGACCGTTTTGTAACGTCTGAGAAAAAAGACGTGATCATCGATACCTACGTGAAGTGGCGTATTGAAGATTTCGGCCAGTACTACCTGACCACCGGTGGTGGTGATGCGCTAACGGCGGAAGCGCTGCTGAAACGTAAGGTGGTCGACAGCCTGCGTGCGGAGATCGGTTCTCGAGAAATCAAGCAGATCGTCTCTGGCCCTGACCGTGGTGTTCAAGTAGATAGCACGGCTGTGGTTGAAGAAGATGATGCGCCAGCGTCTGAAATCGTGGCTGAAGTCGCTCCTCGCAAAGAGGTAGAAGGTCAGCGTGATCAAATCATGGCCAATGTATTGGCCGACATCAAAGTCAGCGCGTTTAAAGACTTGGGTGTCGAGGTGGTGGACTTCCGAATGAAGAAAATCAACCTGCCTGATGAGATCAGTGAATCTATCTACCGTCGTATGCGTGCCGAGCGTGAGTCGGTTGCCCGTAAGCACCGCTCTCAAGGCCGTGAGAAAGCGGAAGTTATCCGCGCCCAGTCTGAGCTAGAAGTTGCGAAGATCATCGCTGACGCTGACCGTCAGGCTCGAGTAGTACGTGGTGCTGCGGATGCTGAAACGGCGCAAATCTATGCGGGTGCGTTCAACAAGAACCCGGAGTTCTACAACTTCCTGCGTTCGTTGAAAGCCTACGAGAACAGCTTTAATTCCAAGAATGACATTTTGGTGGTTGATCCGAATACGGACTTCTTCAAGTACATGAAGGAATCCAGCGGCGTCGCTAACTAAGCGCCATTAAGGTTGTGATGAAAAGGCAAGACTTCGGTCTTGCCTTTTTTATTGGGTATAATCCAGCCATCAATGCGAGGAGATGACAATGAGTAAGGCGTTTTGGATGGCACTAGGGCTAGTGCTTGTGTTTGAAGGACTTGGCCCATTACTAGCCCCAAAAGGTTGGCGCGAGATGGTGAGCCAGTTGAGCCAGCAGGATGATAATTCCCTGCGCCGTATCGGTGGCTGCTTGGTGGTTGCCGGCAGTGTCATCGCATATATGATGTACACTAGTATGTAAATTCCGCTAGCACGTTTGCGTGACAGGCTTCTTGCAGTTTTGCCTCCCATGGTCAAAAAATGACTGCAAGCCAACGTTGAAGGTGCTAGAATCCCTTTTTAACTACTGATAGACGAAGAAAGATGGCAAATAATGTAGTCGTTCTTGGCACCCAATGGGGTGACGAAGGTAAAGGTAAGATCGTAGATCTATTGACCGAAGATGCAAAATACGTAGTGCGCTACCAAGGTGGTCACAACGCTGGTCACACCCTAGTCATTGACGGTGAAAAAACTGTCCTTCACCTGATCCCATCAGGTATCCTACGTGACAACGTTAAATGTATCATCGGTAACGGTGTAGTACTTTCTCCAGACGCACTGATGAAAGAAATGGGCCCGCTAGAAGAACGTGGTATCCCTGTTCGTGAACGTCTGTTCCTGTCAGAAGCTTGTCCGCTAATCCTTCCATACCACATCGCTCTAGACCAAGCGCGTGAAATCGCTCGTGGTAAGAAAGCGATCGGTACAACTGGCCGTGGTATCGGTCCAGCTTACGAAGATAAAGTTGCTCGCCGTGGCCTACGTGTTGGCGACCTGTTCGACAAAGAAGCATTTGCCGAGAAGCTTAAAGAAGTTATGGCTTACCACAACTTCCAGCTTGAGCACTACTACAATGCTGAGCCGGTAAGCTACGAAGAAGTACTTGAAAACATCATGGCACAGGCTGATATCCTGACTGCAATGGTTATCGACGTAACTAAAGAACTTGACGACGCGCGTCTGCGTGGCGACAAGATCATGTTCGAAGGTGCGCAGGGCACACTGCTAGATATCGACCATGGTACTTACCCGTACGTAACCTCTTCAAACACCACTGCTGGTGGCGTTGCAGCAGGTTCTGGCTTCGGTCCTCGCCACCTAGGTTACATCCTGGGTATTGCGAAAGCATACTGCACACGTGTTGGCGCAGGTCCATTCCCGACTGAGCTATACGACGGTCTAGACAAGCAAGACCCAGTTGGTAAGCACCTGGGTGAAGTGGGTAACGAGTTTGGCGCGACCACAGGTCGTCTACGCCGTACGGGTTGGTTCGATGCCGTTGCTATGCGCCGTGCTATCCAGATCAACTCAATCTCTGGCTTCTGCCTAACCAAGCTAGACGTACTGGATGGCCTGGAAGAGATCAAGATCTGTACTGGCTACAAGACCAAAGATGGCGAAATCCTAGATGTCTCTCCAATGGCGGCTGACGCTTACGAGAACATTGAGCCAATCTACGAAACAGTACCTGGCTGGTCTGAAACAACATTCGGTGCTAAGTCTCTGGATGCCCTTCCGCAGACTGCACTAGACTACATCGCTCGTATCGAAGAGCTAACTGGCGTGCCAGTTGACATCATCTCTACCGGTCCTGACCGTAACGAGACAATCATCAAGGTTCACCCATACGGTGAGTAATTGCTGATTGCTGTGCGAGTGCATTGCGAGAGCAATGTGATAGTACTGCAATGGTAATGATTGATACGAAAGCCAGCCTCAAGGGGCTGGCTTTTTTTATGGTTTCTCGCCGACAGATCAATCTGTTTTCTGTAGCGGAACTAAACCCTCGAGGAGGGGTTGGTTCCAAAACCGAGCTTTGCTGATTGCGTCAAAAACCTAATTAGACTATGTCATTGAAACGCCGGAAAATTGCCGTTTAGGGTGTTTTTTCTCTAAAGTCTGCTGCTCTGCCGCCGATAACGTTAGCACGTTTGGAAAGAGATCTATCCATGAGCCTACGCCCATTAGCCTTTGCTATTGCCTTGTGCAGCGCGATGCCTGCTTCCGCCCTGGAAGAGGTGGGTGATGCTGTACCTGTGTACAGCGAAAATGCGCTCAACCGGATGTTCGTCTCCAACAGCCATTTGCAGCAGGTGAGGGCTGATGATTGCCAGCTGGTACAGGATATTGAAGCCAGGGCGATCCGGGTCGAATCCCCTTCCTACCAGTTTCTCTACGGCGACATGCTTGCCTGGGGCGTGTGTGTCGACCGCGATGTCGAGCTTGGCATCCACTACATGCAGTCGGCTGCCCAGCAAGGCTCGCCAGCAGCGTTAGAGCAGCTCGGGCGTTATTACGCCCGCGGTACTCTGGTCCAGCAAGATCGGGAGCGGGCGATCCCCTACCTGCGTGAAGCCGCTGCTATGGGTAATGTCGATGCCCGCATCCAGCTTGCCGAGTTGCTGCTGAGCAACTACGGCAGCCCGCTCGACTTTGAAGATGCCTACCGCTGGCTGTACAACACGGTGACGGCAAGCCAAAGCACCCACAACAAGATTGCGAGCTTGCGCCGCGGGTTGGAAAACCGGATGCCGGCCAATGTCATTGCCAGGGCCAAGCGGCGGGATAGTTTCTGGTAAGCCAGGGAGCAGGAAGCTGAGGAACTGCGGTTGTGGCGAGTGCCAAGCCTAGGGTGGAAATAAAAAAAGAGAGGCTGGCGCCTCTCTTTTTCGTTGCGGTTAAATCACCTTGTGCGGGCCGAAGCATTCGTAGTGAAGCTGCTCTTCGGCAACGCCCATCTCCAGTAGCTGCTTGGCGACATGCTGCATGAAGCCGACCGGACCACAGAAGTAATAGTGCATGCCCGGGGTCGTGACCAGCTCTTTGATCTTGTTCAGATCCATCATACCGTCAAACTGGAAGTCCTCTGCTTGGCTGTCTGAAGCCAGCGGCTCACGGTACCAGGTGTGGCTGGTAAAGTGGTCGTGCTCGGCGACCATGCGCGCGACGGTGTGTTTGAAAGCATGGTGGCCGCCGTTCTCGGCAGCATGTAGCCAGTGCACATCGGCTTGGTGAGCCGTCAGGGCTTCAAGCATCGACAGGGTCGGTGTTAGGCCGACACCGGCAGAAAGCAATGCCACTGGTGTACCGGGTTCCACATCAAGGAAAAAGTCGCCGGCAGGTGGGGCAAGCTGGACTTTATCGCCCACTTGCAAGGCATCGTGCAGATAGCTCGAGACCTTGCCACCCTCTTCGCGCTTGACCGAAATACGGTACTGATTGGCCTGTGGCGCAGTAGATAGGCTGTATTGGCGGATTTCCTGGTACTCGAAGCCTTCTGGCTGGAGGTAGATCCCAAGGTATTGGCCTGGCAGGTAGCCAGCCACCGTACCGCCGTCGGCAGGCTTGAAGGTGAAGCTGGTGATCACTTCGCTCTCTTGGGTTTTCTCGTTCAGGATAAATTCGCGGGTGCCGCGCCAGCCGCCCGACTTGCCTTCGTTTTCCTGGTAGATCTCTTCTTCGCGCTTGATAAAGATATTGGCAAGCAGGCCGTAGGCTTCCGCCCACGCGTCTAAGACTTCTTGGCCTGGCGAAAGCAGATCGTCAATGGTACCCAGCAGGTGGCCGCCAACAATCGCGTATTGCTCGGCGGTGATCATGAAGCTGGTGTGTTTATGGGCTATTTTTTCCACTGCCGGCAGCAGGGCCGGCAGGTTTTCGATATTGTTGGCGTAGGCGCAGATAGCATTGAATAGCGCTTCGCGCTGGTCGCCGTTGCGCTGGTTGCTCATATTAAAAACATCTTTGAGCTCAGGGTTGTGGCTGAACATACGCTCGTAGAAATGGGCTGTGAGGGCTGGGCCAGTTTGGGCGATCACTGGGGCGGTTGCCTTGACGATATCGATAGTTTGGGAGCTAAGCATGACTTTACCTTTAATGGTGTATTTATAATATATGTTTTAAGTTGTATCGTATCTGTATCTTTTAGTCAATAACCAGATTAAAATGTCGGCAGGAGGAGTTATTGTGCAACTGACGAGTTTTACCGATTACGGCCTGCGCGCCCTTATATACCTAGCGACCCTGCCACAGGGGGAGCTGACGAGTATTACCAAAGTGACCGAGGTATACGGTGTGTCACGTAACCATATGGTGAAGATCATCAACAAGCTGGGACAGCTGGGTTACGTCGAGACAGTACGCGGCAAAAATGGTGGGATCCGCCTGGGCATGCCAGCCGATAAAATCGTGGTTGGTGATGTCGTGCGG
Organism: Photobacterium sp. ABD4_091; assembly: GCF_056160145.1. Lineage (NCBI taxonomy): Bacteria > Pseudomonadati > Pseudomonadota > Gammaproteobacteria > Vibrionales > Vibrionaceae > Photobacterium > Photobacterium sp. ABD4_091. The sequence continues at coordinate 38,063 of NZ_JBSWWQ010000005.1, read as the reverse complement.
GCGATAGAGCCCTTGCAGATCGTCAATTGCAGTGAGGACTTTTGCCATATCACCCCGGCCTGCAAACTGAAAGGTATCCTTTTCGATGCACGCCAGGCATTCCTCAATGAGCTGGATAATCACACCCTGTCAGAAATGATCAATGACAACCCGCCCCTGCGTGTCCTGTTGGGCCAGCCAGTGCAGTGATAGAAAATCAATAACTTCAAAATCTCTCTGGGGAGCTAATTTTTCGACTTGGCTCCCGTCTGTTCACCTAGGGCGCGGATATACTTGAAGTATCTCTTCGCCAACTTGGATCTAATTATGTCAAAAGGTACTACCGATTTACCGGTCGATCCTTTTCGCGATCGCGAAGCATCAAACTACGAAAATCCTATTCCCAGCCGCGAGATGCTGCTGGAAGTGATTCGCGGTTACTCGGCGCCCGTCAGCCGCGATCAGCTGTTTGAAGAGCTAAAACTTGAGGGCGATGACCAGTATGAAGGCTTGCGCCGTCGCCTGCGCGCGATGGAGCGTGATGGCCAGCTGATCTTCACCCGCCGCCAGTGCTACGCCCTGCCTGAGCGCCTCGACTTGATCAAGGGTCATGTCATTGGCCACCGGGACGGGTTTGGCTTTCTGCGTCCGGAAGGCACCCACAGCAAGGAAGAAGACTTGCTGCTTCCCCACCACCAGATGCGTGGGGTGATCCACGGCGATTACATCCTGGCTCAGGTCGCTGGTACCGATAAGCGCGGCCGCCGTGAAGGCCGTGTGGTTCGTGTATTGCAGCAATACGAAGGGCAGATTGTCGGCCGCTTCTTTATCGAGGACGGTATGGGTTATGTGGTGCCGGATGACTCTCGCATTGCTCAGGATATCGTGATCCCGAATGACCAACGTATGGGAGCCCGGATGGGCAACGTGGTGGTTGTGGAAATCAATCAGCGTGCTACCCGTCAGTACAATGCCGTCGGTAAGGTGGTCGAGGTACTGGGCGAGAATATGGCGCCGGGGATGGAAATTGAAATCGCCCTGCGTACTCATGATATTCCCCACGAGTGGCCGGCGGAAGTCGATAAACAGATCCAGGGGCTTGGCGAAGAAGTCCCTGAGGAGGCCAAGAAGGGCCGTGTTGACTTGCGTGACCTGCCATTGGTAACGATTGACGGCGAAGATGCCCGTGACTTCGACGATGCAGTTTACTGTGAGCGCAAGAAATCAGGCGGCTGGCGTCTTTGGGTGGCAATTGCTGATGTTTCTCATTATGTCCGTCCGGGTTCCGCGCTTGATACTGAAGCCGTACGTCGTGGTAACTCGGTATACTTCCCGTCTCAGGTGATCCCGATGCTGCCGGAAGTCCTTTCCAACGGCTTGTGCTCGCTCAACCCGCAGGTTGACCGCCTGTGTATGGTGTGTGAGATGACCATCTCGGCATCCGGCAACCTATCCGGCTATAAGCACTACGAAGCGGTAATGAACTCCCATGCCCGCCTGACCTACACCAAGGTTAGTAAGATGCTGGAAGGCGACGAGGAACTGCGCGAGCGTTACGCGCCATTGGTGCCACACCTTGAAGAGCTGTATAGCATGTACAAGGTGCTCAAGACTTCACGTGAAGAGCGCGGGGCCATTGAGTTCGAAACTGTCGAAACCCAGTTCATCTTCAATGCCGATCGCAAGATTGACCGCATTGTGCCAGCTGAACGTAACGATGCCCACAAGATCATCGAAGAGTGTATGATCCTGGCTAATATCGCCTCGGCCTCGTTTGTCGAGAAAGCCAAAGAGCCGGCGCTGTACCGGGTACACGATACTCCGGGTGAAGAGCGTCTTACCGGTTTCCGCGATTTCCTCGGCGAGCTCGGCTTGCAGCTTTCCGGTGGTTTGGAGCCTGCGCCGAAGGACTATGCAGCCCTTGCGGCGATGATCCAGAGCCGTCCTGACCATGAGCTGATCCAGACCATGCTGCTGCGCTCGATGAAGCAGGCGGTTTATCAGGCTGATAATATCGGTCACTTCGGCTTGGCCCTGAAGCGCTATGCCCACTTTACCTCGCCGATCCGCCGTTATCCGGACTTGACCCTGCACCGTGCGATCAAATATTTGGTGGCCAAGCAAGAAGGGACCAACAAAGATCGCTGGACGCCAACAGGCGGTTACCATTACTCTTTCGACGATATGGATACCCTCGGCGAGCAGTGTTCAATGACCGAGCGCCGCGCTGATGATGCAACCCGTGATGTGGCTGACTGGCTGAAATGTGAATACATGCAAGACCATGTCGGTGATGAGTTCGAAGGGGTCATTGCCAATGTGACCGGCTTCGGTTTCTTTGTTCGTTTGAATGAGCTGAACATTGATGGCCTTGTTCATATCTCGAACCTGGCCAATGATTACTACCAGTATGATCCGATCGGTCAGCGCCTGATTGGTGATAGCTCCGGTCAGGTGTATCGCCTGGGTGATACGGTGAAAGTCAAGGTAGCGTCGATTAACCTCAATGACCGCCAGATTGACTTTGATATCGTCGGCAGCAACCGCAAGCCGCGTGGGGCTGGCAAGACCGCCAAGAGCCGTGAGAAAAAACAGCGCATGCGCAAAGCTGAGGGCATGCAGCGCCAGAGCATGAAGGTATACCGCGTTAAAGATGGAGAGGCCGAACAAGAGTCGCGCTCGAAGTCGAAGAAAGAACGTAGCTCGGTGCGCCAGAAGCTGAAAGCCGGTGCGATTCCGAAACTTGAGGAAGATAAGGCACCGGAAGGCAAGGCCGGTAAGAAGGGCGGCAAGGGTAAGCCGACCGCGAAGAAAAAATCGACCAAGGTCCGCAAGAAGAAACAGCGTGCCGGTAAGAAAGAACGAGCAGCGAAGAAGAACTAATCCATGAGTAATAACATGATTTTCGGCATCCATGCCGTGAAAGCCGTTTTGGCGTCAGACCCTTCACGCTTCATTGAAGTTTTTGTGTTGAAAGGCCGCGAGGATGACCGTTTGTTGCCGGTGATCAACGAGCTGCAGATGCTGGGTATCACTATCCAGCAAGCAGGCCGCAAGGCACTCGACGACAAAGCCAAAGGAGCATCACACCAGGGTATTATTGCCCGTGTGCGCCCGGGCAAGCAGTACAACGAGAACGACCTCGATGATGTGCTGGCTGGCAAAGAGAGCCCGCTGCTGTTGGTACTCGATGGCGTGACCGACCCGCATAACCTAGGCGCCTGTCTGCGTAATGCGGATGCAGCCGGTGCGGTGGCGGTCATTGTGCCGAAAGACCGTTCGGCGCAGCTAAACGCGACTGCTAGCAAGGTAGCTTGTGGTGCAGCGGAAGTAGTGCCACTAATCCGTGTGACCAACCTAGCCCGTACCCTGCGTGCACTGCAGGACAAAGGCGTATGGGTGGTGGGAACCGCTGGTGAGGCGACTCATGATCTTTACCAGAGCAAGCTGACCGGCCCGCTGGCGATTGTGATGGGTGCTGAAGGCGAGGGTATGCGCCGCCTGACTCGCGAGACCTGTGATGATCTGATCAAAATTCCGATGGCTGGCTCGGTCTCAAGCCTGAACGTATCGGTCGCGACTGGCATCTGCCTGTTCGAGGCAGTGCGTCAACGCCAGTAACAGCAGGAACTGGGAAAAACTGTTCCTAGGCCCTAGGTAAAAAGATAAGTCCACACAGCTTGCTGTGTGGATTTTTTTATTGGTATCGGAAAAGTATAAGCAATACTTGACCCTTGCTATTAGTTAGGAACACTTCGGCTGCAACCCAGAACCCCATTTCATCACAAATTTCTCTTGCTTCAATTGTCCATTCTCTGTACTATTCTGCCTCCAAATTCTCGGTTATTTATTTTAGTTCCTTGCTTCTCTTGGTTAACCGGGCCAATCCGAGAAGCTGATTAATCCGTAAGGAGCAACCAATGCGTCATTACGAAATCGTATTCATGGTGCACCCTGATCAAAGCGAACAGGTTGCTGGCATGGTCGAGCGTTACACTGCTGCTATCAAAGATTCTGGCGGCCAGATTCATCGTCTAGAAGATTGGGGCCGTCGTCAACTGGCTTACCCAATCAACAAACTGCACAAAGCACACTACGTTCTACTGAACGTTGAAGCTGAGCAGTCTGTAATTGACGAGCTGGAGTCTAACTTCCGTTTCAACGATGCAGTGATCCGTAACATGATCATGCGTACTAAAGGCGCTATCACTGAGCCATCTCCAATGATGAAGGCTAAAGAAGAGCGTGCCCCACGTCGTGAAGAGCGTGCAGAGCAACCAGCTCCAGCACAATCTGAAGGCGAAGCAGCAGCTGAGTAATTTTTGCTCGACCAATCGCCTGGTGTCGTTTGGCGTCATTGCTTAAGCCCCCAAGCGAAGCACATTGTTAGCAAGAAATGCTTTAGCGTTCTGGTTAGCAAGCAAGGTCAACAAATACTCACTCAAGTTTTAGCTGTTGGCAACCACATTAAGGTAAGGGACGTTGTCTCGTACCAAACCGAAGGCAATAGCATCGGTAGATTAATGTTGTATGCCAACCACATTGATAAAATTTAGATCAGGAGATAGCCCATGGCTCGTTTCTTCCGTCGTCGTAAGTTCTGCCGTTTCACTGCAGAAGGCGTACAAGAGATTGACTACAAAGACGTAGCAACTCTTAAAAACTACATCACTGAAGCTGGTAAAATCGTACCAAGCCGCATCACTGGTACTCGCGCTAAATACCAGCGTCAGCTAGCTCGCGCTATCAAGCGTTCTCGTTACCTAGCACTTCTACCGTACACTGACAAGCATCAGTAATCGGTAGCGGTTTAATTAAGTTTAAGAGGACAAGATAATGCAAGTTATTCTACTTGATAAAATCGGTAACCTAGGTGGCCTTGGCGATCAGGTTAACGTTAAAGCGGGTTTTGCTCGTAACTTCCTTATCCCACAGGGCAAGGCAGTAATGGCTACTAAAGCTAACGTTGAAATGTTCGAAGCTCGTCGTGCTGAGCTAGAAGCAAAAGTTGCTGAGCAACTTACTGCTGCTGAAGCACGTGCTGAGAAAGTTAACGCGCTTGAAGCTGTAGTTATCGCATCTAAAGCTGGTGACGAAGGTAAACTATTCGGTTCTATCGGTACTCGTGACATCGCTGACGCAATCACTGCGGCTGGTGTTGAAGTAGTGAAGAGCGAAGTTCGCCTACCAGAAGGTGCACTACGTACGACTGGCGAATTCGAGATCAGCGTTCAGCTGCACTCTGACGTATTCGCAACTGTTAACCTAAACGTTGTTGCTGAAGACTAATAACGTTTTGTGTTGATTGATTAAAACCAGCCTCCGGGCTGGTTTTTTTATGCCTGAAACCCAGTACTAAACTGTGGGAGAGGGTGTAAGAAGGGTAGTTGCCGGGATTACATCTTGAATAGCAGGTTGATCGTCATGGCGGAGTCGCGCTTTTTCAGGCCATCGGGCACCCAGCTGTTGAGTTTCTGGTTGTTGGTGATCTTGATGGCGGCAAAGTCACTGATGTCGGTCGTGAGGTTGAACTCGGCTTCCATGGTGCTGTTGCTGTTGCCGGCAATACCGGTCAGCCGCACGCCCAGCTCAACGGTTTTCGACGGTTTCCAGGTCATTTTGGCATTGCCTCGGAGGATCAGCTCATCGACTGTTTCCGGTGGGATGATATCGTCATCGTCGATCTCATCGAGGTTGGGCTCCTGGTGGCGGTAGCCCGGGCCGGCTTCCACTTCCATCTGGAAGGTCTCCCGCCGAACTAACTGGTAACCCATACCGGTTGCAAGGGTGAAATCGGTAAAGTAAGGCCCGTAGCGGTCATCAACATAGTTGATGTTGCCCAGCACATAGGTCCGCTCATTGATCTTTTTGTCACTCTGCAGCTCAACCTGTCCCTTGCGCTTGTCCTCTTCCCCGTCTTTTTCAGCCAGCAGGAAACGCAGCTCGCCACTGTGTCGGTATTGATTTTTGACATAGACCCCGCCAATGCGGGTGTTGAGCGTTTGCGAGTCCGAGTTTCCGCCCAGGGACTGGTAGCCGAGCTCCAGCTCAGTGGCTAAGGGTGGCGGGATCCGGGTTGGGCGTTCGTCACTGGTGTTGGCGAAGGCATGGGGGCTGGCAAGCAGTAATATAGCGAACAGTTTTCTTGCCAAGCGGCCTCCTCGTAGGTCGGAACAGATAAAGACTAAGCACCGCAGTGTAACCGATTTATGTCATCTTTAGGTCAGGAATTACAAACAGAATGCCCCAAATTGCTCCTAACCCCCTAAGATGGCAATTCAACCGGGAAAATTGCCATCAAGGCTATATTGATAGGTAGACTCTTTTCGAATTAAGGTATAATGCACGGCCTAGTTTCCGGCAATCATTTCAATTTCTATGGCAGAGAATAGCAAACCGAATCCTCAAAAAGACTCTAAGGTGGACGCAATTAAGATGGCGCCGCATTCGCTCGAGGCAGAGCAGTCGGTCCTCGGCGGCTTGATGCTGGACAACGAAAAATGGGATGTTGTTGCCGAGAAAGTGGTGGCCAAAGATTTCTACAGTCGCCCTCACCGAATCATTTTCGAAGGCTCGGCGGCCTTGTTGGAAGCGGGTAACCCGCTTGATCTTATCACCCTGTCTGAACACCTTGAAACGGCCGACCAACTTGAAGATGTGGGCGGTTTTGCCTATCTGGCAGAGTTGGCCAAGAACACGCCATCAGCAGCCAATATCCTGGCCTATGCCGAGATTGTCCGTGAACGGGCATTGATCCGTGACATGATCAGTGTGGCCAACGAAATTGCCGATGCCGGTTATGATCCCCAGGGGCGTGACAGCGAAGAATTGCTGGATATGGCAGAGAGCAAGGTGTTTGCCATTGCCGAGCAGCGTACCTCGGAAAACGAGGGACCGCAGAATGTTGAAGGGATCCTGGAAAAAACCCTCGAGCGTATCGAGACCCTCTACCAGACGCCGCAGGATGGTGTGACCGGCGTGACAACCGGGTTTACCGACCTGAACAAGAAGACGGCGGGCTTGCAGGGCTCGGATTTGATCATTGTCGCGGCGCGTCCGTCGATGGGTAAAACCACGTTTGCCATGAACCTGTGTGAGAACGCAGCGATGGCCGAGGAAAAGCCGGTTTTGATCTTCTCGCTGGAGATGCCATCGGAACAGATCATGATGCGTATGCTTGCCTCGTTGGCGCGAGTCGACCAGACCAAGATTCGTACCGGCCAGCTTGATGACGAGGATTGGGCGCGAGTGTCTTCAGCGATGGGCAAAATGCTGGAGAAGAAGAACATGTATATCGATGACAGTTCGGGCCTGACACCGACCGAAGTGCGCTCGCGAGCACGGCGTATAGCCCGGGACCATGGTGGCCTTAGCCTGATCATGATTGACTACCTTCAGCTAATGCGTGTGCCAAGCTTGCAGGATAACCGTACCTTGGAGATTGCGGAAATTTCCCGCTCGCTCAAGGCGCTGGCCAAAGAGCTTAATGTGCCGGTGGTAGCGCTGTCGCAGCTTAACCGCTCGTTGGAGCAGCGTGCCGACAAACGCCCGGTAAACTCGGATCTGCGTGAATCGGGCGCTATCGAGCAGGATGCCGACTTGATCATGTTCATTTACCGTGACGAGGTTTACCACGAGGACAGTGCACTGAAGGGCATTGCCGAAATTATCCTCGGTAAGCAGCGTAACGGCCCGATCGGTACGGTGCGCTTGACCTTCCAGGGGCAGTTCTCTCGGTTTGATAATTATGCCGGCCCGGCCTTCGATGATGAATAAGGCCGAGCTAGCCAAATAATGTAGTACCGGTTTGCCGGGGCAAGAATTAAGTAGGAACAAAGATGAAAGCGGCAACAGCGTATATCCATACCGAGGCACTGACCCATAACCTGCAGCAAATCCGCAGCCAGGCCCCGCACAGCAAGATCTTGGCGGTGGTCAAGGCCAACGGTTACGGCCATGGGTTGGAGCATGTCGCCAAGAGCCTGCCTGATGTCGATGGCTTTGGTGTTGCCCGTATTGAAGAAGCCCTGACCCTGCGCGCAGGTGGCGTGGTCAAACCGGTGCTGTTGCTTGAGGGTTTCTATGCCCCGTCTGATTTGCCTGTTCTGGTCACTAACAACATCCACACGGTTGTTCACTCTATTGAGCAACTAGAAGCCTTGGAGCAGGCTGAGCTGGATAGCCCAGTGGTGGTGTGGCTGAAGATAGATACCGGCATGCACCGCCTTGGGGTTCGCCCTGAGCAGTATGCCGATTTTGTCGAGCGCCTCCATGCCTGCCCCAATGTCGCCAAGCCGTTGCGCTATATGAGCCACTTTGGCTGTGCCGACGAACTGTCCAGCGATGTCACGCCACACCAGATTGATGCCTTCATGGCATTGACCGATGGGTGCCGCGGTGAGCGCTCACTGGCAGCGTCTGCCGGTATCCTGGCCTGGCCGGATAGCCATCTTGAATGGATCCGCCCGGGTATCATTATGTACGGTGTCTCTCCGTTTGCCGAAGATGGCCACGGCGCAGCATCATACGGCCTCAAGCCAGTGATGACATTGACTTCCAGCCTGATCGCCGTACGCGAAGTGAAAAAAGGCGAGTCGGTGGGCTATGGCGGGATCTGGACCAGCGAGCGCGATACCAAAGTTGGGGTTATCGCCATTGGCTATGGTGATGGCTACCCGCGGACAGCGCCGAATGGCACACCGGTGTTGGTCAATGGCCGTATTGTGCCGATGGCGGGCAGGGTGTCGATGGATATGCTGACGGTCGATCTCGGCCCAGACTCGGCCGACAAGGTCGGTGACGAAGCTATTTTGTGGGGCGAGGGCTTGCCAGCAGAGGTGGTTGCAGGTCATATTGGAACCATTGCCTATGAACTGGTGACTAAACTCACATCCAGGGTCGCGATGGCTTACCAATAGCCAGCACAATAATTACGGACTGATAAACTTATTATAATGACAAAGATTATCAAAGCCGCAGCACTGGCTGCGGCTTTTTCATACTCAACCGCAAGCTGGGCCGATAGCTGGCCGACATGGGATCCTGAAACGGCTTTCGTCCCTTTTGCTTTTTCGACCGATGCGATGGGGATCTCTGTCGGTATGGCAGGCTTGCTCAAGGGGGCAGGCCAGCCGCAGGCTGCATTGCTCGGAGCCGGGGTGTATAGCGAGAAAGGCACCTGGCTCACCTATCTTGGCGCCAGCAACTATATCCTTAGCCAGGACAGCCGTTGGCTGTTTGGTGCCGAGCTGTTCGATGCCAGTTACAAGCAGTTCGACTATTACCTTGGCGATGCTGCTAGCAACGACTCGTCGGCAGATGACAAGGTGTTGGCGGACGCCAAAGAGTTTCAGTACCGCTTATCGATGCGCTATGTATTGCCGTTGGGTGCCGGCAAAAGCCAAGGCCTGAGAGCTGCGCTGATGCCAGTCCGCAAGCTAACCGGCCATACGCCGTGGCAAAGTGGTGTCAGCTCATTGGAGTTTAGGCCGTTTTACCAGGGGCGGGAGTTCGATGATTTGCCGGCTTTGCACATTGAGCCTGCTGATTATAGCGAGGCTGAAGAGATCTGGGGGCTGGAAACCCGGTTTGATTGGGACAACCGCAACAACACCCGCAACCCGACCAAGGGGAGCCAAAGCCAGTTTTCGGTGACGGTCGACCCCGGCAGCAGTGACCGTGCCAGCTGGTGGAAATGGGAATTCGAGCAGAGCTGGTTCTGGTCATTCGGCAATCTGGGCGAACTGTTCGACCAACAGATCCTGGCCTTGAACATGTACACGGCCGATACCCCGAGCTGGAACAGTACCGAGCAGGTCAATGGCAGTGAAGAGTTTCGCCGTCCGCCGGCCTACGCTGCCAACCGCCTGGGTGGCCTGTACCGGCTGCGCAGTTTTTCTGGTGGTCGTTTTGTTGACCGGGCAGCTCTGAACTACAGCATGGAGTACCGGGTGATGCCGGACTGGCAACCGTTAGAAGATTGGCCGGTATTTGAGTGGTATGACGTCCCTTGGTGGCAATGGGTGGCCTTTGTCGATGTCGGCCGGGTGGCCGACGACTATGACTTAGCGGAATTGCACCGTGATATGAAGTGGAGCCTCGGCGGGGCCGTGCGTTTTCAGGTCGAGGGCATTGTGGTTCGGACCGAAATGGCCTGGGGCAGCGAGGACAGCTTGTTCAGGGTGATGATCAACCAGCCGTTCTAGCAGCTGTGTAAGAAATTGACGGGCGGCGAGCCGCCCGGTCAAGAAAGAAACTGAACTATACTTGTTCGTACCACTGCCTGTGTTTGTTACAATATCTTTCACTGTCTCGCCGTTATCCATCACTATTCTGGTATAGATACTCATGTCATCGAAATATCTCGAAAAGGCCTGGAGCCACAAAACCGTAAACCTAGAAGACAAGCTGTTGCTGGTGGCTTTGGCAGAGCTGTCAGACAGGGACGGCGCATTCATTACCAGCATGGCCCAGCTCAGGGAGATGATGTGTGCTTCCGAGAGCATGATCGATAACCTAATTGCCAAGTTGTCCATGGAGCAGGTGATCATTGGTGTGAACAAGGCGTCTGCGAGTTACCGCAGTAGCGGCAAAATCAATGGCCGGCTGAACTTTGACACCTATGTGGAGCAAAGTGTACCCAACAGCCAGGCCAGCTATGGCCAGCCCCATCACAGCAGCCCTGATGTCTACAGTAATGCCAAGCGGGTCTCGAGCTTCCACCGCTCCCAGGTAACCCCGGTTAACAAGACGATCTCCGGTAAGGCAATCAATATCCTCGAGCTATCGCCGAATGTCATTGAGCCATGGGCCGAAGCGGTGATGTTCAAGAGTGGCTATGGCAACCAGACCCAGGTGTGGGCATCCTTTGTTGAGCGTGTCCGGGAAACCCCGAGCAAGCAGCTCTATTCGCTTGATGAGCTCAGGAGCCGTCTGCATTCACACCTCCACAGCGAGAAAAGTTACAAGCAGGGTTATAACCGTTCTTCGGCTCGGCCGCAAACCGTCAAGCGGGGGGCGATTGATATCCTTGAAGAGAAGATTGCCAACTTTAACTTCAAGAGCGATGACGAAGGAGATGACTTGCTATGAGCTCACCAAAAAATATCAGTGAAACTCACGCCGAGTACTGGAACCGGATAAAGAGCGAGCTCAAAGCGCCCAAGGCGGCCGACCCTAGCGCTAAGCCCGCCCCTTCGGTACCGGCCCAGAGCCAGCCAGCAGCGCCTGCGGTCAGGAGCTCTGCACCGGTTGCCTCCTCTACACCGGTTCCACCTGCGCAGCATGAGGACCGCGGGGCGGTTGGCTTTGCGGCAGGCAGCCAGGATGCCTCGGGTTTCTCACCGAAAACCCAGATGATGCTGGATAAGTACAACGGCACCAGCCAGAAGAAAATCATGCAATTCTGGTATGACATGAACATGAACTTCGGGCAGAGCAAGGTGCGCCAGGAGTTCGGTGATGAGCCAGGTGAAAGGCTAATGCAGTTTGCCGCCTCGCTGGACCGCAACAGCTACCGCCGCCTCAAAGACAACCTTGACGAACGCCTCAAGAAAGGCCAAGAGTGGCCGCCGTCTTTTGCGGTCTTCAAAGCCCTTAAAGATACCCCGACTGATCGCGAGATCCTCGAGGCCCGCACCAATATCCTGACCTTGAAAAAGCCGGTCAGCCGGGTCGAGATCTATATCAGCAAGCGCAAGTCGGCCAAGCTCCGTACCCTGTCGGAAAAGTATATCGCCGAGGAGTTCCGCACCCTGTATCTCGAAGCGTTCGAGGAAGTGGAAATCTACGACCGCGACATCAAGCTCGATGAGCGGGAGTCGGCTATTAGCGAAGTGACCAACAACATTCCGAAGTCAGAGATGGACAAGGACATTGATGAGATGGTCGCCCACGGTTACAAATTACCCGGCAAGCTAGGGGATACTTTCGACAGGATCCAGTCCCTGAGGTCGAGTAATAGCCACGTGGTTATCGACGAGATTGACTAACCTGACGCCATGCTAGCAAGATAAGGCTGTTTTGTTTTTGAGGGGACTGGGGACCGATGCAAGAATTTACCGTGCTAGAGCGCAAGGACTCCTATTTTCTGTGCCGCAAAGGGGCAAGTCACTGCCGTATCATCATTGACGAGAACAGCCAGACCCTGCCGCTGGGCACTTTCATGTTACATGTCGAGGAAATCACCGACCGTTATGCCCACCATGCCAACGACGGTGTGTTCAGGCTGCTGATGCCCTTCGAAGAGCAGGGCAATATTGATATCTGCACCCTCGCCACCGGTCGCAAGAATCACTTCGTGTACAAGCGCTGCCTGCAGCTGGGCGGGAAGTGGGAGCCAGTGCTCAATGAGTGGGTTTTCTCGGCGGCGATAAAATATGAAGTCGACAAGCTGGCAGAGCAGATTAATTCTGAGCTGATCTATATCGAAGCCACCTTCAACGAAACCATCAAGCTTACCTCAGAGCCATTGACCCTGTTTGGGTACCCCCTGGTTAAATCCGTCGGCAGGAATGGCAAAGTATCGCTCAACTATGGCATGAAGCTTACAGCAGGCGAAATTGTATGTATGCCTGCAGGCGCCACGCAAACCATTATCTTGGCCGACTCGAAAGTGCGGCTGTATATCCCCAAGGCATTGCTGGATCTGCCGGCCTTTCATGAAGACTTTCTTTGTGTGGTTGATGTTGAAAAAAAACGCAAACCTCGCAAGCAAGTCAACTTTCCCTGGTAACCCGCTATTCTCCCTGCAGGGTGATCACCAGCCGCCGGCTACCGCCGTGGTCGCGGTGTTCGCCTAGGTAAATCCCCTGCCAGGTTCCCAAGGCCAACCGGCCGTTACTTATTGGCATACTAATACTGCTACCTATTGTCGATGCCTTGATATGAGCCGGCATATCGTCATCGCCCTCATAGGTGTGCTGGTAGTAAGGGGCACGCTCCGGCACGGATTGGTTAAAGTGCGCCTCCATATCGCTGCGGACGGTTGGATCGGCGTTTTCGTTGAGGCTCAAACTTGCTGAGGTGTGCTGGATAAACACGTGGGCAAGCCCGGTTTTGATTTGTGCGAGCTCGGCAATTTGTTGTTCAATTTCATCGGTAATTAGGTGGAAGCCGCGGGCGCGGGGGCGGAGCTGGATTGTTTTTTGGTACCACATCGTTATTATTCCTTTTAATACACGAGCAAGAAACGGGTTATATAGTCAATATATGCCGGTTTCCTGAGCTTGCCATTTACTCTCAAGTTTCGTGACCTGACGCAATGAAGGTAGGTATCCCTTCACGTCATAATTATTCATAAGTTGTAAAATTACAAAAATTTAGCTGACCTGTTAACTTGAGCTACACTAGGGTCAACATAACGAACAACATTTACTAAGATCGGGGATCCATTGCTTGGATTATGCTGACAAGACTAATGGATTAACAATTAAAAATCAGGAACTTCATCATGTTGAAAAACATCAATCCGACTCATACCGAGGCGTGGAAAGCGCTGACTGCACACTTCGAAGACGCCCAGGATCTTCAGCTTAGCGATCTGTTTGCTAACGACAGCGAGCGTTTCAACAAGTTCTCAGCCAACTTTGGCGATGACATCCTTTTGGATTTCTCAAAGAACCTGATCACTGAAGACACCATGAGCAAGCTGTTTGCATTGGCAGAGCAAACCGAAGTGAAAGCGGCGATTGCTGATCTGTTCAGCGGTGAGAAGATCAACAAGACAGAAAACCGTGCAGTACTGCACTCGGCACTGCGTAACCGCAGCAACACGCCTGTTATGGTCGACGGCGAAGACGTAATGCCAAACGTCAATGCGGTACTGGAAAAGATGAAAGCCTTCACTGCACGTATCGTTGACGGTGAATGGAAAGGTTACACCGGCAAAGAAATCACCGATGTAGTGAACATTGGTATCGGTGGCTCTGACCTTGGCCCTTACATGGTGACCGAAGCGCTGGCTCCATACAAAACCCGCCTTGGCATGCACTTCGTGTCTAACGTTGATGGCACCCACATCGCCGAGACATTGAAGGGTCTTAACCCAGAAACCACGCTGTTCCTGATTGCATCTAAGACTTTCACTACCCAGGAAACCATGACCAACGCCCACTCTGCGCGTGATTGGTTCTTGGCTTCGGCGGGCGATCAGGCACACGTTGCCAAGCACTTTGCCGCACTGTCTACCAATGCTCAATCAGTGTCTGATTTCGGTATCGATACTGACAACATGTTCGAATTCTGGGACTGGGTTGGTGGTCGTTACTCGCTATGCTCGGCTATCGGCCTGTCTATCAGCCTAGCTATCGGCTTCGATAACTTCGTCGAGCTACTAGATGGTGCCCACGCGATGGATAAACACTTCGCAGAAGCACCGCTTGAGCAGAACCTGCCAGTTATCCTTGCCCTGATCGGTATTTGGTACAACAACTTCCACGGCGCAGAGTCTGAAGCTATCCTGCCTTACGACCAGTACCTGCACCGCTTTGCTGCTTATTTCCAGCAGGGCAACATGGAATCGAACGGTAAGTGTGTCGACCGTGGTGGCAACCCAATCGATTACCAAACCGGTCCAATTATCTGGGGTGAGCCAGGCACCAACGGCCAGCACGCGTTCTACCAGCTTATCCACCAGGGTACCAAGCTGATCCCTTGTGACTTCATTGCCCCGGCAATCAGTCACAACCCGCTGAGCGACCACCATCCAAAACTGATGGCGAACTTCTTTGCCCAAACTGAAGCGCTGGCATTCGGCAAGACCAAAGAGCAGGTAGAAGCAGAGTTCCTGGCAGCAGGCAAGACGCTGGAAGAAGTGGCAGAGCTGGTACCGTTCAAGGTATTCGACGGCAACCGCCCGACCAACTCTATCTTGGTTAAGCAAGTGACCCCTGCGGTACTGGGCTCCCTGATTGCACTTTATGAGCACAAGATCTTCACCCAGGGTGTGATCTGGAACATCTTCAGCTTCGACCAGTGGGGTGTTGAGCTAGGCAAGCAGCTAGCTAACCAGATCCTGCCTGAGCTAGGCGGTGAAGAAGCAGTCGCTAGCCACGATAGCTCGACCAACGGCCTAATCAATGCATTCAAGCAGTGGCGCCAGTAATCGCCGCGTAATGAAAGCAATAAAAAACGCCGCTTAGCGGCGTTTTTTTTATGAAGAGTCGGTCGGCGGCATTAAGACAGAGCAACAACTTCGCTAGCTTGTGGACCTTTCTGACCATCAGTTACGATGAACTCGACATTTTGACCTTCATGTAGGGTGCGACGGCCCTGAGCCTGAATAGCACTGAAGTGGACGAATACATCTTTGCCATCAGCACCAGAGATGAAGCCAAAGCCCTTTTCATCGTTGAACCATTTCACGGTTCCAGTCAGTTTGTTCATGTTACGATCTTTCCTTTGAATGAGGGTATTTCCTTGCTTAGCCCCTACGGGGAAGCAAAATGACACGCAGGGGGGCAACAAAGCATAAGCGCATTGATGCCTATCCAGCATATCGAGTCTAGATCGAATATATGACAGTTGGTAGTATTTTATTTGAGATTTGTGGCAACTTCACATAAAAATCAAAGTGATAAGTTTAATGATATGTGAAGGGAAAGACTTTCAGCGGGCAGGGCTAGCTGAAAGCCTCAAGGATCTCTAGAGGTGGCCTTTAGCCGTCAAAGCATATCTCAATAAAGGCTTTTCCATATTCGGAATCAAACGGCATGATAATAATGGCACTATCACACTTATGGGTAATGGTATGACCGCGGCCGGAGACCACTGCCGGGGTCGCCATATCGAAATCGTAGCCTTTCTCGGCAAGGATACGCTTGGCACCGCCTGTGACCATATTGGTGATTTCACCCACCATGTCTGTTACTTCTTCATTGATGCTATGCGGGCGCTCGCCCAGCATTCTCTGCATGATTTCCAGTGCTAGCCCTTCATCAAAGGTGATCGACATTGATCCCTTGGTTTTCGGGCCGACCATGCCAATTAGGCCGGATACATCGCCTCTGGCAATTTCATCTTTTTTCAGCCGGGGTTTTTGGGGAGCCAGCTGCATTGACGCCATTGTTTTGAGAACATTCAACAGTGACGCTAAGAAGGGGTTTACGAATTCTGCGCGCATAATTTTATAACGACGATCTCTGTCTGGATAATAACTTACTTGTTTTTACAATGCTGGCAAACACCATGGCTTTCAACGACATGGTTCGTCACCTCAAAGCCCCGTTGCTCGGCGCGTTGGCGAAGGAGTTTTGCAAGCTCTTCGTCATGGCACTCTTCGACTTTACCGCACTGGCTACAGATAAGGAGCTGGGAGCAATGATCAGCATGGCCCAGTAAGCAACAGGCAATGTAGCTATTGGTTGATTCGACTTTGTGCACAAAGCCTTGGGCAAGAAGAAAGTCCAGCGCTCGGTATACCGTTGGCGGTTTGGCTTGGGGTTCGCTTTCACGCAGCAAGTCCAAGAGTTCATAGGCACTGATGGAACTGTGGTGTTCAATGATCAATGCCAGAACCTTCAGTCTTTGAGGCGTCAGTCTTACTCCTCGTTGCTCACAGAGCTGCTGGGCGGTTGCCAGCAACTGACCTTTATTTGCCATATAACCTCAAAATACAAGCGATAAGTACTTCATATTACCATACTCGTGGCCAAATTGAGCTGAGTAATGGTGATTCCGTTAATCATACCGAAAAACAGTCATTGACGGTCGCAGCTTGGCGCACTTCCTACCTCCCCCCTTCCTGATAGCTGCTTTTTTATGGTTGTTGACCATAAAGCTGTACGTTTTTTTATTTATAAACACATCGGTCTTAAGTGTCTGATTTTTAATGCTTGTTTTTGGCGTTCAGCTTTTCTTGCTTTTTTTTCATAGAGCTAATAAGTATTTATACCATTGGTGTCAAAATACTTATCTGTTAATAATCAATAAGTTATGTGTTTGTTTGAAATATTATTTTTCAATTGGCCTATGATGTTACTTTTGAATAGAGCAAATTGCCTATAGTAGTCTTTTTAAGCTAAGTATTTAGCCTATGATGATCTTTTTACTCAAAGCAAATCGCCTACCATGATCAAAAAAGAGGGTGATTTTGGATCATGATGATCTTTTTATTGACTATTGTTCGGGCAGTCCTGTCGGGAATGGTGTACAGCAAAGGTTGTGATGTTCAGGATAAAGCTGCCCTATCGTTTGTGCGCCTAAGTAGGGCGGATTTATAATTGCTATATTTCAATGGTTTATATGTCTGTTCAGCTTTCTTGGTTTTATTCTTGGGTTGCTAGTGTCCAAAAGTATGTAAAGCTGTACAGTGGTCTTGTTGGTGGTATTAAGATTTTGTTTTTATTGCTGTATTTTAAGTTAGTGAAAGGAGCGTAATGTTCTTTTTATTTCTGTGTGCGGCACAGTTAATGTGGGGTTTTACAGTATTGGCTGCCTGAGATTACAGGCTGTAGACGATGTGATTTGGGATAGCGCTTGGAATAGGGTAGAATCCGCCTCCTTACAGCGTTGTAAGATCCTTGGCGTCGGTGTTCCCTGCGCCAGGAACGATAGATTTAGCGGTCGATAATGAGGTTTCCGATGACAGATACTGCTGTTGTAATGAACGAACAGTCAAACAATGAGCAAGCACAGGCGGGTCAGTACCCGGACTGTCGTTTTTCCATTGCGCCAATGCTCGATTGGACTGACCGCCATTGCCGTTATTTCCATCGTCTGCTCAGTGAGCGCACCCAGCTTTATACCGAAATGGTGACAACAGGCGCCATTATTCACGGTAAGGGTGATTACTTGGCCTACAACGAAGAAGAGCACCCGCTGGTGTTGCAGCTTGGTGGTTCAAACCCGGCAGATCTGGCTCAGTGTGCCAAACTGGCTGCAGAACGCGGTTACGACGAGATCAACCTCAACGTTGGTTGCCCGTCTGATCGGGTTCAGAATGGCCGTTTCGGTGCATGCTTGATGGGAGAAGCGGATCTCGTTGCCCAGTGTGTGTCGGCGATGCGTGAAGTGGTGGATATTCCGGTATCGGTAAAGACCCGTATCGGTATTGATGATCAAGACTCCTATGAGTTCCTGACAGACTTTATCCGTACTGTCAGCGAAAAGAGTGGCTGTGAAGACTTTACTATCCACGCCCGAAAAGCATGGTTGAGCGGCTTGAGCCCGAAGGAAAACCGTGAGATCCCGCCGCTAGATTACCCACGTGTATATCAGCTGAAAAAAGATTTTCCGCACCTGACCATGGGCATCAATGGTGGGGTGAAAACGATGGAAGAGATCGAGGCACACCTGCAGCATATGGATGGTGTGATGGTAGGTCGCGAAGCTTACCAAAATCCTTACCTGCTGGCGGAAGTGGATCAGCGCCTGTATGGCTCAGACAAACCGGTGAAAAAACGCCGCGAGATTGTGGAAGCCATGTACCCGTATATCGAGCGTGAGTTGGCCAAAGGTACTTACCTCAACCATATCAGCCGCCATATGCTGGGCTTGTTCCAGAATATGCCGGGTGCACGCCAGTGGCGCCGTCACATCAGCGAGAATGCCCATAAGCCAGGTTCTGGTATTGAGGTGTTGGAGCAGGCCATGGCGAAGATCCCGGCCCACCTTGATGTTTAACCCAATCGGAATGCAATGGTGAAATAAGCCAGCCTATTGGCGAATTAGACCAATATAAAGATTATCAAGGCACACCGTTTGCGGTGTGCCTTTTTTAATGTGCTGATTTTTATGGGCTATTGGTTTTTCTGCAACTTGGTCTGCTTTGTGCAATACCTAAATCATCTAAGGCAATGATGCTGCCAAAGGCGTTTACGGGAAGTCGAAGGAGAGAGCGATGATCGAGTTTTTATTTTTGCTGGTGTTTGCGGTGGTACTGGTTTGTACCGGTGTGAGTATCTTGGGAATGGCGCTGGCCGTTGCCGCTGGCTTTGTGGTGATGGCGGTTGCAGGCATGATCGGGGTAATGTTTAAATTGCTGCCCTGGTTGCTGTTGATTGCGGTTGCGGTGTGGTTCTACCGTGAGCACAAGGCCGAGCAAGCCCATAGAAAGCGTTATTACCGTTAATGGCCGCTGGATTGGCGGCCTAAAAATAGAATGTAAAAAATTGAAAAGAAAGTAGATGATTGACATTGCAGGTGCAGTTTTCTTAACCGGCATCTGCTATAGTCTGGCCGTTTTTTAATGAAATACTAATAAAGAGCGGAGACTCAAAATGAAAAAATTAGCGCTTTCTGCGGTAGCCGCTGCTGTCGCACTGTCTGCGGCAGTACCTGCCCAGGCAGCAACGCTTTTTGGGGTAAAAGCCGGTGCCGATGCTTGGTTCACAGATGCCAAGGTGAATGATAGTCGTAGCGAGTCTGACAGCAACACATCTGGTTCTTACTACGTGGCGTTCGAACACTTTGTTCCATTGGTACCAAACTTCCGTCTGCGTTACACCGATGTGGACAATGGTATTGTTTCCTTCGGCCAGACTGACTACACCGCTTACTACGAAATCCTGGATAACGACGCGGTTGCGTTCGATATCGGTGTCACTATGAGTAAGTTCAACTCGGGCAAGTTCGGTGATGAAAGCTTCAGCGAGTGGCAGCCAAACATCTACGGTAATGTTGAGCTGGGTATTCCAATGACACCAGTTTCGCTGTTCGGTGATCTGAACTTCGGTAACTACGACAGCACCAGCACAGTAGACGGCCAAGCGGGCGTGAAGTGGAGCATTCCACTGGTTGCGGCTGATCTGAACCTACGTGCGGGCTACCGTGTGATGGACTACGACTTTGATTTCATATCTAACGGCGGTGAGTTCTTCGCTGACGGTTGGTTCCTAGGTGCAGAAATCGATATCTAAGCGATTACTTTAAAGCCTCTATTCCAAAGCCACGAGAAATCGTGGCTTTTTTGTTGCCTGTTTTCTCGGTTTTGTACCACCTTTATAAAAGGTGAAACTGAAAAAGGGCAGGGGCTTATGACGTTAACAGAGTTGCAGAACCTCTATACCAATAGCGAGATTGTGGAAGCTGTAATTGAACCATCTATCCAAGCTAACGGATGGATTGTTGAGTTCCGCCACCGTCGGGGTGGGTTCGTTCCCCTCACTGATGGTTCGGGCAGCGAGAAGTGTTACCACGATATCGATACCGCCACCGAGCGGGCATTCGAAGTCGGTTTTCACCAGGTGAGGATAGCCGATACTTTCTGAATTACTTAGAAAAACTGCAGCATGGCCTGCAGTTTTTTTTACCCTTCACCCTTACAAATCGTTATAAAACATTCTTATCTATTCTTTCTTGTTATTTCTCTGAGTAGCTAATCTAACCCATACGCAATGTATAGGGATCGTCGTGTCATGTTACTTAAGGAACTTTCAGCTCTGGCTAGCCCGCTCAATGATCAGCAAATAGGTCAACTGCAGCAGGCTGCCGCCGAGTTATCGCCACAACAGCTGGCGTGGATCAGTGGTTATTTTTGGGGCCTAAGCCAAACCCAGGTGTCAGGCCAGGCTCAGCCTGCCTCAGCACCGGCATTGGCAACCAGTACTCAGCCTGCTGGCAAACTAACTATTATTTATGCTTCCCAAACCGGTAATGCCAAAGGGGTTGCCGAGCAATTGAAAGAGGAAGCGGATGCCAAGGGCATCAAAGCTGATATTTTTGCTGCCGGCGATTACAAGGGAAAAAACCTCGCCAAGGAAACCCATGTGATTATCGTTGCTTCCACCCATGGTGAAGGGGAAGCGCCGGATGATGCCATTGAGCTGCATGAATTTCTGCAATCGAAAAAGGCGCCGAAGCTACCTAACCTGCAATACGCCGTGGTGGGATTGGGTGATTCCAGTTATGAATTCTTCTGCCAGACCGCGAAAGACTTTGATGCCTTCCTTAGCAAACAGGGCGCGACCGCTTTCCACCCTCGCCTGGATTGTGACGTGGATTACGAGTCAGCGGCAACAGAATGGCGCGCCCAAGCGCTGGAAAAGGTTGAGGAAGCCTTGAAATCAGATCAGGGAGCTGAAGCCGATGTGGTTCAGTTGCCTCTAGGGCAAGTTTCGCCTGCTGTCCCAGCGTACAGCAAGAAGAACCCATACCCGGCCGCGCTGCTGGCCAGCCAGAAAATTACCGGCCGACAGTCAGGCAAAGATGTCCGCCATGTGGAAATTGACCTAGAAGGCTCCGGGCTGACCTATCAGCCGGGAGATGCGCTGGGGGTGTGGTATGACAACGACCCTGCTCTTGCAGAGGCGGTGTTAGCCAAAGTGGGGCTGGCTACTGATGAGCAAGTTGAGGTGGATGGCGAGCCGGTATCATTGAAAGAGGCACTGGTTAAGCATTATGAGATCACACTGTCTAACCCGCAGTTGGTGACCAAGTATGCCGAACTCTCCGGCAGTAAAAAGCTGGCCAAGCTGGTCGAGGATAAAGACAAGCTGCGCGAATACGCTGGCAATACCCAACTTATTGATGTGCTAAGTGAGAAAAAAGCAACCCTGAGTGCCGAACAGCTGCTTGGTTTGCTGCGCCGCCTGACCCCGCGTCTTTACTCTATTGCCTCGAGCCAGAAAGAGGTAGGTGAGGAAGTCCATTTGACTGTAGGGCTAGTGGAATACCAGAAAGGCGAAGAAACCCGTCAGGGTGGCGCCTCTGGTTACTTGGCCCAGCGCCTGGAAGAAGGAGACAGCGTCAGGGTCTTTGTTGAGCCGAATAACCACTTCAAGCTGCCGGAAAACGATGCAACACCTGTGATTATGGTTGGCCCTGGTACTGGCATCGCCCCATTCCGTGCCTTTGTTCAGGAGCGTGATAACCGTGAGGCTGATGGCAAGAACTGGTTGTTCTTTGGCGACCGTACCTTTACCGAAGACTTCCTGTACCAGGTGGAATGGCAGAAGTACTTGAAATCAGGTGTAGTCGATAGGATTGATGTGGCATTTAGCCGTGATCAGGCCGAGAAAGTGTATGTCCAGCACCGCTTGCTCGAGCACGCTGCCGAGGTGTGGCAGTGGCTGCAGGACGGCGCCCATATTTATGTGTGTGGTGATGCTACCCGCATGGCCAAAGATGTCCATGATGCGCTGGTGACGATCATCGAGCAACAGGGCAAACAGAGCCGTGAGCAGGCAGAGCAATATTTGAGTGAACTACGCAAGAGCAAGCGTTATCAAAAGGATGTGTACTAATGAGCGAGCAAAAACTGTCGGATAACGAACGCCTCAAGCGTGAAAGTAACTTCCTGCGCGGCACCATTGTTGAAGATTTGAATGATAGGATCACCGGTGGCTTTACTGCCGATAACTTCCAGTTGATCCGTTTCCACGGTATGTACCAGCAGGATGATCGTGATATCCGTGCCGAGCGTGCCAAGCAGAAACTCGAACCGCTGCACAATGTGATGCTGCGGGCAAGGATGCCGGGTGGGGTGATAACCCCTAAGCAGTGGCTGGCGATAGACAAGTTTGCCGAGGAGCACTCGCTGTATGGCAGCCTGCGTTTGACGACCCGCCAGACGTTCCAGTTTCACGGTGTGCTTAAGCCAAATATCAAGCTGATGCACCAGACCCTTAACAAGATTGGCATCGATTCCATCGCGACTGCAGGGGATGTGAACCGAAATGTGCTGTGTACCACCAATCCGGTAGAGTCTGAGCTGCATCAGCAAGCCTATGAGTGGGCGAAGAAAATCAGTGAGCACCTGTTGCCGAAAACCCGCGCTTATGCCGAGATTTGGCTCGATGGTGAAAAGCTGGAGACAACGGACGAAGAGCCAATTCTGGGCAGCAATTACCTGCCAAGAAAGTTCAAGACGACCGTGGTGATCCCGCCGCAAAATGATGTCGATGTCCATGCCAATGACCTGAACTTTGTCGCGATTGCCGAAGCAGGCCAGTTGGTGGGCTTTAATGTATTGGTGGGCGGTGGCCTGGCGATGACCCATGGCGACAAGGCGACCTATCCGCGCAAAGCTGATGATTTTGGCTTTGTGCCGCTGGAAAACACCTTGGATATTGCGGCGGCGGTGGTAACGACCCAACGTGACTGGGGCAACCGTTCTAATCGTAAGAACGCCAAAACCAAATATACCCTGGACAGAGTCGGCGTTGATGTCTTCAAGGCCGAGGTCGAGAAACGGGCGGGGATCACTTTTGGCTCAAGCCGCCCTTATGAATTTACCGAGCGCGGCGATCGCATCGGCTGGGTGGAAGGCATTGATGGCAAGCACCACCTGACTTTGTTCATTGAGAACGGCCGCTTGCTGGATTACCCGGGTAAACCCTTGAAAACAGGGGCTGCGGAGATTGCGAAGATTCACAAAGGCGATTTTCGTATGACCGCCAACCAGAACTTGATCGTTGCCGGCGTGCCGGCCAGCGATAAAGGCAAGATCGAAAAGATCGCGCGCGATCACGGTCTGATCGATGATGGTGTGTCTGAGCAGCGGAAAAATGCCATGGCGTGTGTGTCGCTGCCGACCTGTCCGCTGGCAATGGCAGAAGCAGAGCGTTTCCTGCCGGAGTTTGTGACTGACATCGAGCAACTGCTGGAAAAACACAGCTTACCGAAGGATGACAATATCATTTTGCGTGTCACCGGTTGTCCGAATGGTTGTGGCCGGGCGATGTTGGCTGAAGTGGGATTGGTGGGTAAGGCGCCAGGGCGCTATAACTTGCACCTCGGGGGTAACCGTAATGGTACCCGTATTCCGAAAATGTACCGCGAGAATATCACGGTCGAGCAAATTCTGACTGAACTGGATAGCTTGGTTGGCCGCTGGGCCAAGGAGCGTGAAGCCGGCGAAGACTTTGGTAATTTTACTATTCGTGCCGGGATCATCGAACCGGTTCTGATCTCAAAGAGGGATTTTTATGCTTGATAGCCAATATGCCGCGTTGCTGCAGGCCAGCAAGGTGGAACAAATCCTTAAACTGGCTGAGATCAATGCCGAACTCGAAGCGATGTCTGCCCAGCAGCGGATCCTATGGGCATTGGATAACCTGCCGGGGCAGATTGCCCTTGCCTCGAGTTTTGGTATTCAGTCGGCGGTGATGCTGCACATGGTAACTCGGATCAAATCTGATACTCCGGTGATTTTAACGGATACGGGATACTTGTTTCCTGAGACCTACCAGTTTGTCGATCAGTTGACTGAGCGACTGAAATTGAACCTGCATGTTTACCGTGCAGAGCTCAGCCCGAATTGGCAGGAAGCTCGTTTCGGTAAACTGTGGGAGCAAGGTCTAGACGGTATCAAACAGTATAATCGTATCAACAAGGTTGAGCCGATGCGCCGTGCATTGGATGAGCTCGGGGTATCTACCTGGTTCTCCGGACTGCGTCGCGAGCAATCCCAGAGCCGGGCTACTTTGCCGGTGCTGGCGGTACAGAATGGCTTGTTCAAATTCCTGCCACTGATTGACTGGAGCGACAGCGATATCGAGCAGTATCTCGCCGAGCACCAGCTGCCTTACCATCCGCTCAAGGATGAAGGTTACCTGTCTGTCGGTGATACCCACACTAGCCAGAAATGGCAGCCGGGTATGAAGGAAGAGGAAACCCGCTTCTTTGGCCTCAAGCGTGAGTGCGGCCTTCATGAGGATGATGTTGAAGCCGATGGTTCTGGCATCTAGCTAAATCCACAAACCGTATTGAAAATAAAAGCCTTACTCATTGCTGAGTAAGGCTTTTTTACATCTGTCTGACAGAAGGCTCGATGATGCGCGGTATCTTTGCGCGCGATTTTTTAAGGTATGTTCAGGTTAGCCTGCGGCTTGCCAGATACTGCCTAGGTTATCGAGTAATCCGGCGCTAGCTCCCTGGTCACCCAGAAACTGCATAACGACCGGGATAAACTGGCTCACCATGCTCGGATCCATGCCGAGGGCACTGAATACTTGATTGATGGTATCCATATTACCCAGCAAGGCACTGGTGCCAGGCGGTAGGCTGCCAGTCAGGGCATCAAGCCCCGGGAGCATATTGGTTAACTCGGAAGCCTGCTCGCCACCAAGTTGGCTCGCGGCGATGGAAAGCAGGGCACCAGCCCCACCTGCGGCTTGTTCGGTGGAAACATCAAGTTGGCTGCTGAGTAAATCAGTCAGTGGGTTGTTGAGTGTCGAAGCCGCTTCTTCGTCCCCACCGCCAAATAAGTCCGAAAGGCTGAAGGCGTGGCTGGTGGCAGGCAACATCAAGCTGCCGACAAGCAGTAGTAGCCAGGTTTTGGCGCGGGCTTGGGTCAATAGGTACATCTTTCGCAATCCTCCATGTAGGCGTCGACTATAGGTGTCCCATTTAAGATTAGTCAGGAATGCGGGTGAGATACCAAAATCTGTGGCAAAAAATGAATTAAAAGATAAAAAAAGCCAAACTTTGGGTAGGATGGTCGTTAGTTAATTGAAGTGCTGGAAACAAAAAACGGTGCCGAAGCACCGTTTTGTCATCAATCGCGAGGGCGATTAAAGGATGTCTAGTAGTTCTACTTCGAATACTAGTGCTGCATATGGAGGGATCGCTGCACCTGCGCCGCGCTCACCGTATGCAAGGTTCTGTGGGATGTATAGTTTCCACTTAGAACCAACAGGCATCATCTGAAGAGCTTCAACCCAACCAGAGATTACGCCAGTTACTGGGAACTCTGCAGGCTGGCCGCGAGAAACAGAGCTGTCGAATACAGTGCCGTCAGTTAGCTGGCCGTGGTAGTGAACACGAACTTGCTTGTCTGAAGTAGGGATTTCACCGTTACCTTCAACAAGAACTTCGTACTGAAGACCAGATTCAGTTACTGTAACTTCTGAGCGTAGTGCGTTATCTTTTAGGAACGCTTCGCCTTCTGCTGCTGCAGCTTGAGCTTGTTCTTGACGAACAGCTTCTGCGCGAGTGTGTAGGTCGCGTAGTGCGTTGTTGATGTCGTCAACTTCGATTTCTGGCATGTCGCCAGTTAGAGAAGTCGCGATACCTTTAGCGATAGCAGCAACATTTAGGCCCTCTAGACCACTTTGTGCTAGTTGCTGGCCCATTTGAAGACCGATACCGTAGCTTGCTTTAGTTTCAACTGTATCTAGTTTAACGTCAGACATGGTGTCATCTCTTTAGTAGAGTGAATAAAGCAGGCAGGATAACAGTTTCTCCCCCTAGGGGTAAACCATTGTAACAAGCTGTCGATGGATAGCGTGAATTTGATAGCGCTGGAGTGTTGTTTATGGGACAGGCCAAACGCCGTTCGAACAAAAAGAGTGAATTTACGTGGCCTCGTATCTCCTTGGATAAGGAGGCGTTGAAACAAGGAAGTACGGTTATCCGTGCCAAGTTTGCTCCGCTGGCAAGCAAATGGCAACAGTTACCCCAATTGCACCGTCGTGCCTTGATGGTGCTTGTACCTGTGGTAGCGGTATTAATGATCCTACCCGGCGGAGGTGACAAAGCTTCACAGCCTACTTCATCAGAGCCAGTCCGTCGCGAGCTGTCCCTGAATCTGGAAAGCCAGCAGCCACAGCGTGTCGCAGTTGGTGATAGGGAAGAGCCGGTATCTCCGCCTCGTCCTTCTCGTATAACCCCGTTAGAACCAGTTGAAAGTCGGCCGGTCAAAAGCCAGCCAGTAGCTGCGAAGCCTGCAGCCAAACCATCTGAAAAGGCCACTACCTCAACGCAGTCGGCCAGTGCTGACTGGCAGCGCTATCAGGTAAAAAGCGGCGAGACCTTGGCTAACATTTTCCGTCAGCACAATTTACCGCTCAATGATCTCTACGCGGTTGCCGCTATTGAAGGAGACGACAAGCCTCTGAGCCGGATCAAAGCCGGGCAATGGCTGCGTTACCGTCAGACTGCAAAGGGCGGATTGGATGCGTTGCAAATTGAAGGGCGCAATGGCGAGCCGGTGTTGTTCTTCCGCCGGTCGGACGGCAGTTTTGTCCGCCGTACCCAGTAAACGACCGATGCATTGAAACCGGTACAACAAAAAAGCCACTTCGGTGGCTTTTTTGCTATCTGGCTATTGAGGTAACTTGGGTATATCACTCTTTGGTCAGGCGCATATCGATATGCGGAATACCGTCTTCCAGATATTCTGCTGAAAATGCCTCGAAGCCATAGCGCTGGTAATAATGTTGCAAGTGCGATTGGGCACCGATCTCAATAGTCTCTCCCGGCCACAGTTGCTCGGTCATAGCGATGCCTTGCTCGAGTAGTTGGTTGCCCACCCCTTTGCCTCGGGCTTCCGGGGCGGTAACGACCCGGCCGATGCTCACTGCGTCATAGGTTGTTCCTGCGGGCAGCAGACGGAGGTAGGCGACAAGCGTATTGTCTTGATAGCCCAATAGGTGGTGAGTGCCGGCCTGTCGGTCATGGTCGTCCAGCTCTGGGTAGGCACATTCTTGCTCGACCACAAAGACATCGCAGCGCAATTTGAGCAGATCATAAAGTTGGTGGGTTGTCAGTTGGTCAAAGCTGAGGCACTGCCATTGCATGTCGTTCTCCTGATGGTACGTATTATTCACTCTTCCTTGAGGATAAATTACCTCAAAGGCGTTGGCATTAACTTAAGGCAAGTTGGCTCTCGCCCGATTAACTTTCTTCACTGAGCCTGGCGCGGATCCGGCTTAGGCTGGTGGCGGTAATCCCCAGATAAGAGGCTATCTGATAATCGGCAAGCTGAGCGTGTAGTTCAGGGAAGCGGTCGCAGAACAGGGTGTAGCGCTCTTCGGGGGTATGGATCAGCATAAAGCGTTCTTTGTGCTCTTTGAACAACAGTTGTCTTTCGAGTAACGCCATATAGATATTTGGACAACGGGTTTTCCATTCTTCGATTACAGCCAAGGGCAAAGCGAGTATTTGGCTGGCGGACAGGGTTTCCAGCAAGTATTCGGAAACCTGCGTGGTAATTAGGCTCTCAAACCCCAGGATCAGCTCTTGCTCCCAGTAGAACTCCTTGCTGAACTGGCGTCCTTCGGGAGTCAGGTAGCAGGCATGGCAAATGCCATCGACCAGAAAGAAAGCATGATTGGGCAGTTCCCCTTGGTTGAGCAATATGTGACGGGTCGGCAGTTCCATCGGCTCTGCAAGATCAAGGGCGTGATTGATGGTCTCGTCATCGGCACCATGGTCTCGAAGGTATTGGGCTAGGGCTGTTTTCATTTTTTGCTCACAGGGTTGGGTATCACATTGACCGTGTTTTCATCTTAACAAAAAAATACCGCAGCCGAGGCTGCGGTATGGTCAACGTTAATCAGTTAGCTGGCTTACTTTTGTAGATCGATTCGGTAAATCGCAAAGCCGATTTCGTCAGTACCGGTTTTCTCCATTGGGTACTGCGCTTTTTCCTTGATGAAGTTGGCCGCCTTGTCACCTGGAGAGGTTTCGAAAGTGATGTTTAGCTCTTTCTCATTCTTCAGTGGAGCGAAGTGCCAGTTGTTGTCAGCACTTGGTGTCACTTCGCCTTGCTCTTTGCTGACGCGGGTGATGTAGTCCGCCACAATGGTGCGGTTTTCATCTGGCGAAGCAAAAGCAATGAAGTCTTCACCGGTACCGGCAAACTTGCCGCTGTATGCGCGGTAGTTGTTGGTGGCGATGATAAATGGCTGCGCTGGGTCAACTGGCTTACCGTTGAAAGTTAGGTTCTGGATACGCTCAGCCTTGTCATTGATCAGCTTGCAGTCACCGTCGTAGCGGGCTGGCTGAGATACATCGATGCTGTAGTTCACGCCGTCGATCACATCGAAGTTGTAAGTACGGAAGCCATCCCAGTTGATCAGACCTTGCTGCTTGTTGCTGTTAAGGTCGATTTGGTTGAACTGGCCAGCAGAACACTCTAGCCACTCTTTTACTTCTTTACCGGTAACTTTCAATGCCACTAGGGTGTTCGGGTACAGGTAGAGATCTGCCGCGTTACGGAAGGTCAGCTGGCCGGATTCGACTTCGGTAAAGTTTGTCGGATCGTTGCCGCGGCCACCTGCCTTGAACGGGGCAGCAGCAGAGAGCACAGGAATGCCGTCTAGATCCGGATCGCCCTGGATAAAGCGCTCAACATAATCCTGCTGGGCTAGGCTGACGATTTGAACCGTCGGATCATCCTGCACTAGAGCCAGGAAGCTGTACATCACATCGTTGGCTTTGCCGATAGGTTGGTTAACGAACTCACGGGTACCGTCGTGCTCGGCCTTGATTGTTTCAACCATCTTCTCGTCGGCTTCTACGATAGCTTCGCCTTTGATCTTATCGAAGATAGGGCGGGCTTCGGTTTGCGCACTGGTTACAGTCCAGCTGTCGCCTTTCTGTTTCAGGACTAGGTCAATCACACCCAGGTGATCACCCCAGCGGCCAGGCATAACAGAAGGTACGCCGTTGATAGTGCCTTTTTCCACATCGGTATTTGGCAGATTAGCAAAAGCTTTGCTTGGGAACACCGCGTGTGAGTGGCCAAAGGCGATTGCATCGATGCCTTCTACTTCTGTGAGATAGTACACCGAGTTTTCAGCCATTACCTTGTAAGGATCAGCAGAGACGCCAGAGTGCGGGATAGCCACAATGATATCAGCGCCTTCCGCCTTCATTTGCGGTACAAACTTCTCGGCAGACTGTTTGATATCTTCAGCCTTGACCTTGCCTTCCAGATGACGCTTGTCCCATACCATAATTTGCGGTGGGACAAAGCCGATGTAACCGATCTTCACTTCGTGCTCGGCACCGTCGGTATCTTTGAAGGTGTGCGACTTAATCACATAGGGAGTGAACAGGTTTTTGCCGGTTTTCAGGTCATAGACGTTGGCGTTGACGTAAGGGAAGTTGGCCCCTGCGATAGCTTTGTCGAGGAAGTCCAAGCCGTAGTTGAACTCGTGGTTACCGATGTTACCGACTTCGTAGTTAAGCTGGTTCATCGCCTTGTAAACCGGGTGGATATCGCCAGCGTTTAGCCCTTTAGCTGCCATGTAGTCACCCATAGGGCTACCTTGGATCAAGTCACCGTTATCAACCAAAACACTGTTGGTTACTTCAGACTGGGCTTGCTTTACCAATGTCGCGGTACGGACTAGGCCGGTTTTCTTGGTCGGCTTGTCTTTGTAGTAGTCATAGTCCATGACATTAGTGTGGATATCCGTGGTTTCCAGGATGCGAAGCTTGATGGTGTCTGCTGTAGCCGGTCCTGCCATAGCCAGCATGCCACCCAAAATCGCAAGGGATAAGGGTTTGGCTGATAACTTCATAATTTTCTCCGTGAGTGTCGGTATAGGAAAGCGTGCATAAGGTAACAAAAACGCTCCCAAATTTGCGCAAAAGAATAGCTTTTATGTGTGATTAATCGCGTTTTTCTGCGCATTTTCTCATGTTGTCGAAAACGGTTGCCTCAGAAAGGAACATTTCGGCTACGCATAAGCCTAGGACAAAAAGGTATAGCTTATGAGTCATTCGCCTATATCACTGTGATGAATCATTCCTTTCGCGATAAATGCAGGGTTTTGTCTAAATAAACTGATTTATTGCTGTTTTTAGCAAAGCGACGAGAGATAAATCTTGGGGTGAACTTTTTGGAATAAAAAATGAAATTTAAGAATTTCAGGTAATAAATCACCGCAACTATAGTGCTTCTATCAATGGATTCTTAGGGGCACCCTCACATGGATTATCTGCCAATTTTTGCTGATCTAAAGCGCCGGCCTTGCCTAGTTGTCGGTGGCAATGATATTGCCTGGCGCAAGGCAAGGATGCTGCTTAAGGCAGGGGCTGACGTAAAGGTCATCAGCCCGGAGCTGTCGCCGCTTTTCCAGCAGGCTGTCGAAAACGGCCAAGTGACATATGTGGCAGAGGAGTTTTCGCCCCACCATCTTGATGGCGTTTTCCTAGCGATCGCCGCCACTGAGCGCAAGGCGGTGAATGCGCTGGTTTACCAATCAGCTAACCAACGACAGGTTTTGGTGAATGTCGTGGATGACACCCAGCGTTGTAGTTTCATTGTGCCATCCGTCGTCGACCGCTCCCCCATCATCGTTGCGGTATCGTCATCAGGCCAAGCTCCTGTCTTGGCAAGGCTGATCCGCGAAAAACTAGAAGCGCTACTGCCACAGCATATTGGCAAGATGGCAACAATTGCCGGGCGCTTCCGCTCTCGCTTGGCTCAGACCGTGACTTCTTTCTCTGCCCGCCGCCGATTCTGGGAGCAAGCCTTCAATGGACGGTTTGCTTCTTTGGTTGCTGCTGGCCAGGTTGAATCGGCCGAGCAGGAGTTGGAGCAACTTAGCCAAGGCCTATCGACTCAAGGTGAAGTGGCTCTGATCGGTGCCGGGCCGGGTGATGCAGGGTTGTTGACACTTCGAGCATTGCAATTACTGCAGCAAGCCGATGTGGTGCTGTTTGATTATTTGGTTTCGGAAGAGGTGATGGATCTGGTTCGCCGCGATGCTGAGCGGGTGTGTGTCGGTAAAAAAGCCGGCTTTCACAGTGTGCCGCAGGCCGAGACGAACCGTCTGCTGGTGGACTATGCCTCGCAGGGTAAGCGTGTGGTTCGCCTGAAGGGGGGAGATCCTTTTGTCTTCGGTCGCGGTGGCGAAGAGCTGGAAGTCTTGTTCGACCATAACATTCCGTTCGAGGTCGTTCCTGGTATCACTGCCGCTGCCGGTGCGACTGCCTATGCCGGCATTCCTCTGACGCACAGGGAGCATGCCCAAACCGCGATGTTTGTCACCGGGCATCTCAAGGCTGGCAGTGATCAACTGGACTGGCAGACGTTGGCTCGGGGTAACCAGACCCTGGTGATTTATATGGGCTTGATGAATGCCTCCGATATTAGGCAGCAATTGATTCAGCACGGCCGCGCAGCCTCTACCCCGGTTGCCATTATTGAACGCGGTACCCAACCCACCCAGAAAATTTACAAAGGCCAACTCGATGAGTTGGACGACTTAGCTCAACAGGCGGCTTCCCCGGCACTGATTGTGGTCGGTGAAGTGGTCAACCTATCAGAAAAATTACATTGGTTCGGAAAGCAACCACAACCGGCTCATCCCGAGATGGATCAGCAAGGTGCCGTGGTGAAACTGGCTTAGCATGGAGAGAGTAATGGACCCGAAACGATTTACCCACTTAAAGCAACTTGAAGCGGAGAGTATTCATATTATCCGTGAGGTTGCTGCCGAGTTTGATAACCCCGTCATGATGTATTCAATCGGTAAGGACTCCTCGGTCATGCTACACCTTGCCCGCAAGGCGTTTTATCCGGGCAAGATCCCTTTCCCGTTACTGCACGTCGATACCGACTGGAAGTTCCGGGAAATGATTGAGTTCCGTGACCGCACTGCCGAGAAGTACGGCTTTGACTTGCTGGTACACAAAAACCCTGAAGGCTTGGCGATGGGTGTTGGCCCGTTTACCCATGGCTCGTCCAAACATACCGACATCATGAAGACCCAGGGGCTCAAGCAGGCTCTGAATAAATACGGCTTCGATGCAGCCTTTGGCGGGGCACGCCGCGATGAGGAAAAATCCCGGGCCAAAGAGCGGGTTTACTCCTTCCGAGACAAGAACCATACCTGGGATCCGAAGAACCAGCGTCCGGAGCTGTGGAAAACCTACAACGGTCAAATCAACAAGGGTGAAAGTATCCGCGTCTTCCCATTGTCCAACTGGACCGAATTGGATATTTGGCAATACATCTACTTGGAAGGTATCGAAATCGTACCTTTGTACCTCTCTGCCGTACGTCCTGTTGTTGAGCGCGACGGTATGCTCATCATGGTCGACGATGATCGGATGAAGCTGCAGCCAGGTGAACAGATAGAACAAAAGAGTGTGCGGTTCAGAACCTTGGGGTGTTACCCACTAACAGGGGCGATTGAGTCTGAGGCCGATACGCTGCCGGGCATTATCGAAGAAATGCTGGTAGCGACGTCAAGTGAGC
This sequence comes from Photobacterium sp. ABD4_091, assembly GCF_056160145.1. Classification (NCBI taxonomy): domain Bacteria; kingdom Pseudomonadati; phylum Pseudomonadota; class Gammaproteobacteria; order Vibrionales; family Vibrionaceae; genus Photobacterium; species Photobacterium sp. ABD4_091. The sequence goes on along the minus strand of NZ_JBSWWQ010000005.1, from coordinate 5,206 downwards.
GTCAAGGCCGAGCCATTGACCATGACCAGTCTGGCTCGATGGAGCTTAAGAAACGCCAGGGATACTTCTAAGGAGAGAATAATGAACAGTGCAATTGAACAACAAGTGGCCGAGTTAGGGATTGAAGCCTACCTCGATCAGCACCAAAACAAATCCCTGCTGCGTTTTCTGACTTGCGGCTCGGTGGATGATGGTAAAAGTACCCTGATTGGTCGCCTGCTCCATGATTCCCAGCAGATTTATGAAGATCAGCTTGCAGCGATCCATGCCGATAGCCAGAAGGTCGGTACTACAGGTGATAAGCCTGACTTGGCGTTGCTGGTGGATGGCCTGCAGGCTGAGCGCGAGCAGGGGATCACCATTGATGTCGCTTACCGTTATTTCTCGACCAAGAAGCGTAAGTTCATTATTGCCGATACCCCTGGTCATGAGCAGTACACCCGTAATATGGCAACCGGAGCCTCGACCTGTGATGTCGCGGTTATCTTGATTGATGCCCGTAAAGGAGTGCTGGATCAGACCCGCCGCCATTCCTATATCGCCAGTTTGCTCGGCATCCGTCACTTCATTGTGGCAATTAATAAAATGGATCTGGTGGGCTTTGAGCAATCACGCTTTGAGTCTATTCGTGATGAGTACTTGGCGTTTGCTGAACAACTCAACCCGCAACTGGATATCAAACTGGTGCCGCTATCGGCGCTAGAAGGGGATAACGTGGTCGATCTTAGTGACCAAACGCCATGGTATGACGGTGATTCTCTACTGGCGATGCTGGAGTCGGTTGATATCAATGTCGATCGCCAGTCTGGTGATTTCCGTCTGCCTGTCCAGTATGTTAATCGGCCTAACCTAGACTTCCGTGGCTTTTCCGGCACTGTCGCCTCAGGCACTGTAAAGGTGGGAGATAGCGTCAAGGTATTGCCATCGGGCAAACAGTCGCAGGTCGAGCGTATTGTCACATTTGATGGTGATTTGCCTGCTGCTTTTGCTGGCCAGGCGATTACCCTGACTCTGGCTGATGAAATAGATATCAGCCGTGGCGATACCTTGGTGGCGGCAGACAACGAGGCCGTATTGGGTAACCACCTGCTGGCCGATATTGTTTGGATGGCCGAAGCTCCGCTTGAAGTGGGACGCCAATACGACATTAAAGTCGCAGGCAAGAAAACAGTAGGTAGTGTTTCAGCTATTCGCCATCAGGTTGATATCAATAACCTCGGCAAATTTGAAGTAGGCAGCCTGCCACTTAACGGCATTGGTTTGTGTGAAGTGACCCTGACAGAGTCCATAGCGGTTGACCCGTATCTGAATAGTCCGGATACCGGTGGTTTTATCGTTATCGATCGCCTGACCAATGTGACCGTCGGTGCCGGTATGGTTCGGGAAGCATTGGCTGGCGAACAAGATATCGTATCAACCTCGGTCTCTGCATTTGAAGTTGAACTCAATGCCCTGATCCGCAAACACTTCCCTCATTGGCAGGCGAAGGATATCAGTAAGTTGCTGGGGTAATTGATGATGCAATGGGAACAAGGAATGGTTCTCGCCATGTTAATGGTGATAGTAACCTGCCTGCTGACGACAAGGATCAAGCCTGCTTATTTATTTGCAGGTGCGGCCTTTATCGGCTTTCAGGCTGGGATGATTGATTTGCCGACGTTGGCAGGCAATTTTACGAATTCATCACTATTAACCTTGGTGTTACTGATCCTTGTTTCTATTGGCTTGGAAAAAACCCGCCTGATAAGTTGGGTCGGTAAGCAGATATCGAGTGGGGGACAATCGACGGTGGTGGCAAAGCTTGGCCTGTCGACCGCTTTTCTTTCTTCCTTTACTAATAATACGGCAGTCGTGGTTTCTTTGATCGGTGCGATCAAGCGTAATCAGCGCCACGCGCCATCTCGTTTGCTGATCCCTCTATCCTATACTGCCATTCTCGGGGGAACCCTGACCCTAATCGGTACCTCGACAAACCTGATCATTAATAGTTTTGTCGAAGATGCCGGGTTGCCCAGCTTGGGTTTCTTTGCGCCGACGACTATCGGTTTGGCAGTGCTGGTGATTGGGTTGTTGATTTTGATCCCGCTCAGCTACCTTCTTCCTATCTATGACGAGAACTCGCAAGACGATCTTCCTTATTTTTTGGAGGCCAAAGTGGTTGGTGGTTCCCCGTTGGTGGGTAAAACGGTAGCCGAAAATGGTTTGAGGGCACTGCGTCGGCTGTTCTTGGCGGAAATTATCCGCGATGGGGAGACGTTGGCGCCAGTGTGTCCTGATACACAACTCAAGGCAGGCGACACCCTATTGTTTTGCGGTGATGTAGAAAGTGTAACAACCCTGCAGGAAATTAATGGCCTCCAGCTTTTTGGCCAGCATCACCTTAACGGCCAGTCAATGCTGGAAGTTATTGTCAGTCATTCGGCGGGGATCCGGGGCAAGACATTGAAGAGTGTTCAGTTCCGTGAGCGGTTTGATGCGGTGGTGGTGGCTATTCGCCGTGGTCATGAAAGGCTGGCTGGTGGGCTTGGTAATATTGAGCTCCATGCCGGGGATACCTTGGTGGTCGTTCCGGGAAAAAACTTCAACAGTAAAAAGCAGCAACTTAATCGTGAGTTCGTTTTGGTCAATGGGCTGGACTCCAGTGCTAGGCTCGATAGCCAAAAGAGCCTGACGGTGCTGTTCGGCTTTATGATGGTGATTGCTGCGGCGTTATTGAATGTCCTTCCTATTATAAAGGGGCTAGCTGCATACCTTGTTGTGCTGATAGCCACAGGAGTAGTGACATTTGCCGAGCTTAAGCGCCGTTTTCCCATTGATATTGTCGTGATTGTTGGCTCTGCATTGTCATTGGCCCAGCTGATGCTCTCAAGTGGTCTTTCTGAGCGCATGGGTGAGATGTTAATGACAGGGTTTGCCGACTGGGGGATGTATGGTGCTTTGGTTGCAGTATATCTGCTGACTTTGGTATTAACCGAACTGGTAACCAATAATGCAGCGGCAGCGTTGGCTTTCCCTATCGCCTACAGTTTGTCAATTAGTTATGGCGTTGATCCTATGCCTTTCATCATGGCTATATTATTTGGTGCCAGTGCCAGCTTTATTTCTCCCTATGGGTATCAAACTAACTTGTTGGTTTATAGCGTAGGTAATTACAAACTGAAAGATTACTTACGGATTGGGCTGCCTATTTCATTAGTGTATTCGGCTGTTGTATTAGCCCTGATACCTCGACTATTCCCTTTTTAACAAGACATATAAATGGAGTTATCTATGACCTCGGCTATTAGTACGGTCAATAATGACAATATTGTTTGGCATACACACCAAGTAGACAAAACCTACCGGGCCAAGCAAAAGAACCAGCAGCCTTCAGTATTATGGTTCACAGGGCTTAGTGGTGCCGGTAAGTCGACGGTAGCTGGCGCACTGGAGCAACGCTTAGCCGAATTGGGTTACCACACTTACTTACTTGATGGTGATAATGTTCGCCATGGCCTTTGCCAGGATCTTGGATTCTCCTCGGAAGATCGCCGGGAAAATATCCGCCGCATCGGTGAAGTAGCGAAACTGATGGCTGATGCTGGGTTGATTGTATTAAGTGCGTTTATTTCTCCCCATCGTCATGAACGTCAGTTGGTGCGTGATATGCTGCCATCGGGTGAATTTCTCGAGGTGTTTGTTGATACCCCTCTGGAAGAGTGTGAAAAGAGGGATCCAAAAGGGCTGTATAAAAAAGCACGATTAGGTGAGCTCAAGCAGTTTACCGGTATTGATTCAGAATATGAGCAGCCATTGAATGCCGAGATTCATTTAGCCGCTGGCAGTCATGATGTTCAACAGCTCGTTGAACAGTGTGTTGATGCGCTTAGAGCTCGCAATATTATCGAATGACAAAGGAGTGACATGTGGGAAAACAGCTTGAGTCGTTGTACCAAATTGCATTGGAGGCTGGTGAGGCCATCATGGCGCTTTACCATTCTCATATTGAAGTATCGGAAAAAGACGATCGCAGCCCGGTGACTGCTGCTGATTTAGCTGCAAATGCCATTATCTTAGATAAGCTGGCAGCATTAACACCAGAAATTCCTATTGTCTCTGAAGAGTCTGCACATATCCCTTGGTCTGAACGAAAGCACTGGCAGCGATTTTGGTTAGTTGATCCGTTAGATGGAACCAAAGAATACTTACGCAAGAATGGCGAGTTCACCGTGAATATCGCGCTGATTGAAAATGGGCGTCCTGTGCTAGCGGTTGTCCATGCGCCTGCAATAGAGATAAGTTGGTTGGGGAATGGCAGTAAGGCATGGAGTGTCAGTAATGATGAGTGGAGACCCATTAAGACTGAAGCAGCACAGACACCGGTTATAGTAGGGAGTCGCTCTCACCCAAGTCCGCTGTTAGCTGAATATTTGGCGCAGTTCCCTCTATATAAGATGAAAGAAGCGGGGTCATCCTTAAAGTTCTGTCTTGTTGCAGAAGGAAAAGCGCAATTCTATCCTCGCTTAGGGCCGACCATGATGTGGGATACCGCGGCTGGGCAATGCATCGCTGAAAGTGCTGGGGGCCAGGTTAAAACTCTTGATGGAGTACCTTTGTCATATCATCGCGAAGATTTACTCAATCCATTCTTTGTCGTTAGCTACCTTTAATTCCCCAATCTGAAAAATTCCTAAGGTTGTACCACTCTCCAGCCATTTGTTGTCTACGCTTAACGGTACGCTGCAAAAAAGGAGAGTGATATCCACTTCTTGGCTGTTTTTTGTATTTATTCCGTTTTTACGCTCTTTTTGTCATCAGTCGGCAAAAAAAGTCAAAAAAAGCATTGCCATTACTTCTCGTCTCCCTATAATGCCGCCTCACCAACGGGATGACAGCTTCTTAGTAAGCTATTCACAAATTGTGGATAACTTGTTGGTGGTTGGCAGAATAAATTTTTATGCCTTTTTTGAGCTTGACTCTGAGACATAAAAGACTAGAATTGCCGGCCTTGCTTATTAATACTGGTGAGTTCTTCAAAATAAGAATCTATCTGTTAGCAAGGCTTGTCAGCAAAGAGTTTTAAAGAAAGTTTTTTGAAATTAATTGTTGACACCGAGGATTGCGCTGGTAAGATACGCAGCCTCAACCGACACGCAGTGTCGAGTGAATGTTCTTTAACAATTTGACCATGCAATCTGTGTGGGCACTCGTGAAATGATAGTCAACA
>NZ_JBSWWQ010000004.1:0-518973 GCF_056160145.1 Photobacterium sp. ABD4_091 | reverse complement strand
TAGTTCGAAAGGGCTTAGGTCTGCAAATTTTGAAAAGTCGATAGTTTTGGTTTCAGTCGTCATAATCTTTTTCTCTTTTGAAGAGTGTAATTGGCCGACCCAATTACACCCGTAAGTGTTGAGTTAATGTTTTGTCTGAATGACTAGGGGTTACATACCGGCGTTTTTAGTAATGATGCCGATGATAATTGGGCCCCAGAGTGTCAGTAATACGTTTGCTACCGCATAAGTTACTGTGAAAGTGAATACCGGTGTTGAGTTACCTGCTTTTTCAAGTAGCGCTGCAAAGGCTGGGTTTGCACTGCGTCCACCTGTAACACAGCCAAGCGCTTCAATAGGGTTTCTGATCCTCAACACGTAGTATGAGAAGAAGAAAGAAACAAGTTGTGGAATCATGGTTACCGCGACGCCGAGCAGTAATAGGCTTAATCCATTCTCTTTCACTGCGACAACCGCTTGTGGACCAGCCTCAAGGCCAACGATGCCAACAAATACTGCCAGACCGAAGTCACGGATAAAGTTTGCTGCGCCCATTGGGAACGAAGCCACACGAGGGTTACGGCTACGTAACCAGCCAACCATTAGGCCAGAGATCAAACAGCCAGCACCAGAGCCGATAGTGACCGGAATACCTGCGATCTTAAAGCTGATCATACCGATCAATAGACCCAGTACCATGCCGAGGCCAAAGAATACATAGTCAGTTACAAAGGCAGAGCCAAGGCGTTTGCCGATGTTTTTCTCAACACGGTTAATGTCTTTTGCTGAGCCAGTAAGTTGAATGACATCATTTTTCTTCACGACCAAGTCAGGAGAAATGTCGATGTTATTACCTGCACGCTGGTAACCGGTGATATATACACCACGGGTAATATCGGCATTGGTTTCATTTTTTACTTGTTTCAGTGTCTTGCCAATTAGCTTGGAATCAGTGGCAATAAGCTGTCGATTTTCCTCGATGAGTTCGACGCCTTTAGGCACAGGTACTTCACGGCCAATCTCTTGAGCAAACTCGCGAACTTGGTCACGGCGCCCTGTAACAATAACGACATCACCATTTTGGATTGGCAGGAACTTGTCGATATCTAGGCTTTTGCCGTCACGCTCGATAACTTCGATAGCAATATCAATTAGCTTTTCATTCGCTTGGGCTACCGTTTTACCTTGTAAGCTACTCTTGGCATCAACAAGATAGGCACGGGTCACAAGATCAGTCAGAGCATTGAACTCACCAGGGCCGAGTTCTGGTTTACCGCCTGATACTTTTTCAGCCAGTTTGATGGCTTCACCGCGGATATCCCATTTCATGATGGTTGGAATAATCCAGGTAACCATCAGGATTGGACCCAATGAGCCGAAAATGTAGGTGACAGCGTAGCCGACAGCGACGTTAGTCTGCATCATCTGAATCGCTTCGTCAGTCACACCGGCCAGTTTGGATATAGCATCACCCGCTGTACCAATAATGGCAGACTGGGTTAGGCCACCCGCCGCAAGACCTGCTGCTGTACCGCGATCTAAGTCGAAGATGTAAGCGGCTGCGAGTACACATAATAAGCCCGTCACAGTCATGACAACTGCCGACATGAGAATATTGACTGTTCTGAAGTTCAGGGCGCCGAAAAATTGTGGGCCGCCTTGGAATCCAACGGCGTAAATAAAGAGAGCAAAGAAAATGCTTTTTACGCCAGGGTCAATGTGTACACCAAACTGCCCAATTAATACACCTACTAATAGGGTACCTGCAACACCACCTAGTACGAATCGGCCAATTGTGATTTTTCCGATTAAGTAACCAAAAGCTAATGTTAAAAATAGGGCGATAAATGGTGAGCTACTAATTAAGTTTTGAATAATACTCATCGTTTTTACCAGTTAAATTGTTTCAAGTTAAATATTCAGTGCTATAGAGCTAAGAATTAAAGGAGGAGTGATTTAGACAATGTCCTGTACTCCGGTTCGTGAAAAATAATATCCGTGGTTGTTAAATATCGATAATCACGTTTGATGGATGGCACCCTACAATCATCACTCACATCAATGATGAAGGGTTTAATCATTCAAACCCGATTATTACAATCTTCCTAAGTTAACTAATCTATGCCCACTCAGATGACGGCGTATTTAAAGCGCCTCAAAACTTAACGTATATATAGGTGGTGATATGTCTGGTATTCTTTCTATTCAATCTCATGTTGTGTATGGAAAAGCGGGTAATAGCTCTGCAGTGTTTCCACTTCAACGAATGGGATTTGATGTTTGGCCTATTCATACCGTGCAATTTTCTAACCATACCCAATATAAAGAAGGCTGGACGGGAAGAGCGTTTGACGCCCAGGATATTACCCAATTGGTTGATGGAATAGAAAACATCGACAAACTACAGCAGTGTCAGGCGGTGCTTTCAGGCTACCAGGGAAGCTCTGAGCAATGTATGGCTGTGATTGAAGCGGTACACAGGGTTAAGCGTCACAATCCCAACGCCATCTATGTTTGCGATCCTGTTATGGGTGATCCGGCTAAAGGGTGTATTGTCGCCCCTGGTGTTGCAGAGGCACTGATTAATGATGTTATGCCGATTGCTGATGTCATCGTGCCTAATCAATATGAGTTGGCACAATTTGTTGGTTTCGATTTCAACACAATTGAAGATGCAATTCGAGCTTGTCAGTTGGCACTTGAGAAAGGGCCAAAAGTTGTCTTGGTTAAGCATTTGCACAGCGGTTCAAAAGATATGTTCACTATGATAATGGCTACCGAGGAAGGGGTATGGTTGGCAGAAAGGCCATATCTGCCATTTACCAAGCAACCGGTAGGTGTCGGAGACCTGATTTCATCACTATTTACGGGTAGTTATCTATCTAGCAATGATGCACAAACAGCATTTGAACAATGTAACAATGCCAGCTATTCAGTGTTAGAAAAAACGCATCAGCGTAATGAATGGGAATTGCAAACCATCGCCGCACAAGATGGCATTATCAACCCAAGCAAGACATTTAAAACCAAGAAAATTGCGTGATTTAATTAAATGAAAATTATGAAAATGATAGATTCCTTATCAAAACAAACCGTGTCAGTTGTCATTTTATCATTAATGATGTTTTTTTTATCGAGCATAAAACCTTTTCAAATTATCACGGGCTTTCAATTAATGAAAGTTTTCATGTGATTGGGTAATAGGCTAATGTAATATGGAATCAATTATTTCTATCGGTGTGCTTGAATCTTTTCTAATCGCAATTTGCGTACTGATATTGGGTTTGGCTATAAATAAACATGTGGCGATGTTTCGTCGTTTTAGCATTCCAGAACCAATAATAGGTGGCTTAGTTGTTGCTAGCATTATCACTTGCTTGCATTTCCAAGGGGTTCAAATCGACTTTGAACTCCCATTGCAAAATACCTTGATGTTGATGTTCTTCAGTACTGTTGGCCTGGCGGCGAGCTTCAAACAACTCGCGAAAGGAGGCGTGAGTGTGTTTTTATTCTTGGCTGTCGCCTCTGTCTATATTGTTGTGCAAAATGGTGTTGGCGTCGGCTTGGCTTCAATGTTGGGTTTAGAGCCTTTAATGGGGCTGATCGCAGGCTCAATAACACTATCCGGTGGTCATGGGACAGGTGCTGCATGGGCACAGACGTTTGCTGACAATTTTGGTATTGAGCATACGTTGGAAATTGCCATGGCCGCGGCAACGTTCGGACTGGTGATGGGAGGGGTAATCGGCAGCCCTGTAGGTAAGCGTTTGATCCAAAGAAACCACTTAATCTGTGAAGACGCAGGGCAACAAGACAGGGAGCAAAGTGGCAATGGACAGCCGTCAGACATCATCACATACATGGATACCAAGTTAGAACGTGTCACCGCGCAGAAGGTGATCATGAACCTGTTTATGATAATGCTTTGTGTCACAGGGGCAAAATACCTTCACCAATACGTTAGTGATTTGGCTATTGATTGGCTGATGATCCCAGATTTTGTTTATGCCCTGTTTATTGGTGTTGTGATCACAAATACCTTAGATAGGATTGAAGCCAACCATCTAGATACTGAAACCACCGACATTATTGGAACCGTGTCGCTGTATTTATTCCTTTCTATGGCGTTGATGAATCTGAAACTTTGGAATATTTTTGATTTGGCGATTCCATTTTTGATCATTCTTATCGCTCAAACAGTGGTCTTAGCGGTGTTTACCTATGTCGTCACCTTCAAAGTGATGGGGAAAAACTATGATGCCGCGGTTATTTCGGCGGGTCATTGTGGCTTTGGGCTGGGTGCAACACCAACAGCAGTAATGAATATGGGCACACTGGTTAATCAATACGGACCATCGCCCCAGGCCTTTGTTGTGATCCCCATTGTCGGGGCGTTTTTCATCGATATGGTAAACCTCGTTATTTTGCAGGGCTTTATCAGTTTCATTCGCTAGAAGGCACCAAGAAGGAATGGGGAGGTATACCTATGATTGATTTCACAAATGATGATATCCAGCAATATGCAAAAGGCGTGTTTCTAGCTCAGACTATTGTTGGCTTAGGTGTTGTATTTATAAGTCTTGTTTTAGGAAGCGATATTCATATTAAATCAGTACTGCTAGGTGTCATCTTGTCTATCTTGCCAGTTCAACTTGGTATGCAAATGGCAAGCTACATGGCTAAACAGTTAGGTGATTTTACACCTAGCTCTTTAACGAGAACTAATACCATCACTAAGTGGGTATACACCGCGCTTTTACTGGCATCAATTATCCATTTTTCATCCGTTGACTTAGCCGAGTTATTTTTAGCCTATATTTTGACCACTACAGCCCCGATAATAACTGCTAGGCTTAACTTGTAAACGCAAAGAATACACGCTGTTTATACGCTCAGAGTTGGAAACAACTCTGGGCGTTTTCATATCTGGTGATAAAGCGAATACGAAAATTGGTGCTACTGTTATAAAGTGATTTGAAAAGGGAAAGCAGTAGTGACCTTTAGCATTGAACAACTTACAACTTTTGTGGCGGTTTTTGAAACGAAATCGTTCAGTAAAGCAGCCACTCAGCTGGGAAAACATAGAACAACGACAAGCCAGGTTATTGGTAACTTGGAAGATGATTTGGCTGTTAGCCTCTTTGAGCGCGTTGGCCGCAGTGTTGAGGCTACAGATGCAGGTAAAATGCTATATCATTACGCCAAATTAGTGGTAGAGCAAGCATCGGCATTGAACAAAGTCGCGATGAGTTTGTCCTCCGGTCATTTGCAAGAAATCAGCATCGCTTATACTAGTTTCATACCTAATAATGTGCTTGTTGCAGTACGTGATGTGCTATCAGAACAGTACCCGTTGCTTAAAGTCAATTTTTTTATCCGGGCAAGAGAAGAGATCAGGGAAGGCATAGAGAACGGAAGCTTCCATATTGGATTCGTTAATGTTGATGCCCGTAGTGTTGTTACGAACATGGACGCTACATTTTTAAGAAATATCAGTTTTTCTATATATTGCTCTAAATATAGTGATTTGGCTGATACCTCATCAGACTTGATATTTGCCAAGTTGAAAACATCACGTCAATTAGTTCTTAAATCTTTGATTGAAGATGACATGGCGCAGAAAATCATTTTATCAGCGAATTATGATTTGGTGGACAGCCTAGCGCTGATGGTGAAACTCGTTAAGGAAGGTATTGGCTGGGGGATATTACCTAGAGTGTCGGTGATAGAGAGCTCGGTTGATGGCTTGAAAGAGCTTAAGTTTGATGAGTTCAAAGATGATATTGTGGTTCCCGTTGCAATGTGGTGCACTTACTCTGATGAAATTACAGATATTAAAGAGTCCATTCAAACGGCAATTGCTGACTTTGTAAAAATGTACCAATGAGGGATATAAGATAGCCTATAGTGGTGGCTTTAGGTTAAGTCACCACTATAGGCTATCTGCTGTTGTTTGCTTTGCGTATCAAGGCCGGGATAGTTGTTCCTTGTATAAGTATTGAAAAAATGACAACAGCATAAGTCATCGCAAGCAGAGTATCTTTTAGGTTGAGTACTTTACTTGTATCGAGCCAGATGTTGCTGGGTATCGACAGTGCCATCGCAATAGCGAGTCCTCCTCTAAGACCTCCCCAAGTAATAATGCCAACGGAATATAGATTATATTGCCTGAACTTTGAAAAAATCTGATAGGAGAAGGAAACACAGAGGTATCTTGCGAGTAAGGTTGTGGGTATTGCCAATAAAACCATAACCCCGTTTTGAACGTTGAAGTGAATCGTCAATAGACTAAATCCGACTAAGCTAAACAAGATGCCGTTAAGGCCACTATCAATGATTTCCCATACCTGGCTTAAAGACACGCTCTCTTCCTCCGTAAAACTTCGCTTTCTCGTCCAGTTACCTATCATTATCCCTGCAACAACGATTGCCAGAGAGGCCGAAACGCCTACCCATTCTGCAGCGGAGTAACCACCAGTAGCAATAAATACGGTTAGGATGATTTTGAGCTGCGTGTTAGTGGTGTTTTTTAGTATGAAATGGAAGAAAAAGCCAAACCCTGCTCCCATTAAGAGTCCACCAATCACTTCTTTTAGGAACAAGTGAGAGGCGCTACCTAGGCTAATGGCATGATCACTGAAGGCGATGGTGAACAATGTGCTAAACAACACCAGTCCGATACCATCATTAAATAAGGACTCCCCCTCTACCTGTGTCGTGATGCTTTCCGGTGCCCCTAACTTTTTAACAATGGCAAGAACGGCGATAGGATCCGTTGGTGAAATAAGTGCACCAAAAAGTAGGCAATGAATAAGAGCTAAGGGAAAGTGGAACAATTGGCTTAGAGAATAGAGGCCTCCGCCGATAAATAGGGTGGAAAGTAGTGTACCGACTACGGCGAGTGTCAATACTTCCCACTTTTGGGCTGTAAGCCGCTTAATATTCACACTTAGTGCGCCAGCAAACAATAGTAAACCAAGGATGCCGTGTAGGAGAAAATGCTCAAAGTTTATTGTCTCAATGGCTTGAGTAAAATGAGTTGAAAAAGTGGACCATTGAGTAACGCTAAGTAATTTCGCCAGCACTGAAAAACAAAACGAACCAAACGTGATTGCGATAGTAGTTTGGCTGCGTGTGAGTTTATTATTGATTGCTGTAATGCAAAGCGAAATAAAGAATAAAAAACAAAAAATATGATATTCAGACATAAGAAAAAAGCTATATTAGCAGAGAAGGTAATAAAAAGATTTTGTACTGTTGTGATGTGTTTTGCTGCGGAGTACACTGGCCTTTTACCATTCAACGAAAAGTCAAATGGCTAAAAGGCCCTGTATGTTTTTTGGCTACTTTTCTTCTTTGATATAGTGTTTCTTTGAAACCGTTTGTCCTTTCATATCGACGGCTGTAAAGTCCACACTGCCAGAATGAAGCGCATTGATGAAGATATATGTTTTACCCTCTTCATCAGTAATGAACTCATTCTCACCAGTATAATCCGTTGTAATGGTCGCATTAGCAACAGGTTGCCCATTATCAGTCACCTTTACCCAGGTTGCATCTTGCTCTGTTGCAAAATGTAAGTCTAACGAGGCGAAAGCTGACGTGCTTGCAACGAGTAGTGCTGGAATAATAAACGTAGATAGTTTTTTCATGTTTAATCTCTTAACGCTGTATTTCATTAAATCGAAGGAGTATCCCTTGGCTTGATATAAATATTACCAATGCGAAGAAATACCGGTTAATCGTGTTTGTAGGATGAAGTCATTCAATCAACTCTATTAGCGAGCGTTTGATATTGATGATTTGCTTTGAGTGGGGACAGATAAGTACAAGTGGCACTTGTGGCTCGAGTTTTATCTCATCCATAACCAACTCAACGAAACATTCGGTGGTGTAGGCAGACTCCATGACTGCTTGAGGGAGAAACGCCCAACCTAAGCCTTCACGGATGAATTTGATGATTAATGATAATTGCTCAATCACTTCGTAATCAGGCGAAAAAATAGTGCTGTTACCAAGTCCTTCATCGAGCAGTGATTTCAAGACAAACTGGCGACTGGTTTTCAGTTCACTGAGCACTTTTTCTTTTGGTAACTTGGCCAGGTAGCTATCTTTATGGACAAATGCCTTAAACCTTGCGTACGTTAAAAAGGTATAGTCTAGGCTGTCTATGGCCTGAGAGTTCTTGCCCAGGGTCAAGCCGATATGGATGGTACCATCATGCAGTGCTTGTACAACTTCGTGTTTGTTCATCACCATAAAATTGACTTTCATCGTGGGAAAATCGGAAAGTAATTTAGCTCTGACTTTTGCCAAAGCGGGATGCGGTATAAAACTGGTGTAGCCGATAGTAATGTTTTCAAGTCCACCGTATGCAAGGCTTAGAGCGACTTTATCGAACGTTTTGGCTTGTTCAACGGCTTGCTTCGCATATAGGTAGAGTAAGTTACCGTCTTCAGTTGGTATTACTGAGCGACCCGCTCGTTCAAAGAGGGATATTGCGATCTGATCCTCCAGGTTAGTGATCACCTGTCCGATGGTCGTTCTATGTTTGTTCAGGGATACTGCCGCTTTGCTAAATGATTGGTGTTCACAAACGGAGACGAAAGCTTGCAGTTGTTCAAAACTAAAATTCATTGGGCGAATGTCCAAATAAAGGAATGTTGTGCTGGTTTAAGGTTTTTCCTTCACCTCGATATAGCATCCTGTATTAAAAGATATGAGCGAAAATAATTGAATATACCCCCGAGAAAAAACAAGCAACTCCCTAGCATGTATTGCCAGGCAAGGAAGTTGAATACTGTCAGTTGATCCACAGTAGACTCAAAGCGCCATAAATAGGGGACTGACGCTAAAGCAAACAGCAAGGAGCCGATAACAAAGCAAATTGCCGTGAGGTTCATGAGTTGTAACTGTTGTATAGAGCTCTCCTTAATAATGAGTAATACATTTGACAGTGCGCCTAACACAAACAACATACTGCCACAGATGAAAAGCCAAGTGCCGGTAAAGGAGAAGCCCATAGTTGAAAATGAGCATAAACGGCCACACACGAAACAAAGTGTGCCGAGTAAGTAACTGAACCCTGCAAAGTACTCCAACTTTAACTGTAGACTATGGGTTGGCTGTGACTTCCAGTACCGTCGGATTTCATATAGGTCATGTACATTGACAATCAAGTACAGTAGTGAAGCGACGAGGAAAATGGCGCCTCCTGTACTTGCATGCTCAGATCGAGCCGGAAATAAGAAAAAACTACCGATAACAAAGAGCAGGCCGCCAATTTTATACGTGATAGCATTAATCGTTTCCCAGCGGAACTGATTTTTCAACTCTTCTTTATTTGCTGTTAAATCTTGTATTCTATATCGATTGGAAAGAATATGTGCCATATCATTTACTTTTAATAAATGATTTTAAAATAGGTATATTATGGTTTTTGTAATTGTTGTTGGTGTTGAAATATCGTAATTCATCAACCTCTATCTCATGTTCGTGTAGAAGGCTATATTCAAATTGGAACTCTTGGCTCATGCTTTCGACAACATCGTTAATATCTTCTGCTATCTCAATAATATTATTATGATAAATAACGCTGACCACGGCATGTTTATCGATAATCACTTTGCTATTGTCCATCTTTACATCACTATTGTGCTCGGTTTGAATAGTAACATCTGCGGTTGTATGTTTGGTTATGAGTGTAGAGAGTCGGCACTCTAGCGCGGTACAAATATCATTAGAATCAAAAGGTGTCTCAACATAATCAATTTTGATGACTGAGCTTGAAACCCTGATATCTAACAATGATGCTTCAAACAAACTATGTAATTCGCAGTATAAAGAGGGTGTCGTGATACCATTGAAATTGACATTATAATCTTTAATCATTGAATATTGATGATTAAAAATAGGGTCGTTAAGCATTTCAAAATCATTTTTATATTCAATTTTATTTTTATGGGAGCACTTGAGGGCGTCAATGCTTAAGTCTGTCATGAAGTAGCTTAGCAAGTTGTCGGTATAACTTTTTTCATACTCAAAACCTTCACTTTCTACATGTTGGTGAAAGACGGAAGAGAGGTTGTTATAGCCTTCTGCATCAAGATGATATTCAAATGGATAAATAGAGTTCATTTTATCTACCTTTATGTTTATGCCATCATCATTTGGTCTTATGAATATAAAAAGAGGGAAGCATTGCTTCCCCCCCATTTATCATTCTGTTTAGAAGTGATAGTCAACAGAGAGAACGACTTGCTGGGAGTTATCGACCTTCGTGTCGTTTTTGTCGTAGTCTTGGTCTAGGTAGCGGTAAGTTAGATCAGTTGACCAGTTCTCATTGATTTTATACATCGCGCCCACCTGGCCACCGTAAACAAAGTCGGTAGAGCTACGATGATTGATATGGCTGTTGGCAACTCCTGCTGAAACACCGGCAAAGACATTGATATCTTTATGTACAGGGACCAAGTAGTCATAAGAAGCAAGTAAAGTGTTTTGTTTTGACTTGTCCATGTAGCTGTATGTACCCATTACACGGTGATGTTCATTGATAATTGCACCACCACGCAGTTGAGTCGTCACATCTTCACCATTTTGGTCATGTGATATATGGTCGTTCTGGTAGCCGACACCCACACCGATGAAGTAATCAGTGTCAGCAGCAAGTGCTGGTGTTGCAGCCAGAACGGTAAGGGCAAGCGTTGATGCTACAGTAAGCTTTTTCATTTTTTATCTCCGGTATATTTCAGTGTGTATATTGAGCTAATGTTTGAAGCATTTATTAAAGTGAATGACTGCGCTTCGTTGAAATCTATAATATGTTGATTTGAAAGTTTGAGTTAATCGCTTATGAAGGACGGTATCCACATTAACTTTAAAAAAACGGTTAACTTATTTTTATAGATAACAACATATAAATAAAAAGAGGCCGTTAACAACGGCCTCTTTGAAATTGTTTAATTGGGTTTACATACCGACAAAGAATCCGATAATTAAGGCATTAATGATGTCAATGAAGAACCCGCATACGAGTGGCACGACGATAAATGCTTGTGGGCTGGAACCATACTTTCCTGTTACAGCGGTCATATTGACTATCGCTGTTGCTGTAGAGCCCAGAGTGATGCCACCGAAGCCAGAACAAATGACAACGGAATCGTAGTTTCGTCCCATCAGGTAGTAAACAGCTGTGACGGTGAATGCTATCGATAGCAAGATCTGTGCGGACATAATCACCGAGATATAGCCAAATAGCCCTTCCAAGTCCCAAAGCTTCAGACCCATCAGCGCCATGGTTAAAAACATACCGAGGCAGATGTCAGAAATCATGGCTAACCCTTTCTGACCTTGGGCAATCTTGGCCTGGGTTTTATTTTTAGTAAACAATACGCGACCGATGTTTCCTACGATGATCCCTGCCAGCAGACAGCTTACGAATAAAGGAAGGTTAGCCCCGCTCGCCTTGATAAGTTTGTCGATACTGTAGCCAATGGTGATCGTGACATTCAACCATGCCCAAGCCCACAATACGGCATAGTGGCTAAGCTCTACTTTTTGTGCTTCTTTCAGCTGTGAGCCTATCGTTAGATCTTTATCTTTTGATGGCGCAAGCTTATGTTTTTTTAATAAGTAATTAGCTATCGGGCCGCCAATGACACAAGCTGTAATCAAGCCTACGGTATTTGAGGCGACACCCAACTCCATAGCGTTACTAATGCCAAGATCTTTGATGAAAGTCGGCGCCCAGGCCAGTGTTGTACCTATACCGCCCACCAAGCTAACTGAGCCAGATAGTAGGCCTGCTTTAGGGTCTAGACCGAACAGAGATGCAACACTCATTCCGACAACATTTTGTAGAAAGATGAAAGTGGCGGCTAGAATAAGCAAGAAAAATAGTGGTTTGCCACCTTTCAATAATGTGTTGATTTTTGCTTGTAGACCAATACCCGCAAAGAAGTAGAGTAGTAAAAAATCCCGGATCTCAAGCGAAAACGACACTTCGATGCCGGCTAGGTAATAGAGTAGGGCAATCGAGGTTGCGCATACAAAACCACCAATCACAGGTTCAGGGAAAGAGTATCTTTGCAATATTTCAAACCGTTCAATCAGACCCTTACCAATAAACAAAAGTAAGATCGCAAACGTGAACGACATTAATGTCGAAATTTCATAGGTGATAATATTCATAGTTAATGCTGCTATATAGAGTTTTGGCGAGTGCACCAAAATATTATGTTTAGTAAATGAGCGAAGTTGAAAGTCAGTATTTTCAATTTCATCTAAAGATATTTATGCTGTTTCTAGTTTTAATGCTGTGCTAATCTCTTCCGTTAGCAAGGTATAGAAACGAACAATAGCTAAAATGATAAATATAAACATCAGAGTATTGAGCGACTGAGTAATGGTGTACACAGGTGTTAAATACATAGCCGACATCGTCATCATCACTAACAAATTTCCGCCTAAGACTCTTAATACGCCAAGCTGTGGGCTGGAAAATAACTTCCAAATTAAAAATATATTAATGAAGTAAAACGCAGCAAGTTCATATATCTCTGTAAAAGCTGGCATCAAGAAGATGAACTCAAGTAAAATCACTGCACTAAAACAGGAAATACCAATTAATGTATATTTAAAATACATAGATGGTACATCATATAATGCGTTGATTAGGCTTGATGCAATCACCGGAAATAATATGCCTGCTGGTGTTGGCAAGTAAATCCACATCGCATAGCTTGTCATCAATGCAGCTTGTGCCCGCAAAACATACATCAAACGCTTTTTGTAATCATGACATAAAGAGCGCTTTACCTTGGCAAAGAACGTTGTCCTTATCGAAACTGGTTCCATTTCTGAAACGGCTTCTGCCTCTCTGATATATCTCATATCATTGGACAGCATGCAGTGCCTTAATGCTTTAAGTATCCCATAGTGCTGCTTGAGTTTGTTGGCTTCTTCCTTTGCAGTGAGAAGAGGCTGGAGCCCGATGTTATTGGTTAGGTAAGCAACAGACTTACGCCATATCTTCCCTTCAGAGTAAATCCGAGGGCTGTCATTGATTGCTTGGATCACCTGCTGTTTTAGGTTTTCGTTACGAGAAGCATCACAATCAGATGGTACAAATGACTGACCCAAGTACAGTGCAGCCAAATGCGATCGTGTTTGCTTTATCTGAGATTCAATTTCTTGCGATAGCTGGCTTATCAATAACGTCTCTGTATTCTTTGGCCAGAACACTTGGAATACGACTGAATAGACCAATACTCCGAGTACTGTTTCTTGAATCCTCAATACCGCAAAGTCAAATGTTGCTGTATTGTTGAACTGTCCCATTGCAGCAATGATAACGCCGACGGTGAAGGCCATTTTGAATGCGTAGCCATAGCGTTCACAGCCAGACATATAAACACAAAAGGCAGAGAATCCAAGTAAGGATAGAATAAAGAGCTCTCTATCCTGGGCAAGGAAATGTACTGTCAATACTGCGTAGACAATCCCTAATATTGTTCCTAATAGCCTATTCCTGCCATGTTTTATTGCCGTGTTGTAGTTGTCATTAGCGGCGACGACAACAACGGTTATTGCCGCCCAATAGGGTTTTTCCCATCCAAAGGCAATGGCGAATACAATGGATAAAGTAAACGCAATTGCGACTTTTATCGCTTCTTTAGATGCAGCATTGAGGTTGAACATGGCTACTCTCTCTTGTCACCGACTATTTTTACTGATGCCGTTGTGCCAACACGTAATTGAATATCGCTGTCTGGAATTTCAAAATGAAACTTCACCGGAATGCGTTGGGCAAGACGAATCCACTCGAAGTTAGGGTTCACAGTAGGTAGCAATGCATTGCCGGTGCTACCGTCTTGCTGAGAAATGCCATACCCAATGCTGGAGATCTTTGCTTCAAAAGGCTGGTCTGGATGCATCATCAGAGTGATCAATCCCGTGTCTCCTTGATTGACATTTCGTAGATCAGTTTCTTTAAAGAAACCTTCAACCCAGAAACTATGTTTGTCGATTAGCGCGACCGAAGGCTGGTTAGCGACGACTTGTGTACCCTCGCGTAGATTAAGGTTGGTGATATAACCATCGGTCGGTGCAATGACCTTTGTAAACCCCAGGTTCAGCTTGGCTTCATTCACCACAGCTTGCGCTGCCGCAAGGTTTGCTTGTGCTGTTGTAACAGCAATATGCAGGTTGTTGAGGTTCAAAATGGGTACAGAACCAGGCTGCCGGCGTGATAGGGCCAGAGAGCGGCTCTCTTCATTTTTGGCTTTTTTCAGCTGTGCCATGGCTTGTTGCTCTTTGGCTTTTGCTTGCTCTAAATCTGCTTGATAGATGCTTGGGTCAATTTCAAAAAGAAGGTCGCCCTTTTGAACTTCACTGTCATCGCTAACAGCCAGATTGATAATCGGGCCCGTTACACGTGGTGTAATTTGAATAACATGCGCCCGTACCTGAGCATCTCGAGTCCAAGGGTATTGGTCTACTTGGTCCATTTTGTTAATTAAGATGTGCCCCGCAAACGCAATTAAGGGGATCGTTAATAATAGTTTTTTAAACATAATAAGACCTGACTGTTATACGATTGCGATGAAATTGCTGAATAACTCAACGAAAATAACCATGAGGGAAAACTCAGCAATAGCTGGCGAGTAAATATATTTGTGCCAACCAAGCTTTCCGAAGAATTGTGATACGCCTATTGCCATTAAATATGCCAGTGTCATGACAACAAGTAATGGAGGTAAGTAGATTTCACCAAACGATATTTCATGAGGTATTGATAGCATCATCTTAATTCTTCTTTGCAGTGAAGTTATTCGGCTCAGTAACTGGGCATAAATTTAACATTCGCAGTATGAATAACGATATCCAGTTTGTAGGATCGAACCCATCAATGTCATATCCGTATATTCCGGTTAATTGGCAGTCAGGCAGAACGCTTCTCGTGTCGGCGTAAGAAGTCAAAGTCATTTCACGACATTTTTGCTCAACCTTTTGATTTTAAATTGTTTAATTTTGTTTTTGAAAAAAGTTTTGTGAGCGCGATCAGTGAACAATGTGGACTGAAAATTAAGATGTGGTTGACTGGGATTCAATGTAAAGGACTAAACAATGTGTAAAAAGCAGGAAGCAAGGCAAAGTATCGCTGACTACATGGCGCAATCGGCTAGCTCAAAAGGTGTCGAAGATCTGGAAGTTTTACTGACAGAGTTAGTCAAGGAAGTGGAAATAAGGCAAGGTACAGAGTTTGCCCAATTCATGTGCGAAAGAGCAAGCCTACAGCTTCTTCGATAAAGTATGTACATAAAGCGATTTACATAAGGGCATGCAGATAAAGCAAAATTGCTTTGCGGCAATGGCAAAAGGCATTCAGATATACTCCTGAAAAAAGAGAGGTATCTAATGATCAAAACAGCAACTATCGCGGCCCCATTTTCTGAAGTGGCTAGCAAGATTATCGAACAACTCATATCAGAGGGCACCAAGTTAGTTGGCTTCGCTCGGGTAGGGGATGAGCAAAGAGGCGGCCAACTCGAGGAGAGGCATAAAGGGGCGATAAAAATTATCTATGGTGATATGGCCGATGAAAAATCGGCCCGCCGTATGGTGGAAGAGGCAATAACGCACCTGGGTACGATAGAAGCTCATTACCATTGTGCTGGTGTGTTCTCCTGGAGCTATTGGCAATATGTTGAGCCGAATGAAGTTGCGCGTTTGTTTAATGCCAACTTCCAAACGGCTTGGTGTATGTCTAAAGCACTAGTCCCTGTCATGCTGGGAGAGAGCCGTAGCAGTATGGTTTTTGTCTCGGCAAGGGACACGTCACGCTTTGTTGGTGCTGGCTTCGGCCCTTATATGGCTTCAAAATTGGCTTTGAACGGATTGGTTGAAAGTTTGGCTGCTGAACTAATTAGTACCAACATTACAGTTAACGCTGTGCAGCCGACCATTATTAATACCGAAATTAATCGTAAGGCATTACCTGATATTGAACCTGATAACTTTGTCGAACCTGCGCAACTGGCTGGCATAATGATCGATATCAGCCAGCCGACACGACATCAGCTTTCGGGGGCATTGATTCCGATTAACAGTGGTTTGATTTAAGAATATAAGCTCTGATCTTTATAGGAAATAAGTGCCAGCTGGCGGCACATATTCCTATCTATCGCTGGAGTCGGTTATCTAGTTGGCCGGTTCAAGTGAAACAACATTTTGCTGGCCATCAACCGTTAAGTGAAATACTTCAGTGAATGAGTGATCGGTTATCTCAGCTGCAACAGTCGCAATAGGGATCTCAGCCATTTCACCTGTAGCCGACTTGACCAAATAGGTTTTGTTATTGACATACTGACTATTTTCAACGGTTAAAAGTACACCAATGCATATTCTTGTTGGAAATCTTCATAGAGCGCAATACAAGGCTGGGTGCTGGATTGGCACTTAGGAATCGATTCTGGCCTATGAGTGTGGTACTTACCAGTTACCTCTCTCATGATATGGATATATTGGGCTTGTTTATGAGGAATGCCGTAAAAGTGGCTGTCATCGTTACACAGAAGAGAGGCGAGTTCCCCTTTGGTTTCATGCGATACGGTTAACGACTTGCTGATCGTATGGTGTGACAAGCTACTTTCATTTAGCCAAGGTATGTCGTAGCCACGATGCTCCAGTTCAAGCAATAAGTAGCCAGCATCATTGTTGCCGTATAATGCGTCGATAAAGTTATAGTGGTACTTGCCGTTGGTTGCTTGATACTCAGATGCTGCGCCGCGTGAATATGATTCACTGCTTAGTTGCATTGTACCTGCTTTAGGCTCTGTGATAGTAAGCTCCACCTCTCCTACACGGCCATAACGGTAAATGGTCCCTCCGTCGCTGCTTGAGCAAAAGCTCACGGCTTTTCCATTTCGAAGATCACAGCCCGTAATATAATCCTCATGGGGTTGGCATAGGGACTCCGCATAGCTAGGTGCAGCTATCAGAATGGATACAAGAGAAAAGTATTTCAAATCGGGCCTCGATATGTTTGACAAGAATTAGGTGGCGATTATTTGCTTGTGGGGGGGGCTAACATAGCTAGGGGGTAGAGTAATGCTTTCTTTGTAACTCATTGATATTAATGGCTATATTGCTTCTTTCTTTTCAATACATCGATTTCACACAAAGTAACTATCTCAACCTCACTATTTATCTTTTGCTGCAATAGTCGTTCAATGTTGACAACCAACAAGCGAGACGAAGCAGTATTCGCTTGTCTGAGGTAGCCGTCGGATAAATTTACGGTTATCGGAAGTTATAGATCTTAAAGGAAAGAGGACTCATGTTTACCCTACTGAAAAATGCAAATCTCTATAACCCCAATAAGGTTGGCAAAACGGACATCTTAATAGGCCAAGGAAAGCTACTCGCTATTGAGCCTGATTTAAATCTAAAAGGATTACCGAACATTACCGAGATTGATTGCCGTGGCAAGATCGCTGCCCCTGGATTGATTGATCAACATGTACACCTTATTGGCGGTGGTGGAGAGTCTGGCTTTGCCAGTCGAGTCCCTCAGGTTAGTCTCAAAAAGTTGCTACAGGCAGGAACCACAACAGTAATCGGTGTACTTGGAACCGATGGTATTTCGCGCTCACCTCGCGATTTGTATGCCAAAGCTGCTGCTCTGACTGAAAGTGGGATGAGTGCTTACATGTATACTGGCTCCTACGAAGTCCCGACCAAAACCATTACGGGGTCTATTCGGGATGATATGGCATTTATCCCGTCTGTATTGGGGGTTAAGGTTGCCTTGGCAGATCATCGATGTTCATTTCCAACCACTCAGGAACTTGCGCGTATTACTTCAGATATCAGAGTCGCGAGTTTGCTATCAGGAAAACGCGGCGTGCTTCATATCCACATGGGTGACCTACCCAATGCTTTTGACAAGATTGATGAACTCTTAGATATGGGAATCCCCATTAAACACTTTTCACCAACTCATCTCGAGCGTAATGCAGGCTTGTTTGATGAAGCAATCCGCTTTGCATTGAAAGGCGGGAAAATTGATATTACGTCTGCGCCTGGCAATTTTGCTGAGCAAGAGCAGATGATAAAACATGCACTTGAATCAGGGGTCGCTGCTGACCGAATTACGACTAGCTCTGATGGTAACGGCAGCCTGCCAGAGTTTAATGAGCAAGGTGAGCTTACCGGTATTGTTGCGGCAAGTTGTGATAGCAACCTGGAGTTTTTACCGAAATTAATCAATGTAGGCATTGAGCCTGAGATGGCCATCGCCATGATGACAGCTAACGTTGCCGATACATTAGGAATAAATAAAGGCCGAGTCGAATTAGGTTGTGATGCCGATATCTGTATTTTTAATGATGATTTTACGATTCATTCAGTGATTGCCAAAGGAAAAACAATGATTTTGGCTGGAGACGTATTAATAAAAGAAAACTTTGAATAATGCTTTGATTTCTATTTTTCCCAATAACAATTCCTACTCAGTGTTTGGTATAGAGAGTTACCGTTTTCTGCTGGTGATAGCAGTAAGACAAGGAGATAATAATGACGACCCAAACCGCGACAACAGAAGAGAAAACCGGCTTTTTTGCTAATTTTAAATTTCCTTCAGCTTACACAATCCTTTTTGCCCTTATTGCGTTTGTCGCTTTGCTAACCTGGATCATTCCTGCAGGTCAGTATGAGCGTGTGATGAACGAGGAGCTTGGTCGAGAAGTGCCGATAAGTGGCACTTACCAACCGATAGACAGCAACCCGCAGGGTTTCGTGGACATTTTACTTGCGCCGATCGATGGTTTTTATGATCACAACAGTTATGAAGCTGCGGCAATTGACGTTGCTTTATTTATTCTTGTCATCGGTGGTTTCCTTGGCTTGGTGACCAAAACGGGTGCGATTGATGCCGGTATCGCACGTGTAACCGCACGGTTCAAAGGGCGGGAAGAGCTGATGATCCCCATCTTGATGGCCATGTTTGCGGCAGGGGGAACGATTTACGGTATGGCTGAGGAAACAATCCCTTTCTATACATTGCTTGTCCCTGTCATGATGCTGGCACGTTTTGATCCTTTGGTTGCAGCGGCAACTGTGCAGTTGGGAGCGGGTATTGGCAGCCTTGGCTCAACCATCAACCCATTTGCTACCGTAATTGCCTCTAATGCAGCGAGCATCTCATTTACAGACGGTATCGAACCACGTTTTGCGATATTGCTCATTGGTTGGGTGATCTGTGTCGGATATGTCATGCGCTATGCCAAAATGGTTCGTGAAGACAAGACCAAGTCTATCGTTTATGACAAATACGAAGAGAACAAAGCCTTCTTCCTTGGTAATCAGTCTGATGAGCTGATTGAATTTACGACAACACGCAAAATCATTCTGGCACTGTTTGCTGCATCGTTCGGAATCATGATCTACGGCGTGGCAATGGCAGGCTGGTGGATGGCCGAAATTTCAGCCATGTTCTTGGCTGCAACCATTATTATTGGCTTAGTCGCCCGCATGAGTGAAGAGGAGTTAACATCTAGTTTCATCAATGGTGCTCGTGATTTATTGGGTGTTGCACTTATCATCGGCATCGCTCGGGGTATCGTCGTTATCATGGACCGCGGGATGATCACCGATACCGTTCTAAACTATGCCGAACATGCAGTAACAGGCCTTTCATCTATTGTCTTTATCAATGTGATGTATTGGCTTGAGGTCTTATTGTCGTTCGTCGTGCCTTCTTCTTCGGGGCTTGCAGTATTAACCATGCCGATTATGGCTCCTCTTGCTGATTTTGCTGGAGTAGGCCGTGATTTGGTTGTAACGGCTTATCAATCCGCTTCCGGTTTGGTCAATATGGTTACACCAACGTCTGCGGTATTGATGGGGGGACTGGCAATCGCACGTGTACCTTACGTACGTTGGTTAAAATGGGTCGCTCCATTAATAGGAATGTTGACCGTATTAATCATGGCGACCCTAAGTATTGGCGCCATGATTTAAGCTCGATGCAAATTAGATGTAAACTATTTGGATTAAGGTAATAACAAAACCACCAGTAATTAATATTGCTGGTGGTTTTTTCTGTTTTATAGAGAGGAAAACAATCTAAATTAAAGTAAATGATTTATATGGTGGTTTGCAATTAATGTTGCTCAAGATGGATATCGTAATAAAGAGGAAGAGCCATAATAAGGAAGTGAGAATATTAAGAGGGGCAAGGCGGGCTTTATTGCCCGCTCAGGTAGGTAGACTAGATAAATCGCTTGTTAACATATTCAGAAGTCATACATTGCAAAACACCACTGTAGGAAAGATTGAATGTAACCAAACTGCCAACCTGGTAGTTAATGTCGCTGTCATTGATATCCAGAATAAGGTGATCACTGCTGCCGCCGATAACAATAATATGTTTGTCTTGCGGGATAATTTGATTGATATCGACATCTTGTTTACCAATGGCACAGATGGCACGCTTACGAAGCCCGCGGTCGATAAAGTGAGGTTTATTGCCAAAGGCATCCAATGCTGTGGAGTTAGCAGGTAACGATGGTTTCACTTTTATCTCAATGATCTCTACTGAAAGATCAAATGTGTCCTGGCGAGTATTGGGAACCGGAGCATCGTTAAGCCCGATCCCCATTAACAAGGATGCCCCCAGCCTTAATTGGTTGACTCCTTGTGGGAGCTCTCCTCGCTGCATAATATTTAACCCGGCTGAGCTGGCTCCGGTAACATATTTGAGCTTAATTTGGTTTTCGGCTTCTATCTTTGCAGCAATTGAAAGCAATTCATCTTGGTTTTCGGTGCAGGGTTCGACACCACCATAACAAGCAAGATTAGTCCCTAAACCAACGAGTTCGATGCCTGGTAGCGCAATAGCATGGCGGGCAAGAGCTAGCGTTTCTTCTTCAAAGAATGCTCCTTCGCGGAGATCGCCCAGATCATGCATAAGAATAACTTGGTGCACTCGGTGCTGGTTAGTGGCTTCTTTCGAGAGAGCGTATAAGGTTGTCAGTTCAGAATTAAGAGAGATGTCTGCATAACGGACAACATCATCTATTTCACTGATTGCTGGCAATCGAAGTAACATTTTTTCGGCATCGAGTTGGTAGAGCTTTTTTAAGTTGGCAATGCGTGAATCAGCCAGCAGATGAATGCCACCGTTAATAATAGCCTGTCCGACTTCCGGGTGGGCACAGGCGAGCTTGGTGACACCTGCAGGGGTAACGCCGTGGTTTTTGCATGTCGTAACCATATTTTGAGTATTATGGATGATTGTATCTAATCGAATATTAATGCATGGATAAACGCTCATTGATTTACCTTAGTAATAAACCCACCTCAATAAATTAAAAGGCTATGTGACTTGCTAATCAGGTGGGTATGTTCTTATCTGTAAATATTTAGCGCTTTTTGGGAGGGATAATAAATAGTGAGGTTAATATGGTTACTTTGCGAAAATTAGATGTATTGGAAAGAATGAAATAAAACCTTCGGGATAAGGATTTTTATCCCGGAGGTAAATTATAAATAATAAAGTGTTAGGCTGTGACTAAGTCTTTATCTTGATTATGATGAACGCTGACAACGGCATTCATAAGCTGAGTTGCAGCCAGAGATTGCTCTTTTGAATCCAGAGTGGTTAGGTGGAAATCAGCAAGGTATTCAAGAGAAGGAGCGTTGACTTTGACCATTTCACCGCGCTGTTCCCAGATATAGGCGTAGTGGTCTGGAAGGTACCCAACAAAATTACCTGACAAAATCAGGTGTGCCGTTGCCTCCATATTTGTACTGCTGGCAAGGTGCATTATATCTTTCTTCTCGCTAAGCGGAGTGATTTTGTGCGCTAAGCCACGCTCAACAATCGGGTATTGGAGCAAATCCTCTACCTGAACCTCTCGAGTGAGGTTCAGGATTGGGTGCTCAGCCGAGCAATATAAGCATTGTTTTTCATTAAACAAAAAAGTGTAGTTTAGGCCATCTTTAGGCATTTCTGATGAGGTGATCCCCAGCTCAATTTTACCCTCTAGCAGCATCATCTCAATTTGGTAAGAGTCACGGATATCGGTATCTATGGTGACTTTTGGGTAACCATTGCAAAAGCGGCGGATAGCCTGTTGGATTTTGCATCGTGGGTTGGTTGCTAGATTATCGGTGAGGGCAAAGTGGATATGACCATGTGAGACATTTCTAATACTATCTAGCCGTCTTTCGAAATGGGCGATATCTTTAAAAAGCTCCTTGCTGTACTGATAAACCTTTTGACCGTCACTGGTGAGTCTAAATCCTCTTCGGCCACGATGGCACAAGGTCATGCCGAGTCGTGTTTCCAAGTCATTCATCCGAGTACTGATGGTAGACTGGTGCATGTTTAGTTTAAATTGAGCTGCAGAAAAGCCGCCTGATTCGACAATGGTAATAAAGAGGTGGAGCAATTTAATATCAAAATCATTAACTTTTTGCATTTATGTTTCTCAGTTTCAATTTCTCAGATGTTTTACTGATACCTGATGATATGTTGTTTGATGCTACTTTATCCTCGAGGTTATTTCTGAGAGGTATCGCACTGATAAACAGAATGGTCAATAGCGATTCGGCTATCTCTAATACATTTCGCAGGTGTTCTTGAGCAAGTAAGGTTTTTCTCATGCTAAGAAAAAAGGATCTGATTCAATCAGATCCTTTTAGGTGTAGCTGCTACATGCTAGGGCTGAGTAGTCGCTTTGAAATGACTTACAAAGCCAAAGCCGCTTTTAACCTCCTGCAAGCCTCAAGCAGAGTTTCGCGCGGACAACCTAGATTTAAGCGGATATAGCCTGAACCTTCAGTTCCGAAGGCAATTCCCATACTTGGCACAATGCCGGCTTCAACCAACTTTTGCTCCAGAACAGCATCTTCAAGCCCTAACTCGCGGCAATTTACCCAAGCAAGGTATCCAGCTTGTGGTGGCTGGAAGTGCAGTTGAGGTAGCTCCTTTTCAATGAAAGTCGCTAGGGTGTCGATGTTGCCTTGCAGATAGAGCTTCAACGCATTTAGCCAATCACCAGATGACTGGTAAGCAGTAGTCGCTGCACACATTGCCAAGCTGTTGTAGACATCCATACCATGGGCATCAAGGCGACGGATAAAGGCCGCTTTCAGTTCACTGTTTGGGATCATGAAGTTAGAGATCCGCAATGACGACAGGCCAAATGTCTTACTTGCAGCAGTGGCAACCACAAGGCGTTTCTTCAAATTTTCCGGTAGTGCCAGTGCCGAATGGTATTGATGGCCCGGCATTGCCAAATCGCCCCAGATTTCATCACTGAGCAGCCACACTTGGTAGCGTTCACATAATTCGGCCAGTGCCAGAATCTCTTCTTGCGACCAGGCTTTACCCACAGGGTTGTGCGGGTTACAGAAGATCATCACCTTGCAGCCTTGTGCAAAGCACTGCTTAAGGTGGGTAAGATCCATCCGGTAGTCACCATTGTCGTTAACCAGAGGGTTAGCAACGATTTCACGATCATTGAGTTCGGTGATCTTGCGGAATGAGCCGTAGCCCGGAGTCTGCATGACCACCTTGTCGCCAGTTTCGGTCAACATCTGGATCAACATTGATAGGCCGGGTAGGACACCGTGTACTGTTGTGATCCAGTTATGATCGATATTGATCCCATGTTGCTGCTGATACCAATTGATGATCGCTTGGTAATACTCGTTGTTACGCTCGGCATAACCAAAGATGCCATGCTCGATCCGTTGGTTGAGTGCTTCCAGCACCGCTGGTGGTGCTTGGAAGTCGTAATCCGATACCCACATAGGTAGGCGCTCTTCAGAATCAAGCCCCAGCTTTTCGGTCATGAAATCCCATTTTAGAGAGCCGGTTGAGCGGCGGTCATGAACCTGGTCGAAAGATAGTGTCATGGTGTTACCTTATTTCGCTTCAGCAACTGCCGAAGGGTTTGTTGCTTGTTGTTCTGATGCTGGCTCTGTTAATTGAGTAACTGGCGCTTTGGCAATACCGAAGCCAGTGAAGCCGTAGATAATGGCGAAAATCACGCCGGTGTAACATTGGATAGCCCAAGGGAGGTAATCGAGAGTGGATACGCCAAGGGTACCGGCCATGTATACACCTGCTGCAGTCCAAGGGACTAGTGGTTCAATAATGGTGCCGGCATCTTCGATGGTACGGGATAGGTTCTTGGTATCTAGCCCCATTTTGCGGTAGGCGTTTTGGAACAGTTCACCCGGGATAAGCAGTGCCAGCTTGCCATCGGAAGTGGTGAACACAACGGTGATAGTCGCGATCACGGTCGACAGGATTAACTGGCCTGTTGTGTGGATAAGGTGCAGGAAGTGTCCAAGTACGACATTGAGTGCGCCTGTAAGGCTAAGGATCCCCGCGAAGGCAAAGGCACAGAAGACCAACAGGATAGTGCTCATCATCGAGAACAAGCCACCGCGATTAAGCAGCTTTGAAACATCAGGAATGATGGTGTCGATTGCGTGGCCGTTGGCGCTGAACATGCTGATGTTGAAACCATCGACATAAGCTTGGAAACCCTGCTGTAGGCTGAAACCTTGGAATACCATACCCAGACCAAGTGCAATTGCCGAAGCAGTCAGCATTAGAGGGATCACCGGCTTCTTAGTCAATGCGCCCCAAAGGATCATTGCTGGTGGGATAACAAGCAGGATGTTTAGGTTATAAAGGCTTTCAAGGCCAGCTAGGATCTCGACCACTTTTTGTGGCTCAGCAACACCGGCGATATCACCGTGCTGACCAGCAAAGAAAAAGACGATAGAAGCGATCACAAAGCCTGGCAAGGTCGTGTAGAGCATGTGCTGGATGTGCTCATAAAGGGTGGTGCCAGACACAACAGGTGCGAAGTTGGTTGAATCGGAAAGAGGCGAGATTTTATCACCGAAGTAAGCACCGGAAACCACAGCACCCGCTGCTGCGGCAAGGGAAACATCCAAGCCCGCAGCAACACCCATTAGCGCCACTCCGACTGTACCTGCCGAGCCCCAAGATGTACCGGTACACACCGACACGACACTGGTGACAAAGAAGGCGGCAATCAAGATGTATTCAGGGCTAATGACTTTCAGGCCCCAGTAGACCATGTAGGGGATAGTACCGCTGATCATCCAGCTGGCTATCAAGCCACCGACCGAGACCAGAATGAGGATAACCGGCATGGCTTTGGCGAGCTTCTCAACGATAGCTCCCATGATGTCATCCCAGTTGTAACCCATGCGATAAGCGATAAAGCCGGTAAACGCAGCTGAAACTAATAGTAGTGGTTCGATACGCAGTCCAAGCATGCCGTAACCAATTGCCAGTAAGCCAAACATTACCGCGATAGGGGCTATCGCCAGCGGAAGTGATGGCAGAGGCTTTGTATTTGTCATTGTGTTGTCCTCTTTGAGTCAGTACAGGTTTGTTTCAATGACACAATGTTAAGGGGGCACCCAGATACAAAATGAGAGCTAGGTGCTGGTTTCATGTAAGCGCTTACATGGCGTATGTACATATGAGTTTCGTCACATTTTTTTGCTTAAAAGGGGCTTTCTGGGCCTTGCAACGGTTTGTCTCTCGATTAAAGTCGCTTGAAACTGGTGATCGCTAGGCGGGTTCAAACCACTGGCTTTGAGCTTGAGGGCAAGCTTGGCTGCATGGGCGGACATCTCGTCAATCGGGTTGTGCATGGTCGACAGGCGAGGGTAGAGATAACGGGCCAGCAAAACATCGTCAAAACCTACTATCGATATGTCGCCAGGGACATTCAAGCCATGAGAGTGCAGGCTTGCCATTAGGCCAGCTGCCATGACATCGTTGAAAGTGACGACAGCGGTCACTTCGGGACACTGGGTAAGCAACTGCTCACCAGCCAATTCACCACCATGCTCGCTGAAGTTCTGGTTGATGATCCAGTTTGGCTCTATCGCCAAGTTCGCTTGTTGCATGGCATCACGATAACCTTCGAGTCGGTCTGTCCTATCTTCAATCGGAAGATCACTGGTGACACAGGCTATCTTGCGGTGGCCTTGGGCAATCAGGTAACTGACAGATTCAGCCGCCCCCTTGCGGTTATCGACCCACACCGAGCGATTGGCTATTTGTGGGATAGTGCGGTTAAGCAATACCATGGCTGGTAACTGGGCGCTGTATCTCAGCAAGGTACTATCGTCGAGCATTTTGGAGTGCACGACCATGGCTTCGCAGCCTTGGCTGATGAGAAAATCCAGCCCCTCTTTTTCCCTCTGAGCATTGTGGCCGCCACTGACCACGACCAACTGGCAGCCATGCTGTCGCGCCACTTCTTCAACATGCTTGGCGATAAGGGCAAAGAATGGATCTGCAAGGTTACCGGTCAGTAGGCCAAGAGTATTATTGGATCGGCTAGCAAGGGCGGTGGCTCTGGCGTCACGTTGGTAGTTCAAGTTCTTAATGGCTTTTTCAACCCGCTCTAAGGTAACGGGCTCTACATAGGCCGAGCGGTTGATAACGCGTGATACCGTCGCAGTGGATACGCCTGCCAATTGGGCGACATCTTTAATAGTTGCCATAACTTTACACGTTGAATATGTGCTATAGGAATAATTGGCGCGGAGTGTAGCGGGATTAAAGGTAGAAAGCTGTTAGGTGGGTCAAAGCTTGGCTATTGGCTATTGGCTATTGGCTATTGGCTATTGGCTTTGCGTTATAAAATTGGCTGGTAAAAAGCGGACAAAAGAAAGGCCTGGCACCGAAATGCCAGACCTTAGACTAACGCTTTGTTATCGCAGTGATTAACGTGTTGCGATATTAATGAAGATTTGTGCGCCTACCAAAGGAGCATGCTCGTCAACATAGTATGGGTTAGAGTGAAGGTAGTTACAGATCCCTTTCTCTTTATTACCCGAGCCCAAGAAGAAGAACGCACCGCGCTTGTCTTCTGTTGCGTTAACCATGTAGCTGAAATCTTCACTGCCGGTCATTGGTGAGCCATTGACGTTCATCATATCAGCAGGTACGGCATCACCCGCTGCTTCAACCACACGCTGGTAGGCTTCTGGGTGGTTGATAATGGCAGGGTAACCGCAGTAAGTCATAGAAGTATTGAAGCCACGGAGCTTGCTCTGGGCAACGATGGACTCGAAGCTGCCGCGCAGCACTTCATCAGTTTCACTGTCCATCGAGCGGATTGTCCCGCGGGCTTGTACATTAGCCGCAACCGCATTTGGCACTGTACCGCCGTTGAACATGCCGCAGACAAATACCGCAGGCGAGAACGGGTTGGTCTGCTTGGCGACGATGTAGTCCATGTCTTCGACAATGCGTACACCTTCGCGGATTGCATCCAGCCCTTTGTGAGGTGTAGAGCCATGGGCAGATTTACCTTCGATGTCCAAGGTCCAGGCGCTACCGTACGAAGACATAATACCGTTATTGATGCTAACGAAGCCACATTCGAGCGCTGCATCGTTGTGCAGTGCATAGACTTCGTTCACGCCATTCATACAGCCAAGCTCGACCATCTTGTTTGCGCCATCAACACGCATGTCTTCTTCTGCCATCTGGAAGATGAAGCGCACGTTGTGCTTTAGTTCATCCTTGTAAGCTGACAGGTATTTTGCTGCAGTCAGCAGCGTTGCCATATGGACATCGTGGCCACAGTTGTGGGCACGACCTGCATGCTGTGAGGTATGTTCGTTGTCGGTCAGGTCATCCATCTCCAGTGCGTCCATATCAGCACGGAAGGCAACCATCTTGAATGAATCATCAACAATCAAATCAGCGATAAAGCCGGTATAGCCATCGTAAGTTGTGATAGCGTAGCCACACTCATTCATGATGTTCTGGCAGTAAGCGGATGTCTTGTATTCTTCGCCAGACAGCTCAGGGATTTGATGTAAATCTTGGCGAGCCGTGATGCTGAAAGTGGTTAGCTCAAGAAGCTTATTGTCGATATTAAAACGAGACAGCATTAGATAATCCCTTTCATTGAGAAGCCAATTTGTGCAATCAAAGATGCGCCTAGGAAACAGCTAGTTGAAACCACTAGGAACAATACAATCACTTTCCAAGACAGCTTTTTCAGTTCTTCCATCTTGCCACCGACAGACAGACCTGCGAAGGCAAGAAGAGGTACAGTACAAGATAGGAACTGTACTTTGCCGATTGAATCGAGGAAGAAGGTTCTAATGGCCGTTTCAGGTAAACAAATCAAAATACCGATAATGGTCGCGTAGGCAAAAGTCGGTAGTGGTGACTTGATGTAGTTTTTGGCTACCAGAGATAGGAATACCACAATTGACATCGCGATAAAGCTATCCCACATATTGAAGAAATTGATACCCGTGGTCAGGGTTTGTGTGAACATGGCAAGCAACAGTGCCAAGAACACAAACTTCATATCATTAAGCACCGACTGCATCTTGCACCTCTTTCTTCTGGCAAATTTTGTAAACGAATTCGGCAAGTGGAATACCGATAAATGTAAGCGATAGTGCACCTAGCACAGATGAAAGCAGGTTAGATGCAGCAGCAATACTAAGAGCTTGCTGAGCCATCTCTGGGTTAAGATTGCTAACCAAAGCACCAGATGCTGCACTTAGCATTGAGCCACTGCCTACACCAGTACCGGCAGCAAGTGCTAGTGGGTGAATACCCGTTAAAGGACCAACACTACCCAGTACACTGAACCAAAGGGTACCGATCACCGAACCACATAGGTAAATCGCTAGAACGCCGATGTACTCTTTGGTACCGGTACCGTATTTGCCTTGGATTACAGCGATAGAAGGTTCACGACTAATTGATGAACATGCGCCGATTGCTTCACGGCCCATGCCAAATTTCACGGCTAACGGAATTGCAACCAGAATTGGCAACAGGTTACCAAGCTCTTGGAAGATAAGAGGGATACCGGCATCTAAGATGATGTCGATGTTTGGAATGATCATACCTGCGTACTGAGTTCCTAGCACAAGCAAGCAGAAGCCAACCATTTTAGAGGCGAAGGATTCTTCTTCTTCAGTGAAGATCTTACCCCATGCACTAATTTTATTACGTACTGGATTTAAAGAAATGATCATCCCGATCGTTACGGCAAACAGCATTGGCAGGATGGCAATGTTTATTTCCCCGAATGAAATATTTTTTGTTCCAATAACAACTTGCGCAATGAATATAACAGCCATTGCGATAATAGTTGATATTGCAACTATTTTTATAGGCGAGCGATTACTCATAGGTTTCTACCTGATTGGTTATTTTTCGGGATGAGATATTAACGATGGTTAAAATATAAAATGTGAGGTGAATCGACTTTGTTGAGAATCAAAAGTTATTACATATTTTGTTTTTTTGCACTTAAACTAAGTGGCAACAAATCCCATAAGGTTACTAAACATATGATGTTAAAAAACTTGTTGTTTAACCTAAAAACAACACGAAGGTTGTGTTTTTTGGGGTGTGAGACAACTTCGCAAAGTTGTGTTAACGACTTTGTATGATTGGTTTTTACCTTTTTAGAACGTGCAAGGCTCTGCTCTCAAGTAATGTTATAAATGTTATAAATGTTATTTGAATTTTTTAGTCGAAGACGTGATGAATGATATGCGATTGCAAGAAGTGGCGATTATAACTAGTCATATGTTGATAATGTTTAGGTGATACTGATTAAATGAATAACAATTAAA
This sequence comes from Photobacterium sp. ABD4_091, assembly GCF_056160145.1. Lineage (NCBI taxonomy): Bacteria > Pseudomonadati > Pseudomonadota > Gammaproteobacteria > Vibrionales > Vibrionaceae > Photobacterium > Photobacterium sp. ABD4_091. The sequence goes on along the minus strand of NZ_JBSWWQ010000004.1, from coordinate 489,297 downwards.
TAATTGAGGCTGGTAAGTAAAGTTCTTTAGATTTTTGATGAAACTTAGGTGTGTAGATACGAAGAAATAATAAAACTCACTAAAAACAATAATATTAATAACTAGCAGCAATGGTTTTTATCGTTGAGAGGACCACCGTGCCTCAATGAGTTTTGCCACCGCTTGCCCCCATTGCTGGTAAATTTGTGGGCCGGGGTGGAAACCATCAACGGCCATATGGACAACATCAAGTGGTCCCCCTATGTTGACCAGTTCACAATCTGGCTGAGTATCTACCCATTTTGCTAGTTTCCGGTTGAAAGCCTTGGCCTTGCTGCCTAAATACCAACGTAATGGATGGGGGAGGGACGGAAAGACCTCCATAGGCGGAATTTCATTGAGAATGATGTGTTGGCAAGAGAAATGGCTTCGTAGTGTATTGGTAAGTTTCTGTTGGTGTTTGAGCCACTTAGCCGCACTGGTCGGTTTGGTCACGTCATTAACACCTGCTGAGATCACCACGACATCATACATCTGTTTGGGATGTAACATGGCTGACTGGAGGACCTGTTTGGTGGTAAATCCCGTTTTAGCGATAAGTTGCCATTCAACTTTAAATTGCTTTTCCAATGCTGAAATAAGCTGGCCAGATAGAGCTTGTGACTGGCATTTGGCTCCAACACCGGCTGCGGCGGAGTCGCCAAGTAGTAAGACTCTTAATGGTTGTTTACCTTGTCCACTTCGGCCCTGACGAGGCCCTTCCGCTTCACCGAGGCACGGAATAGATTTTCGGACATACTTGCCTTGCACCCAAAAAATAGGGCCCATTAAAATCAGGATAAGTTGATGCAGCATTGGAGACTCTCTGTTGCTTCTTCCTACCATTTTAGGGTTAAGCCTAGCCCCAATTGACCAAGGTTGCAGGCTCAGAAGTAAGAGAAAGATCTTCCATTGTCGTTGTGCGTTTTATGCCGATTGAGGTGGAACATGGGCATCGATTTAGATTAAAACTGAACAGCCTTTCGCATCACGTCTCTGCCTTCTGTTTCCACGTAGCTGAGAAACACCTGAGCGATAGGGGATAAGCTCTCGGCTTTTGTCCATGAAAAGGACCACTTAGATTGGATCGGCAATCCTTCGACATTGAGTGTTTTCACACCATAAATCTCACCAAAGGCGAGTGTATGGGCCGACAGGATTGAAACACCAAGTCGTGACAGGACCGAATGAATGATGGCTTCATTGCTGGCGATAGTCATTTTGATGTTGGGTTTGTGTTGATGATCATTGAAAAACCCTTCGATGGCGTAGCGGGTGCCTGAGCCTTGCTCCCTGATAAGGAAATCTTGTTGGCAGAACTCTTCTAATGATACTGAGGGCTGGTTTGCCAGAGGGTGATTGGCCTCGGCAATAGCGACCAGATCATTGGACATAAACTCTATTACATCGAGATCGAGCCCTTCGGGCAAATGACTGAACACATAGAAGTCATCCAAGCCTTGCTCCAGTCGGTCGATGATCTGCTGTCGGTTGGCGATGGTAAATTGGATATCAATACCCGGGTAATGCTCGCAGAAGGGACCCAGCAAATGGGGAATAAAGTACTTAGCCGTCGTGACACAGGCTAGCCTTAAGGTTCCCGATTTAAGCCCCCTTAGGCTAGAAAGTTGCATATCCAGCTCTTCACAGTTTTGCAGGATTTTCTTCGCCGTTGCTACTGTCGCCAGCCCAGCATCGGTGAATTTCAGCTTTCTACCCACTTGCTGGTACAGCGGCAACCCAATGGCTTCTGATAGCTTTTTCAACTGCATAGACACGGTAGGCTGGGTTAGGAACAAGGCTTCAGAGGCTGATTTAATGCTCCCTTCTTCAAAGACAGCCAACAGAGTTTCCAATTGGCGGAAAGTCCCGATATGGGCATGGAGCCTGGACGACATGTGATCCTCCAATAATTACGATTAGATTTTTATCTAATCATAATATAGCTATTATCTATTTTTATCTATTTATCATTAAGGGTAAGATTTCCTCAATTTCGATGGAGGTCACAATGAAGATAAGAAATTACGCCTTGCCTATGCTAACCAGCGCGATGCTGGTCTTGTTTTACAGCTTGAGTGCAACGCTTGGCCAAGGATTACCAGGTTTTGCTGTCTTAGCGGTAGGTTTGGCTGGATTTACCGTGTTCTCCGCCGTCAAATCCGGTGAAAAACGAGATAGAAAAGAAGCGGAAGTAATACCTGACCAAGTATTACAAGCCCAATCTCTGTCTGTTCACGGTTCGGGGAAGCAGTAACTTATGGATGCTGTTGTCGCTTTTTTTGTCCTGGGAATTGTGTGTCAGCTATTGGGGGCTAAGGTTACTTTCCCTGATAGCTTGTATAAAACCCTCAGCCTGTTTCTAATGGTGGCGATTGGTCTCAAGGGAGGTATCGCCCTGCAGAAGCATGTCGACCCGGGCCTAATTACCATGTCCGCTGCCGTTATTGCGTTTGGTTTATTGCTGCCGCTTATTGCCTACCCCTTACTGCGGTATTTTGGTCAGCTAGACCGAATCAATGCTGGCGCAATAGCTGCCCACTATGGTTCTGTCAGTGTGGCGACTTATGCAGTTGCAGTTGCGTTGCTTGAGGCCAGCAACATTAACTATGAGGCTTATTTCCCACTGTTTGTGGTTTTGCTTGAAATGCCGGCTATCTTGGTGGGTTTGGTTCTGGCAAAAGGCAGTATAAAACTTATCAATGTCGAATTTATCAAAAAAGAGCTGGTGGCCAACCAGAGTATCTTGCTTATGGTCGGTAGCCTGTTGATTAGCTATATCGGTGGTCAGAGTGTGCAGAAGCTATCGCCGTTTTTCATTGAGTTGTTCTCGGGGGTATTAGCACTGTTTTTGTTGCGGATGGGTCTGGTTGCAGGGGAGCAGCTAGCGGCACTCAAAAAGAACAGCCTGTTCTTGGTGAGCTTTGCGATTTTGATGCCGATGATTGGCGGTATCGCAGGGACTGGGCTGGGATTGATGCTTGGTTTTAGCGCTGGAGGAATAGCGGTGATGGCTATTTTAGGTGCGAGTGCCTCCTATATTGCAGTGCCTGCCGCGATGAAAGAAAGCTTGCCGGAAGCCAATGCGGGTATGTCGATAACCGCTGCTTTGGGTATTACGTTCCCATTTAATATTTTATTGGGCGTGCCGTTCTTTATCTCTCTTGGGCAATACCTGCAGGCATAAATTTACGTTGATATCCTCTAAAATTCGCCTTTAGGGTTACGGTTGGAATAGGGCTAAGTACTATACTGCTAGTTAGTTCTAGCTCTTCCTTGACCGAGAGAGGATAGGAGTATGTCAGCGCAAGATAAGCTGGGTGGTTACGCGAGCGGCTTCACCCATTTAGATGCTAGTGTGATTGCGGAAAATGTCACGTCTGACTACAAGCTGTTAGATCAAAATGGCATTGTCCACACCAGAGAAGATCTGCAAGCCTATATTACTGGGCTCAGGGAACATGGCGATAAGATGGATATTACAGAGGTCATGGTCGATGGCAGTAAAGCGTGGTGCAAGTGGCAAGTTGGCGAAGTAGTAGGAGCGGGATTGATCTCGTTTGGTGATAAGGGCGTCACCCAAGAGCAGCTCTTTTTCCTCTAACTAAGATAATTATTAAGTTACAGGGAGCAAAACAGCGTTTTGCTCCCTGATCTGTATTAAGCAATGTCTATTCTAAGTGATGTTCGAGGGCATAGTTGGCGTCAGTGAAGCTGAAGCCTTTTCGAACCAAGAATGCAGTGGCTTTTTTCTTGTCGGCAAAGTCAGTAATAGGGGATTTATATTTTTTGTTCAAAAATTCCAATGCTTTGCGTTGGTCATCGCTAACACCATCTTGTTCTGTTTCAATGAGCAGAACTTGATCGATACACTCTTGGCTGATCCCTTCGCTGCGTAATTTTTGAATAAGCCCTGTTGTTCCCATTTTCTTCTCGTGCTTAGCAATGAGTCGCTCAGCCAGTTGCTGCTCATGCTCGCTATCTAGGGATTGTGACAATATAGCTTGTATTCTAGACGCGCTGACCCCTTGTTGCTGAAGACGCAAGCTGATGTCTCTTGCACTCTTTTTCCCTGCGTATTTATTGATAACACGGGTGATCAGTACATCTTGCTCGGACTCATCAATCGATAATAATGCATTATCAATATCGGCTTGTGCGACGCCTTGTAGTTTGAGCTTTTGCGCTAGCACTGCAGGGCCATAAGAGCGACAGCGGGAATTGACATAGGTTTCAGCGTAGCGTTGATCGTTAAGGTATCCCAGCTCTAGCAAGCGGTTAATGACTTCTTTTACCCACTCGTTGTTGGTGGTTTTACGAGTAAGCTTCTCTTTTAGCTTTACGACGGAGTACCCGCGTTGGTTCAGCCACCAAATTGCGTATTCAAAAACATCTTCGACCTTTTGGGCAGGTTTAGGGCCGGCTTTTTTTTGCCCATCTTCATGCGAGCCTGTTTGTCTCGAATACGCCTTGCGAGAGTTATCAGGTTTTTTATAAGTTGTTTGCTTTTGTTCTGGCTGATCTGAGGTCATAGTATTTGAACGTTCGTCTATTGCCCAATGGGGGGGAGGCTGGTGAAGCAGTAGGTTTATAGCAAAGGGATAGGGCATAAATCAAGATGTTGCGGCACTGCAACTGAGTACCGCAACAAATAGAATTGGGTTTACGCTCTGCGCTTTCTGAAAGCGTATATTCCTGCACTGGCAAGGGTTTTAAATACCACTCCCCAAGCACTTAAGTTAGGTTTTGGGTCGAGCCCTTTAGCCATGCGCCAAAGTTGTTGTTCATACCAAGTAATGCTCAGCATTCCCAATTGATCCATGGCTTTGTTGCCCGTTGTTGGATTAGTTAATGGCATGCTGTAATGACTATCGGCTAACAACTTATTAGGGAAGTTTGCATCTACAGCTGTTGTCCTGGCTAAACCGATAAAGTCAGTTGCTCCGCTTTCCAGGGCCTCTGCCATGGCAGGGGCGCTGCGGAAACCGCCGGTAACGACCAAGGGAGTTGAGACAAGGTTACGAACCTTTTCCATATAATCCAAGAAATAGGCCTCACGCTGAATGGTGCTCTCCTTGGCTTTCTTGCCACTCATCATTGAAGGGCTTTCGTAGGTGCCACCAGATATCTCAATTAAATCTATACCGGCATCCGCCAAAGCTTGGACTACTTGCATAGAGTCTTCTTCGCTAAAGCCGCCTTTCATAAAATCAGCACTGTTGAGCTTAATGCCGATAGGGAAGTGCTGCCCAACTTGTTCACGGATGGCGTGATATATCGACAAGACAAAGCGCATTCGGTTCTCAAGGCTACCGCCCCATTGGTCATCACGTTGGTTGTGCCTTGGAGATAGGAATTGGCTAACCAGGTAACCGTGTGCGCCGTGAATTTGTACCCCGGTAAAACCCACGTCCTTTGCCAGTTTTGCACTGGTGGCAAATTTAGCGATGATAGAAAGAATTTCTTCTTCGGTTAAGGCTCTTGGGGTATTGAACCCTTTTTCCAGCCCTCTAGATAATGATATTGCTGAGGGTGCGACAGGCTCTTTACAAAGGAAATTCGGGATTTGTTTACCCGGGTGATTAAGCTGCGGCCAAATTTGTGACCCATTCTGTTTTCCGGCCTCTGCCCATTTTTTGAAAATGGTGAGATCACTCTCATCGTCAAGCACGACATTCTTTGGCTCGCCCAGTGCATTACGGTCAATCATGATGTTCCCGGTCATCGCCAAACCAACCCCGCCATGCGCCCAGCACTGATAAAGCGTCACCAAACCTGGTTTAGGATTATGGTCAGCGTCACCAAGCTGCTCACTCATGGCAGACTTGAACAGACGGTTTTTGATCTTGATGCCGTTTTGAAGGGAATAAGGGCTACTGAGAGCGGACTTGTTCTCGCTGTTTACGTTTGCAATGGCCACGTTTGCAGATGGTGTCTGGTCAGTCATTGGAATTCCCTATCAGATAGCACAAAAAAGTACGGTCGTTCTTTTATATCACTTCATTCCTTTTTGCGATACTTCAAATGTCGCATAACAGTGAGTTTTCCATTGAGGTAGGTAGAATATTGAGAGTAGCGGGCATGGTTATGCCCGCCTAAAGAGGGAGTAAGCGTTTAATTATCCTTGTTCAAGGTTTTGTTTTAATTTGGCGGCTGTTTTAGGCGCGGTGGCATTTTTTGATTGCTTGTTTTGCTTTGTTGTCGTCATGGCTAAAGTCATGAAGATAGCAACTAGGCCACTGGTGGTGACAGGGGAGCTAAACACACTTTGTAAAATCTTAGGCATGTCAGATACCACCTCTGGCACCATCATTACGCCAAGTCCCATGCCAAAAGAGACAGCCATAATCATAAGGTTACGCCTGTCTAGATTCTCTCGGGCGATAATTTTGATACCGGCAGCTGTGACGGTTCCGAACATTACCAGTGTTGCCCCGCCAATAACCGGTTTTGGAATAGTGGTGAGAATGGCTCCAATGATGGGAAATAAACCCAAGACAACAAGAATAACTGCTATGTAATAACCCACATAACGGCTTGCGATTCCAGTAAGCTGAATCACACTATTATTTTGGCTAAAAGTCGTATTGGGAAAAGTATTGAATACTGCAGCCAGCATAGAGTTCACGCCATCACCTAATATCCCTGCTTTTAGGCGGTTTAGGTACCCCTGGCCTTCTACAGGTTGCTTGGTTACCAAACAATTTGCTGTGATATCACCAGCTGATTCGATTGCTGTAATGGTATAGATCACAGCAATAGGGATAAAGATCGCCCAATCAAAATCAAAACCGAATTTGAAGGGAACAGGAATGCTCAATAGCGGTTGCTCAAAGGCATTACCGATAGATATCATCCCCATGCTTGAAGCAAGGAAGTACCCTGTCGTCATACCGACAAGAATGGCTGATAGCCTAACCATTAAATGCGAAGAGCGGTTCAATAAAATCACCGTACTCAAAACTACGCCACCGACCAGCAGGTTCTGCCAACTGCCTAAGTTCGATGCATTCACCCCGCCGGCAAGATCCGTCATTCCGACCTTGATGAGCGATACCCCAATCGTCGTCACCACAATACCTGTGACAATTGGGGTAATAATACGTTTGAGTTTGCTCAGAAATTGGGAAATGATGATTTCAATGAAGGCACCGATAAAGCATACGCCAAAAATCATCGAAAGAATCTGTTCTGGTGAACCCCCGTTGGCCTTAACCGCCAGTCCCCCGGCGAGGATCGAACCTAGAAAGGCAAAGCTTGTGCCTTGAACACATATCATGCCCGCGCCAATAGGGCCAAGTCTTCTGGCTTGGATGAAGGTACCAATACCCGACACAATCAACGCCATGCTGATCAGGTAAGGGATGTGCTGGCCCAGCCCTAACACACTACCGATGATTAATGTTGGTGTGATAATACCGACAAAACTGGCCAGTACGTGCTGCAAGCCGGCATAGAATGCCTTTCCTGGGGCTGGCCTATCTTCCAATTGGTAGATGAGATCAGTTTGGCTCTCACTGCTGTTATTCATAATGACTTCCTTTTCTCTGCTGAATTTGACTTTTTTGTTAGCTGTCGCTGTTGTTCCTGAGCAAATTATTGAGCTGCACGCGCTCCTCATCGGTCATTGTGGTTTTATTGAGAAAGGGCATGTCAGCCGTATCAACGGTTCTTATCAAGATCCGTTCACGCCATCGCTCGATATCCTGCCAGTTGTCAAAGACAGCGCCGAGTGGAGCGACCTTAAATATGTCATCAGTAGGGGCTGAGTTATGACAGCTACTGCAGCGTTGTTCGATAATTGCCATGGCGGCATGCTGGCTTTGATTCAGAGGCTCGTATTCTTCAGTAGGTGTCACGGCTGCTGTTAGGCTCGCTGAGCTAATTGACAAGAAACTTTGTGGCAGACTAATCACGATCGCGAGGGCTAACATAGCTGTAGCACCTGTTCCCAGCACAATAGGCTTGTGCTGCCCACTGTGCTTTAGGTTGAAGTAATGGCGGATATAGGCGCTAATGAGCAAAATTGCCATACCTACCGCCCAGTTAAGAGGATGCTGGTAAGCCATTGGGTAATGATTACTGATCATCAGGAACACAATTGGCAGCGTAAAGTAATTGTTGTGAATGGAGCGCCTTTTGCCTTCAAGTCCCGGTTTAGGATCGACGGGAACACCTGATGCAACTTGATGAACCATTTTTCGTTGTCCGGGAATGATTTTGAAGAATACATTCGCCGCCATGATAGAGCCGATAAGGGCTCCCATATGGATATAAGCACCGCGACCACTGAAAGACTGGCAGAAGCCATAGAAAAATAGCGTTCCAAGAATGAGCAGAATAGGCAAGAACAGAGCGCGGTTCTGACTTAGCGATGAACGCAGTAGCGCCTCGTAAGCGGCAACGCCGAGCAAGATCCCTCCGATACCGATGGCAATGGTTTCGGTTGGACTGAGTATCATTACTCTTGGATCAATAAGGTAAGCACCAGCATTGAGGTAGTACATCCAAAACAGTAACAGCGTACCGGTAATCCATGTTGTGTAGGCTTCCCATTTGAACCAATGGAGTTGTTCTGGCATCTTTTCTGGAGCCGATTGATATTTGGCGACTTCATAAAACCCACCGCCATGCACTGCCCAAAGATCTCCTTTGATTCCTTTCTTTTTCTTCCATTCCGGCGGAGTTTGTAAACTGTTGTCGAGCCAGGTGAAATAGAAGCTGGCTCCAATCCATGCGATCCCGCAGATCACATGAAACCATTTAATAAAGAGTGATAACCACTCATAGAGTTGTGGCCACATAGATTCATTTCCTTATGCTTTTTCTTAGACTTTACTTATGTTGTATTTGTTATGTTTTCGTAGTGTTTTGTCAGGCTTAACTACCCCGGTAAGTGCTATAGGAATAGGGTGAGAGTAATAAGGGGATGTGGTAGTGCCTGTCATCGGCAACGTAAAACTTCACACAGACCTCAGGAAAAAACGCTTCTCCGAAGTGCTGGGTACAATATGTGTGAGTATCAAACACTAAAGTGTATGTACCCTCATCGAGAACAACTTCTTCAAATCGCGCCCGGCCATCACTATCGGTAACCTGTTGGCTAACAGGAGTTAGGGCATCTTTTTGGTATAGAGCCACCGGAATACTAGGGGCCGGAATACCTCGGCTCGTATCGAGGATATGGCAACTGAGTGTTTTCATAGAAATGCCTCCATGCGTCGTTTGCTTATTTTGATTTGTTCTTCTGCTGCGGTTTTTAACTCTTGCTGAGTGGTTCGATGAAATCGGGTTTTGATAAGACCAAGCATTTCATCTGCGGTTTTACCTGTAGCAAACACGATGAAAATAAATCCGAACTTTTCCAAATAGGCTTGATTGATTTGATGCAGATTGAGCAAAGTTTCAGGTGATGCTGAGTGAACCTGTTGCTGCTCCTTTTTACTAAGTGATTTACCTTGGCTGTATTTCTCTTGCAATGATTCGAGGTTGCCAATCATCGGGTGACCCGAAAAAGCTTCTAGCCAGTCAGCTGACGTCATGGCATCGAAGGCATATTCACTGGCTTTGATGAAATCTGAGTAGTGCTTAAATGGTCCCATTCGCTTCATCTTTGCGCACCAGAATTGACTGCTGCAAATACTGGCAAGTTGTTGCTCACTGAGCTCTAAAGGGTAGGTGGTCATTACTTTCCTTATTATTTTATCTAGGTCCTTAATAGGGGCAATGCAAAAAGCTGACCATTTGTTCAGGAATGGTAATGTCAGGGCTGGCGTATATATTTGCTTCAAATTTTATAAGCGTTATGAGCCGCCGTGGTGCAGTTGCACGTTTAGTGTGCATCTGGTTGAGTATTTGTTATTGGTTGACAGGTGAGTTATCAGAAAGGTTTACTAAGTGACGAGAAGCACCTTCAAGGACGAGGCTGAAATGGAGACAAGTAAAGTGGTAGTAGAGGCGAGTGGTGGCGAAATAAGGCAACGTAATCAAGCTTTGATTTTACAAGCCGCAACGAAAGAGTTTGCCAAGCATGGTTTCAGAGGGACATCACTTCAATCTATTGCTGATAAAGTTGCTCTGCCAAAAGCAAACATTCTCTATTACTTCAAATCCAAAAATGGCCTGTATAAAGCGCTACTGCAAGAAATCGTAAAAATGTGGAATGACGGCTTCGCTGAGAACGCGGTCAACCAACCTCCGGGTGAAGTGTTAGTCAATTACATTAACAAGAAAATGCGCTATAGCCGGGAAAACCCCCAGGCATCAAAAATTTTTGCAATGGAAATCATCCAAGGTGCACCAGTTATCGGCGATGATATTCATTTGCCAATGATTGAGTGGTCCGAAAAAAAGGTGACGGTTATTCAGGCTTGGGTTGAACAAGGGTTGATAAGGCCTGTTCAGCCAATGTATTTGCTCTATCTCATTTGGGGGGCGACACAGTTCTATGCAGATTTTGATACTGAGATAGGCTTATTACAGGGCAGGCAGTTAACTGACGAAGAGTTTGATAATGCACGTCAGTTTATTGTTGAAATGGTATTGCGTGGAGTCGCGATGGACTAGAAATACAGAAAGCTACCCTAGGTAGCTTTCCCACGACTGTTTTCGACGTCCTGTATACTGCTTCACTCTTGATAAACTAACGATGCTAAATTACCGATTGATACGTTATCATTGTATAAATTATCTTCTTTAAGAATGTCTAATAATTCTTGGTGACGAGGGTGAGTACTTAAGTGAACGGCCTTTTCTACATATTCCTCCTCAGAAAATGAACCCCAATTTAGAATTTTTGTAAAACTAATGCAGTCAGCATTCAGTTGAGTACAAAATTCAACGAATTCGCTCATCTCATGGAAATTGTTATCTTGAACAACAAAGCTAAACGTTAGAAAATTGATATGGTTGTTCTGTCTCAATTCTGCAATATACTTAAGGTTATGAAGCAACTTTTCAAAGATAGCTCCTCTACGGTTGCTTTCAATGGTCTCTTTGCTAGCCCCATCCAGTGATATTTCAAGGGTAACATTACAATCCCTAATATATTGTGGAAGCTGAAGCCAATTGCTTTTTGTAAATAATTGTCCGTTGCTGTGTAGGTTGAGAGAACTTAATCTTGGGAAGTTATCCTCATTCATTCTTCTCAGGAATTTTTTAGAGTAAGGTGAGCCAAAGATATCTCCTGAACCGGAAATGTAAACACTATGAAAAAAAGAGCCCATACTTTCAATCTCACGCTCTATTTCTTGGATTTTTTCAGCACGTGTACCACTTTCAATTATCGGATCAGTCCGACAGGATGGGCAAGAGAGGTTGCATGACATGTCAAACCCACAATTAAGGTGTGCGGGTCCATGAGACATTACGCCATCTGCTCGAAGAATATCTTTTTGGATGCTTTCATGGTACTGCTCAAGAGAAGGAAATTTATGGCTTTTATCCATTAAGTATGAACAGGTATCATTTAAGCAATACCGATAGGAACCATCTATAATTGATTTTCTAAATAATTTGGCCTCTTCGCTATTCCATATATCTTTTAGTGATTGTTCTGATGGGTTACCCATACTTTTTGATGCATGCCAACCACTGCAACACATATAGGCTTCATCATAGCATACAATAAAGTCAAAAAAGGCATTGGGACAATATCCTTCTACTTTCCTTTCTGAAAGATTCACAAGCACTGATTCATTTTGACTATGATCTATCAAAAGTTTAATCTTTTCGTTGATAATAAAATCATTGACAGAAGATTTATCATTCCAGTTCAAAATTTGATCAATGATTGCAGGATAACTTCGCAGTAGTTTATATAACATTGCTTTTGATGTTATCACATACTCAATATGCTGCTCTTTCTTATCACTAAAAATCCTGCCAGTAAGTACGTCATAGTAATAATCAATATTATTGTTCAGGCACCAATCGATAAAGCTAATTTTCTTATCCCATAACTGGATAAGTTTATTGTCATCAGGCTTCTTTTCCTGTTCAAGATAAATTAAGTTGCTGCTACTTCTAACTTGATACTCTGTCTCTAACGTATCAAGAATTTCAACTACCTGTTGTTCATTTGTGTCCCAAACAACCATTAGAGCTTTGAGCAAGTTAGCAGTGAGGCCGGGGAAAGTGTTATTTTTCATGATTTGCCCTTTTTATTAATCATCAGGTGAGAAAAAAATTCTTCGATTCTTAATTTGTTCATTGATATTTCTCACTTTTTTTACCGCAACCTGATAACCTTTGATAAATACTTCACTTTCCACAGAGATACTCAGCCAAGCATCCACAGCTCGTTTAGGGCTAAATCTTGCTCGATATTCTTTATGATCTAAACCAAGGCTTTCAATAAACCCGTCATTAAACATTGTTACAATGTATGGGTCATTGTACCATTCATAATCATCTATCAGTAATACGCCTCCAACGTTTAACTTTTTCCATGCAAGTTGTACGTCTAAAAGTACATCTTGACCGATGTGGCTACCATCAATATAAATAAAGTCAAAATTTGAGCCTACATTATTAATTACGTCGTAAAGTAAGCCTTTACAGAGTGTAACGTTTTCATTTTCAGCAACTGTCTCTAGTAGTAAATCTCGTGGGGCAGGCTCCACACCTATTACTTCATCGAAAACGTTAGCCAGCATGGCTGTTGTTCTACCTTCATAACAACCCACTTCTAGCGCTAGTTTCTTTTCACTTAAATTATCAAAACACACTTTGAAATTATCAGCATGGATACTGGTCCAATCATAAGTATAATTTTTACCATTTGCTGTTGAATCATCAGGTTGACCTTCATGAAAATTCATAACCTTTAAATCATCATCATTTACTATACTCATCGATTCTCCTTAATCTTTAAATAATTTGAAAATACACTATGTGTGAAGCTCGTTTTGAACTAATAACACTATGTTAAAACACTATATTGAAGATTAATGACTAAGCGGCATTACCTTTTATTATTGGCCTTGCACTTATATCAATACTGCGGTCAGCTGCAGCAATAGTTTCGGGCCTGTGTGCAATTTGAATAACCGGTAGGTTAAGCTCACGTACTGCATGGATGACTTTTTTTTCGCTAGTAACGTCTAAGTGACTAGTTGCCTCATCTAGAATAAGCAATTTTGGCCGCTTATATAATGCTCGAGCAAAAATAATCCGTTGCTTCTGGCCGCCAGAAACCGTATTACCCATTTCTCCTACCAGTGTCTGGTAACCCATTGGCATAGCTTCTATTTCATCATGAATATTGGCGAGCTTGGCACATTCTATCGCTCTTTCCATTTCAACGTCTTGGGAGAAAAAGCAGATATTTGACAAAATTGAACCGTTGAATAGCTGATCATCTTGAAATACTGAACCTATACCATTTCTTAAATCAGATAAATTGCAATGAGACACATCTTGGCCCAAAACTTTCACCTGACCAGATTCCGGTGTATAAAGTCCTAGTAGCAGTTTGGCTAGAGTGGTTTTTCCACATCCAGAGCGACCTGTGACAGCAACTACTTCTCCGGCAGACACACTGAATGATAGATTTTCAAATAGCAGGGGGCTGTTTTCAGAATAACGGAAACTGAGGTTTTCCACTTGCAGAGCTGTGTTATCGACCCCATGCGTTGAGGATGGCGGCAAAGCAATGTTTTCTTTAAATTGTTCTTTGTCGGTCAGTACAATATCTGCTAAGCGTTCTGTGTGTACTGACAACATACGAAACTCAAAATAGTTGTTGATTAAATCGGTGACACTGCCAGAAAAGCGAGCTTGAAAAGATAAAAACGCAATTAACATACCGGCAGTGAACTGCCCATCAATCACCAGTTTGGCACCGAACCACAATACCCCAGCAGTGGAAATAGCAGTGAGGCCTTCCATGATAACGCTATAGATCATCATCAGTTTGGACTCATTCAACTGAGCATTTCTACGTGCAATGTTCAGGTTTTTCCAAGTGTTTTCTCGCCAACCCATGCCACCATTAATTCTTACACTCAAGATACCGTGAAGAGTTTCCAGAAAGTTACTCTGTTCTTTGGCATTGGTAGACCAGATCTCTTCTTCTGCACGTTTAAAGCTGTCAAACCAGGCGAAGCGCATGATGGCGTAAAGGATCACAGTAGCGATGCTGATCATGGTTAGCAGAGGGCTATAAATAAACATGATTGCCAAAGTGCCCGTTACAAGGATCAGATCAAGTAATGCCTGAATAATATTATTGGTAATGGCATGCTGGATGGTGTTGAGTGAGTCAAACTTGGCTGAGATGTCCCCCAATTCCCGTTTTTCGTACCAGTCTATTGGTAGCCTGATCAGATGGTGGAAGACATTCGCTGCCCACTGCATATTGAAGTTGACCGAGAGGTAGATGGTAAACCATTGCCGAGCCAAACTAACCAAGCTCTGAGTCGCAGCCAATAGCAACAGGGCAATGATCACAAGATCAAGTAGGTTATGATCAAAGCTTACGAGCACTTCATCAATAATCACCTGATTGACCAATGGAGCCACTAATGCCAGCACCTCTAAGGCGACGGCGAAGATGAATATTTTACTTAGTGCGCTTTTAAACCCTACCGTTTTGCCAATTAAATCTCGAATACGGACTTTTTCCCGAACATCCGCTTTTTCAAAATCATGTGTTGGAGCCAGCTCTAGGGCTATACCGGTAAATTGTGTATTCATTGCCTCTTTCGTGAGCTTGGTTACACCTGAGGCCGGGTCGTAAAGCTCATAGTATTTATCGGTGACTTTGCTTAAAACCACGAAGTGGTTCATATCCCAGTGTAGAATGCATGGCAAACTGAGTTTTGGTAATTCCTCAAGCGTTGCGTGTAGTGGGCGGGAGGAGAGTTTGAGGCTCTGAGCACAGTTCATGACATCAGCCAGTGTCAGGCCGTGTTGAGAAAAGTGATGACGTGCTCTTAAAGCGGGTAAGTCAATTTTGAACCCATGCCAGTCTGCAATCATTGCGAGACAAGCAATACCACATTCAGCCGATTCGGTTTGCCTGACCAGCCTCAGCTTTTTTCGCCACGCCCAATCTAGGTTCTCTTTCTGGATCATTCATTTATTCCTTGAATCCGGGCGATGGGCCCTAACAACCATTCATATAGTTTTCTAGTTTCGACATTAATATCAGCATTCACTCGCATGCCTACTTTTAGGGGCTGCTCCTTGCCATATACATCAATGGTTGACTTATTCAGTGATACTGTAATTTTGTAAAGTGTTTCGGCATCTGAACGGATGGTCTGGTCTTGTGCTTTAAGCTCTGTAGGAGTAAGTGTTGATTGTGAAATTTGAACGATATTACCTTTTTGAATGCCAAACTTTTCATGCGGGTAGGCGTCGAACCGCAATCCTACTGGTTGACCTAGTTGTAGAAAGCCAATTGAACGGCTGGGTGCATATAACTTAACCTGTAGTCTTGCCTGCTCCGGTATGATGTTGAGTATCACTTCTCCTTGGCTTACAGATTGACCACTTTCGGCGCGTAATGTGGTGATTCTGCCACTGACTGGAGAATGGACGACTGTTTGAGAAGCAGAGGTGAGTTCTATTTGTTGCTGAAGGAGACCGTCTATTTGCCTTTCAAGCTCCAAAGTACGAAGGTTCCCTTGCAGTGACATATAATCGATTTGGTGTTGTGCAGCGACGCGCTCACGCTCTAGTTGCTGGATCATTAACTTGCGGCTCTCTTCATCTGATTGAAGGCTAACTAGAGCCGAAAGATAATCTTTGTAGGCAAGTTCCGAGATATAGTTATTTTGAAGTAGTTTACTGTAACTTTCTCTGGCTTCTTTTTTTAGCAGAGTTCGCTCTTTTGCAAACTCAAGCGATTGTTTGGCACTATTTATTTCTAGCTCCAACCGTTCAATTTTACTGGTTAGATCATCGATACGAGATTGCGTCACCAAGCGCTCGTAATCGCGTTGGCTTTGTAAAGTATTAAATTGTTGTTCCAGACTACGCTTGAGTCGTTGATTGATACTTTCTCCCGTTATGTCAAATACTTCGCTATTTACTCGAAATAAACTTGAAGACTTTTCAATTTGCTGTCCGTCTTCCACATAAATCGCTTCGATTACTCCATTCTGTGCGGCTTTTACGGCAATGAGACCAGTCGAAGGTACAATTACCCCTTCAAGTTGTGCTTTTTTGGTATAACTGCCTAACACTAGCAGGGTAAGAATGGCTCCAATTACTATGATGCAGCAAGCCGTTACAATACGTTGATTAAGGCCAGATAGAATCAGAATCTGTCCTTGCTCCGTTTTGTGTTGTTGCTGAAGGTATTCTTCACGAAATAATTGCTGAGACATAGAGATTAATTGGATCTGCTGTGATTGGAAAAACAGGGGTCTGATAACCCCTGTGAGCAACAGCAGGTTTATACCTGCGTCTGATTAACGGTAGCGGCCTTCTTCGCTTGAACCGCCGCCAGTTGGGCGACCTTCTTCATCTGTGCCGCCACCAGTTGGACGACCTTCTTCATCGCGACCAGCGCCGGAAACCAGTTTGATCTGCTCTTCATTTAGCTCAAACATCGTGTTTTCCTTTTCGTTAAAATTCCAAAAAACATGTGATGATATATTTCATCACATGTTAAATATCTCAGTGCGTGCTAATTAGTAGCGACCTTCTTCGCCACCGTATGGTGGGCGTGTAGGTGGCTTGCAACACTCTTCGTGACAAGTGCCACCACCTGTTGTTGGTGGACGGTTCTCTTCTGATGCAGCACCTGATACTAGATTGATTTGCTCTTCAGTTAGTTCAAACATGATATATTCCTTATATCGTGACAATTAATGGCAGGCTTTATGCGCTGCCGCCTCTAGACTGCAGTTAGTCTAAATCTTTTAATAAATGTTCTTGTGTAGCTAATTTGTTATCGGGTCAACCACTTTTTATCTCTACCAAATATTTCATCCAAATAGCCAAGAATATTGGGGATCCAGGTAATAAATCGAAGCAAGTGAGTAAATAAAGGCAGCATGGCCATCTCAATACGATTTAGGTTATGGGCATTACCGGTTTTCGCTATAAAGAAGAAGATAAAGATCGACTCGATAAACAGAGCTGCCGCCATCACACTGAAAGGTAGCCACATTCCGAATATTGCGAACAATGGCAAAGCTATAAAGATAGGCGGAAATAGAAACTCAGTCGCTGAGATGAGGAACCACGGTAGTGACACTAATCCCATGAAAGGGGAGACTTTCCAAGTCTCCCAGAAAGCTTCCACCCGGCCACGGGACCAGCGTCGACGTTGGCGGAAAAGTGCATTATTGTTTTCTGGGCATTGAGTCGTTGCGATAGCCTGAGCGGTATAACCAGTTCGGTAGCGATGTGCCAGGGCTTTCCAGCACCAAGAAATATCTTCAACTAACCACTCGCTCCAGCCGCCTAGCTCACGTACCGCACTGGCACGGTGCGCAACAAAAGCCCCTGCGAGAACTGGAACAACACCTAATTGATCCTGAGAGGTTCTAAGTGCACCGTGTACGCCGATGTGCTCATAATATTGAGATTTGCATAATAGGTTACTTTCTCGGTTTTTGGGTACCACATAACCACAAACAGCCGCATAGCCCGGGTGGCTCCATATCTTATTGGCTAGCGCTAAAATACCGCCAGGTTCAATGAACGTATCACTATCTACCACAATGTAGATCTCACCACTGGCGACTTGCTGAGCTAGGGCAAAATCCAAAGCAGCACCTTTTCTACCAGTATTTTCTTGTTTACTTAATAATAGATAGTCTTGCTTTCTTTCTTGTTGTAGCCATTGGGTAACAAATTTTGGCGTACTATTTGTTGAACCATCATCAATAATCAGTACTTGTATTTTTGATGGGTAATCCTGTTGATCTATTTTATCTAAGGACTTTAGAATAAGATCCTTATCTTCATTATAAAAAGGGACGAAAACCGTCACTAAGGGTAAATCATCATTAATGGTTTCCGGCTTCCAGCGAAATAGAAATATCCCCATCAACACCATGACACAGATAAGTTCTATAAGGAGAGGGACAGCAATAATTATTGATAATGAATCCATTTCACTAGCCTACTAATATTATTTATTTTAAATAGTGAGAAATAAACGTATTGATTTCTTCTCTATTACCACACTGACCTTGCAAACATGGATCAGAAAAAATAGTAAACCTCGAATACTTAATGTTTCTATATTTAAACTTAGGTTTGACATTTGGGTAACCAACCAGCTCAAGTGCAGATTTAACTTCACCTGAAAATTTTTCTTTATCAAAACTACAATCGGCCAAACGAGAAACATGCCATTTGTTTTTTCTTAGTTGTATTTTTATTTTTCGGCCGATTTCAATAAGGTCTGGCACTTGTTCAGGAATGCCACACTCGATAGCCGTATAACGATTCTCTTGCTCTTCTAGGGTTGTATTAAATTTACTTACCAGTACTTTTTGTTGAGATTCATTTAGCCCAGATTCACTGTGTCTATTCAGATGAAAGAAAAACGTTTGTAGCCATTCATTAATACCATGGTGATCATCCCAGGTTGCTCCTAGGCCGGAAGTAAGCAGTACGTTGGAGAAATCGCCGATTCCGGATACCGTACCTAAATCCAAAAAACGGCCATCTAAAGCAATATTAGAACTGGTCAATGACCCATGGGGCATCCCCTTGATGCGACTGACAGCAACTTGAGTTGCAAACCGGGTGACAAAACGTTCCACAAGGTCAAATACTGGGGTATTGCTACCGCTCATTTTACGCTCGTTACTCTCAAGTAACTTGACTGCAGATTTTACGTATATATGTGTTAAATCACGCAGATGAGCATGTCCTTGTCGTGGCCAGAAGTTAAGTGCAGGCTCAAAGTGAGCAGGGCGGGTTGCCACTTCTCTGATCATGATAGAACAAGGCTGTTCTACCACATCGCCAAAGGTATTTTCACCCGTTATGGTTTGTGGAGTTCTGATTATCGCAATGATCCTTAATGCACCAAATGGAAGTTCGCGATGGCATATTTCACTCCATATTGCCTCGCTGATCGCCTCGCTGAGTGGCAGTTTTCCAGATGAATGACCCTCATCAACGTTGACTGCAACCAGCGGATTGACGCCGTTACCTTTGATCTGCAATTGACCATTAAGCCCGCAGCGGGCACTTCCACCGTTACCAGCGTCACCGGTGTTACCGTAACGATCAGAGATGAAGGTTTTACTATCAGTTAGATCCAGCTCATTATCATCGGCATAGCCACTGCTGACATAAGCAAAGTTGTCCAGAATAAGCCGTTCTGCTTGGGTTACGTCTATGCCTTGTTCATTTAACCAATCTTCATTCATCCAGGCTATTTGGGCATCTTTAACTTTAAAAGCAGGATAAGAAATAAAACTGTGTTCTGGTAAATGATCACCATAAAGCGCAGTATTGTCGTGGCTAGGAACACTATGAGTTAAAAGGAGGTTATTATTCATGCTAGATATACCAACTGTATACTGGTTTTAAGCTGCCAGGCTCACGGTAGTGAAGGCTTTTCACTCCTGAGTTTTTGAGCTTTCGACTTATATTGAGCAATTGTTTGATAAATTTTGATTCCGGGTAAGGCAAACAGATGTCGAAAATAAGGAGGTTTGGCCCTTCGTTCCACTGTGAAGGGTGAGGAACAAAAGCCGGATCCGTTAAGTACTCATCAAGGGTTTTATCGCTAACCCAAGCCCAACAAGCATAACCACTCGCATTTCTGTCAAACTCACCCTGAAAAAGTTTAATTTGTTCATGATTAATGGCTGGTATCATCCAGTGATAAAAAGAACCAACAGAGATTTTCTTTCTCTTTTCATCTTTTGCGTATACGTAACACAGGTCACCTAGTAATTCCTGTCTAGGTTCAAAGAAAATTCTTCTTTCTGTTGTCTCAAGAATTAATGAATTCCAATTGTGAATTGTTGGAATGTCATGATCTACTACGTTAATATCAAAAGTTGACATGAATTTATTAACCCTTGGTAACAGTCATTGTTAATGAATAACTTAATTAAATCATTAGGAATTTCTGCTTATGATGATTAATTAAATCGCGACAAAAAAAAAGGGGCTAAATGGTAATAATCGACAAGCTTCTAATTTTGAAAAAGTCAGAATATAAAAAATCAGATAAAATGCGATAGGGAATAAGTTTTTATTAATATTGTCTTGATGTGTCTTGCGTTTTTATGCATGCAAAGAATACTCTAGGGGATTATTGATATGTAACCAATATATTCTTTTTAATGATTTTTATATGCTTAATAAGTAAGATAATTTAATGAGAAAAAAAAGCCACCCTCAAAGAGGGTAGCTTTTATCAATCAATTATGTGAAACTGATCCGTAAAGGCGACACTTTAGCTTCTTTTGCTATCCTGCTTATTTCCAGCCGGACTAGGTTATAAGCAATTAAAATGCCCCAGATCTCCTGCTCAACACCTTCGATTGATTGACTACGGAGTAGGATCTCATCTTCAAGCATGTCATGCTTTATCTCCCCATAACTGTTTTCGATTTCCCATCGTTCGAAGTAAACATCAAGTAAGGATTGCAGGTCATATTTTTTGTCTGTTAGGGACGTCAAAACCCCTTTTATATGATTGGGTTGCTCTTTTTCTGGATAAAGCGCAAGCCTAGCTTGCCACTTTTCAGGCAGATGAGGATCTTTTTTGCGAGCGTGTTGAGAAACATTCATTTCGACTATCAAGTCACGCCCGTCTTCATCTAACTGCTCTATGATTGTGTACTTTGTATTGGATTTTATGGGGGTCATCCAGTGGCTAGAACCATGTTGGTTTTGCCAGTTAATCATTAACTCCGCACCTAAATAACATCGGTCGAAAATAGTAAGAGAGTTGGCCGTTGCAGAGGAAATGAGTTGCTTGGCGTAGCTTTCTTCACCGTTGTAGCTAGGGCCAAAAGCGACATTATGGATTAGGCGACTTCGAAGGGAGCAAAGTGCACATAGCCTTACAACTGGGTATTCAGTATGGCGTGTTTTACTGTGCTTAACGTATTGAAAATGCTCTGCAAGAGCTGGGGTATCGTGGGTTCTAAATTGCGTACCATCAACAGAGAAAAGCTTTAATCCGAACCATGTATCATCACTATCTTCTGTTTGTGCCCAATGTTGTGCAGTTAATGTAAATAAAGCTTCGAGAGGCTTAGCCGTTAACCGTTTTCTTGCTTGGGGGATCGCACTTGGAGCAATGGATTCACCTAGAGAACTGGAAAGCTTCAGATCTAACTTATCAAGTACATCGGTAATCGGTCTATCGCGGTATAAACCAATCCCGACAACGAGCCAGACCACAAGCTCAGCCGGTAACTTCCGTCGCCTCAAGCTTGCTTTATTGGTGTCATCGAATGCCTGCTGAATCCACTCAAGCGGCAACTCTTTCTGAAACAAAGAGAGTGAGTCAGGTGAAGCAAAATCATCAACATCTATAAGCCAATGTGCCAACATAAAAAATACCCCCAAAATTAATGTCTGGGGGTATTTTCACTCAACCGTAGGATCATTCAACAGATCAATGGCTTAACTGATCGGTGTTAGCCATTCTGGCAGCTTTTTGGAAGTTAAATTACAAAGGCTTATGCGTTAACCGCACTTAGAATCGCCACAGTTCAAGCAGGTTTGGCAGCCGTCTTTGACGATCACCGACTTGTTATGGCACTTGTAGCAAAGGGTCGCGCTTGGCGGGAAGCTGCTTGACGCTTCTTCGGCTTCTTCTTTCTTGCTTTCAAGCTCTGCTTTCTTGGCATCTAGGAACGCCTGCTGGTGCTCGTCGACTTCTGGCTTGCCCAGCATGCCTATTTCAGTCAAGTGCTGCTCGATAACATTGCCAATTTCGGCAATCAAAGAAGGTACGTACTTGCCTTTGTTCCAGTAGCCACCACGAGGGTCAAACACAGAGCGCAGCTCTTCAACAAGGAAAGTGCAGTCGCCGCCTTTGCGGAATACCGCAGACATGATGCGGGTTAGGGCAACGATCCACTGGAAGTGCTCCAAGCTTTTAGAGTTAATGAACACTTCGAACGGACGGCGAACCTCATGCTCGGTGCCTTCATTGAGCACCACATCGTTCACAGTAATGAATAGCGAATGCTCTGAGATATGTTCCGGTGTTTTCAGCTTGTAAGTCGTGCCCAATAGCTTCTCAGGGCGCTGCATATCTTCATGCATATGCTGTACTTCATATTCAGGTACAGCGGGTGCAGCCGGTTGAGGGGCTTCTTGTTCTTTGCTTTTTACCTTGAAGACAACAATCTTACCGTCAATTTTCTTTGTCATGTCTTTCTAACCTGTACCTTAAAATTTACCGTAGTAGCCTTCTTTCAAGGCGTCATATAGGTTTGCGGCGGTGTGCGTTTCGCCATCGTATTCGATTTCTTCATTGCCCTTGGCTTCAAAGGTAGAGCCATCTTCTAGGGTAAACACGTAGGTAGTGTTTTCAAGATCTTGCTCTTTTACCAACACACCCTGGAACACTTCTGGGTTGAAACGGAAAGTCGTACAACCTTTCAAGCCTTTGTCATAAGCATCCATGTAGATGTCTTTGAAGTCCTCGAACGGGAAGTCGGTCGGTACGTTGGCCGTCTTCGAAATCGATGAGTCAATCCAGCGCTGGGCTGCCGCTTGCACTTCTACGTGCTGGCTCGGCGTAATGTCATCAGCGGTAATGAAGTACTCCGGTAGCTGGCATTCTTCATCTGTGGTGTATGGCATCGCTTTCTTGTTAATCAATTTGCGATAGGCCAATAGCTCGAAGCTGTACACATCAACGCTTTCTTTGGATTTCTTGCCTGGTACGATAACGTTGCGAGTATAGTGGTGCGCAAAGCTAGGCTCGATACCGTTACTGGCATTGTTAGCCAGAGACAGGGAAATGGTGCCTGTTGGGGCAATTGAGCTGTGATGGGTGAAACGACAGCCATGTTTAGCCAAATCGTCGATCAGCTTAGGTTCGATCTCGCCAACCTGCTGCATGTAGCGGCTGTATTTGGCGTGAAGGACTTTACCTTTCACCTTGTCACCGGCTTTTATGCCGTCTTTTGCCATTTCAGGGCGCAGGCGCAGCATCTTGGCTGTGATTTCGAACTCTTGGTCCATCACAGGAGCGACACCTTTCTCTTTGGCTAGTTTAAGGCCTTCTTTCCAGCCTGTGATCGCCATTTCCTGAGCGACTTGCTCGGTAAAGGCAACCGAGGCGGCACTGCCGTATTTGTGCTTTAGCATGGTTGTGGTTGAGCCCAAGCCCAAAAAGCCCATACCATGTCGGCGTTTACTGGTGATTTCGTGACGCTGCTTCTCAAGTGGAAGCTGGTTGATTTCCACGACGTTATCCAGCATACGAGTAAAGATAGCAACAACCTTGCGGTAGGCATCCCAGTCGAAGTGGGCATTGTCAGTAAATGGCTCACGGACAAACTTAGTCAGGTTTACCGAACCCAGCAAGCAAGCACCGTAAGGCGGTAGTGGTTGCTCACCACATGGGTTAGTTGCGCGGATCTCTTCACAGAACCAGTTATTGTTCATCTGGTTAACTTTATCGATAAGGATAAAGCCCGGCTCGGCGTAATCGTAGGTGGATGTCATAATGACATTCCACAGATTACGGGCTGGAAGGGTACGGTAGACTTTACATGCTACACGGCCTTCAGCATCCTCAACCAGGTTTTCTTTGGTCGGCCAGTCTGCCCAAACAATGCTGCCGTCATTGTCCAGATCCAGCTTGTCTTGTTTTGCTTCTTTCGCCGTGATTGGGAAGATAAGCTGCCAAGAACCGTCGTTCTTAACTGCTTCGATGAAGTCTTCGTTGATTAGCAGCGACAGGTTGAATTGGCGTAGGCGGCCATCTTCACGCTTGACGCGAATGAAATCGATGATATCCGGGTGGCGGATATCCATGGTGCCCATTTGTGCTCCGCGACGACCACCGGCAGAAGAGACGGTAAAACACATCTTGTCATAGATATCCATGAAAGAAAGTGGGCCAGATGTGTATGCGCCTGCGCCAGACACGAAAGCACCGCGTGGACGTAGGGTTGAGAAGTCATAGCCGATACCACAGCCTGCCTTCAGGGTGAGGCCTGCTTCATGAACTTTACCTAAGATATCGTCCATTGAATCTTCAATGGTGCCAGATACGGTACAGTTAATGGTTGATGTTGCAGGTTTGTGTTCGAATGCACCTGCATTTGAGGTGATACGTCCCGCAGGAATTGCCCCGTTACGAAGTGCCCAAAGGAACTCGTTGTACCAATGATCTTTCGTGTCATCGTTTTCTAGATCTGCCAATGCGCGGGCAACGCGTTTGAAAGTGTCGTCAAGCGTGACATCAATAGCTTCTCCATGCTTTGATTTCAGACGATACTTGCTGTCCCAAATTTCCATAGAGGTGGATTGGTACTCGATATCGACGGCTTGAGAGACTTCCGGAGCGGTTGGGGATTTCGCCATTATGAATGCACCTTACTGTTATCATGTTGTGTTGCTGCCAGCAAAAAAGTAAAGCTACCTAGCCTTATCTTAAGCTTACTCACCCAGTTGAGCATGGTGGGTGAAAACCAGCAAGGCGCAGATCAAACCACTAACCCGCAAGATCTTCAAGTCTTGACAAGACGATTATCCGCCTTTGTAACCAATCGATAATACGGGCCATTTTTATAGATAGATTGGTTGTAAACGAGATTGGTGAAATGTGATCAAAACGCTCGACAGCTGTAAAAGTCACCCATTGCAATGTATCGCTAGCATGTTGATTCTAAAGCCAACTTATAGGTGAATACTGAATGTAATAAATGACATGTTTTCATCAAAATTATGTACTGCTCTAAAATTTCGGGATGCTGCTTTTTGCTTAGGTGAATTGCACTACAGTTTTATCGATACCCAAGGAGGAGCGAATATGTCAAAGAGTGCCGGCTTAGTTTTTATCTCATCCCTTGTATTCGGTTTTCTAATGAGCACCTTTTCTAACGCTGAGTCACTGCCTGGTGGCTTTGTTGATATTCAGCACGTCGACTCAACGATAGTTGTCGATATTCGTTATTTCACCAGTGATAACTTCGTTGGCGAACGGATAAGCGGCTACAGGGCTGCGAAAGCGATCAGTACCGAGCAAACAGCGTTGGCATTAGCGGAAGTGCAGAAAGACCTAAAGGCATTTGGATTAGGCTTGAAAGTGTTCGACTCTTATCGTCCTCAGCCTGCGGTGGATCATTTTGTTCGTTGGGCTGAGGATTTGTCCGATACCCGTATGAAAGAAAAATATTACCCGACAGTCGAAAAAAAAACACTTATTCCGAGATGGCTATATTGCGGCTAAGTCTGGCCATTCGAGAGGGAGTACGGTGGATCTTACCTTGATTGATATTGCTAGTGGTGAAGATTTGGATATGGGAACAAGCTGGGATTACTTTGGTAAGGCATCGTGGCCCAACTCCCCGAAAAGTTCGGCACAGCAAAGGGCTAACAGAATGCTATTACAGGCCATCATGTTAAAACATGGCTTCAAACCGCTTAAAGAAGAGTGGTGGCATTTTACTTTAGCCAAAGAGCCATATCCTGAGACCTATTTTACTTTCGATGTGAAGTGAAGGCGGGGGTGTGAAATAACAAGTGCTAGGTGTGAAATAAAAAGGGGCACCGTCCTGGTGCCCGAAATAAAAATTCGTCAAGTCTCTTCGACGACAATGAACACAATTTAGCGAAACAGAAGTTAGCAGTTAGAAGTTGTAACGAATCAGTAGAGCAAGCTCGTTATCTAAGCCCGCGTCAGAACCGTTAGCATCTTTGCTGCTAGCATCGATCTGGTACTCAGCGGCAAGAATCACAGGACCTGTGAAGTAAGCCACGCCAAGTGTACCGTATGCTTGCTTAGCAGATGAATTGTCATCTTCAAGTTGGTTATAGCCAGCTAGAAGTTGGAACTGGTTAATGTCGTAAGTTGCAGCCAGCTCTAGGCCAGTTGCTTCTTTAATTGTATCGTTGGCGCCACCAGCTGTTTTAGCTTCGCTGAATACTTTACCGGTTGCTTTTTGGTGGTTACGGAACTGGCCGTAGTTAGCGGCTAGGTATAGCGCTTCATTTTCATAAGTGATCACGGCGTTCGCAACTTTAGCGTCTGCACGGTCATCAAATTTTGTTTCGCCGTAAACACCGCTCACGCCGACGATGCCCATTCCGGTATCGAAGTCATAACCTAGCATCGCCTGGTAGCCGGAGTCACGGTCATAGCCACCATCTACATTACCTGAGTCATCAAAAGACAGGTTAGAGTCTTGGAATTGATACTGAAGGCCAACCTGAACACCGTAGAAGTTGTTGCGGTATTGAATTACGTCGTCTGCACGGCCTGTCCCATGTACGCCACCGTCGCCAGAAATACCGTCATAGTTACCTGCTGTATCACCACCGTAAACCCAGAAAATATCTGTTTTGCCGGTTACATCGTAATGAACAGACCAAGCTTTACCAAGCGTGAAGTTACCAAAATCTTCATGATCGGCAGTGATATAACCTAGACGGTTAGAAACATGGCTGCCCTCAGAACTGTTTGCTAGCGCATCATAAGCCCACTCTGCACGAGTGCCGATGTCCCAGCCACTTTCTAGCGCATGGGTATAGCCGAAGTTAATTCGAGATGATTGGTTACGTAGTTCAGAGTCACCATCAGAGAAACGTGCACTTGCCGCCAAACGACCACCAACAGAGAAGGTGTTAGTACCATCGTTATAAACTTCCAATGCATGTGTAGACGATGATGCTGCCGCGGCTGCCACTGCTAGGGCAATTAGCTTTTTATTCATTTCATAATTCCTAATTTTAATGGTGTATCGCACATCGTAAGTGCTTGTTTTTACTTTTTAATACTTAGTTCCCTGTAGTAATAGTGAAATGATCTTAATGGGGTGAGTTTAAAGAAGTTTTTATAATTAAGTCATTGTTTTTATTAATGTGGCTTGGCTGTTTTTTTATGTTTTTATACTTGCTGTGGTCTGTGGAGAGCCGCAAAGTGTTAACGAAGGGGCTGGGTGCTAAAGTTATTTTTTTAGGTCTTGAGCTTTAGTTTTTTTTGCCATTGAGCGCGTTGATAAATATGGGTAAAAAGCAGTTAATCGTTAATACTTTTGCGTGGTTTTTGACATGCTCTGTCAATCGTTCAACGCTAACGAGGTGGTAGATACTGGCGTATGCCTACCATCGGCAGGGGGCAAATAGGTCAAAGAGGTTGGTTGATGGGGTTAAAAATGAAATTTAAGGGGGAGTTGGAGCACCTAACAGGGTATGAGTTTGGCTTAGGGATGCCATTTTTCCGCAACTGGATTGTGTGATGCTGTAACGGGGAAAGACATTTGACAATGAAATACGATGCCGGGCTAGGTGTAAATTGCTAGCCCGGTCGAATGGGATGGTTTATTGCTTTTCAGATAGGAAACGAATGGTGTTTGCTAAGTCTTCTAAGCTGTCGTGTGCACCATTTTCTACCAGGTATTTACCCTTGACCAAGAAAGAAGGTACAGAGGTGATTTTTGCATTTTGTTCTAGCTGGTTTGCACTCGTCATTTGCTGGTAAACCTGTTCTTTTTGATCATCATTGAGATCAAACGGGCTGACAAGGTCATATTGGCTGAAGATTTCATCCAGCTTACTTTTACGGCCTTCTTCATCAAGCTCCGCTGCCAGTTCTTGTACGAAGCCGAACAAGGACTCCTTCAATTCCGGAGAGGGTTTGCCACCGCTTTGAATAGCTGCGGTGTAGTATAGATAGGCAGCGTATTGGGCACTTTCGTTAAACGTCACATGCACTTGGTCGATATCGACTTCAGCTAGCTTCTTGATCTCCGGTAACATCAGTTCCATGTTACGACAGTGACCACAGCCGAGCGAGAACACTTCTACGACATCAGCAACGCCTTCAGTTGGTGTCTCAACGACAGTGTATTTTACCCCTTCCTTAGGCATCTCATTTTCACTACACCCAGTTAGGGCCACTAGAAGAAAGAGGGTAGAGGCAAAAATTTTAGTTAGTGTATTCATACTGATATTTGTATTGGGAATTAAAACAGTAATTATGGATGAAAATGGCGGGTAGATCGCTAACAAGAAACAATATTGTTGCCTAATCAGTGATAATTAATACTTTCCAAACACTTCGTTACTCACCCAGCTTGCAAAAAGTTTGTAGCTCACCCTGTGTTCCATTCCCTTTACCGAAACCAACCAATAGTGCTTGTTTGTCAGCACAGCTTGATAAGGCGCAACTAGCTCACCCGATTGGATCAGATCCTTGACCAAGGTCCAGCGTCCGATGGCCAGGCCGATCCCCGACGTCGCGGCAGAGAGAGCGCTGTGGAAGTCATCGACTAGGAAGCGGTTGTTGCTGCTGGCAACGTACTCGCCATCATTTAGCCACTGCATCCAGTTTGATGAGTTGACGTTATCTATCAGGGTCAGTCCCGATAAAGTCTGGTTCGAGGAGGACAGTTGGTGTTTGTGTGCATAGGCCGGACTACAGATGGGCACGATACTCTCGCGTATCACTGGCTCGGTATGGAACTCACTGATCCTGTCAGCATAGACAATCGCCAAATCCATCGACTCGTCGTTGAAGGTCTGCGAAACACTCGAGGTGACCACGCGAATATTCATTTGCGGATATTGTTCGAGAAAGCTCGGCAGGGCGGGGATGAGCACGCGCGATGAGAACGACGGGGAGGCGCCGATGCGCAATTCACCCGAAGGCGTCGGATCTTTCAGATCAGAGATCACATTATCAATGACTTCGTAGGACTGACTCACAGCAGCATACAGTTGTTTACCTTCGGGGGTCAGCGCAATGCGCCTGACCTGACGAATGAACAGCTTACAGCCGATTTCATCTTCGAGCTGTTTTATCCGATAACTCACAGCTCCTTGAGTTATACCAAATTTTTTCCCTGCTTCGGTAAAACTCAGGGTCTCGGCAGTGGCGAGGAACAGGTAAATATTATTGTGGTTGGCACTGGCTCGGAGCATGTTCTATTACCGCTATGGATTAACTAGTTTAATTTATATCGCACTTTTTATGATTTGTTAATCCTCTTAGCCTCTGAAAAACTAATGCATGTAATCACTAGATGGTAATCAAACATGCAAAAGTTATTGAAAGTTGCCGTAATCGGCGCGGGCTCAAGTTACACACCTGAATTAGTAGAAGGTCTGCTAAAACGCGTTGAAACGATGCCAATCGGCGAGTTGTGGCTGGTTGATATCGAAGAGAGCTGGTGGAAAGCGGAAATCATCTACGGTCTGACCAATCGTATGGCTGATAAAGTCGGTAGCAAGATGCAGATCCACCTGACCGCCAATCGCGCCGATGCATTGAAAGACGCGGACTTTGTCTGCTCGCAGTTTAGAGCGGGCTGCCTGGAAAGCCGCATCCGCGACGAACGCATTGCGGCCGAGCATGGCATGATTGCCCAGGAAACCAACGGCATTGTCGGTTATGCCAACGCTTGCCGCACCATTCCTGTGGCGCTAGAAATAGCCTACGAAATGGAAGAGCTTTGCCCGGACGCATGGCTTCTTAACTTCACCAATCCATCGGGCATGGTGACCGAGGCCATTTTGCGCAACAGCACAACCAAAACCATCGGCCTGTGTAATGTGCCGGTCAATATGGAACGCGGTGCGATGGAGCTGCTGGACGCCGACAGTGATGATTTCTTTATCCAGATTGCCGGTTTGAACCACTTGGTGTGGGCGCGTCAAATCATCCATAAAAACCAGGACAAAATGCAGTTTGTTATCGACGAGGTGTTGGCGGGCAACGACAAGATGCGTCCACAAAACATCGCGCAGTTCAGCTGGTCAGAGGCCCTGCTGAAGAATATGAACATGCTGCCATGCTCGTACCTGCGTTACTACTACGCGAGTGAAGATATCCTCGAAAAGGAAATCGCCAAAAACAGCGAAGCGGTAAACCGTGCCGATGTCGTAAAAGCGATCGAAGAAAAGCTATTTGAGGTCTACAAAGACGAAAACCTGAACGAAAAGCCGAAAGAGCTCGAGCTTCGTGGTGGCCAGTACTATTCAGAGTCGGCGTGCAAAATCATGAATGCTATCCACAACAACACCGGCGAGATTATGCATGTCAACACCATCAACAACGGTGCGATAAGCGGCTTGCCGGACGATTGTGCGGTCGAAGTCAGCGCGATGATCCGCTCGTCGGGCGCTCACCCGCTTAGCGTCGCGGCATTCCCGGAAGACACGCTTCGCCTGCTTCAGACCATGAAGACCTTCGAAAGGCTGACAATCGAGTCGGCAATGAAAGGCGATGTCGAAACCGGCCTACGCGCCCTTACGATCAACCCGATTGTCGGGACAGGTGTGAAGCTTGAGCGTGCGCTTAAAGATACGCTTATCCAAAACGCCCATCAGTTACCTCAATTTAAACCTGAAAGCTTCGAGATTTTACAGGGGTAAACATGAAACTGATCATTAATGCCGATGACTTTGGCCTGACCAAAGGGGTCAATGCCGCCATAGTCGAAGCTATGAATAACGGGGTCGTGACATCAACGACCTTGATGGTGAATCAGATAGGCACTGCCGATGCGATTGATTTGATCCATACACACAAGCTGGAAAATATCGGGCTGCACGTTAATTTGACATTGGGCAAGCCGGTTTCAAAACCGGAAGACATTCCAAGTCTAGTTGATGGCAACGGTGAATTTCATAGCCGCAAATACCTAACGGACCATGCCGAGCAAATTAATGCCGAGCACGTTTATATCGAGGCGATGAATCAATATCTGAATGCAAAGTCTTATAGTGTCGACATTGATCATTTCGATTCCCATCACTTTGCCGCGTTTTTGCCCAACTTGAGAGATGGCTTTATTAAGTTTGCCAACGAAGTGGGCCTGGCGTCTCGCAGAGCCGATTACTATATCGACGATCTCCAGGCGCTTGCAGTGAAAACAACGGATAAATTCAGTGCCCGGTTCTACGGCGATCGAGCCAATATCGAAGGTTTGAAAGAGACCATCCGCGAATTAAAAGGTAGCGACAACGAGACTACCGTCGAAATTATGGCCCACCCAGGTTATTCAGACGATGAGCTTGCCAGCCTATCGTCTTATACAACACAACGTGAACATGAACTGAGTGTCCTGTTATCAGAAGAAATTAAAATCTGGTTGCAGGCGGAAGAAATAGAACTCATCGATTTCAAAGGAATCAAATAATGAAAATCAACGTTTTTGGATATCTGCAAAAAGTTGGACAAGCCTTGATGATCCCGATTGCAGCCCTACCTGCAGCGGCGATCCTAATGGGTATTGGCTACTGGGTTGATCCCGTCAGCTGGGGTCATGATAGCCAAATCGCAGCCTTCTTAATTAAATCCGGCGGTGCAATCCTTAAGAATATTCCTATTTTGTTTGCTGTCGGTATTGCTTTCGGTATGTCGAAAGACCGTGATGGTGCGGCGGCACTTTCCGGTTTGGTCTGTTGGCTGGTGGTGATGGCGCTGCTTGACCCGTCAACCATGGCCATGATCAAAGGTATGGATGTTGCTGATATTCCGGCGGCATTTAATAAGGTCGACAACCAGTTTGTGGCGATCGTTGTCGGTGTGGTTGTAGCAGCCATTTATAACCGCTTCTCCGAGACGCAACTGCCAAAAGCGCTTTCGTTCTTCAGCGGTAAGCGACTGGTACCAATCTTGTCGGCTGTTGCGGGTATCTTTATCTCCGGAGTCTTGATGGAAATCTGGAACGGCATGTTCACTGGCATGACCAACTTCGGGGCTTGGATGTATGCTCAGGACTCTATCGGTGCAGGCCTGTTTGGCTTCTTCAACCGACTGCTGATCCCAACCGGTCTTCACCACGCGCTGAACCCAGTATTCTGGTATGACGTAGCTGGTATCAACGATATGCCTACGTTCCTGGGCGGTGCTCAATCTATTGCCGAAGGTGCGGCGCAACCGGGTGTGACGGGACGTTACATGGCAGGCTTCTTCCCTGTACTGATGTTCGGTCTACCAGCTGCTGGCTTGGCAATGTATGTCACAGCCCACAAGAAGAATAAAACACGTGTTGCTTCACTGGTTATCGCGGCGTCTTTTGCCTCTTTCTTTACCGGTGTGAGTGAGCCGCTTGAGTTTGCGTTCATGTTCACCGCGCCGATGCTGTTTGCTCTACATGCCTTCCTGATGGGTCTATCGCTGTATATCGCATCGTCAATGGAGTGGATTTCCGGCTTCGGTTTCTCTGCCGGCCTGGTTGACCTAGTGCTTCAGGCGCAAAACCCACTGGCAACCAACTGGTATATGCTGGTACCGCAGGGCTTGGTGTTCGGTCTGATTTACTTTGTTACTTTCCGCTTTGCGATTCTTAAGTTCAACCTGAAGACGCTGGGCCGCGAAGACGAGTCTGAACTGCAGGCTGAAGCGACGCCGGTGTCCGATATGGGCGAGCTTGCTAACTCGTATGTTGAGGCACTTGGCGGTAAGGACAACCTGACGGAAATCAATGCCTGTATCACCCGTCTGCGTCTTTCTGTTAAAGACAAGTCGCTGGTCTGTGACAACAAAATCAAGGCGCTTGGTTCACTGGGTATTGTCCATGTGGGCGAGAAGAACCTGCAGATTATTGTTGGCACCCAAGCTGAATCTATCAGCCTGCTAATGAAAAAAGCTTAAGGTAGATGATGTCTAGTAACACGTTTCTACGATTGCCGGTAACCCTGATGTCATCAGTGATGGGTGTTGCTGGACTGGCTACCGCTGCTAAAGCATCCGGGATCAGCGTTCTCGCACCTACCGTTACTGCGGTAGCGGTAGGTGCCATGGTCATGCTGCTGGTCTTTACCTTGAGCTTATTCGCAAGGTATATGACAAAATCGACGCAATATATTGATGAAATGGCGAATGTGGTCAGCCGCAATTTCCTCTCATGTGGTACGATTTCCCTGTTCTTACTTTCTGGGCTGTTTAACAGCCCTGCTCTTTGGGTGCTTGGCGCGGTAATTCAAGTCCCGCTTTTTATTTTTATCATTGCCCGCTGGGTATATGATTACGAAAACCTGCAAACAACGTTTAATCCAACATTCTTGATCCCACCATTGGCAAATGTGGTTTGTGCTATCTTTGCACCTGAGTGGTTTAAAGGATTCAGCTACTTTATGTATTTAGTCGGTACGTTGGTTGGGGGAGGGATTTATCTGGCTCTACTTTCACGGCTAGTGAAAAAAGCATTTATCGTCAAACCGTTATATCCGACGTATTTTATTATGATGGCGACGCCATCAATGTTTTTCTTGGGCCAGCAAACTTATGCGATTCGATTATCGGCCGTAGGTGCGGGCTTCTATGCCTGGGCGGTTATCGCATCGATAGCGCTATTGCTCAATATAAGAAAAATTATTACGACCAACTTTAGTTTGGCTTTTTGGGCCTTTACCTTTCCGATGGCAGCATTCACGACGGCAACCTATCAGTATCTTTATTTAACAGGCGCTCCGCTCTGGATGGGGCACAGTCTATTGGTAATGACATTTTTAATCTTGCTGAATGTTATCGCTAAAACGGTTTTAAACCGAAAGCGCCTCTTATTGCCGCAGTAAGAATTTAATATCACTAATTATTAGGACATGGCTGATAAAGCCTTGTTAGAAATATATTTCAGGAGAGCACAATGCGATTGATACCACTACAAAATTGCAGCCAGGTTGGCAAGTGGGCGGCAAAACATATTGCCAAGCGCATCAATGACTATCAACCGACCGCAGCGCGTCCATTTGTTCTCGGGCTGCCGACCGGCGGTACGCCGCTGGCGACCTATCGAGAGCTGATCCGAATGCACCGCGAAGGGGATGTCAGCTTCAAGCATGTCGTTACCTTCAATATGGACGAGTATGTCGGGATCACGGCGGAGCACCCGCAGTCATATCGCACGTTCATGTTTGAGAATTTCTTCAACCATATTGATATTCCGCTAGAGAACATCAACCTGCTCGACGGCAATACCGGTGACAACGAAGCGGAATGCCAGCGGTATGAAGATAAGATCAAATCCTACGGTAAGATTAACCTGTTCATGGGCGGGGTAGGCAATGATGGCCACATCGCTTTCAACGAGCCAGCCTCCTCGCTGGCCTCGCGGACTCGTGTGAAGACACTCACCGAAGATACCCGTATCGCCAATTCGCGATTCTTCGACTCGGATATCAACAAGGTGCCCAAATTAGCCCTGACGATTGGTGTCGGCACCTTGTTGGACGCCGAGGAAATTCTGCTTCTCATCACTGGCCACAATAAGGCCCTGGCATTGGAAGCAGCAGTAGAAGGGTCGGTTAACCACCTATGGACGGTATCGGCATTGCAACTGCACCCTAAAACCGTTATTGCCTGCGATGCGCCAGCCACACAGGAATTAAAAGTAAAGACGTTGCGATATTTCACCGAATTGGAAACGGAAAGTATCAAAGGCATTTGAATAAGGCCGTATAGGTACGAATTAAGCAAGTGCATTTGAATGTTTTAACTAGACTGCGCCCCAACGGTTGAACTACTTATCTTATCCGGCTAACGAGGTATTGTAGATTTTCAGATCTGCAATATAGTATTAGCCGGTTTTGTTCGGTTCGTTTTATGATTGCTGTAAACTTTGGGCTGGTTTTAGGTCTAGATAATGCAGATGCGAGATAAGGGAATAGGTTGCTTTAAAGTTATCCGCTCAGCTGTCAGTGAAAATTGGTTATGCTGGTGTTGAGCGATATGACAGTGACGACTTGATGACCTTTTCTATCTAATTGTACAAACCAAGTGAACAAGCAGGGCGCATGAACAAAACACAAAAGGAATATCTCGAGCAATACTTAGCAACACTGACACACGAAGAGCGAGATGTCATACCTGAGGTTATTGCGGAGTATTTTTGCGCTGATGAATACAATGCCAATGAGTGTGCGAGGTTGATCAATGCTGGTATCAAGCGAGCATCTTGCAGCTTAAAAGCAGGTTATGATGTTGAGGAAGAGCCACTGCCAAAAGTCGGACGCTTATCTGTCGTGCTCAATTGGGCACAGGAGCCGGTTTGTATCATCAAACTCAAAGACGTTTCTATTTGTCCTTTCAATGAAGTTACACCGGAGTTTGCGGCGCTAGAAGGGGAAGGAGACCTATCATACCAATGGTGGCGAGATGCCCATATAACGTTTTTCACGAAATATGCAGCCAGCCTAGATATTGAGTTTACCGAGTCGTCCGATTTGGTGTTGGAACGCTTCGAAAAGGTATACCCACTCTAGCGTGGGTTTGGTTTGCCCAACTCTGTCATAAACTCGTTATTGAACAAATGGCTAATTTCAGTATGATGTCCGGCTTTTCTTGGTTCGGAGGATAACATGTTTATCGGTTTTGATTATGGAACAGCCAATTGCTCAGTGGCAGTGATGGAGCAAGGGCAGCCACGCATGCTGGCGCTGGAAGGCGAAAACAGTTTTATTCCTTCGACACTCTGTGCGCCGACGCGTGAGGCGGTCAGTGAATACCTTTACCGCCATATGGGCGTCCAGCCAGTTGATGAACTGGGTGAGCAAGTACTGCGCCGAGCAATAAACTTCAATCGCGAAGAAGACATTATTGTCGAGCAAGGTGATTTGCTGTTTGGTCAGGCGGCGTTAGATCTATACCTGGACGACCCAGAAGAAGTCTATTACGTAAAGTCACCAAAATCTTTCTTGGGCGCAAATGGTTTGCGTGATGTGCAGATCCGATTCTTCGAAGATCTGGTTTGTGCCATGATGCGCAATATCAAGCAAAAAGCAGAAACCCAGCTTGATAAGGCGATCACCAGTACCATGATAGGCCGTCCAGTGAACTTCCAAGGGACGGGCGGTGAAAAAGCGAACCAACAAGC
The DNA here is from genome assembly GCF_056160145.1 of Photobacterium sp. ABD4_091. Classification (NCBI taxonomy): domain Bacteria; kingdom Pseudomonadati; phylum Pseudomonadota; class Gammaproteobacteria; order Vibrionales; family Vibrionaceae; genus Photobacterium; species Photobacterium sp. ABD4_091. The sequence goes on along the minus strand of NZ_JBSWWQ010000004.1, from coordinate 453,325 downwards.
AGAAGCCATTCTGCGCCAGGCTGCCAAGCGTGCTGGTTTCGAACATATTGAATTTCAGTTTGAGCCTGTGGCCGCAGGTCTAGAATATGAAAGCACCCTGACAGAAGATAAAACCGTACTGGTGGTCGATATCGGTGGTGGTACTACTGACTGCTCAATGATCCAAATGGGACCAAGCTGGGCAGGTAAAGCAGATAGAACAGACAGTTTGCTCGCTCACACCGGTTTACGTGTAGGTGGTAATGATCTTGATATCTATTTGACATTTCGCCAGATCATGCCGTTACTAGGGCTGGGGACCAAAACCCAGAAAGGCATCGATATGCCAATTGGCCAGTTCTGGAACCCGATTGCTATTAATAACGTCGTTGCTCAAACCGATTTCTATGGTTCATCGAACCTTGCCGTCTTGAAACAGCTACAGCGGGATGCCGCAGAGCCTGAGAAATTAATGCACTTGCTCAAGGTTTACCGCGAGACATTGGGTTATCAGCTTGTCCGCAAGGCGGAAGAGTGCAAAATTGCCTTGTCAGACACTGCATCGCATCGATTGGCTCTATCACACCTATCTGATTTGCTGGAAGTTGAGGTGAGCCAAGAGCAAATGGCCCATGCAATTGAAGCGCCTCGCGTTCACATTAGCCAGTTGGTGACAGATGCCATTGAACAAAGTGGTATCAAACCTGATGTGGTGTATATGACAGGCGGCACAGCGCGCTCGCCAATTCTGCGTGCTTGTATTGAGCAACAATTGCCATCGACACCGGTTGTTAGTGGTAGTTACTTTGGCTCTGTAACTGCAGGTTTGGCCCGTTGGGCTGAGCAGTGCTTCAAGTAAGGCGTTTATAGTTAACATAAATGCCCGTTAAAAAAGCCTGACTATCATCATCCACTTAGCTTGGATATGTTGATAGCAGGCCTTTTCTTTAAGTATTAGCTTTGTAGGAAAAGCTAAGCTTAAGGTTTCTTCATCCACGCACTGCACCAGCCGTTGGCATTGACGGCTTTACCCGGGAAGATCCCGCATGGGCGCCACTCGTCGCCATCATTACCTTGGATTAAGGCGCAGTTAGCACAGTTCTTTTCACTATCTGGTGTTTCGTGGACGTATTGAAGGGCTTTCGCTTGGGGATCGTCTTCAGTCAGTTGAGGCAAATCTGCCGCATGGGCAGGCTTGACTAACAAATCCTTACCGACAGTCATACCAATGACACTGGCAAGCCCAAGCTTGAGAAAATTCCTTCTATTCGCTGTCTTCTTCATATTACGACCTTCTTATTGCTCACAGGTTTACGACATTGTTTTTAGTTTTTGATATTGCATCAAAAGGATAATACGGATCGCAACCCTATGTTGGGTCAAATATGTGATGATGTTAATGAGATTGTTACATTTCATGATTACACTTTGCGCAACTGTTGAGTCGACTGCTGCAATTTGAACTGGTTGATAATTGAACAATCAATGGGGCGGTGTTTGAATCGCATACTAAGATACTGACAAATAAGGCTTGATCTGAAACAAGCTTTTACAGATTAAGTGGGTTAAAAGGTTGCAACATTTTATTTACAAGCGCATTATCTTGCGTCGAGTACAGCGAGTCATAAGGATAAAAAATGGCAAATTTGTTTTTATTAGATATTGATGGGGCGCTGGTGGATTCCAAAAACCTAGAACTAGATTGCTATGTCAAAGCAGTGAAAGACGTTCTGGGTATTGAAATGGACCCAGATCTCTCCCATTACTCCAACCTTACCGATGCCGGGGTGCTAGATGAGCTCATCACCAAGCATGGCATCTCCGAGAGCCGTTCACTTATCCATCGTAAAGTCGAAAGCCGTTTTTCCGAGCTAGTCCGCAAGGCAATTAAAGAGTGCCCTGAGATAGTGAGCGAAGTGATTGGGGCCAAGGCGTTCTTAAGCCAGATGCAAGAGCAACAGGGCACCCATATTGCCATTGCCACCAGCGGGTGGGCATCTACGGCGAAAATGAAGCTTCGTGCAGCAGGTATCGATATCAGCAATGTGACCTTTGCTTCATCTTCCGATGCATTAAGCCGAACTGAAATCATGGCTTTGGCAGCATTTCGTGCCAAACAAGATTCAGGGGTTGTGTTTGAACGCCGGGTGGTTTTCGCCAATGGCGAGCGCAACAAGCATGCGTCGCAAGAGCTTGGCTATGATTACGTGGAAGTGGGGAGTGTATCAGGTAATCACCCGCATATTCCGAATCTAACTCACTACCAGGCAGCATTTTCACGCCTTGCGCTATCGGCATAAGCGTTACGTGATGTGAGAATCATTCCAGATTCTAAACTCTTTGGGCGTAGTGCGGAGTTTTCCGCATATAGTATAAGCAGTTATTTTCTTTTATTTGCATTCGAACTGTTATGCTAAATTTACGCCCAATGGGTCTGTTATCCCTTTCACTATTCTGCGCTCCTCTTTCTTTATCGACAGTATCGGCATATGCAGCCCAAGAAGAAGTCCCATATTGCCATCGCTATGCCGATTTCAATTTTCCGGATTATATGGCGCTTTGGAATGAAGACGATCCTGAATTAACTGCATCAACCTACTTTTCTATGTTGAACATGGCAGCAAGCAGCGCTGATAAAACATTTTTGAGTGAGTTGCTCAGTCAAATAGGCCGTACTTTTGTCATGCGTGAGGATTTCGAGCAAGCTAAATATTATTTGGAACAAGCCGAAGTGTATTTGGATGCTGCTGAGCCAAGGGCAAGAGCATATTATTTGAAGGAGAAGGCGCGTTATCTTTCTTATAACGAGCAGCAGGAGCAGGCCAAAGATTTGCTAATTGAGTCATGGAAAATTTCTGACCAAGAGCAGTATGAGCAATTGGCAATAGAGACAGCCCTCGATCTCAGTGAAAACAACATAGTGGATCTGAATCAGGATGCTCGGGAGTATTGGCGTAAGGTTGCTGAAAAGCTGGCGACTTCAGCCCAAGATGAGCGAGCTAAAATTTGGGTATTGAACAACCAACCTAGATTTATTTAATGATCACATCTCAAAGGCGGATGATTAGATAGAAGTCTCTATAAGTTCTATGCTATGTAAGAATAGGCAGTGAACTTGGAGTAATATCACATGGATGAGAAGTGGGTTCTTCAATGGTTTAATGACGTGTGGTCTAACGCAAACAGTACAAAGCTGCAGGAGTTAGCCACCGATCCTTTTCACTTCCACGTGCCGGGTGGAAAAAGCTATCTCCTGAGCCATACCGAATACCTCAACTTTATTACGGTGTGGGGGCAGAGGTTCCGCGAGGTGACTTTCCGCATTATTGATACAATAAAAGACGAAAACAAAACGGTCGTCGTTTATCAGTGCCACGCTTTATATTGTGGTGGGTGGGCAAAGATCCCGGCAAAAAAACAAAAAGTCATGATGACGGGTATGGCTTATTTCAAACATCAAGGTGACAAAATTGTAGACTGCCGGCTTGAAGACAGCAGTTTTGATTTATACCAGCAGTTAACCCGCCGCTTAGAATAACAACACCCCGTGAGACAAACTCTGCACGGGGTGTTTTCTTTTCTCTACTGACACATGTCTGTTAAGTGATCAGACTGTTATCAGCTCAGGCTGTTATCAATTGAGACTGCTTTCAACTTAGGCTGTTTGCAGATTTGCTGGCGGTGGTGTCAGGTTCTGGAAGAATTCGCGGGTTTCAGAGACAATCACATCACGCAGCAAGATCAGGCCAATCAGGTTAGGGATTGCCATCAAACCGTTGACGATGTCGGCAATCAGCCAAATCATATCCAGATTCATAAAGGCACCGGCTGCAATCAATACCAGGAAGAAGATCTTGTATGGCAGAATTGCCTTTACACCAAATAGGTATGTAATGCAGCGTTCACCGTAGTAGTTCCAGCCAAGAATGGTCGTAAAGGCGAAGAACATCAGGCCAATTGTGACCATCATAGGGCCAATAAAGCTTGAATCCAGGCCACTGGCAAAAGCATAACTGGTCATCGCGGCACCCGCGTAATCGCTCTGCCATGCACCGGTAACCACCAGGGTAAGGCCGGTCATGGTACAGATGATGATGGTGTCGAAGAAAGTCCCTGTCATTGAGATCAAACCTTGCTCAACGCAAGAGTCAGTCTTTGCCGCCGCCGCCGCCATTGGAGCACTACCCAGGCCCGATTCATTCGAGAACACACCACGTGCGATACCCGATTGAATAGCAAGCATGATCCCTGCGCCGACGAAACCACCGGTAGCGGCATGGCCGGTAAAGGCTGATTGAACAACAAGTTGAATCGCTTCTGGAATAGCGCTGTACTGAGAGCCAAGCACAATCACACAAGCAATGATATAGAACAGCGCCATAAAAGGAACGACTTTACTTGCCACCTTGGCAATAGACTTCACACCGCCAAGCGTCACAACAGCGACCAGAATGGTGAGTATAAGCACGGTGATTTCACGTGGGATCTCAAACGATAGGTAGGCGGCGTCGACAATCGCATTGGCTTGTGGGAATGTACCGATACCAAAGCAGGCAACACCCAAGGCGAAGACGGCAAACATGCGTGCTAGCCATTTTTGGCCAGTCCCTTTTTCGATGTAATACATCGGGCCACCCAGCATTTGGCCATTGGCATCGACTTCACGGTATTTTACCGCCAGCAAGCACTCTGCATATTTGGTTGCCATACCGAATAAAGCGGCAAGCCACATCCAGAACAGCGCACCAGGGCCACCGAGTTTAATAGCCGTTGCAACACCGACAATATTACCGGTACCAATAGTGGCGGAAAGAGCCGTACATAGCGCGGCAAAGCTAGAGACGTCGCCGTCAGCCTTGCTGTTTTTATTACCCTTAAACAGGTAGCCCAAAGCGAGGGGTAGGTAGCGGATTTGGATCAGTCCTAGGCGTACTGTCAGGTAAATACCTGTACCTACTAGCAAAAGAAGTAGTGGTGGGCCCCAAACGAGGTTATCGATAGTCTGTAAGAAGTTATATAGTGGGTTCATTTTCTCTTTACCTTTAAACATCAAAGGAAGAGATAAAGAACAACAGTTATACCGTTGTATGGTGTATCAGAATGTTGGTGTTACTTTCTGTGCTGTTGATCTTATCTCCTCTGTCCTTTTGCCTGAGAGTTTCACCTGAAATCAGGTTTGCTCCTTCGGCGTCCGATTTAACGGATCTCTCCAGAGGCTCCTCCAACAACAGTCCATACCTTACTTAGCAATTGACTAAGAAGGTGCCTGAAAGATTTACTGACCATTGTTTGCAGTGGCTGCAAACGGGATAGTGAGCTTACTTCTTCGGCGGGCTCGATACTCGTCGTTAGACTAAGTACTTGCCACTCTCCTGCTGTCTTCATCGGAACTCAATTTTGCCGGGACATAGTAATAGATAAAAAAGCGATTGTCTTCAAAAAAATTAACAAAATTTAGCAGGATAAATTGACGTGCTAGATAATTATGCGTGCGATTTCATTGGTATTGGGGGGATCTGCCATTGCTAATTTGATGTGCTATCCAACCCACTGACAATAGCGTCAAGCAGTTGGTTTTGATGATCGGCGCAGGCTTCCCAAACAAAAATCCCGCCTAGTTTGTTCTCTTTAACAAAGTTAGCTTTTGCTTTTGCAGAGCGTGGAGATTCAAAAGAAATGTAATCTTTTGAGGTTGGGTGATAGAGCACTGCTGCTTCAGCTTGCTGATCGTAATAGTAAAGGTAGCCGCTATCGTTTTTATCCAAAAAGTGCCGAGATAGATCTTTGAAGCTAATAAAACCTGATTCGGTAAGCGAAGAGGGCAGGCCATTTTCAGGTGTTGCTTGCAATGCTTCCAAGCTGGTTTTGCTAGCATTATCAACGCCCTTCCAACCTCGTCCATAAAAAGGGCTACCGACTAGAATCTTGTTCGCAGGTATTGATTGAGCAAGTAAGTGGTTTACCTGGCTGGAAACAGACAAGCCTTTGGGTGTTAAAGGCGTTTCATTCAAGTTTGTGTGATGCCCAACTCGGGTGCTCCACGGGCCATGGTAGTCATAGCTCATTAGGTATACGGTATTTAGCAACGGGCTAACTTGTGGCCAGTCGATGCTGCCATGGTGTTTTTGGCTCGCGTTGAAGGTAATGGATAGCTCATAGTTGGTGCGCTGTTCTTTACTGAGCAGATCCAGCGCATGACGGGTATCGCGTAATAACTGGGTATAGCCCTGCTTTTCTTGCTCTCTATTATCATGGCCTAGCCGAGATAAGCCGTAACCGCCTGGGTACTCCCAGTTTATTTGGATCCCTCCGAAAAAAGGGTATCGCTTTAAAAGCTCGGAGATACTATTGACCATGTTGGCCTGATACTGAGGGTTAGTGATAATGGTGTGGAATGGCTCTGAGAGTGTCCATCCTCCAATACTGGCAATAATGGTCAATTCAGGCTTTTGTTCCTTGAGGTATTTAAGCTGGCCAAAGTTCCCGCGGTAGTATGCTTGATGAGAGGTTTTCCCACGAAGCCTCACCTTAAGCGCAGCATGCTCATCCAGAATCACGACATGACCCAAGGGTTTCCCTTCGCAGCGCTGTTCCATCAGCTGCTGAACTTTTTTAGGTGATTTTGTTACGGGTCCGCAGACAGCCAGGAATGAGTAGACGATGTGGGTGGCATCGTTGATGGCTAATTCGCTGATTACGGGTGATGTTGTTTTGTAGATTTGCCAGTCGGGGTAATAAAGAGCCAAATGCGGTGATTGAGCAAAGCTATATGAAGGCATGATTGTAAAAACAAAAGCCAACACTGCATGCTTTATTTTTGCACCTATCAATTTGCCTTTAGTCATTCAACCTCCACTCCATCCATTGGATCTGTTCCCTTTCAGAATAAAATGTCAGAAGTTGGGGGATGAAGGCGGCTGGAATTAAAGTTATGTGAGGTTGATCGTCCGTGGTGAGAGGGCTTTTGTGCAAATGTGTTGATATGGTCTTTTTCTTGCTTATGACCTCAAGCGCTATAATTTTGCGGTGTGCATGATGAAAAAGGGCAATAGGTAAATTTAAGAAACTACCATACGGCAAAAAATAATAGATTTAATTAGAATATAAATAATTTTTATGTGGTTATTTGGTTATAAAAGATCAAGGTTTATAGGGTGATATCCGCTTTAACTCGTTGAAGTCGTCCGCTTAGCAGAATCTTTTGAGAAAACAGCATTAATGTTGCAACAAATTTGCCGTCTGGAATTTTTTGGGTTTATAGACGTTAATTACCTATGTAACGTCACTTTTTTGACGGACATAAAATTATAAAAAACACGACGAAGTTTTATGACAAGGAGAGTTTATACAGACGAACGTTTGTAATTTTCTTAATAGATTAAGGTGAAGCTGTGATTTGGGTTAGTTGTAGCCACTTCGATAAAGTGGCAGAAGCGAAAGAAAACCTTAAGATGTCACATGATGTGGTGGACGTCTCGCCTTTTGAACTGTTATCAACCATGACAGGTCAGGAGTTGATCTTCCTTGAAGTCGTAGACTCAACGTCGAATGGTTTTGAATTGTTGCAATCGGTTAAAAGCCGTTTCCCGCAAACCAAGGTCGTAGTGGTGTACCATAGTTTGGATGCCGACCTGGCTTTGAATGTACTCCGTGCAGGCGGTGAAGATGTGATTGCCGCCAACGCAACCAAACAGGAGATAGATGCCTGCTTTAGTAGGTTGCACACTCATAATGTTATAGCCGAGCCGGTACAGGGCTACGAACAACGTGAGCTTTCGATAAGGCCTGCCTTAAAGATCATTGACGAGAACATTAGCTCTCCACTGCGGGAAGAAGATCTTGCCAATGCCTGCCACTACTCGCCGACCTACTTTTCGCGCTTGTTCCACAATGTTATGGGCGTGACACTGAAGCAGTACATTATCAAGAAGCGGTTAGACCTAGCGTGCGGGCTGTTGAGTTCTGATAGAGAAAAGATTTCTCAGATAGCCCATTCTGCTGGCTTTAAGGATGTGTCTTATTTTTCTAGGGTGTTTAAAAAGCACATGGGCTGCTCGCCAGGGGAGTTCAGAATGCGAAAACATAACTTACACACCTGAACTGACAATTTAACTGCATAAAAAACAGCCTGCTATCTTCTCTAGTAGGTTGTTTTGTTTTTATTATTATTTCATTGAACGCACATTCTCAATTTCTCTCGCTAGATGCCGATAGTATTTCTTCTTCAAACCGTTAATCTAAATCGCCAAGAGGTATAAATAACACGCTAAAAGCAATTTTTAGCTTAGTAATATATGAGATAATCTGCATATAATAAAAGTGATGTTAGTTCAAAAAAGAATCTCGTGGTAAAAATGGAATGACAACGTACTTTGATGTTTTGGGTGTAAATAAGAATACGCCTTTGGCCGACGTAAAACGACGCTATAAGCAGCTTTCAAGCCGCTGCCATCCTGATAAGGGTGGGTCAAAGTCAATTATGCAATTGGTCAGCCAGGCGTATGAAAAAGTTGTGTCAGGGCATGGGCACGATGAGGCTGTGCAGGTTGTCTATCTGAAATCGAATGAACAAAGCATTATTTGGCAAAAAAAATGCCAGCAACTGGAAGCGACAAACTTGGAGTTGCAACGGCGAAACGATGATTTAGATAAGAGACTAAAAGCTGCCCAGGAAAAACTGGCAAAGCAAAAATCGCCATCAGAAGATGAGAAAAACTATAAACAGTTGATGGAAGAGGATATGCAGGCGTTGCGTAGGGAAAACCGCCGCTTGCAATCAAACCTTGAAAGCCTTCGCCGCGAAAAGCGCAGTGATAGCAAAGAGCTCGTCAAATCTGAGCTTCCAGGCCAGATTGTCGCTGCATCGCAGAAGCTCACGCCTGCTGTTGCCAATCAAATCAAAGCCATCGGCAGAAGCCGTATATGGGGGCGCTTGGCGATGCTGGGTGTGCCTGTCGGGCTGGTATGGTTGGCGATGGGGCCAGGCAAAGAGCCGTTGATGAGTGTTTGGAACAGCATAAATCCGCCTCCTCAAACAATGAGTAAACCAACGATGCGCTTACTTCACCATGATCCAGATGTGAGTGAAGAAGAAGCAAACAATCAAACTGTCTCGGCGGATAATACCCAATCGGCTGAAAAGAAAATTATCCCTGTCATCCAGCTCAGTGGTGAAGTAGGTATTTGGCAGCTGAAGAAATTTGCTAATACGCCTAGTTATTACATCAGCGTGCGCAGTGAGAAGGGCTCTTATGTGATCAAGAGCTGTAACAGTGACTTCCAGTACTACAAGAATACTTTACAACGCTCGGGCAGGATGGCTGCCAATCTCATTTATACCCGAGATGAAAGGCATTTCGAAATTTACGATATCCCTTATGGCAACGGCTCTTTTGCCCATAACTGGGCCAAGAGCAAGAGCTTGCTGATCAACAACGAATACTTCCCCAACAAGAATTTCGCCGCGTCTTACAGCAACCTGCAGCAACATTGCCAATAACATAAAGCCAACCCAACAGATGAGCCTGTTGGGCTGGCTTTTGCCTTTACCATCATTCAGTGGTTAACTTGCCGTGGCACTACTTAAATCAACGCTGCGAGCAGCGAGAGGCTTATACTTAACCGCCAACTTGAATGCGGCAGGGACAAAGTAAAACGAGACGAGGGTAGTGAGCAGGGTACCGCCTGCGATAGCCACTGCAAAGGGTGGCCAAAAGCCTCCGCCAGCGAGGATCAATGGCATAAAGCCTCCGATCGTGGTAATCGTCGTCGACGTAATATGGCGGGTACAACTCATCACAGCGACAACAATGGCATCAAGGTTACCTTTGCTCGCTTCTGGACTGCTTTTTAGCTCAGCCAGAATCACGATGGCAGCATTAATCGCCAAGCCGACAAGGCCCAGCAGGCCAATGATAACGGTAAAGCCAAAGGGGTAGCCAAAGGCTGCCACCGACAATAGCCCCAATCCTGCCGAAAGAATACCGACAAAGAAAATCACCAAGCTCAACCGGAAAGAGTTGAAAGACAACACAACGACCATGATTAACAAGGTAATGACCATAGTCAGGTTAGCCATCAGATTGCCGACGGATTCATTGCGCTCTGCGGACTCACCGCCAAACTCAATACTGTAACCACTAGGTATACTTGCGCGATATTTCTCGAGCTCTGCTTGGAAATGTACCAAAGCGGTTTGTGGTAGCACGCCTGCTCGGATATAGCCTTCAATCACGTTCACACGCTGGCCATTACGGCGGGGTATGGCTCCTCTGCTTGGTGTTAGTGATAAATCAGCAATCGCAAAGACAGGCAAGCCCATCAAATCACTCTCAGATTTCACCGGAAGTGGTAGGCTGCTCAACTGACTCATGTGCTCTCGGCTTTCATCGCTGACCCTAACACGTACAGGGATGGATTCCGTCGCCTCGATAATGCTGCCACTTAAACGTCCGGTGAAAGTCGCTTGGAGTAGATCAGCAAAATCTTTAAGAGACAAACCACTTAGCTGACTGGCCTCCTCGTTAACGTTGAGCCATACCTTGGGGGTGCCGGGTTGCAGGGTTTCACGGGTATGGGTGACGTTAGGTGTGCTTGCCATGATTAGACGAATGTCTTCACCAATGGCTTTGAGCCTGTCTAAGTTAGGGCCGTATAAACGCACTTCCAGCGGAGCATTGAAAGGAGGACCTTGTTCAAGCTTACGTACTAGGATCTGTGCATTGGGCATTTGCTTATCAAGATCAGCCTGTAGGGTAGAGATCATGGTATTGGCTAGCTCGAAGTCACGTACTTTGACCATAGCCTGTGCAAAGTAGGGTGCACCTTGTTGGCGGCTAACCAGATTGTAATAGAACGAAGGGAAGTTACCGCCGACAACCCAACTTACCCGTTCAACACCTTCATACTCCGTCATGATCTCATCAACCTGCTTGGTCGCTTCTGACGTCGCGTAGATACTGGCCTGAGGGGGTAAGAACAGCTGGATTTCAAACATATCCCTGTCAGAAGGCGGGAAGAACTGTTCAGTTAAGGTTGTTGCCGCCCAAAAACCGGTGAATGGCAAAATACAAACTAACCCAGCAGTGATCAGCGGGTGTTTGATGGCATATCGAATCGAGCCTTCAAAACGCTTGCTCACCGCCGGAATAACAATACCGGTATGGTACCAGCGTTGCCCCTGATTGATAGAAGGCAAAAGGCGGGAAGCGAAACCGGCAACCAGCGTATGGGAAATCAAGTAAGAACCAACTAGGGAGAAACACACGGTGATCGCAATAGCCCCAACGAATTCACCGGCAGGGCCTGGCATCAGGAATATCGGCGCAAACGCCAATACAGTGGTCAGTGTCGAACCGAGCAGAGGGATCCACAGATGGCGGATAGCCTGCATAGCGGCTTCGATTTTGGCTTTGCCTTGTTGGCGGTAATGTTGAATGGTGTCGACCATCACGATGGCATTATCGACCATAATCCCGAGGGCAACAATCAAGCCGGTTACCGACATTTGATTAATTGGTAGCCCAGTGAATTTCATCATCGATAAAGTAACAAGGCTCGTTAAAGGCAACGAGATTGCAACGATGATCGCCGAGCGGATCCCTAAGGTCAGCAACAGTACGATTAGAATGATCGAAAAACCAAGCAGCAAGCTTTGGTTTAGATCGGAAAGGCGAGTTTCCGTATAACTTTGCTGCTCGAAAATGACATCAACGGATACATTGGCAGGTAACTGCTGCTGGTATTGATCAAGCAGCCGATTCATCCGAACAGTCCACTGATCAACACGAAGCGATGGTTGCATCCGAGCGGCAACAATAATCGCAGGCTTACCGTTTACTACGCCAATTTCAGACGGTGGAGAGGCGGCTTTTCGTTCAACCTCTGCAATATCCTCAACTCGAATTAGGAATCCATTGTCATCCATTGCGATAGGGACACGACGCACTCTGTCTAGGGTATCGAGAGAATCTGAGACCTCCAGTGCAAAGCGATTATTGCCATTAACCAACTCACCGGCGGAGTTTTTGGCATCTGCTTGATCAATAGCTTGTGATAAAGAAATGGCTGAGCGCCCGAGAGCACTGGTAGCGGCAGGGTCTAACGTGACTTGAATCTCTTCATCGGGCAGGCCATAGACATCGACAAACTCAACCCCGCTCATTATGCGCATGCGGTTACCAAGCTCGATGGCGTAACGGCGTAACGTGAGTAGATCTGGCTGGCTATCTCCTTGCCAGGTCAGTGACGTGATCATAGTAAAGGCATAGCCGTGCTCGTTTTGCAGATCGGGTACGGAAGCGCCTGTTGGCAGTGAAGGCGTCACATCCGAGAGTTTATCTCGAGTTCTCGACCATACCGGCTCTGAATCGGTGATTTCGTCGTTGAGCTCAATTCGGATAACCGATATACCCGGCCTGGATACCGATGAGAGCTCTTTGATCTCTTCCAACTGACGCAGTTCGGTTTCGATCTTCTCGGTGATCAATGCCTCGACCCGTTCTGCAGTCGCTCCTGGGAAGTGGGTGATGATGCTGGCATGACGGTTGTGAATGACCGGATCTTCGGCTCTTGGTAAGGTGGTAAGGGCAGAGAAACCTGCAACAACCAAGAGTGCTATCGCCAATACCAACAGGCGGGTATTACTGATTATGGCTTCCATCTTCATAGCGCGGCCTCATCGCGGTTATTCAATGGAAGTGGTAACTTTTTTACTGGTTGAACTGCCTGACCGGGGACGAGGCGATGCAGCCCGTCTGAAATCAATCGTTCACCAGAAGTTAGAGCACCAGTGACGTAGGCATACTCAGCATTAGCGTGTAACACTTGGATGGAACGGCGTTCAACAATATGCTGGTTATCTTCATCGCTCATCACAAACACGTTCCACACTCCGCGAAGGCCATCGGTCATCGCAGAAAGCGGGATCCAATATCCAGGTTTATCATGCACATCACTGAACTGTAGATAGGCCAGCTGCCCGTCTATGACCTCAGCAGATTCGGGAAGGGCGAAGCGTAACTTCACGGTACGGGAACCACTGTCGACTCGAGCTCCTGGATTTAACAAAGTGACAGGGTAACTGTCAGGGCCGACTCGCAGTTGCCAATCACTGTGGCTAATTAATTTACCGAGTTGTTTGGCGGGTATACCTATATGGGCTTCTTTGCTGGTGGAAGCAAGAAGGGTAAGTGTCGGTGAGCCAGTATTGATCACATCACCTTTGGAAACATGGCGTGCGCTGACAGTGCCATCATAAGGCGCATAGACTGTAGATTTGTCTTGCCTTAACTGATTAGCTGCTAGAGACGCGGTTAACTGACGGTAGTTGGCTCGTAGTGCATTACGCTGACTGTTTAGGGCATCAATTTCTGAGTCGGCACTAAAGCCTTTTTTCTTCAATGATTGCTGTCGCTTCAGGTTCGCTTCAACCAAATCCAGTTGTGCAGTGATTTGTGACTGCTGAGCACGAAGTTCATCAGCTTGGGTGATCAAAAGTTGAGTATCTAAAATAAGAAGAGGCTCACCCGCTTTAACATTGTCACCAACATCGACCAATATACGAGCGACTTTACCGCCTAGCTCGACACCTAAATTTGCCTGTTGCCCTGCTTGTACCATCCCGACGTACTCACGCTCAACACTGTAGTGATCGGAAGGGTCTAATGTGATCGTATTTACACTCAGCAACTGATTGAATTGCTGTTCTGGAGGTGATGTGCTTGAGGTGTTACAGCCTACTAGCAATGCGGAACCTATCACGATACCGGCTATTGTTGTCCTTTTCATCTTGCCCTGCCTTAAGTAGTGATACCTATTTCGTATAGGTATAAAACTAGACTGTCCAGTCCATATGTTTAAAAAATATACCATCAGAACTAGACTGTCCAGTTTGATTGTATTAAAACTACTATATAGTTGTTAATTAGGGGTGAGCGTGTGTTAACTGCCAGAAGTGCCCAGAAAAGGGAACAAATATTAAAGGCCGCAACGGATCTGTTTTGTGAGCAAGGATATGGGATAAGCATGGAGGCCATCGCTGTCAGGGCGCAGGTTTCCAAGCAAACTGTGTATTCGCATTTCAAAACTAAAGACGATCTGTTTGATACCTGTATTCGTGCCAAATGCACGGCTAATCAGCTTGATATTAGCCTGTTGGATGATCCGCGAGAGCCAGAACAAGTCCTCGAGGAGTTCGCTTGGCGTTTTCAAAATATGCTGTTAAGTGATGAAGCATTAAATACCTACAAAACAGCGGTACGGCAAAGTGATACCCATCCTGATTTGGCAAAGGTATATCTCAATGCCGGTCCGAGAAATACCACTGAGATGGTGGCGGGCTATCTAGGTCAGTTGATAGCAAAAGGAGTATTAAGGTCGGATCTGAACTGCGCCGATGCTGCATTGCAATTTTTGCTCATGTGCCACGGGAAGGTGGTGTACTGGGCTTACCTTGGTCAGGAGAGCCAGGAAACAGAGCAGGAACGTCGTGAGTACCTAAGAACATGTGTCTCAATGTTTTTACAAGGCTATAAAAGTTCTAACGCTTAAATTTGCCAAAACAAATTACTGCTATCTTTAAAAATATAACTATTTTTAATAGATATCAGAGGCATCTATGAAAGCATGGTACATCAAAAGTGGAGCGGTAATTGTTTGTATTTTGATGTCATTGCTCTCAGGGATGACCCATGCAGCCAAAAGTCGGCTGACAGAAATTATCGACCGAGGCACACTTAGGGTAGGAACGACAGGGGACTGGAGCCCGATGACTATACGGGATCCTGCCACAAATTTTTACCGTGGCTTCGACATTGATATCACCACTGAGCTTGCCAAGGATTTAGGTGTCACGGTGGAATACGTGCCGACGACTTGGAAGAAGCTGGTTAACGGTGTCGTTACCGATAAATACGACATGACGGGCAGCGCCTCCTTGAACATGCACCGCGCAAGATTAGCTGGCTACAGTGATACCTACTATCACTTGGCATTTGTGCCTGTGGTCACGAAAGCGAATGCTAAGCGATTCAGGAAATGGAGCGACTTTAATGCTTCTTCAGTGATATTGACGACGACTGCGGGTACGGTGCAGCAAAGTCTTGTTGAAGAACTGCTGCCAAATGCGAGAAAACATGCCAGCGAGAGTGCCAAGCTTACCCATCAATATCTGCTTGATAACAAAACCACAGCGATTGTGACTTCGAATATCGAAGCGGCGACGTTAGTCAAACGCTACCCACAGCTGAGTGTTGCTAAGGTCGATGGGATGCGCTTACCGACACCGATAGCTATGCTCCTGCCAAAAGAAGATCAGGTTTGGATCAATTACGTGAACCATTGGATCGAGCTCAAGCAAACTCAGGGTTTTTTCGATCGAGTGGCGAAAAAGTGGGGGCTGGTAGAGCTAGATGTAAAATAACAGCACAACAAGAAGAAGTTACTTCAGTCTCGGAGACTAATCCCGACCTAACCAACGTGCGATCCCAGCGCCAACGAAAGTCATCACTATGATAAACAAGCCGATCCCAGCGATCCCTGTTTGGGCCACTCGAAATGCGATATCAACTGCTGATCCGAATAGATTCACTTATGTTTCCTTTTTACCTTCGACATGGTCGCTAATAGTTGTTTAAATGGGGCGGTAAGGATGTGGCCAATACTTAGCGCGGCTGCAATGGCACATTGAAATAATACAAGGCCGGCCAAAGCTTTACCTATTGCGATAGCGCTTCCCAAAAGATTCAATACATTCATCAACCTTACCTCCTGAACATTCCACCATACACGCTAAGAATACCCCCTTCGATTGCCTAGTTATAGGACTATTCCGTCAAAATGAATGCGGTTCAGTCATCGTTTAGTACTATGTCAAAGTGTGACATCATGCTTGTGTGATTAACGAAAGCTGAAACGCAAACAGCCAGCGAGTGATGCTGGCTGTTTGCACTGTTATTTGTGTAGTTATGTTGAACGTCTTTATGAAAAGAGCTTAGCTAACTAGCTTGTACTGACTTGAACCGTTTTCTGGTTGCGGTTCCACTTTGATAGTAGATATACCAAACAAGCCTGTGCAATAAGGGCTACAGCTAGTACTACAGGACTTTGCAACAATCCTGCAGCGATGAAGCTGACTAAGGCGATTGAGCCATTAAGCAGTGCATAAGGTAGCTGCGTTCTGAAGTGTTCGAATTGATCGCACCCAGAGCCTGTCGATGACAAGATGGTGGTTTCAGATATCGGTGAGCAGTGATCACCAAATAACCCGCCTGATAGCACCGCGCCAATACATGCATAAAGTGGGGCATCAATAGCAATGGCTGTCGGGATCACTAAAGGCATCATAATGGCAAAGGTGCCCCATGATGATCCTGTCGCGAAAGAAATAATTGCTGCTAACAAGAAGGCGACAGCAGGGACCAACCAATAAGGAAAGCCTGCCTGAGCTTGCTCGGCAATGTAGGCCGCAGTGCCTAATTCTTTGCCTACGCTGCTGAGTGTCCATGCCAGAATAAGTACGATTGCTACTTGCATCATGTTACCCATGCCTTTGAGGTATACACTGATGCTGTCACTGAGCTTGCGTACTCCATAAAACGCCATTAATGAAATTAAGGTAATGGCTGCAAAGAAGTAGGCACTAGAAAGGGCAGCCCGAAAGACAGAGCCTGACACTTGCTTAAACGGGAAGCCCAACGGTGCCAGCATCATGATCAATACCAATGCCATAACGAGCAATGGCGCAAATACAAAAGAGGCTTTTGCATTTTTATGCGTAAAGGTGTTGAGGGTTTCGCTGCTAGCTCCGGTAATAATACCTTGCTGCGCTTGTTGCTCCGCAATAGTCATTGGGCCGAAATCGAGCTTCTTAAATGCGACTAGCGGTACGATGAAAATAGCCAGAAATGCATAGAACTGGAAAGGAATAGCCTTGATGAAGGCTTCCCAATCAGTAATGGCGACATCCATAGCCGTGAACTCTTTTTGCAGCAAGCCCATGATATACACACCCCAACCAATAAAAGGGATCAATATCGCGACCGGGGAAGAAGTGGAATCAATAATAAAAGCCAGTTTTTGGCGCGACAATTTTAGCTTATCAAACAGTGGACGGAAAACTGGGCCAACAATTAGCGGTGTGCCTAAGTCTGAGAAGAAAATAAAAATACCACCAAACCATGAAGATAGCTGCGCACGGCATTTAGTACTCACCCAATGAGTAACCTTTGCAGCAAATGCCTGACCACCACCGGATTGCTCCATCAAAGCAACAAATCCACCAATGAAGACAAGTAGAACGATGACGCCTGCATTGTAGCTGTCGGTCAGTTGAGGTACCAAGTAGTCTTTAACGAGAGTGCCGAAAGTATCAAGCGGTGAGATACCGTTTAGCATTACAACGCCACTGAAAACACCGCCAAACAAGCCGATAACAACGTTTCGTGTTGTGAGGGATAAAGCGAGAGTAATAATTATTGGGATAAGAGAGGTTATGTCTGGTTGAGCCATGTAGCGTTCCTTAGCTGTACGTCCAATATCAAAAAAGGCACGGTGAATATCAATGTTTATTGTTTGAATATATATACAAAATAATTGAATGTATACCGGGCTGGGGAAGGTTTTACTATTTTTTATGCTTATTGGAGATGATTTTGCTTAAAAACCAACCAAGCCATTTCAGAATCAACAGGCATTAAGGTTTACATCAACAGCTTATTGCAATATAAGTGACATATAGTGTCGTTAGGATGCACGGGTGTCTTGGAGGTTACCAATACTTAAAAGACAAGCTAAATAAACAAGGAGAAACATGGATTTATCAAGCTACAAGGGTATCATTTTCGATATGGATGGTACGTTGGTTGATTCAATGCCAGCACACCTGGAAGCATGGGAAAAGACCTGTGCGATTCATGAGATACCTTTTGATCGTGATTGGTTTTACAACTTAGGCGGCATGCCTAGCATTCGAATTGCCAATGAGATCAACCGAAGCTTTCGCCAGAATTTCGATACAGAGCGCTTAGCGAATACTAAATACAAGTTTTACGATGAGATCGCCCATAAGGGCGAAGTGATAGAGCCGGTATATCAAGTATTGCTTGATAACAAAGGCACTAAGAAAGTCGCAGTTGGGACGGGCAGTCGTATGTTCAATGCCGAGCCACTGTTGGATCAAACCGGTATTCTACCAATGTTAGACGCACTGGTTACTGCCGATGATGTAGTTAACCACAAACCGAATCCTGATACCTTCCTTGAAGCAGCCAAGCGTATTGGTGTTGCACCGCAAGATTGCGTGGTATTTGAAGATACAGAGCTGGGTGTGAAAGCGGCACTGGCTGCAGGTATGGACTGCTATATGGTTGTTGATGGTGAAATTACCACACTGACCAAGGCGTCTCGCTAATTATCTGAACGAAAAGCCCCTAGTTAATTACGGCTATTAAGGGTATTCTTCACCGCATTGTTTGAATACCCTGTAAATGCCATGAACCAACCTTCGAAATCCCCTTCTGATAGCACCTCAACATCAGCCAAAACATCGCCGTCACAAGAGTCTTCAGGCTCAAAACAGGGCAAGCATGCTCAGCAAGAGCAGTTTGGTATGTCAGAAACACGATTTTGGATCCAACGCCTGAGTAAAACTGCAATCAGGGCGATGCATATCCTGGGTATTGCCGGCAGTGCCGCTGGATTTCTGTATGGTGTTGAGAAGTCACTGTGGTTGCATTGGTGGATAATGGCGATGGTGACAGGTGTGATAATGACAGGGCTGGAAATTCGACAATCGCGCTTATGGCTGATCCAACTCAAAGGTGTTCTCACCTTTGTAAAACTGGGTTTGCTCAGTAGCTTTTTTATTATTCCGCAACACAAGCCTGAACTGTTTATTGTCATCTTGGTGATGTCAGTGGTTATCGCTCATGGCCCAGCAGGACTGCGTCACTATTCAATCTGGCACCGCCGCCGTATCGATGAACCGAAAGGCAAAAAAAGACAAATCAACGGATAATTTTGTTATTCGACTGGGTAAAAAAGTCTTTTATACAATAATTGAAACACAGTAAGTAGAATCTCGCACTACACTGATTATTGGGCATTTACCAATAAGTGTGTAGGAGACCGGTTGTGAAAAAATTACTCATTGTGACTTTTTTACCCCTGGTAATAGCAGGATGTACCAAATCTGTTGATGAGCGTGCTGATGAGTTTGTCGAAGCCAGCTTTACCCTATGTGGCTCTAATGTGCAGTCATACGCTCAGGGTGATGACGGTAAGATCCGTGTCGTCTGTGAAAACAACAGCTACTTTTCAGTCAAAGATCAAGAAACCTTGGCCTATATGCACGAGCTAAACGGTGCTTACTGCCGGGGTAAAGGGTTCTCTTCTTTCCATGAACGCAGCCGCTATTTCACGTTTACCTGTATGGGTGAGAAATCGTTCAATATTCCGAAATAGCCAGTTTAAAATAACCAGAGTAATTAACCGGTTATTAGCCTAACAGTTGGTAGAGCCGTTGAGGCCTGCCTCCTGTTTTGTAATTCAGCACTAGCTTTATCATCCCTTCCGTTTCCAAAAACTCAAGGTAACGTCTTGCAGTGACCCTGCTAACATTCATCTTCTTGCCAATGTCATCGGCTGAGAAATCTTGCAGCTGTTCTGATAACAATAATTGCTTCAAGTTGGCTAAAGTTGTCGCATCAATGCCTTTGGGCGTATTTCGTACAGGGGCAGCAGTTGATTTGCGAAATAGTTGGTCGATATCGTTTTGATCGACAGTGGCTGTTGTCGTCAGGGTCTGGCGGTATTTGAGGTAATCTTCCAAAGCCTGATTGACCCGCGACATGCGGATTGGCTTTACCAAATAATCCATCACACCAAGCTGAACGGCTTGTTCAACCGTTGCAGCCTCTCGCTCGGCCGTCGTCATAATAAAGCTACTAGCAACGTTTTGGCTGCGAAGCTGGCGAATGAAGGCTAGCCCATTACCATCAGGCAGGGTGATATCCACAAATATCAAATCAGGCTTGAAAGCCTCGAACTGCATGATGGCTTCAGCATAGCTTTCACTAACCGCTACCACAGAAAACTGTGGGTGCTGGTTAATGGTGGATTCAAGGGTATAGCTGGCGCGGATGTCGTCTTCTAGCACCATCACCGTCGTCTTTGTCATATACGTGTCGTTATTTGTTTGTCTAAGTACAGGCTAAACAAGGTGGTATCTTGTTCTGTCCGTTCCCAGTCGATACTACCATGGAAGTAATCAACCAGTTGGTTTACAAGGTATAGCCCAACCCCATTTTGTTGGTCATCGTGCTTGCTGCTGACCCCGAACTCGAGAATCGAGTCACAGATCTCGTCTGGTACACCATCACCTGTATCCTGCACCTCGATAATAATATGCTGGTTACGATCACTGAGGTAGAGCTGGATCTCTGCAGGCTTTTGGTTGCGGTTCTGCCAGGCAGCAAGCAGGGCATTGTCGATAAGATTACCGATGATGGTCACCAGCTTTTCAGATACCGCCTTTTCATAACTCGACAGACAGGTATCTTCATCAAGGGTGAAGGTGACCCCGAGATCCGAGGCTTTGTTGAACTTGGCCATTAATAGTCCGGCGATGGCACTGTCATTCACTGAGGTCACAATACTGCGGATAATCGACTGATAGCTGTCGGTTTCTTGCTGGATAAAATCGACGGCTTTATCGAAGTTACCAAGCTGTAGCATGCCGGACAAAACATTAAGCTTGTTGGAATACTCATGGGTTTTGCTACGCAGTAACTCAGCATAGTTTTTCAGGTAGACAATTTCGCGTTCGAGCTCATCCTGGTTGAGATTGGCATAGAACACAATTACATGGCCGCGTATTCCTTTGTTGTGCTTGATAGGGTAGATATCGGCACGGTAGGCATGCTTGCCAATGCTGAAGTGCCCTTGGTGAAAGCTGTCTTTATCTGATAACACCAAATGGCTCAAGGTCGTCGAGAATGAAGATAACGGCTGGTTGATGTAATCATGCGGCCCCAGCTTTCCCATTGAAATCATTTTGCTGGCACTGTGGTTCATGGTAGAAATACAGTGGTTGTTATCTATCGCAATGATCCCATCACGAATGCTGTTGAGGATCATCTCGCGCTCGCGGAACTTATGGACGATGATCTCAGGCTCGTAATCGAGAAATGTCCGCTTCATCTTGAACACGAAGGCGCCTGTGATAGTGACACCAAGCAGGTAAACAATTGCTATCAGCCCGCCAATCTTGCCAAATTGCTCCATCAAGATGCCGATACTGCGATCGTACATATAGCCGATATTCACCACACCGATGATCTGACCGTTATCGGTGATAGGTGAAAAGTTACGAATCGCCTTGCCCAATGTGCCAGAAGCGACATTGGTGTGATCGACCCCTTGGTTAAGAGAAGGGTAGATATCATCACCGTTAAAGTGCAGGCCAATTTTAGCTGTATCTGGGTGGGTGAGTCGCAGGGCTTGCTGGTCTGTCACCACAATAAACGAGGCATCAGTTTTGCCCCGAATATCTTCGATATATTGCTGCAGTTCGAACGGCTGCTGATTGTTTTTGGCTTTGACGGCTTCAATCACGACCGGATCATGGGCAAGTACCCGAGCCAGCTCCAGCCCTCTTTCTTCAATGCCGTTTATGTGTGCGTTCTGCAGCAGGTAGAAGATAAAGGTTGTCACCACCACAACAATGGAAGAAGTTGTCGCAAGTGTGGTGAGGGCAAGGTAGCTTTTGAGTTTCATTGAACGGGTAGTTTGACTAAGCACAGGATTTGGCACGGATTATAACTGTAATGGCGGAGAGAATACTGTGCTAGATATCTTTTATCTAAGGTGATCATCGACAAATAGCTCAAAACAAATATTGAAGAAATGGAAAATGCCGGGGAGCTTCACTCACCCGGCATTTCATTGTGATGATTTGGAATTACTTGAGTAACTCGATAATCATGGTGGCCAATATCAGCATAAACGCACCACCAATTCGGGAAGAGATCTGAGCAAATGGCATTAGCTCCATGCGCTTACTGGCCGCCAGTACTGCCACATCACCCGTACCACCCATGTTCGCCATACAAAGCCCCGCGGTAATAGACGCTTCGATTGGGTTGAAGCCCATAAGACGGCCAATGATCGCGGTACCAACAATAGCACCTAGAACAGTGGCGAAAACCATAAGAAAGTAAACCAGGCTCAGGGACTCGATGATTTGGTTAAGGTCGGTATATGCCACACCGATACCTACAAGCAGGGCTGGGGTGAGGTTATCGACCACGAATTTGTACCAACCGTGTGCTGCACGCTCAAGCTCGCGAGGCATGAAGCCAGCCACTTTGACTAAGGCAACGAAGATAATCATTAGCGCGTAGGTGTGCATGCTGATCACGCTGCTGAGCATTGAGCCGACAAAGTACATAGTGATCGCCAGTAGGGCGCCGACACCGAGCACATTAATAGAAATTGGCTGCTCTTCTGTTTCTTCCTGTTTTTCTTCGGCTTTACCGCGCATCAACTGGCCGTTACCAGTCAGAGACGGGAAGAACTTGCCGACTTTATCCAAAAGGCCCGCCATCACAATCGCGATCGCGTTACCAATAGCCAGTGCTGGAACCATCTTTGACAGTAGCATTTCCGCAGACATACCAGTGTTGCCCGACATAATCTCAACCAAAGGTACCGCACCCGCGCCCATACCGCCGCCCATGATTGGCAGGGCAATCAGCATCACAGATTCCATAAAGCCATGGCCTAGCGCAGCACCGACAATGCCGGCGAACAAGAACGCACATGCCACACCGCCTAAGATAACCGGAATGTATTTAAGCGCTGCTTTTTTCAATACATTGGTGTCCATACCCAAGATAGAGCCGGTTACCAAGCTGGCAATGAAGAAAGACAGGAAGCCACCGCCTTTAACAAAGGTAGTAATCGCCTCGGTGGTTTCTTGGGGAAGTAGGCCACTGTGGAAAATGTAGGAAGAGCCAAAAATGATAACAATGGCACCGCCACCGAAGAACTGGTTCACGATAGGGGTTTTATCACCGGCGACATTCAAGATGTAGCCGACAACGGCCATTACGCCAATCGCGCCGATGATGCCAGTTGGCATATGGTTTTGCGCGGTAGCCAGCAGGATCACGGCTGCAGATAGCGCAAAAATCACATTCATCATGCGCTTGTCGCTTTGAGTCATGGTGCTATTGGAAAACATATTTCACCTGTTGTACGTGTTGTTGTGGTTTGGGCGTAGTCTAGCAATATGTACAAGCAGGAAAATTGAAGGGGGTGTTTATGTAACTATCTAATGCTTTTGTAACTTGTGTTCATGGTAGGTATCCAAATGTATTAGTTAGACGTATTAGTTAGCCAAACAAAAAACCGCCCATTCGGACGGTTTGTTATTATGACTCAGATTGGCCTGTTAGCTCATCGACGAGCGGTACCCCGGCGCAAGCGTGGCGCTATTAACTTGGTATAGCGCCTGAGGGTTAGCCAGTGCCAACTGGTAACCGACATATTCATGTAAACGGCCATCTTCGCTGCAATCGACTTCCCATTTGCGCAGCAGGTAGCCAGCAAGCGCAGCACGTACTTCAATCACGAGCTTGCCGTTTTCCATTTCGTAATCCAGTTCGATCGCTTCCGGGTTGCCCTGGTGCGGGTGGGGGATCAACTCGACTTCAATATACTTCTGCCATTGGCGGTCAGCTTCAACACGCTCATCAGCGGTAGGCTCTTCATCCAAAATCGTTACCGAAGTCACGCGGTTACATACCACATCCATGAATTGCTCGTTCTTACGGTCAAAAGAACGGACATGCCAACGGTTACCAGAGTCAACAAGGCTGTGAGGCGCAATCACGCGTGTACCTTTACCACTAGAGGTAGAGATGTATTCAATCTCTAATAGCTTATTGCGGTAAATACCCTCACACAATGCTGCCATGATAGGCGTGCGCGGAACAGTTAGCGAAGTCGGGGATTCACACTGGATAGGGAAATCTTGATGGCCAGAGAAGCCATCACCATAACCTAAAGAAATGGTGGCCAGCGTTTTCTTCAGGTCCAGATTAAACATCGGCTCGAACCCTGGCTGTTTGTAGTACTTCTTAGAGCGCATATCCAGCTTCAGGTTGTCCGGCATGATCTCTTTGTACAGCGCAAAGTCACGAGTGGTCGCAGCATGGCCGACAGCAAAGCGGTCAATCAAGTCTTTACGCGTGACCTCACCAAGGAAGTAAAGGGCGAAGTCTATAAAAGCAAGCCGTTCACGTTGCGCCGAGCCAACGGCATTGAGCTTCGTCTCGACATCCATGTGTGATACTCCAGCAGTGTTGTATGAGGTCATGTGTATTTATCCAGTACTTTGGCTTGCCAATAATATATACCGAAAATCAGTAGAAGCAAGACTATTTATAAAGATGACAGTTGATTGAAGAAAGTAAGCTGAAGAAAAACAATTACATAATCAAAAGCAGTAATAAGCTGTCTAAATTAACAGGTTTACATAATTAAAATCAGTAGATAAAGTGATTGTACTTGTTTTGAGTAGGTGTATAAATTTGTGGTACTTAGCCTCTTAGTGGTATAAAGCATCACTTGAAGGCGTAAAAATGCTTTGCTTTGAGTGAATTAACAGCGAACGATTATTTGCTCTATAGTCCACAAAAAATTAGTGGTGAAATTTTGCTATTTATGTGGACAATACTGCGCTGAAACATAATTTTCCATGTGAATAAAGGCTCTGATTCACTGAAACAAGTTGATAAGCCCTAGGGCTAGCTGGTTCTGACAATATAAATAAAGGTGCTCAACCGTGAACTTGACAAAACATCAATTAAAACAAGCTTATGTCTCGCTGAACAATGGGGCGGTATGCTTGGACGACCACCTTGCTCAAGGCGTGTTGGTGTATGTTGAAGGATTGATGATCAGTGAAGGGATCGAACGCGACTGTTACTTGAGCCTAGATACGCTTACCAAAGTCAGCGCCAAGGTTCGCATGGGTTCAGTGATGCCAATAGACTTTTTCGGCGTGAATGAAACGTCTTGCGGTGATGACAACTTCAAGCCAATCAGCCTTAAAGTGTGCGAACTCGTCTTAACAGCAGACGGCCAATACCGTCGTAGCTGGAAAACGCTGGCAAATTTTGCACAGATCGATATCGCAGTAGCGATGGAAGTCTTGCTGCTGGTGATCAGTGAATTGTCCACTATTGAAGACTACTGTGCTGGCGATTGTGTACCTGCGGGGATGTTGGCTCAGCTTAACGAATACCAGCATCTTACAACTGAATCTCTTCAGTTTGCATAAAATAAACAACCTGTAGCATGGAAGCTATTCTAACAATGACTTCAATCACTTTAACTTATTGAGTATTAAATTAAAGTGATGAAAATAATTTCCAAGCTGACTCCATGAATCACAGTTTTTATCACAACAATGCTGCCCGTCTCGCGAATGATTACCAAGGGTTAGCTTTCGAGAATGTTCACTCTAGCTGGCAGCGTTTCTGGCCTATTGCTGATGTAGATAGCAAATCCCCATGTGTATTAGATATCGGTGCTGGAAGTGGCCGAGATGCACTGTGGTTTGCAGAACAAGGCTGTGAAGTATACGCGGTTGAGCCTGCTGAAGCACTGCGTGACATAGGAAAAGCGCACACACAATCAAAGGAAGTTGCTTGGCTGGACGACAGTCTTCCTGAACTGAAAAAAGTGATTTCTCTTGGGATCCGTTTCGACTTCATTCTGCTTTCAGCGGTTTGGATGCATATTCCTCCATCTGAACGTGAACGCACCTTCAGAAAACTCAGTAATCTGCTTGCATCCAACGGTAAGCTGATCATCACACTCCGCCACGGTGACTTTGATGATGGTCGTAAAAACTATGGTGTTTCAGCTGAGGAAATCGAAAAGCTGGCGAAAGAGCGCGCTTTGCATGTTTGCCTGAAAACTGACCTCAATAAAGATGCGATGGGGCGTAATAGCGTCCAGTGGCAAACGTTAGTGTTAAACCTGCCGGACGATGGTTCGGGTGATCTCACCAAAGTGCGCCACATCATTGTCAATGATGCAAAAGCGGCAACATATAAGTTGGCATTACTACGTACTTTATTGCGAATTGCAGATGCTCACCCTGGAGCTGTTCTAGATCGAACAGATGGCAAGGTTGCTTTACCTCAAGGGTTGGTTGCTCTTTATTGGATTCGCCAATTCAAACGCCTTATTGATATTGAAATTGAAGGTATTCAAGGCATCCAGCAAAACAGTAATACCAGCAAAGGTTTAGGTTTTGTGAAAGATGATGGCTGGCATAAACTGCGCCATTTGTCTGCGGATGACCTTGCTATAGGGGCACTGTTTACCGGGGAAGATGCCAAAGCCCTTCAGAAAACACTCATAGCAACAATCGCAACTATTAAAAGTGGTCCGGTTAAATTTATCTATCAAGGCCCGAAAGATAATCGTTTATTCGAGATGGTTGCACCAAGCCAGAAACGGAAATCATTAAGCTCTCTATTTATTGATAGTGAATTCTTGGCCAGTTTCGGTACATTTGTGCTCGACGAGAGCCTATGGGATTGTCTGCGACTCTATAGTAGCTGGATTGAACCTTTGGTGGTTAATCAGTGGGTTACTGAAATGAAGCGGTTTGAGAATAATCGGCTGAGAAACATTAACCTGCAAACCTATTACGATTGCTTGATTTGGGTCGATAAAGATCACGACACCCGAGAAGTGCGCAAAAAAGTCGATGCCCTTCTCCAGTGCGGCACCGAAATCCAAAGTGTCTGGAGTGGTACTAAGCTTCGCGAACAGTACCATGTCGATCACTGCCTTCCGTTCGCATATTGGCCAAACAATGACCGCTGGAACTTGCTACCAACAACCACAACAGAAAATCTAAATAAAAAAGATAGGGTGCCTAAATCCAAACGCTTGCACAGCTCAAAAGAACGCATCTTGGACTGGTGGCAAGCAGCCTGGCAAACAGAACAAGAGCAAACGCGTTTCTTCGATGAAGCAGTGCTCTCTCTTCCTAACTTACCACCACAATGCCGCAATTTCGAAGATGTGTTTGAAGCGATGGGATTGCAGATAAAAGGCGTTAAGAGTCGCTTGCTGGTGGGGGAGTGGTGATGTATCTCCTCGCTTAACATCATGTCACTAAAACTAATGGCTTGAAAATAAACGATATTTTTGTCGGTTAATACAGGCCTCAATTAATCTGTTTTTTCCAAATGTATTAATACCTCTACAATTCAATTCCCTTATTTAATCAAACCTCTAAGCAATTATTTAAAGTAACAATTGAGGCTGTTTGGCTCGTACAAATAGCCAAGGTTTTCCACTCTAAAAACTTAGCTATAACCCAAAACCTTTCGAACGCTAAACAAGCGCCTGAAAGCATGCTTTTTTGTCCAATGTTTAGTGTCCGTACCAATCGTTATCACCCAAAATGAAACATTTAGTACAAAAAACCATCATATTGCTGTATTTGAATTGTTTATCAATTGCTGTTAACCTGTGCCGACATTAAAAATTGTTTAGTGGTCTAAATTGTTTTTTTATCACTGACAATTCAAAGATGTTTTTCGTGGATAGGAAAGCATCAAAAACAAAGCGTTTAAAGAGCATTATGGATAGTGTACTAAAGAAATATAGTATCGAGACCACCGACTATCAGGTAGGTCAGGACAACATTCAAAAGTGGGGTTTTGATATACATAACCCTGTCTTCGGCACCAGTGCAGGACTGATCTTACTTTTCCTTGCCGCACTCTTTTTCATCGACCCAGAAACAGCCCAAGGTGCGCTTAACAGCGTAAAAAATGGGATCCTCAACGATTTTGATGCGTTCTTCATGTGGCTGACTAACTTCTTCCTTGTATTCACTCTGGGGTTGATGGTGTCACCGTTGGGTAAAATCCGTATTGGTGGTAAAGATGCCAAGCCGGAGCACTCAAGAGTTTCATGGCTAGCAATGCTGTTTGCAGCAGGCATGGGTATTGGCTTGCTTTTCTGGGGGGTAGCAGAGCCGACGGCTTACTTTACCAACTGGTTTGGCACGCCATTTAATGTCGAGCCGTATACCGAAGATGCCAAAGCTCTCGCAATGGGCGCAACCATTTTCCACTGGGGTGTTCATGGCTGGGCGATTTATGCCATTGTCGGCTTGTCGCTAGCGTTCTTCGCATTCAACAAAGGCTTACCACTGTCGATTCGTTCTGTGTTTTATCCAATCTTTGGTGACAGGGCTTGGGGTTGGCTAGGTCATGTTATCGATATCCTGGCGGTATTGGCGACATTGTTTGGCCTGGCAACCTCGCTGGGCCTTGGTGCGCAGCAGGCAACCAGTGGTATCAACCATGTGTTCGGTACCGAAGGCGGTATCGGCATGCAGATGGGCGTTATCGCTTTTGTTACAGCGATTGCGATCTTCTCGGTGATCCGCGGTATTGATGGCGGGGTCAAGCTGCTCAGTAACATCAATATGATATGTGCTTTTGTACTCTTGGTGTTTGTGGCATATGTTGGCTTTGATGTGGTGACTGTCGCTTTGCCAGAAACCATCATGGCCTACTTTGGTAATATTGTTGAGCTGAGTAACCCGCATGGCCGTGATGACACAACGTGGATGCATGGTTGGACTGTGTTCTACTGGGCTTGGTGGATTTCATGGTCGCCATTTGTCGGTATGTTCATTGCCCGCGTATCTAAGGGGCGTACAGTGCGTGAGTTCCTGTTCGCGGTGATCTTTGTACCAACACTGATGACGATTATCTGGATGTCGATTTTCGGTGGTATTGCTATCGATCAGGTGGTGAACAAAGTGGGCGAGTTGGGTGCCAATGGCCTTAACGATATTTCGCTAACCCTGTTCCATGTTTACGATGCATTGCCGTTCAGCTCGGTGATTTCAGTGTTGTCGATTGCCTTGGTATTGATCTTCTTCATTACCTCTTCTGACTCGGGTTCGCTGGTAATCGACAGTATTACTGCGGGCGGTAAAGTCGATGCGCCGGTTCCTCAGCGTATCTTCTGGGCGACGGTAGAAGGGGCAATTGCTGCTTCTATGTTATGGATTGGTGGCTCGGAAGCGCTTCAGGCTTTCCAGTCTGGTGTGGTGACTACCGCCTTGCCGTTTAGTTTTGTATTGCTGCTAATGTGCGTGAGTTTGGTGAAAGGACTAAGAACTGAACGTAGCGATTAATAGCAATAATGAATGTAGGGAAACGGCCTCAAACTTGGTTTGAGGCCGTTTTTTATTGCTTGTTTTTCGTTGCCGATACACAGTAGTCTAGTGATACATGCTCCAATACTATCAATTGGTTAGAGGCGAAGAATGAGTAAGCAAACATGGATGTTCCCTTATAGTGTTGCACCTCAGCAGCAGTCTAAAGTAATTGCGTCAATTGTAATGGGGTTTGCAGACGATCCTACAGCTCGTTGGTGCTGGCCTGATGCCGATACCTATTTGAGTGTAATGCCCGATTGGTCGATGGCTTGTGGTGATAAAGCATTTGATATGGGGACGGCGATGTTCAGCCAAGGCTGTGGTGCTTTATGGTTACCGCCAGGTGTGAGCTCGGATGAAGAGCGGTTAGATGCACTAGTTAAAGAGTCAATGTCAGCTCAACAGCAGGAGACGGTTGCCTTGCTATACGAAAAACTGTCACCGTTCGAGCCAGATTCACCGCATTGGTATCTACCGCTAATTGGCGCTGATTTGACGGCAAGGGGGAAGGGGGCGGGAACATTGCTAATGAATGAAGTGACTGAGGAGTGCGATAGGCAGGGTGACATGGCTTATCTGGTGTGCTCAAACCCATCGAACATACGTTTCTACCAGCGGCATGGGTTTGAAGTAATGGAGCATGTATATGCTGGAGATTTCCCTGTAATGATCCCGATGCTTCGATCTCCTTTGGCTTGATTACCTGCCTAAATTGAATAGTCTAAGGGCTTTGAATAAAATAGAGATAAGCCCTCTAAGCTTTCTGGTATTAGCTATTCCGTCTATGAAGAAATTTGAATTTGTCGTTCAAGATATCCTGAGCAAGATTTACCAAGGTGTGATCACCGATAAATTGCCTGCCGAAAGGGAGCTGGCAGAAAGCTATGCGGTGTCTCGGTTTACTGTACGCAAAGCACTGAATAAGCTTGAGGCCATCGGTGCGGTGTTTGTCCGCCAGGGGGCAGGGCATTTTGTCAAAGAGGCTAACCGCAATAACCCGCTGGTTTATAACTCAATTACTGAAAACAGCTTCGAGGAGATGTCGTACAAGAAAGTCAGCCTGAACAAGAAGATCACTGACTATCACGACAAAAACTCATTCTTGAGCGATGAAAATGATTATATCTGGAGCATTAAGCGCCTGCGTTTGGTCAATGGGAAAATTGTCCAGCTTGAGAGTACCAAGCTGCCAGTAAAACTTTTTCCCAAAATGAACGATGATATTATCGAAAGTTCGTTGCAAAACCATACCTTGGATCTTGGCCTGCAAATCGACAGGTATTTAACCAGCTATAAAGCGATCAATATTTCTAAAGAAGAAGCGGAATTATTGGGCTGTAAAAAGGGGATTGCGGCAATGAAGATCACTAACCGGGGATTTTTATCAACGGGTGAGGTGTTTATTGTCAGTGAGGTGATAGATATTGATTACCAATGTACTTATGTGATCCCGTTTAATCGCGAGAATATTAAGTTCAGGGGTAAAAAAGAATAGCTGGTTATTTCAGGAAGAAATAACCAGCTATTTGTTTAAGAGAACCTAGAACCTAGATCCTAAAATCTAAAATCTAAAATCTAAAATCTAAAATCTAAAATCTAGGATCTGAAAACCCGTTTACGGCGTATGAATAGTTCCGTCAGGCAGGCGGCTCTGGGTCCACTCGTGCGGGCGGTAAGTTACCGGGAAATCTCTTGCTGCTGCAACATCCATTTCTACACCGATACCAATCTCTTCTGATGCATACAGGTAGCCGTTGCGTGGCTCTTGGGCATTAGGGAAAACACGCTGGGTGTTTTCTTTGTACTCCACATGCTCCTGAATTGCAGCGTTATGCAGGTGAACGTTCATATGTGTGTTCACTGCGGCACCAATCGGTGTCATATCTGGCGGGCAGTGCCACGCAAGGCGAACACCGAACGTTTGGCAGAGGTGTGCTAGCTTAAGGGCTGGGGTGATACCACCGATCTGCGATACGTGACAGCGAATGAAATCAATGCGACGGTTGATGATTAGCTGCTTCCATTCTTCTGGGTTGTTGAATAGCTCACCCAGGCCCAGTGATACTGAGGTTTGGCTTCGGATATTATCAAGCCACTCGGTTTGGTTTGGCGGCAGAATATCTTCAATAAAGTACGGCTTGTATTGCTCGACTTCTTTAGCGAACTGAACCGCTTGGTTCGGGAACAGGCGTTCGTGCACATCGTGGAGAATATGGAACTGGTTACCATACTTCTCGCGTAACTCCTTGAACATTTTCAGGGTGTTTTCAGTGTATTGATCCTGGTCGTAGTATGAGCCTTCGGTTGGATTCTCGGTAGCATGGATATTCTCAGGAACACCGCCGTAGAAACCAAGCTGGCAGCGGATATGTTTGTATCCTTGCTCTAAGAAGCCATCAACAAGCTCGTAAATCCCTTCCATTGTGTCGCTAGTCGCGTGAGTGTAAACAGGAATCGCATCACGAGATTTACCACCAAACAGTTGGTGAAGCGGCATTAGGGCCAGCTTCGCTTTGATATCCCACAGGGCCATATCTACACCGGATACCGCATTGTTGATCACCGGACCATTTCGCCAGTAAGCATTGACCATCATCATCTGCCACAGGTCTTCGATGTTGTTCGCATCTTTACCGACTAGCAGTGGTTTGAGGTATTCATCTACCATGGTTTTGACAGCTAATGGACGCTGTTGGAAAGTGGCACAGCCATAACCTGTAACGTCTTGATCAGTATGGACGATAACAGTAATTAAATTATGACGATCAGGTTTAGTAATAATGCATTCAACATCTGTGATTAATGTTTTTTTCACAATGAATTTCTCATCTGAGCCGGAATCTATTTTTATATATACCAATTGAAAAACCGTTATTTCAACCCCTATTTTTTTAATAAATTTAATTGGTACGGTAACTTAGCTAAACAGGACCCAAAAACAGACCAATCGCAGAAAATTAATTGATTTAGCGCTAAATGTCCTAATTTTCGTGATTTAACTCTCAGTTTCGTCCGTTGGATTTTCGAATTGGTTCTATATCATTTGCTTCATCAAATGGAACTTCAGGTGTTGAACAGAGCTTTAAATGTGCAAGCTGATGCACTGTCTCAGGGCCAGGAGGAAAAGAAAATAAATTCGTACGGCGTGATATTCAAATATGAGTGTTTAACTCAAAATAAATGAAATCATGAGTGATTAATTTATAAGACATATCTTAAGTGTGAATATCTTTGTTTTATAAAAGATAGCTATTCCACTAGATTTCTTTTCTTAAAGAGAGTTATTTAAATATGCAAATTAGTGAGTCGATGGGTGGTTTTGGAAAAAAGACATCTGCATCATCTAAACAAGATGCAATGACGGAAAAACTATCGCTAATGATTGATGCATTGGGTGGCATCAGCAATATTACTGATGCTACGCACTGTATGACACGACTGAGGCTGAAAATTGCCGACCAGTCGAAGGCATCGGAAGAGACGTTGAAATCCATTAAAGGGGTTCAGGGTGTCGTATTTGCCGAAGGCCAAATCCAAATCATCATTGGTGTAGAAGTTGAGAAGTGGCACAAAGCACTGCAAGCCATTATGGCTGGTAGCGGCGCTGCAGTCAGCGATGAAGACAAGCCAAAGAGCAAAGATGACGGCAAGCTGTTCCAGAACGTCATGCGCGTCGTGGCGGGTATCTTCGGTCCAGTTGTACCTGCTATTGCCGGTGCGGGTATGTTGATGGGCCTGCTATCTGGCCTTATCGCAACCAATGTTATTTCTGAAACTTCTGACACGGTTTACTTCTTCCGCTCAATCTCTGTGGCTGTGTTCTTCTTCTTGCCAATGCTGGTGTCATTCTCGGCAGCTAAAATGTTCCGCGTCAATGAGTACATCGCGCTGGCCGTTGCTGCTGCGATGCTATCGCCTCAGCTTGCTGATAAAGCGGCTGCGCTTAAAGCTGCGAGCGATGCAGCTGAACTGACAGTTCTGGGCGTGGTGCCAATTGAGCTAATGAACTACGGCGGTGCCATCGTTCCGGCTATCTTGGCAGTGTGGTTGCTATCAAAAGTCACACCGCTGGTAGACAGCATTGTTCCAACCGTTGCTAAGCCGGTATTTACACCACTGCTTGCCTTTGCTGTAACCGCAACTGCGACGCTATCTGCTGTTGGCCCTCTAGGCATGTGGCTAAGTAACGGCGCTGGCTGGGTAGTTAGCTCTCTACTTGAGATTTCGCCAACACTGACAGGTTTCATCTTTGGCCTGACACGTCCAATTACTATCGTATTTGGTATCCACCACAGCATGACGCCAATCAGCCTGAACAACTTCGCTTTATACGGCAAGGACTTACTGATGCCTATCATGTGTCTGGGTAACTTGGCTATCGCGGGTGCAACACTGGCTATCTGGTACAAGCAGCGCAAGAACGTATCTAAAGAGCAATCTTCAATCACAGCGGGCTCAGGTGTAACGGCCATCCTAGGTATTACTGAACCAGCATTGTTCGGTGTTCTAACCAAGTACACCAAGGCGATGTTCACAGCGAGTTTGGCTGCGGGTGTGTTCGGTGCAATCTCTGTAACGCTTGATACGCACCTAACGAGCTACATCCTGTCATCAGTATTTAGTCTGCCAGCTTACTTGTTTGCCGGTACACAGAACTTCATCCAGGCAGTAATGGGTGTGTGTGGTGTGTTCGCTCTGTCTTTCGTGCTAACAACGCTGTTTGTTAAGTTGGATGACGAGTAAGGCTAAAGGTAACAGGTAAATAGGTAACAGGTAAATAAGTCAGGAAGATAAATAGAGCCTAAAAAAGAATAAGACTCAGCAATAGTAAAAAACGCAGCTAGCAATAGCTGCGTTTTTTTGCGTTTGGATAATTGTAAATGGTTTTTTCGTGTACTTGTTGCTGTCAAACAGCTTTGTAATGATGGCTACAGGATAACGAAAAACATGGAAGGGAGTTGTCATGTTAATAAAGAAAGGATGCAAGGTCGAAACGTTGAAAACAGGCAAGGGTATCGCTTTGGGAGCGGTATTGGTCTCAACGCTAATGCTATCGCCAGCGGTATTAGCAAATGACTACACACAATCGTGCAGTATCGATGGATTAGGTTATGAACAAACGAACAAACTGGTCATCGGCCAGAAGGAAAACTTTTATTCTCCAGCCGCTAATTTGAATTTCCGCTCTCGCATCGATACGGGTGCAACGCGTACCTCGATTCATGCAACAAACGTTGAAATAGAAGACTTCTCGCCGGATGCCGAAGAAAACATTGGCAAGATGGTGAATTTCATCACGGCGAATGAACGAGGGGAAACGGTTCACATGCGTGAAAAAATCACCCATGTTCGACAGATACAGAACTCTCTTGGCTCCGAGTTGCGTTATAGCATCCAGCTCGATTTAACCTTGGATGATCGCGACTACAAGGTTGAAGTTAATTTAAAAGACAGAAGCCTGATGTCCGATAAATTGCTCATCGGTCGCAACCTGTTGTCATGTCACTATGTGGTGGATGTGTCGAAAGCAAGTGTATTTGGGGTCTAATCCCTTGTTTTAGATTAGCGCTGAAAAACAAAAAAGCACAGGGATAAAGGAAGAGATGTTCCTGTATTCTGTGCTTTAGTTTATGTGCCACATAATAGCCTAAGATAGCAATTAGCCGTCTAAGCCCATAAGCTCAGTGACATCAGAGCCAACCTGAATCAACTGTCGTTCTTGGTTGAGCTTGAACCAGTGCAGTGGTTTGCCGTTAGCGGCTTCATAAGCCATGGTATCGCCAGATACCGCTAGCCATGAACCTTCAGGAATACCGATAACAGACTGGTGAGGGTTCACTACTAGGAATTCTTCAATACGCTCATCACGGGTTTCACCCATGTGGCCTTCAATCGTCGCATCAATGTAGTGGGCATTGATTTGGAATGGCACAAAGCCAAGGGAAGGGGTGATAGCTGCTGATACGATACACATATCATTGGTTGTACGGATTGTTGGGGCACTAATAACGGCACCCGCACTCCAGCCAACATAAGGCACACCGCGCTGAGTAACTGCTTGCTGAATAGGGCCAATCAAGCCAAGATCATGCAACGTCTTATTCAATACCCAAGTATTACCGCCACTACAAACAATGGCGTCTGCTTGGCGAACGGCTTCTACAGGGTCTTCTGCACGATGAATACCTGTGACATTCACATTAAGGTGGCTTAGTGACTCTGCGACCATAGCGGTGCGGTCGTCGTGGCTACTGCGAATAACCGCGTAAGGGATAACAAGTACGTTTTTGACTTGTTTGCGGGTGAAGACGTCTGTAATCGCAGGTAGGGCGAATTCCATCACCTTGGTGTTGCCAGCAATTTTGCCGTTACTAAGTAGTAAGAGATCCATCATATATTCTCTTGGTTTGGGTAAAGAGGTTAAGCATATAAGAATCTCATTATCAGTAAGGTGAAGGGGAGCACAAAACTGTCCCTTCATCCTTACCCATCAGTGAACTAGTCGTGGTGCTTGATCATAAGTCGCTTCAAGTTGAAGTTGGGCTGCTTCAAGCCCTTTGAGCAACTGGCTGACTTGTTGCGTTTTACCATGGGCAACCGCTTCTCGAATTTGTTTGTGGTATCCGCGAACACGCTGGATACATTGCTGACGCTGAAAAATGCTGCGTAACCCTTCTGCCTGATCCATACACTCACCTCATTATTTTGCTTTGTTCGGAACTCTTTGTTCGTTATTAGGGGGCTGTAAATATTTAACCAGCAAAATAGCGTTCGTTTTTCAGGGTTTTGTCAATTCACTATCAATTTATTTTAAAATTATATTTTTTATAATCAGGAATCATGA
The DNA here is from genome assembly GCF_056160145.1 of Photobacterium sp. ABD4_091. Classification (NCBI taxonomy): domain Bacteria; kingdom Pseudomonadati; phylum Pseudomonadota; class Gammaproteobacteria; order Vibrionales; family Vibrionaceae; genus Photobacterium; species Photobacterium sp. ABD4_091. The sequence continues at coordinate 417,230 of NZ_JBSWWQ010000004.1, read as the reverse complement.
TTAATATTTAGACAAACTTCAGGTTAAATTCAGGATATCAATCATTCCAAGAATGAAAAGTTAGATTGCACTATGTAAGTGCAGGCGATCTAACACTGCGGTTTAACCGAGTTGTTCTAAGTGTGTTAAATCATAAAAAAATCATTAATTGTCAATTTTATCAATGTTTTATGGTGGGTGTTTCGATGTGTTTTTTATTCTTAAAAAATCGCCCAATTTCATTTTGTATGGCATTGAAAATCTTTATTTCAGCATTAACTTTTAGAAATGAGGACGTTATTTTGCCATTATTTTTCTCACAAATCATTTCATATAGGGTATGTCTGTCTTCGAATTTTAGGTAACTCAAAAATGAAAACAGCACAAGTGAAAAACCGCTGGCTTATTGCACTCGCGGCGGTAGGTATTCATATTTCCATCGGTTCTGTATATGCGTGGAGCGTATTCTCTAATCCGCTTCATGAAGCGTTTGGTTGGGATTTGCAGCAAATTTCCTTGACCTTTGGTATCGCTATTTTCTTCTTGGGCGCGTCGGCTGCCGTTATGGGCCATGTGGTTGAGAAAAAAGGACCACGCTTCACTGGTATGATTGCAGCAACTTTCTTCGGTACAGGTATTGCTGGTGCCGGTATCGCAGTAGCGATGGAAAGCCTATACATGCTGTACTTTAGCTACGGTGTTCTAGCGGGTATCGGCCTTGGTATGGGTTATGTTACGCCGGTATCAACCCTTATTAAGTGGTTCCCAGACCGCCGTGGTCTAGCAACAGGCCTTGCGATTATGGGCTTCGGCTTTGCCTCTATGATTGCTAGCCCGGTAATTCAAACGCTGATCAGTGCGTTTGGCTTGTCTTCGACTTTCTACATCATGGGTGCAACCTATTTTGTTGTTATGCTTTCTGCATCCCTGTACCTAGAACGTCCGCCAGAAGGTTGGAAACCAGCATCTATGGTTGAAACCAAAGAAAGCGGTACGCCAGCTAAGAAACCAGCAGCAGACTTGAACCAATCAAGTGCTAACGATGCAGTACGTACTCCAACGTTCTGGGGCCTATGGGTGATGATTTTCATCAACATCACTTGTGGTATCGCGATTATCTCTGCAGCATCACCAATGGCTCAGGAAATTGCTGGTCTGACAGCAATGGAAGCGGCAACTATGGTTGGTGTGATGGGTCTTCTTAATGGGCTTGGCCGTCTACTATGGTCTGCGGCTTCTGACTACCTAACGCGTCCGAACACATTTATGCTGTTCTTCGTTATCCAGATTGGCGCATTCTTCATGCTGCCTTCGCTGTCTAACGCTATTGCATTCCAGATTGTCGTGTTCATCATTATGACTTGTTACGGCGGTGGTTTCTCAACGCTTCCTGCTTACATTGGCGACCTGTTCGGTACTAAGCAGCTAGGCGCTATCCACGGTTACGTACTGACTGCATGGGCACTAGCGGGTCTGTCTGGTTCATCACTGGCTGCATTCGTTCGTAACCTGACAGGCAGCTACACCATGACCATGTATATCTTCGTGGGTATCTTGTCTGTAGCTTTAGTGATTTCTGTTGTGATGAAAGCACACGTTGCCAAAGTACTGCGCGCAAAAGAGCAAGAAGCTCTGGAAGCACAGCCAGCGACTGCATAATCTACAGAGATAGGGCAATTATGTGATGAGAAACACATTTTAATTGTCCTATCTCAATGTTGAAGTAGAATCAGTTGGTTATAAACAAAAGATTCGTCACAAACAGTAAGTAGTATGAAAGCAGTAATTAATACACTTTACGAAGCCAAAATGGCTGAGCTTAAAGAGAAAATCGACGCAGAGAGCATTCCCGTTCAACTGACTATCGTTACTGTCGGTGATGATCCAGCAAGTAAGGTCTATGTGAGAAACAAGGTACGCCTTTTTGAAGCGCTGGAATTGCCTTGCCATCACATTGTCCTTCATGAAGAGGGGACAACACAGGCAGATCTCGATGGCTTGGCCGCTAAGGCGGATCATCCGATTTTATTCCAACTGCCTCTTCCAAATGGATTAGTCGCACCAGACCTACCGGCAGCAGTCGATGTGGATGGTTTTGGCTCTGAAGCGCTTGGTCAACTGGTGTTGGGTCAGAACCCTGTTCTACCTTGTACCGTTCAAGCGGCTATCGATATCATTGAACTTCATTGCGGGGAGTTCAGTTTCCCTGGATTGAAGGTGGCTATTCTTGGTCGCAGTAATATCGTGGGTAAACCGTTGGCAATCGAGTTGATTAACCGCCAGAGCACGGTGTCTAGTTTCAACAGCCGCTCAGATTTGGCAGCGGTAGACTGGAATAAGTTCGATGTCATTGTGGTGGCAACGGGTTATCACGGTACGTTGGACAATACCCAGTTTATCGAAGGTCAGCTGATCATTGATGTCGGTATCAACCGCATTGATGGCAAGCTGGTGGGAGACATCAAGCATCATGATGGCCACCTATCAGCTGCCGCCATCACGCCAGTACCGGGCGGTGTAGGTCGCCTGACTTGCCTTAACGTATTGGGTAATGCGGTTAAGCTCTGTAAAACAACTAGCTAGGCTTCCGAAAAGCTAGTCTAGTTGACAAGATCTAATTCATATTGATAAAGCGCTACAGTTGTAGCGCTTTTTTTTGGCTATTCAAATTTCCATTTTGATATATCAAGTTTGGTATATCAGCGATACAGGTAGCGTAATTGCTGCTTTTTTCACCTCCCTTAGAATGCACTCATTACTTCACTTCAGGCTGTTGGAGACGATACATGAGTGATTCTCGAAAGATGAACAAAATCCATTTTTATGTTGTTGCAGTTGTGACAGCGTTCTTTTCCATCTTCTCTGCAATTGTGATGACAGAGCCAGGGCAGAGCTTGAACTTACCGCGTAGTTGGACCGTGGCGTACTATGAGCACAGCGAGTACTTCGTCGCCGCGAACTTGATACTGCTTGGCTACCTTTGGTATATCCACTCGAAAGCAAGGCTGTGGACCAACCGTAAGATGCGTTGGGCAAGCAAAGGGGTACTGGTCTGTATCATTGCAGCAAACTTCTTATTGAGCCTGTTGTTTCCGCCTAAGCAAACCGATGCGATTTATGTAACCGTTGCCGAGGCCAATAACCAGTTACGCAAAGAAGATATTATCTATGCGGTTGAGATCAATGGAGACGTGCGCGGATACCCACGCGAGTACATGGGTATCCCCCATATCGCTGGGGACAATATTGGCGGCAAAGATGTCGCAATGACCTTCTGTGGGTTGAGTAACCTGCCAGTGGTTATCGACCAAGATATTGGCCATGGTGAAAAATCAGATTTGGGCATTCTTATCCAAACCCATAACAACCTGGTGATGGTCGACCGTAACTCGGGGGATCTTATCCAGCAAATAACCATGGAAACCGAGTTTGGTGAATCAAATATCAAGCAATACCCGAATACCATGATGACATGGGAGGCGTTCCAGGAAATTTACCCAGATGCAGAGGTTTTTGTTTACCCTTATGAGCGCTGGATGGATAAGTTACTGGTCAAAGCCTTTGATAAACCGCTGCAAAAGCAGTTCGATCCAGAGCGGGGGCCTATTTTCCCAACCTTGGACTTGGCAGATGATAGGTTGAATGCCAAAGAGCAGGTGTGGGGTTTTGATAACGATGGTGAGCAAATTGCGTTTACCCATGATTTTGCCAAACAAAACCCCATCTATGAGTTTGAAATGGCAGGTAAGCCCTATGTACTTGTATACAGCAGTGAGTATGACATCGTGAGCCTCTTTAGCTTGGAGAAAGACGGTCAGCGGGTGGATTTCAATGAGGTTAACTTCAAGGGCGAAACAGACTCCGAATGGGGACGTCTTGACCAAGTGCCGACGCAAAATGGTGTGTTCTGGATGGTATGGTCACATTGGTTTCCTGAAACAAGATTGATGGGATGACGAGAAGAAAGGCCAAAGATGAACAACGCCCAAAGATGAAAAACGTAATTAGGGAAGGAAGTACTATGTGCTTCCTTTTTTGTTTATATATCTGGTTACCCAGCCGCGCCTGAGTCTTCAAATACCGACTTTACCAACGCCTCCAGCCACAGATACTTGGCACTTCGGAATTGGTTGTTGTTAAACGTCAGGGATATTTTCATCGTTAATGTTTCTTCTAATCCCGCAAACTCGATAAATGAGAAATCGTCTGCTGAAAGGCTCGCCAATGACGTTTTCGGGCAGATACAAACTGCATTTCTCTCTTCAATATAACTCAATACATTATTGAGATACTGGCTACGTAACTTCGGTTTAAGAATCGAACCTTCAGGAAACAGCTGCTGGATGAGCATGTACTGGTTGTTCAAATCCGGCAAAATCAATCCGGTAATAGGGTAGTCCAACATCGAGGCAATAGGGACGGCTTTCCCTGCCTGTTCATGGCTGCTTTTACATATCGCGCCGATCAAGGTTTCAGCAATTGGGATTTGCCTGAGTGCCTTGGGGACGCCAGTAGGGTAGAAGCTTAGCCCGGCATCTAGCTCCTGGTTGATAAGCTGGTTCACTGTGGCGGCGCTGTAATTGTGGATCTCGATATCAAGCTCTGGCGCGTCTTTAGTCAAGGCTTGAAAGAGTGCATAACCGTGACTCTCGGATAAGTAACTGTGCAGAGCAATACGAAACGTGCCAGTTAGTTCACTGGGTTTAAAATCATCGCCTTCTAGCGTGCTAGCAAGTAGGGATAACACCCTTGGCAATTCTTGTTCTAACCCTTGTGCTTTGGGTGTCAGTTTTAAGCCTCTTGGCTGGCGGATAAACAATGGGTCATCAAAGTGGCTGCGAATTTTGACCAGTGCACGGCTTACTGCTGGCTGGCTGATCCCTAAGCGTTCGGCAGCCTTGCGGGTGTTCTTTTCCTGTAACAGGACGACTAACACTTTGAGTAAATTTAAATCGAAGTTATCCAGTTGCATGCCTTGCCTACAGTCATTTGTGATTATCAGAATAATCCTAGTTGATGTTAGCAAGATCATTTTGGTTAAGGGGTGAGCGTTTTGAGGGGTGTTAATCGATTACGTGCTCAATTAAATGCTTATTGCGGATATTTGCTTGACCATCACTTCGCTGAGGAGCAAAGTAGCGCCGAATGTAACAAAATGTAAATGTGGTCAGCTATGAAAAATATCACTCTTGTTGCCTCTGCAATGGCAGCGTTGGCGCTAGCTCCGACATCAGCATTGGCCTGGAACTACCAAGGGCATGTCACTGTTGCGGAAATCGCTTACCAGAACCTAGATGATGCGGTGAAAGTGCAGGTGGATGAGCTAGCGGGTAAGGCTTACCAGTCAATGCCAAAGGATGTTCAGCAGAAAATGGACAGCTTTGAGGGGGCGAGTCAGTTTGCCAAACTCGCCATGGTGCCGGACTTAATCCGCAAAGTGCCTGCCGAGCAGGTATGGCAGCAAATGGGAGAGACAATCCCTGCCACGTTGAACCAGTGGGAAGAGAAAGAAACAGGTGCATGGCATTACATTAACCAGGCATACCCAGCGAGCAGCCAGTGTGATTTTGTTCATACCCCGAACATCAAGCTGGTGGCAAGATACCTGTTCGAAGACTTCAAGCATAATCCGCAAGCGGCGAGCTTAATGTTCATGAGCCATGTAGCTGGTGACTCACACCAGCCAATGCACTCTATTTCGCAAAGCTTGAGCGAGAGTGAATGCGTTACGGATTTGGGTGCCAACAAGCATACCTTGGATGTGCCGCAAAAAGATCTCCATCACCTATGGGATAGCGGTATGGGGATGCTAGATGAAGCCCATAACATCCACGACTTTGCAGCTTCTCTGCAGCAAGATTTCCCGAAGGGGAAGATGGAATTAGGTCAGGTGGCTGGTGTTGATTTGTGGGTTAAGGAAAGCTACGCGTTAGCCGACTTTGGTTACAGTGTCGAAAAAGACGCCAAGCCTTCAGAGGCTTACTACCAGAAAGGGACTGAGCTGGTAAAACAGCGCTTAACTCAAGCGGGCTACCGTTTGGCGGAAGAGTTGAACACTGCTTACGCCCTTAACAGTAAATAGTGCAGCAAATAATGTAACAAATAGCCCGGCAAACATAAGCGTTTGTATTGGATAACTAAAATAATAGAACCGAGTACGTCTAATTGACCTGCTCGGTTTTTTTATGCTCGTTGTAACTACCTCATGTTGGCTGTGAACAAGATTCAAAACACATTTGGTGGATATTGTGGTTCAATACAGCATATAGGAATAGCTAAGTTGTATAGGGCTGATGATGAAGAAACTAACCATACTTGATGGCGGAATGGGCAGGGAGCTCAAACGCATTGGCGCGCCATTTTCTCAGCCGCTTTGGAGTGCCCAGGCACTTATTGAGTCACCAGAACATGTCCTTCAGGCACACCATCGATTTATCGAAAGTGGGGCTGAAATTATCATAGCTAACAGCTACGCGTGTGTCCCTTTCCACTTGGGCGGAGAACTGTACGCATCTGATGGCCCTCGCTTGGCGGGTGAGGCTGCTGAGATTGCCAAATCTGCTGCAGTAGACAGTAAAAAGGCCGTGCAGGTCGCGGGGTGTCTTCCGCCTGCATTTGGCAGTTATCGGCCAGATCTATTCAAGCCTTCTGAAGCCGAAGATATTTTTAGTTCTCTTTTCCAAGCACAAGAACCGCATGTTGATCTTTGGATCGCTGAGACAATTTCCAGCGTCGAAGAGCTTAAAACTATCCAAAAGGTTCTCAGTCAAACCCATAAACCTTGCTACTACGCATTTACCCTTGATGATGCGGAAGGTGAAGCGAGACTGCGTTCTGGCGAGCCAGTAAAACTTGCCGCTGAACATGTATGCCAAGCGGGTGGCGAAGGTATCTTTTTCAATTGCTCTGTTCCAGAAGTGATGGAGCAGGCGATCATTGATACCAAAGCGGTAATAGAGGCACATGGCATGGATTTGGAGATAGGGGCTTATGCCAATAACTTTACCCCGATAAAGTCAGATCATGAGGCTAACGATACATTGCAGGCAATGCGTGAGCTATCACCTGAAGACTACCTAGTCTTTGCCAAGCGCTGGCAAGACGCGGGAGCGACAACCATTGGTGGTTGCTGTGGTATTGGCCCAGAGCACATAAACGTGTTGGCTAAGTGGAGAGATTCACTTTATTGAGGCGATTAAAAAGCGACACTGGCATTGTGCTGGTATCGCTTTTTAATTTTAAACCGGGAGGCGGAGCCCTGTCTTAAGCAATAGGTTTAAGCAGTTGGTTTAAGAAGTTGGCCAAGGTAGCGAACGACATGGGCCGCATCTTGCGCGGTATGGGTGATCTTCTGGATGATTGCTTGTGCGCGCTCATCGTCTTCGCTCAGCGCTGATTTCACTTTCTCATTCATTGCCTGGGCATTCTCAAGCTTCTGCTTGCAATCTTCGAACAGCGCCGACAAGAACTCCATATCCACTTCACCGCCTTTGATGAACATGTCTGCCGCAATTTTATAGACAGTGTGGAACTTGTTGGCCATGTCTTTTTGGTTAGTCTGACCTTCTTTGGCCCAGTCTTCTGCCCAACCTTTGAAGATGATGGCAATTTGAGGGTTTGGAACAATGTTTACTTGAGGCATTCGAACTGTCCTTCGGCGTGTAACTGCATTTTTAACAGGGCAAGTGTAATGGAGGTTGCGGTAGGGTTAAAGGGATTACAGGGTATATGATTAATTATTGAACGGATAGTGATCATGCAGTAAGGAATTGTCGTACTCAAATACATGTTTTACTGTCACATTTTCCATCAGGGAGATTTTGGAGCGAGTTATGAATCAGAGCCGTTGTATCGAACAGAAGCAACCTGTTAATCAGTCCCGCCGACTATCAATGACAGCGTGTATCTTGGGTGTATGCCTTGCGGCGGGTGCCTTTTATTCACAAACAGTCCGGGCAGAGGCAAAGTCAGCGTCGCAAGCAGAATGTGGTGCTTGGTTTGACCAGCAATTTAATAAATTGAACTCAAATGAATCAGTCAAACTGTGTGAGCAATTTGCGGGGCAGGTACTTGTTGTTGTCAATACTGCCAGCCAGTGTGGCTTCACGCCACAGTTTGAACAACTTGAGGCGGTGTATCAGGACTACAAGGAGCAAGGTTTCTCTGTTATTGGTTTTCCATCTAACGACTTCAATCAAGACCGTGGCAGCGAAGAAAATACTGCCAAGGTCTGTTATCTCGATTATGGGGTGACATTCCCTATGGTTGAGAGAACCCATATTAAAGGTGAAAAGGCGAATCCTGTGTTTCAACATCTTGCAAAAGAAACAGGTATTTCACCAAAATGGAATTTCTATAAATATATTGTCGACAGGCAGGGTGAGGTAGTCGCTGTTTTCTCAAGCCAAACTAATCCAACTGATGCTGTGATGATAGATGCTATTGAAAAAGCCCTATAAATAGTACTTCCATTATTTGTGAAAAGGCCGTCTACATAAAATTACTGGCGGCTTTGCTCCCCATGTATAAAGCATATTACTGAGTATATAGTTTAGTAGTATGCTTTTTCTGTGACAGTGTAACCAGGTTGCCTCCCTGTTTTCTGTACCGATGATAATTCTAATTCCTTCCTGGCATTTTTTATGTGACATATCAATAGTATCCTTCTGATTTTGCGAGCAGTATTTGTACATCTATGTAACCTTGTGCACCTGAGTCAGAAGTTGAATAAAAACTACATTTTTAATTCATTAAAATTGTTATTTGTAACATTGATATATAAAAATAGGCTCGCTCAAAATGATATTTTTGATATTTAATTCAAATTTATCCTAATTAAATAATTATTCACTGAGCATAACACTATCAGTTGGAAAATCTATGGTTTTAGTAGCCTAGGGTTTTATTTATATTGGAGTTCACACATGACACGAATCAACACATTAGCTGGTGCGGTTGCCCTGGCTTTGATGTCATCTTCTGTTTCTGCGCAATTGTTAATAACAGAATACGTTGAAGGCAAAAGTTATAATAAAGCGATCGAAGTCACTAATTTATCTGATGCTGGAATTAACCTCTCAGAATATAGCATTCGGCTGGCGATGAATGGTGCGAGTTCATTTGGTACAACCATCAACCTCAATGATGTGAGCTTAGCGGGTGGTGAAAGCTATGTGCTGTACCACAGTTCAGCGGCACCGGATATTAAGGACGTCGGTGATCAGTCCTCAGGAAGCCTAGGTTTTAATGGTGATGATGTTGTCGCCTTGTTCGATGGTGAAGCGCTGATAGATAGCCTAGGGCAACTTGGTGTTCGTGAAGACTTTGCCAAAGATGTCACGCTGCGCAGGGAGCCTGCTGTCACTTCAGGCAGAACAGATGTCGAGAGTGATTTTGATGTCAACGCTGAATGGGTGACGTTTCCAACCGATACCTTTGATGGCTTAGGCTGCAGTGGTCTTGAAGCCTGTGATGGCTCAACGCCGCCACCGAACCCGTTTGTGTGTGATACCGACAATCTTGTGCCAATTTATGACGTACAAGGTGATGGTGACAGAAGCCCACTCGTGCCGGAAGGTAGCTTTGAAAGCCCAGAAAAATATTTTGTCCGTGGTGTTGTTACCGCAAGAGGTGAAAGTATATACAAAGGCTTCTACTTCCAAGATCTTTATGGCGATGGCAATGAAAATACGTCTGACGGTGTGTTTGTTTTCTTGGGTGGCGGTACAACACCAAATGATATTCAGCCAGGAGCCGAGGTCTGTGTTGAAGCGACCGTTAAAGAATACTACGGCAATACCCAGCTAGATGTTCGTGATAATGCATTCAATGTCGTTAGCACTAATAACCCAATCCCAGAGCCGACCGCTTTTCGAGTGAAGGAAGAGGAAGACCTTCATACCGCTTTGGAGCGCCATGAGGGTATGCAGGTATTGCTTGATGCTGATAGCCCACTGGTGATTACGCGTAACTTCAGTTTCGATTATGCCTCATACCGTAATAACCTGATGTTGGCTCACAACACCCCGCTATATAACCCGACGCATCTTTATGCTGCAGAGACAGACGCTGCCGAGCAGGTGGCTGCCGAAAATGCGATCAGCCGTGTTTATGTTGAGTCGGATTACAAAGCCAAGGATGGTGAAGTGCCATGGTTCGATAATTTTAACCCTGTAGATGGATATCTTCGTATGGGCGATAAGCTCAACGGCCTGACTGCAATGGTGGGTTACAGCTACGGTGAATACCGATTGGTGACAACCAATACTATCAACAGCGGTTACTTGGGGCGCGAGCCAGAAAATGAAAGGACAGGTAAGCCAGCTACGTCATATGAAGAGGGTTTGAAGGTAGCAGGCTTTAACGTTCTCAACTACTTCACCTCATATGCGGTATCGGGCAACCCGAACCCGATGTGTACTGAAGCATCGGTTGGGCCTAACGATAACTGTTACCGTGGTGCGCCTTCAGTGGATGAATTTGCCCTTCAACAGGCCAAGCTTGTTAATGCAATCGTCGCGATGGATGCTGACATTGTTACCTTGATGGAGCTGGAAAATAACGGTTTTGATGAGAACAGTGCACTTGAGTCATTAGTGAATGCATTAAACGATGTGCAAGCGGATAAAAAAGATCACTACCGCGCGGTAAAAGTGCATAAATCAGACCTGACGTTTAAAGATGAACCTGGCTTTGAAGGCGTTGAGTACTTTGGTACTGACGCAATCACTGTGGGTATTATCTACCGCCATCATAAAGTTAAGGCGAAGAATAAAGCACGCCAGATAATGCTTCCTGAGCAGCATGCACCACTGGATGAAGGTGGTGTGAAAAGTGCTTATCAGCGTCATGCCATGATGCAAAAGTTCAATATCCCTGGTGCTAAAGATGACCTAACCGTAATTGTGAATCACTTTAAATCAAAAGGCTCGACGTGTTGGGAAGATGATTTCATTTTCGGTGAAGATGAAGACGTACAGGGTAGCTGTAATAACTTCCGCGTTTCAGCAGCTAAAGTTTTGGGTGAAGCTGTTCAAGACATCAAAGGTGATGTTCTGGTGATGGGCGATTTGAACTCTTATGGCATGGAAGACCCAATCTTGACGCTAACTTCATTCGATGAAGCTGACCGTGGCGGCAAAATCTACACAGCTTCTTACACCACACTGGATGGAAAAGTGTTCGAGCAAGAAGGGCAGTTAGTCGAACAAGGCTATGGCCTGGTTAACCTAAAGCACAAAACAGACTATAGCTACAGCTATGAAGGTGAGCTAGGTAGTTTGGATCACGCGTTGGCGAGTCCATCACTGGCGAATAAGGTACTAGCAGTTGAAGCTTGGCATATTAATGCCGCTGAAAGTAACTTGTTTGAGTACAGCAGCAAGTACACCGGTGACCTGGAAAAATCAGACAACATTTACTCGTCGTCTGATCACGACCCAATTATTGTGACGCTGGAGTACAAACACAAGAACGGCAAAAAATAACCTTATCTAGGTAAGTAAAAAACAACCGGCGCAATGCCGGTTGTTTTATTTGGGCATCGCAAATCCGCTATGATGTTAATCGAACACTCAATAGGCGGAACTCGGCAGTGAACAATTCTCCACTAAAAACGGCGCTATATGTAACCTGCGCTATGCTGGCCTTTGCGGGCAACTCAATATTGTGTCGCTTGGCATTAGCTGAAGGAGCCATTGATGCCGCTAGTTTCACCCTAGTTCGATTGATATCAGGCGCAATAACCCTAGCTGTGTTGACCCTAGTCCTGCATTCCAATTCATTATTCAGCCCTTCTAATTGGAGAAAATCCGACCTTCTTGGGGCACTCATGTTATTTGGTTATGCGGCAGCCTTTTCCTTTTCTTATGTGAATATGGCGACTGGCACGGGGGCGTTAATCTTATTTGCGTCAGTCCAGTTCACCATGATTGGGTTTCATCTTTTCAGTGGCAATAAAATGAGCCTTTGGGAGTGGGGCGGGCTGGTTGTGTCACTGGCTGGTTTTGGTTATTTGCTTATCCCGAATGCTACCCGGCCTGATATTGGCTCTGCCGTGTTGATGGTGTTAGCCGGGATATGCTGGGCTGCTTTCACTATTTTGGGCAAGCGTGTGAGTGATCGTCCTTCATTATTAACCATGTCAATCAGTTTTCTATTGGCCTCATTGCTGGGCGGAGGTATTGCAGTGGCAGGGGGAATTATCATTCCTTTATCGCCTGAAATTGTGGATATCTCACCACACGGTCTCTTGCTGGCTGTGCTTTCAGGCGCGGTCGCCTCAGGTATCGGCTATGCGATTTGGTATGCAGTCCTACCAAGGCTTCAATATTGCGAGCTTCCGTCGTTCAGCTCTCGGTGCCGGCAATTGCCAGCATTGGGGGCTGGCTAGTTCTCAGCGAGCAAATTACGCTTGCCACAACGATCTCTACCTTGCTTATTTTAGGCGGTATTGCCTTAGTGTTTGCGGCAAGAAGGAATGAGTGAAATATCAATTAACTCGGCTATTTCACCCGAAGTAGCCGGTATCTTACGCCCTCAATATGAAATACCAATACCTGAGAGACTTTCATCACCTCAACCTTTTCTAGCATCTCTTCATCAAACTGTTTCTTCTTCATCCATTGTAATGGCTGTTTGAAATTGTCCTCGCTGACGACAAATGACTCATCTTGAAGGGTACTACTGCGAATATTGACAACCCACACACGAGATTGGAAATCAAGGACATCAGCGGCGGCTGATTTGAAACGTTGCCAAAGGGAAGTGGGTTTGTTCATTTCTGTATTAATCATTACGGCTCAGATGCAGCATAGTGTAGCTTGCATCAATATCAGAGGCTAGAGGCTGAAAATCGCCTCTAGGCTTGTCGCTTGAACCTTACTCGCTATCTTTAATACCTTGAGTTTGGGGCTTCTAGTATAGGCTCCTACTTCAGTGTTAACACAAAGTTTGAAAAGCTAGCGGTAGAAGGGTTTATCTGCGAGCCACCGAAAGTGTACAGCATGAGTCCTTCCTCTTTACCATCAAGGGCGTTAGCTGTACCAACGACTGTCCAAAAACCACCGAAGGACTCAGCATATGAAGCGGTTACCAAGCCATCATGCTTTTCAATTTTTACAACGACATCATCTGCAGGGTAATCAATAATCTGCAGTATGGAAGGTTGTCCATTTTTCTCGATAACAAACACCAGCGAAAGCTTACCATTGAACATCTCTTTGCTGACTTTGATGTAGTTATCGGTATCCCAGATAATACCCAGTCCGCCTTGCTCAAAAGTCCGTTTCGGGATCAGATTGATAGCAACTTGGGCGGTATAGTTTCCCGCAGTAGCGTTATCTTGCCCGAGTGGATAGATAAACATATTATCCACTTCCGGTGATCCGGCTCCCCAAATATTCCCTTCAGAGACTTGGACAAGAAGCTTCTGATCTTCGATTTTCCAATTGGCGGGGTTTTCATTGCGAATATGCCAGTTGTTCATTTCAAACATGGTCGATTCCTGTTGGTAAATTCGATGTGGTTAAATCATGCGCTGACGCAGTTGATAAAAGATATCGTCAATATTCGCATTGCCAGATTGCGCAATTCTGTTGAATTCTCTTTGTACCGTATCAAAGTAAAGCTGGTTGTTCATATCATCCAGCTGGCTGTAATAGTTAACTCTGCGACCGAGAATGAAGTTTTGCTGTTGCTTTGGCTCTAGCGCCATGAAGCGATCGATTGTCGCAAGAAACTGTGGCTTATCTTCAGGCAGTTTACCATTTAGCTCCATCAGCAAGTTGATGGAATGGTAATTGCCATAATTACCCTTAAGACCTTCCAAAAGGCTTATCAGTTTCCTTTGCTCCATCACCATTTCAATTTCGGTAAGGGGAGTAAAACAGCCATCTTTGACCATAGTATCGAGTTCGGTTCCCGGTTTGACCGCCAGAGACAGAATACGGATTTCCTCGGGATCAATCTGGTTGAGCAGGGCTGCTGTTTCATTTACATGTTGCTCAGAGAGCTCTTTTCCGCCCAAGCCAAGAATAATGAAGGTCATCATTTTCATGCCCGCTTGCTTGGCATACTCTGCCGATTTGAGAATAGATTTAGGCGTAATGCCTTTCTTCATTTTCTTCAATACATCGATAGAGCCCGATTCCATGCCGCAGTAAAGCATGTTCAAGCCAGCATCGCAGATGGCTTTCATTTCTTCCGGTGACTTCTTCGTCATGGTTTGTGCGCGGCCATAGGAGCTTATCTGTTTCAGCTCTGGAAATGCCTGTTTGAGGGTATACAAAACATCGAGCAAATCCTCGGTATCCATCGCGAATGAGTCACCGTCTTGGAGAAAACAGCTATCGAACTTCCGTCCTTTGTAAAAGGCTTTCGCTGCCCAGATATCACGTTTGATATCTTCAACAGGGCGGATGGAAAACGCCATGCCGTCAAACAGAGTACAAAAGCTGCATTTGTTCCAAGGACAACCCTGGGTTGTTCTGATCAGTAAGCTGTCGGCTTCCGATGGTGGACGGATTGGCCCTTGTTGAAACTCAATAGACTGCATGTTCATTATCCGGTTGGTATGTATTTACTAGACCAGCATCATAAGCATTATGACTTTTCTTAAAAACAGGGTTGAAATTGATATATTATCAAACAATATTTGATAATAAGTAAATTCGGAGCAAGTGTATGCTGATCCAAGATCTTGAAGTGGTGTTGAAGGTGGCGGAGTTTCGCAGTATTACTGCGGCAGCAACCAGTTTAGATATGCGGGTGGCTACGGCCAGTGCGGCAGTTAAACGGGTTGAAGCTTCACTCGGTGCAGAGCTGTTTATCCGTACTACCAGGCAGCTTAAGATCTCTCCTGCTGGAGAGCGCTATTTACCCCAGTGTGAACAAGCCCTGCAAATGCTCGAAAGCGCGAAGCAAAATGTCCGTGAAGATCTGGATGATATCGAAGGCGAAATCAGGATCTCGCTATCATCAGATCTCGGCCGAAACGTTGTCACTCCGTGGCTTGATGAGTTTCTAGTCAACCATCCCAATGTGGCACTTCGTAGTAATATCAGTGACAGCAATATCGATTTTTACCGGGATTCGGTCGATATGGCGCTGCGATACGGAGCCCCAACTGACGCCAGTATGTATGGTTTCAAAGTTTGTAATGTGCCGCGCTTGATGTGTGCATCTCCTGCTTATTTAGCACAGAACGGTACGCCGCAAACGCTGGATGAGCTCAAAAATCATAATGGGCTTTTCTACCAGCTGCGCGATATTGTTCAAGACGAATGGCGTTTTGAGCATGATGGTGAAACGCAAAAGGTCAGGCTCAAAGGAAATCGTTCGTCAAATGATGGTGATTTGGTTAGGCGATGGTGCGTCTCAGGGCAGGGGATTGCGATCAAATCCTGCTTGGATATGGCCGATGAGCTGCTCAATGAGCGGGTGATAAACCTGATGCCTGAGTACAAGCCCACTGCGACAGAGCTATGGCTGATATGTCCTAGCCGCCAGTCAATTACGCCGACGGTAAGGTTGCTGCGGGATTTCTTTCGCGAGCAAACTCATGAGGTGTTACTGCAGCTGGTGGATGCCAAGCTGTTAGATAAAAGCGTTCTGAAGTAGGGGCAAAAAAGACAGGAAGCAGAGAGACTTCTAACCACTCTAGAGCAAACAAAAAAGGATGGAGCAGGCCATCCTTTTTTCGTTTTACTTACCGAGAGAACAATTTAGTTTGCGCGGTTAAACGTCACTACGTTGTAGTCAAGCGGCTTAAGTGTTGGCATGTTTTCAGCGATGTAGTCGATAACAGCTTGTGCATCGGTGTTACAACGAACGTTGTCAGCCTTACAGTTTGGCGCTTCGCCTTCGTAGTTCACCTTGAAGCGGCCATCAGCCTCAACGATGTTCTTCACTTTGAAGCCTGTTAGCTTGTCGTCAACGTAGGCAAGATCAACACGGCCTGAAGACTTCTGCTGGGCTGTGAACAGTGGTGTCCAGCCATCGTTACCGGTTGCATTGTAGTTGTTGATTGCAACGTTGTAGGTCTTGTTGTCTTCGATTGGTGTCCAAACAGGTGCATCCGCAGTGCCCGTCATCACTTCAACGTAGTCCAGCTTACCGCTCTGGAAAGGCGTTGTTTCTGTGTACTGGTAACGGATGTGGCCACCGTATGGGAATTTACCTGCGTGAGAACCTTCTGGAAGGGTCGCAGATACGGTACCGTCGATAAGCTCTATGATGTCTTTACCTTTCACAGGTACCACAGACATGAAGTTTGAGAACGGTAGAAGCTCTAGAGAGATGTTTCCTTCACGGTATTCACCCGCTTCGATGTTGGTACGGATACCGCCAGCACCGATCAGCGAGAAATCAACTTTCATGCCGGTAACCGCCACAACTTCTGGTGAGTTAGCCCAGTAGTATTGGCCTGCAGCAAGAATAGGGGCAACGTCAGAGCCGTGTACATCTGTACCGCCGTCACCTGGGCGACGTTCGTGGTTGATTTCTTCTGGTACCTGGGCGATGACTTTACCGTAAGCCTCGGTAACGGCAGGCTTGTACTTGGTGTCGATGATCTGGCGCATTACCGCTTCTTCTTCGGTAATGGTGATGTTGTCTTCACCTTCGATGAAGCTAACTACGTTGGCAGTTTCATCGGCGCTAAATTCGCTACCTGCTTCACGTAGCGGCGAGTGGAAGTACTCGTCGTTACTTAGTAATACGTTCAGGCCAGCACAGTTGGTGACTTTGCCGTTTGCGTCGAAGGTAACGTCTAGCTGACCAATCGCTTGTGCGTACTCACCCGCTTGAACAACACAGGTCTGGCTCTGACCATTAGGGTTCTGAACCATTTGCGCGTATTCGCCGCCGTTGTCGTGGCCAAGGTTGGTGAAGTCGCCCAGTAGGGTGTGTGAGTGACCGCCGACGATCAGGTCGATACCGTTAACCTGTGAAGCAACGTCAACATCTACTGCGTTACCGATGTGGGTAACTGCGATGATGTTGTTGATGCCTTTGGCTTGGAACATATCAACGGTTGCTTGAGAAGACTCCACCATGTCGTGGAAAATCACGTCGCCGGTATTTGGCGCGATATTTGGCATGTCATCTAGCGCGATACCGAATACTGCAACGATATCTTTGCCTTGAGGAAGATTGTCTAGGTCAGTGACTTCAGTTTTTTGGTTGCCGTCGAAAGCGTAAACAACGTAAGGCTTGAGGTTGGTTTGGTCTTTCAGGTCGGCATCTTGGCTGGTGTCGATGTTTGCTGCAAGAACTGGGAAGTTGATGTCGCCGATGAACTGGTTGAGTTTTGTGTTGTTGAGATCAAACTCGTGGTTACCCAGTGCCATAGCGTCAATGCCTAATCGGCTCAGTAGTTCAGCATTCATTGCACCTTCATTCAGTTTGAAGTATGCGCTGCCTTGCCATGCGTCACCACCGTGAAGGAACAAGAAGCTTTGGTCATTATCTTCAGCCGCCTTCTTATACTCATCAGCCATGGTCTGCAAACGAGGGAAACCACCGAACTCGTTGTAAACAAGTTTGTTTCGTGCCCAGAAGCTGGACTTAACAGGGTCAAAGTTAGAATGCGTGTCGTTGATGTGGGCGACAGTTAGTGTAAAAGAGTCACCTGTTTCAACTGTAGACTGAGCACAACCAGCAAGCGCCGTTGCGACAGAAAGCGCGATAAGAGGCTTAGTAAACTTCATGGGATAACCTATTTATAATTATCTGTTTATGGATGAATACTATGAATAGTATTTAACCACTTAGAAAAGCCTTATTTGATTAAGGCTTGCGCACTATATACGAGATAAAACAGGGGGGCAATTACAAAACGGAGACAGATAAATTCGCGATAGACACAGTATGCAAACGATTGTGTTAAACGGTTGCTTTGTTTTAAAGTAGGTTGTTGAATATAAAGGATTATAATTGATTAAGCTCAACTGTGATATTCATACAATCACTTGTAACTAACTATTCCATATATATTCATGGTGAATGTCTGGGCAGGTTTTTGCTTCTAAAATAAGCAACCGAATAATTGATTTTATGAAGTATGCCTATGTTGGGAAAAATGTCCCGTGAATAAAATTTCACAATGACCGTATATTGATTTAGCTCAAAATATAACTTGAATATTAAATGCTTTTTAATGGGTGGGTTGATAGTAACCCGAAAATCAGTAACCCAAAAGTAGATAATCATAACGTATATGAGTTCTGTGTTAATGGCGTGTGACGAGATAATAAATAAAAAATTAATCATTGATGATGGAGTGTATTGCTTAAGCGACTGATCACAAAAAAATGCTGGGAAAATCGTATTCCCTTGCCTATTTCATCGATGAGTGGAAAATTTCCCACAGAAAGAAAAAAACGGGAAATAAACCCCATGAATAAACAAGAGTTCATTAATGCGGTCAATAAATTCGACTCCTATACGGCAGCAGAGAAACGAATTGCCGCGTATTTTATGGAGCATTATACCATGTTGCCGTTTGCTAAAATTGATGAGCTTTGTAAACAAATTGGGGTAGGAAAAGCAACGTTAGGACGATTTTTACAGCGCTTAGGGTTTAGTGGTTTTATTCAATTTAAAAAGGAAGTGTCAGATGATTTGGCACAAACTTTAACAACGCCAATAGAGCGCTATGAATATCATACTCACGAGCCATCACAAGATACTGTCGAGGGTTTGTTGGCAAACCATTACCAAGAAACGCTCGATAACGTGGACAAAACCTTTAATAGCCTGTCCGAACAAGATTTTGAGTCAGCGATGAAGTTGATGCGACAGGCCAAGGGTAAGCTCTATGTAATGGGAAGCGCCTCGTCTGAAGCTTTGGCAACTTACTTTTATTTATTGGCTAGGTACTTACGTAAAGATGTTGTGCTATTGAAAGCGGATATCTCTACCTTGCCTCATCAACTGGTTGATGTCACGGAAGATGATGTGCTGCTGGCTATTTCGTATCATCGTTACTCGTCAATCACCATTAAACTTGTACGTTGGTTCCATGAGTGCGGGGGCCATAGCATCCTGGTGACCGACCAACCGGTGAACCCATTTGTCTCTTATTGTGATGTTCAGTTTATTGTTGAAAGTGCTGGTAGCGGTTTTTTTAATAACCGGGCTGCGGGTTTTGCTTTGATAGAGGCGTTTATCAAAGGGCTTTCTATGCATCAAGAAAAAGATAATCGATTTAAACGAATAGAAGGGTTATTTGACGAGTTCAGTGTATTCAAAAATTAGTTCAACATATATAAATTATTAACTTATTAATATTGATTATCAGCCTGTATGGTTGTGCTCTATTTTATCGCACTTCGATGTTACCAAGTTTCGAAGTGTAGATAATTAAACTTTGCTTTTTGTTTTATTAATTTAAACATTATTTCTCAAACCAATTAAACACTTTTGCATCTCCATTGAAGGGGTTATAAATGATTACATACTTAGCTCTACCATCTATATTTGGTGTTGGATATTTCATTGTCAAAAAATATAACACACAGGCTGTGTTATTTTTGGCCGGTCTGATGATGATTGCCCTTGGGGTGATAAGCGGTAATACCGATTTCATGCCAAAGGGTGGGGCACATACCGGTTCCGTCGTTGTCGACTTCTTTGAAGTGATTAAAGTTATCTCATCCACCACGCTTGCCAAGCTAGGCTTGATTATCATGGCTGTGGGTGGCTTCTCTAAATACATGGGTCATATCGGTGCGGCCAATGCCATGGTGCAGATTGCCACTAAGCCTTTATCTTATGTGAAAAACCCATATCTAGTGCTGGCAATGGCCTACATTATTGGTCAGTTGATTAATATCTTCATCCCAAGTGCAACTGGCTTAGCACTACTCCTGTTGGTTGCTATGTACCCGGTATTGGTGGGCGTAGGCTGTAACCCTGCAGCTGCGGCAGCGGTTGTTGCGACAACAGGTTGTTTGGATCTCGGCCCTGCTTCATCCGCAGCGAACAAAGCAGCAGAAGTGTCTGGCATTGATGTAGCGACTTACTTTGCAAGCTACCAGTTGCCTGTATCTTTAGCAGCTATGGCGGTTATTGCGATCCTTCACTTCTTCTGTCAGAGATACTTCGATCGTAAAGACGAAGAGAATGGTGTCACCCACGAATTCAACTTGGATTCTAAAGAGCAGCGCGAAGCGCCGAAGTGGTTTGCAATTCTACCTGTTCTTCCATTGATGTTACTCCTGACATTCAGCAAGTTCGCAATCACATCAATTAAGATGGACGTAGTCACAGCGATGTTCATTGCCCTGTTCGTGTCTATGGTGTGTGACTTCATTTACACCCGTGATGGAAAGACTGTTGCGGCTTCTCTGAAGGTGTACCTGGAAGGTATGGGCAATGTTTTTGCTGGTGTGGTAACACTAATCATCGCCGCTCAAGTATTTGTAGTCGGCCTTAGCGCGATTGGCTTTATCGATTTGTTGCTAAACTCTGCAGCGAATATGGGGCTTGGCTATTCAGCCATGGTTGTGATGCTGGTGGGTATTATCATTACGATCACCATGCTATCAGGTTCGGGTAATGCGGCATTCTTTAGCTTCTCAAACCTTGCTCCAGATGTAGCTTCGCAAGTAGGTACGGCAGCGGCACACGTTGCACTACCAATGCAGCTATCTGCGGGTTTGATGCGTTCAGCATCACCGGTTGCCGGTGTTGTCATTGCCTGTGCAGCGGTTGCCAATGTCTCGCCAATTGAACTGGCAAAACGTACTGCGATTCCAATGCTTGGTGGTTTGCTGACTGTGATGATTTGCTCACAAATTATCGTGTAAGCGCGGTGAACAATTAAAACTACTAACAATCATACGGCAGAGCAGAACTCTGCCGTATTTTCGATTCAGATCGGAGCTGAAACATGAATATTGTCGATAGATTTATCAACTATACCCAAATTAATACAACAACCAGCCGTGAAAAAGGCGCCGCGGGCATCATGCCTTCTTCCCAAGGGCAGATGGAACTGGCTCTGCTACTAAAAGCAGAGCTTGAAACCTTAGGCATGGAAGAGGTCGTTCTTCGAGATACCGCGATTCTTACCGCGACATTGCCTTCCAATACCAATAAAGACTTACCCACTGTTTCTTTCTTTGCCCACCTAGATACCAGCGCCGAGCAAACCAATGACACCAAGGCTCAGATTGTTTCTTATCAAGGTGGCGATATCGTACTGAATGAAGCATTACAGATAGTGCTCAAGCAAGCAGAGTTTCCTGAAATCAGTCAATATCAGGGGCAGAAAATTATCGTTACCGACGGTACCAGCTTGCTGGGGGCAGATGATAAAGCGGCAATTGCAGCTATCATGAACGCAATTCAGGTGTTAACTGAAAACCCAGAGATTGAGCATGGTCCAGTCAAAGTGGCATTCCTGCCAGATGAAGAGCAAGGCTTGCGCGGTGCTAAGGCCTTTGATGTAGAAAGTTTCGGCGCTGATTTTGGTTATACCCTGGATTGCTGTGGCATCGGTGAGTTTGTTCATGAGAACTGGAATGCGGGTAATGCGGTGGTGACTTTTACTGGCCAATCCGCACACCCGATGTCGGCCAAGGGAAAGCTCAAGAACTCGTTGTTAATGGCCCATAAGTTCATTTCTATGTTGCCACCGGGCGAGGCACCGGAGTATACCGAGGGAAGGGAAGGTTATTACTGGGTCAAAGAGATGGCTGGTAACAGTGCCAAAACGGTACTCAAAATGGATATCCGTGATTTTACCAAGCAAGGCTATGCCCATCGTATGACTTTCTTGCAACAACTAGCCGATAGCTGCCAAACACTATGGGGTGAAGGCCATATCGACATCGAGCTGTCCGACCGCTATGAGAACGTGGCCAATAGCCTAGAAGGTGAGGCGGGGTTCCCTATCGATATCGCCAAGGAGGCTTATCAGCGAAATAATATCGAAATGAAGGCGGTTCCAATGCGAGGCGGTTACGATGGCGCGGTGCTGTCGCAAAAAGGCTTGCCATGTCCGAATATCTTTACCGGCGCTCACAACTTCCACTCTATCTACGAATACTTGCCAGTAAAATCGCTTCAGGCGGCAAGTGATGTTGTGGTAGATGTAATTCGAATTACGGCTGAAAAACTCACGAAGTAAATTGATTTATGAGTCTTGAGTGAAGAAATTAGGCCTTAATAGGGCCTTCATTAAGATAAATGAAAAGGGCCAGCGTTTTCACGCTGGCCCTTTCGTTTGTAGCTTCAGAGAAGATTACTTGCTAGTAGCAGCTACCGGCTCAGTACCTTCTGGGTGCCATGCACCGTCTAGGTCATCTAGCTCTGGGAACTTAGAACGGTCAAACTCTGGAGTCTTACCTGCTTTAAGCTGTGTTTCGTAGTCTTTGATAACCTTGATAGCCAGTTTAGATAGCATCACTAGAGCAACGATGTTGATTAGCGCCATCATACCCATAGAGGCATCAGCTAGGTTCCAAACCACAGGAAGTGAAGCAACAGAGCCGAACATTACCATCACAAGTACACACAGACGGAAGGCGAAAAGACCTTTCTTAGTGTTACCGTTCAGGAACATTACGTTAGTTTCTGCGTAGCTGTAGTTCGCGATGATTGACGAGAAACAGAACAGCAGAATCGCAGCCGCCATGAAGTAAGTTGTCCAGCTACCTAGCTCGCTTGTTAGCGCTTGCTGAAGCAGGCTGATACCTGTCGCTGCGTTTGGCTGATCCATCACACCACTTAGCATGATCATTGCTGCAGAGGCAGAACAGATAACGATGGTATCAACAAATACACCTAGCATCTGAACGAAACCCTGAGACGCTGGGTGGTTCGGGTTTGGTGTCGCACTTGCTGCAACGTTTGCTGCAGAACCCATACCTGCTTCGTTCGAGAATAGACCACGTGCGATACCGCTTTGCATCGCTTGAGCAATGGTGTAAGCCACACCACCTGCTGCCGCTTCTTGCCAGCCGAATGCACTCTTAACGATAAGAGCAAGAACGGCTGGAAGCTCAGTGATGTTCATGATCACGATGATCATTGCAATTGCCAGGTAGCCGATAGCCATTACTGGAACGATTTTCGCTGATGCTGCCGCAATCTTGCGAAGACCGCCCATGATGAAGAAGGCAGAGAAGGCAACAATCACAACACCCATGATGGTTTCGTCAAAGCCGAAAGAGTGGCTTAGTGCATCTGTGATGGTGTTTGCTTGTACTGCGTTGAATACCAAACCGAATGCAATGATTAGGAACACTGAGAATAGTGAGCCCATCCAGCGCATACCTAGGCCTTTTTCCATGTAGTAGGCTGGGCCACCACGGTATTGGCCGTCAACGTCTTTGGTCTTGTAGATCTGTGCCAGTGTTGACTCGATAAATGCAGTAGACATACCAAATAGGGCAATCAACCACATCCAGAAGATAGCACCTGGGCCACCTACGGTTAGAGCAACAGCAACACCCGCCATGTTACCTGTACCTACACGTGCTGCCATTGATGTACAGAACACTTGGTAAGAGCTGATACCGTTATCAACATCTTTACCGCTTTTTAGGACATCAACAGAATGGCGGAACTGGCGAATTTGGATAAAGCCGAGACGTAAAGTGAAGTAAATACCGACTGCTACCAGTAGGTAAACAAGGAGTTGGCCCCAAAGTACACCGTTAATTGCGCCGATGACGGCTTCTAGGCCATCGTTCAGCGAGGTCAACCAAGTTTCGTTTGTAACACTCATACTAATTTCCTGTATATGACACTCAACCATTACTGGTTGAGCAAACTGAAACGTCCATTTACATGACAGTTCATGAATATGATTCTGAATTTATATTTGTTATTTACTGGAAGAATCCAGCCATGTGTAACTTGTTGAAGTTACAATTGTGAAACATAGAATCAGGTGTTTCATCTGTAGACGGGGCGGTAAGTTAGCACGAAATTCGCCTACATCAGCGTGATATACATCACGTTTTTTCAATGAGATTTGCGCAACTCAAGCTTGCAGTATTTTATTCTGTAAAATTAGCTCATTAATTTCATATATTTATCTTTGTGTTGCTAGGTTTCTTACAGGTGCTTAATGAACGGTGTATAATTGGTGATATTTTTGGTTTTTACTCTGTGTTAACTAAATAATGTAGAATATTTAACCGTGGGTTGTTGTGTGAATTTCAACTATTCTTAACATTTGAGAATGGCTGTGAAAGGATTGGATGGCTGTGATGAATAATTTTTCATGAATTAGTTAAATAAAAACCGCTCATTAAAAGCGGTTTTAACCAGTGACAGATCTTTATATGGGTAACTTGGGTGTAGACGTTTAGTGTAGTAGGGACGTTGAACGATGCTGGTAAGTGGCTTGGTAAGCGTTGGTTTTTACTTCTCGCCGAGTAGAAAGGTTGGTGTCTTTTTCGATTTCATCAAGTTCTTGCCCTTCGAACTGATGGCCACAGATGCACACATATCCCCCAGTTTCTGAAACGAGATACTCTTCATCTTGGCCACATTTAGAGCAAATTGGCAGATCCTGCATACTATTACCAATACCTTTACTAATGAATACAAACTGTTCGTACTTTATGAAACATCAAACTATTGCTTAGTTTGATTGAAATATAGTAATTGCACTGTGGATTATTGAGTATCGACTTAGTGATTTTTTTGGAGGAAACACGGAAAATATTAATATAGCGGTAAAGCAAGTTTGCAATTACCATAAAGAATGTATAAAGAAGACCCGCCTATTGGCGGGTCTTAGTAGATATGATGGCTTTAAATAGGGGAAAGCTTAATGCCGCCCTAAATAAATTAGAAAGAAGTACGCTTGTAACGACGGTATTCTGCATTCCAGAAGTTGTCGTTGATCTTCTCTTTAATACGCTCATCAGTATTCTTAGGCGCTTTACGCTGTTCAACAGCTTTCTTAGCAACGGCAAACGCGATATGGCGAGAAACGTCCTGGATCTCTTCCAAAGGCGGTAGTAGGGCACCTTGGCCGTTGATAGCTAGTGGTGAACACTCTGCTAGCGCACGGCTACTTTCCATCAGCATTTCGTCAGTTACGCGACGAGCCCCCACGGCTAGAACACCAAGTCCAATACCAGGGAAGATGTAGCTGTTGTTACACTGGGCAATCGGGTATGTCTTACCGTTGTGAACGACAGGTTCGAATGGTG
Source organism: Photobacterium sp. ABD4_091 (assembly GCF_056160145.1). Lineage (NCBI taxonomy): Bacteria > Pseudomonadati > Pseudomonadota > Gammaproteobacteria > Vibrionales > Vibrionaceae > Photobacterium > Photobacterium sp. ABD4_091. Next base: position 392,073 of record NZ_JBSWWQ010000004.1, on the reverse strand, counting down.
AACCCGTTGCCACTAGTGCGTTACCGTCAGTCCAGCGAATGATGTCTGCAGGCGTTGCTTCTACACGGCTAGTCGGGTTTGACAGTGGGAAGATGATTGGACGCTCGCAATGTGCATGCATTTCGCGGATCACTTCTTCACTAAATAGGCCAGGAACGCCAGATACACCGATCAGAACTGTAGGTTTGGCATTGCGCATTACATCCAGTAGGGAGATGTTGTTGTCTTCTGTATCCCACTCGTTGATGGTCGAGCGCTGCTGAACTAGCTTCTTCTGGAAATTGATCAGGTTTGGCATGTCATCAACCAACAGACCCCAGCGGTCAACCATGTATACCTGGCTACGTGCTTGTTGGTCAGAAATACCCTCTGAGACCATCTGCGCAATAATCGCTTCAGCGATACCACAACCAGCAGAGCCTGCACCCAGGAAGGTGACACGCTGCTCAGATAGCTTGCTGCCTGCAGCTTTACAAGCGGCTAGCAGTGAGCCCACAGTCACTGCTGCTGTACCTTGGATGTCATCGTTGAAGCAGCATACTTTGTCTTTATAACGCTCAAGTAGAGGCATAGCGTTTTTCTGAGCAAAGTCTTCGAACTGAATCAAGGCATCGGGCCAACGTTGCTTAACTGCTTGAATGAACTCATCAACGAAGTTGTCGTACTCTTGGCCAGAGATACGAGGATGACGCCAACCCATGTACATAGGATCAGATAGACGCTGTGGGTTGTTAGTACCAACATCAAGGACAACAGGTAGGGTGTAAGCCGGGCTGATACCGCCACACGCTGTGTAAAGAGAAAGCTTACCGATTGGAATACCCATACCACCGATACCTTGGTCGCCCAAACCAAGAATACGCTCACCGTCCGTCACAACAATCACTTTTACGTTGTGGCGAGATGCATTGTTTAGCATGTCTTCAATGCGGTCACGGTTCGGGTAAGAGATGAAAAGACCACGACCACGACGGTAAATGTTTGAGAAATCTTCACATGCTGCACCAACAGTTGGTGTGTAGATGATCGGCATCATCTCTGAGATGTGGTTCTCAACCAAACGGTAGAAAAGGGTTTCGTTAGTGTCTTGAATATTGCGTAGGTAAATATGCTTATCCATGTCGTTTTCGAATTTCAAAAACTGTTTGTAAGCACGTTCTGTTTGTTCTTCAATGGTTTCGATAGCTTCTGGAAGCAAACCTTCCAGGTTGAAGAACATACGCTCTTCGACAGAGAATGCACTACCTTTGTTTAGTAGGGGAGTTTCTAGTAACGCAGGGCCAGCGTAAGGGATATAGAGGGGGCGTTTATCGTTATTCATGCAATAGACTCTGTTTCATGGGTAGTAAGGGAATGGGCTATCGTAAGATTTTCCATTTAGGCGCTAATCGTAGATCTACCTTGCTGATTATTCAAAGGGAAAGCGCAGAAATTTCGAGGTCTAGATCAAGTTTTAGAGGGGTTTTTTACGGTCATTAACACGGTAAAAAATAATTTGTTACATAAGTGGTGCTTGTGTGTCTTAGTGGTTATTTTTGCTTTGCTTTTGTATGTCGCCTTGTTGCTCAAAATGGTGGCTTATCCCGCCGTTACATTTGCACATATTATAATGATGTCATTATGTTATTTGTGTTTACAGGTTGCGGCAAATGTCTTTCTGTTGTTGCTGGGTTGGGGTGTGTTTGTTTTATTATTGTTTCACTTGGTTGGTGGTGAAATAGGCAGCCTGAAAACATTCATGGCGTCATTATCGTCGTAGCCCAACTGCTTGATCCGGTCTAGAATAAAGTTGATAAATTCTTGAGTGACTAAAGATAAGTATTGGCGTGGCGGATGTACAATCCAGCCGAAATTATAATTTGGTGAATAGCTATGGATGACTTGTTCGAGTAGTTTTTTTTGTGCGAATAAATTCCCTACTCTTTGCGAAATCAATATCATGCCATGACCTTGGATAGCGCTTTCAATGAGCAGAGGAACACTATTAACTGTTAAGTTACTTGTGAGATGGAGCGTTTGACCCTCTTCCAGCGTCAGCTTATTAAATACTTCACCATTACTAAAACGAAACGTGATGAAATTATGTTCAGCGAGTTTATCCAAAGCGTCTGGAGTACCGTTGTTCGATAAGTACTGAGGTGAAGCATATAACCCGTATGGTTCTTCGCGAATTTTGTGAGCAATCAGATTTTCTTCTGTTGGAGTATTCACAACCCTGAATGCGATATCAATGTCATTCTTAATGAGGTCCAGTTCATCGCTGGAGCTGATGATTTCAACATTGATGGCAGGGTGCAATTGCATAAACTCCAGGACCAGCTTCCCAATATTCATCATGACTGGCGAGATCATGACTTTTAACCGACCATCTAGCTCTTTCTTTGGGCGTTGTAGCTTGCTAATTGTTTGATCCAGTTCATTCATGAGCTTGGTGGATGACTTATAAAAGTCATGTCCAGCAGCGGTAAGCGTAATATGGCGGCTGTGGCGGTGAAAGAGTTTGATCTGCAGATCACTCTCCAGTTGCTTAATGCGGCGGCTGATATTGGATTTAGGTAAATCCATCCACTTAGCCGTTTCTGTTAGCGAGTCAAACTCAGCTACTTTGTGAAACAGTTTAATGTCTTCAGTCTTCATTTCGTTTTTGGCTTATTTCGTTGTTCCCTGAGCTAGTGTATCAAACAACCACATAAGGATCGTTCTGAATATTGGAACGATCCGTTTTAATTTTGCTGGTTTATTGGCAGGTGACAACTCCATATACTCCCGCTCGATTTATGACACTTTTATGGCATTTTTATGATGGTTTATGGTGATTGAAAGCAATGAATGATGACTGTAAGCACAAGATTGTTGTCAGGGTAAAGAGGCGCTGGTGGCAGCGCTTGTTCTACAAGCAGGTATACCGCTGCAGCTACTGCAACGAGGAGTTCAGGCTCTGAGTTTGGATAGCAAAAGGATTAGAGAAATTGTGCAACGGAAAAGCGCCAAACATCTTCGCGGTGTGAAGGAAAGGTTTGTAGAGAACTATCAACTTTCCCAGCCTAAATCCTCAACAAGAAAACGCCCGCATTCATAGAATGACGGGCGCTTTAGTTTTATCCAAAAGGAAGGATGATTATTTCATCGTTTCAACTTTCTGCTGCAGGGCATCAAGTTGTTGCATCTTGCCTTGTAGACCCAATGATTGGTAATTGATTGAAGCAGGATTCATCAACTGGCCTTGCTGCATTGGGTAGTCTGGCAGCGTCTTGAAGAAATCACCGATTACGTCCTGAATCGGTACGAACAACCACATGTTGTCAGCCATCCAACGCATGTACATAGCCGATTCGTGTGGAGCTTTTTCGAACGGGTCAGCACGGAGGTGGATGATCTGCGGCCAGTTTTGCTCAAAGCGAATAGCGTCAGAAATGTTACCTTCCATCACGGCGAAGTTCAGTTTCCAGTCGTGCCAGCGTACTGCGTTCAGCTCACCGTTGGCTGAGAAATACAGCAGAGACTCTCGAGGTGCTTTGTCTTCTTTACCTTCAAAGAATGGCTTAAAGTTGTAGCCATCGATATGTACACGCCAGTCTTTACCATTAGCTGTGTAGCCTTCAGCCAGCTGTTCTTTCACATCTGGCACACCGGCAGCATCCATAAGCGTTGGTAGCCAATCTTGGTGCGCCATCATTTCATTGATACGAGAGCCAGGTTCAATCACACCCGGCCAGCGAACAAGCTGAGGAACACGCATACCACCTTCCCAGGTAGTGCCTTTCTCACCGTGGAATGGGGTTGCACCACCATCAGGCCAAGTTACGGTCTCAGCACCGTTATCCGTAGAGTAAATAACGATGGTGTTGTCAGCAATCTTTAGCTCGTCAAGCTTGTCTAGCAAGATACCTACGTGATCATCGTGTTCTAGCATGCCGTCAGCGTAAATACTGATACCCGATTTACCTTGGTACTTCTCTTGTAGGCGAGTCCAAACGTGCATGCGGGTGGTGTTATGCCAGATAAAGAAAGGCTTGTCGGCTTTTACTGCTTTTTCCATGAAGGCAAGTGATTCTTCAAGGAATTCCTCATCTGCGTGCTCCATACGCTTACGGGTCATCGGGCCGGTATCTTCAATTTTGCCGTCAGCGTAAGATTTGATCACGCCACGAGGACCATAGTTCTTACGGAACTCAGGATCTTTCGGGTAGTAGTAAGTTTCAGGCTCTTCTTCCGCGTTAAGGTGGTAGAGGTTACCGAAGAACTCATCAAAACCGTGAGCGGTTGGAAGGTGTTGATCCTGATCGCCCAAGTGGTTCTTACCAAACTGCGCGGTCATGTAGCCTTGCTCTTTTAGCAAGTCAGCAATAGTTGGTGCCCAATCAGGGATACCGTGTGTGGAGCCTGGCATACCAATGGTCAAAAGGCCGGTGCGGAAAGGTTCTTGACCCGTGATGAAGGATGCGCGACCAGCAGTACAAGACTGTTGACCGTAGTGATCAGTAAACAATGCACCTTCATTGGCGATACGGTCAATATTGGGGGTTTCGTAACCCATCATGCCTTGGTTATACGCGCTGATATTCCAGTAACCCACATCGTCACCGAAAATCGCCAGAATGTTTGGTTTGTCTGCTGCAACAGCAGCGCTTGACGTTGCGAGAACCCCAAGACCGACAGCCAGTTTACTTACTTGGTTTGCCATAATAACTCCGTTCAAATTAAGAGCGTTTTTTTAATCAGCACGAAAGGTGCTTATTTGTCGTTGGGCGCTAAGTTACTGGCAACTAAGGGGCTTTGTCGCTTTATAGCGGTTATAACCTTTGGTTAATTACGTTAGCTAATATGATGTTTTATAAACGCTTTTAATCAAATGAGAGTGAAGTAAAATCGACGTTAACCGTGATGAGTATCACACCTGTTTCCGCAGGCGAAGTTGGTCTTAAGGCACGGCTTCGGACTATTTTAATCGCAGAAAAATACTTAATTTTGAGTGGTGCAGGTCGCGGAACTACCCATTGTGAGCTATTAATTTTTGTTGCAGGACGCCATTTTAACTTAGTGACTGAGGTTTATATGACAGCGAGAAAAGGCTTCAAAAGCCGAATAATGATACTTGCAACACTGCTGGTCGGTGCTGCAAGCAGTAGTATCGCAGCAGAGAAACCCAATATTTTAGTTATCTGGGGTGATGACATCGGGCAAACCAATGTCAGTGCCTACACATTTGGGTTGGTTGGCTATCACACTCCGAACATAGACAGTATTGCCAAGGAAGGGATGATGTTTACCGATTACTACGGTGAACAATCCTGTACCGCTGGCCGTTCGACGTTTATTACCGGGCAAACTGTATTGAGAACAGGGCTGAGTAAAGTGGGACTTCCCGGTGCTGATCTCGGTTTGCAAGCGGAAGATGCCACTATTGCAGAGCTGCTAAAACCGCTGGGTTATATGACAGGTCAGTTTGGTAAGAACCACCTCGGTGATAAAGATGAACACCTGCCAACTAATCATGGTTTTGATGAATTTTTTGGTAACCTCTATCACCTCAATGCTGAGGAAGAACCGGAGAATGTTGATTACCCTAAAGACCCTGACTTCCGTAAGAAGTTTGGCCCTCGCGGTGTCATCAAATCATATGCTGACGGCAAGATTGAGGATACAGGTCCTCTGACTCGTAAGCGGATGGAAACCGTTGATGATGAGACACTTGAGGCTGCTTTGGACTTCATGGATCGCGCAGTGAAAGCCGAGAAGCCATTCTTTGTATGGTGGAATGCAACTCGTATGCATTTCCGTACTCATGTTAAAGAAGCGAACTCAGGCAAGACCGGGATCAGTTTTTATGCCGACGGTATGGTTGAGCACGATAACCATGTCGGTGAGTTACTTAAGAAAGTGGATGATCTTGGCATCAAGGATAACACCATTGTCTTTTATTCGACTGATAACGGCCCGCACATGAACTCGTGGCCAGATGCCGGTTTGACGCCATTCCGTGGTGAAAAGAATACTAACTGGGAAGGGGCATACCGAGTACCCGCCATGGTACGTTGGCCAGGTAAAATTGAGCCGGGCAGTGTATCCAATGAGATCATGCACCACATGGACTGGATGCCAACCTTCCTCGCAGCAGCCGGTGATGACAAGATCAAAGAGAAGCTACTTGAAGGTCACCAAGCAGGCGATAAGAATTTTAAAGTTCACCTCGACGGGTACAACTTCCTGCCATACCTAACCGGTGAAGTGGATAAAGGGCCTCGAGAAGAAGTGTTTTACTTTACCGATGACGGTGATCTGAGTTCACTTCGCTACAACAACTGGAAGATCGTATTCTTGGAGCAGCGTGCTAAAGGGACATTACGTATTTGGGCTGAACCTTTCACTCCACTGCGTGTACCTAAAATCTTCAACTTGAGGATGGATCCCTACGAGGTTGCTGATATTACCTCAAACACCTACTACGACTGGATGCTTGATCGTGCCTTCATGCTAGTACCAGCTCAAGCCTATGTGGCTAAGTTCCTTGAAACCTTCAAGGAGTTCCCACCAAGGCAGAAAGCGGCAAGCTTCTCACTTGATCAGGTGATGGAAAAGCTCCAGCAGCCTCAGAACAAGTAAACTTTTTAATATCAAGGGCTCTGCGGAGCCCTCTATTCACTTTCATACTCTATTTTTAGTTAGGGAGCATAATTCTTCAAGGATGGATATGGCACGGTTGTTTCAATTAAGCTTTTATAACTGGCTGCTCGTTTTCGGCATGTTTACTGTCTTATTACCTGGGGTCACAATTGCGAAGCCTCAAGAATTTATCGGCAGTGAAGCTTGTGCCGAATGCCATGCAGAGCAAGTAAAGGCCTGGCAAGGCTCACACCATGAAATGGCGATGAAACATGCAACGCCTGAATCTGTCATGGCGAACTTCTCAGACAAAAAACTCGAACATAACGGAAAAACAAATCGCTTTTTTAAAAAGGGCGATGAGTATTGGGTGAATATCGCGGGTGCCGATCAGCAATTCTCTGACTTCAAAATTAGCTATACCTTCGGTGTTTACCCGTTACAGCAGTATATGGTCGAATTTCCCGATGGTCGTATCCAGCTAATTCCTTTTGCCTGGGATTCCCGCCCGCCAGAAAAAGGCGGCCAACGTTGGTTTCACTTATACCCCGAGGCGACCCCGGTTGATGAGTTTTATTGGACCAATGCCGGGCAGAACTGGAACTTTATGTGCGCAGATTGCCACTCAACCAACCTAAAGAAAAACTACGACACCAAAACGAATAGTTATCAATCGACATGGTCTGAAATCAATGTCGGTTGCGAGGCTTGTCATGGCCCTGCGGGCGGCCACGTGGATTATGTCAAAGAAAACGAAAGCGATATGCCAACTTCACACGCTAGTGAGTTGATGGGGTTCGAACGTGATCTCACTGTATCGGTTAAACAATGGGTTGCAAAAGAGGGGCACAAAACCCTCCAGCCAGCCTCGATAGTACCCACGGACCAAGTACAAACCTGTGCCCAATGCCATAGTCGGCGAACCCAACTTAATGAGACATCCGATCATGTAACAGGCGCATTTTTAGATAAGTACCGGCTGAGTTTGATCACCCCAGAGCTTTATTATCATGACGGCCAGATTTATGACGAAGACTATGTGTATGGATCTTTTTTGCAATCCCGTATGGCTGAGAAAGGCGTCACCTGTACTAATTGTCATGATCCACACTCAGCAAAATTAAAAATTCCGGAAGAGGCTGTCTGTAGCCAGTGTCATGTATCGCCTGAATATACTACCCCCAAGCATACTCTTCACTCTGAAGGGACGGAAGCGGCCAAATGTACTACCTGCCATATGCCCGAGACGACGTATATGCAGGTTGATCCTCGGCGGGATCACAGCTGGCATATCCCCCGTCCGGATATCAGCAAGCATATAGACACCCCTAATGTGTGCACCGAATGCCATGACGATAAAACCAATCAATGGGCGGACAAAGCGCTGGCTAAGCATTTTCCAAATTCCAAGTATCGAAACCAGCAGCATTTCGGGGTGGCTTTCTATGCCGATAGCATTGGCCACCAAGCGGCACCTGATGCACTTTCTTATACCGCGCAAGATTCGAGCCTAAGCAATATTATCCGTGCCTCTGCGCTATCTCGTATGGCGGGTAATACCGGCCAGAACACCTTGGTGGCTTTAGCAAGGGCGGTTAAGCACGACAATGAGCTGATACGGTTAGGTGCCATAGAAGGCTCGGCGGGTTACGGTTGGCCGGAGCGTTGGCAGATTATATCTCCATTGTTATCGGATCCTGTTTTGTCGGTGCGGACTGAAACGGCTGCAGCGTTGGTCGTACATTGGCCGCAGATGAGCTTGTTGCAAAAAGACAGCCTGAACAAACCATTGCAAGAATACATCGAGATCCAACAATTCAATGCGGATAGAGGGTTTGGCAGAACCAACCTCGGTAACGTTTATCGCGCGATGGGGGATGTTGATGAAGCCATCTCTTGGTATCAAGGGGCAATAGAAATCGAGCCTTATTTCGCTAATAGCTATGTCAATCTGGCGGACTTATACCGTAGACAGAATAAAGAAAGTCTAGCTTTAGCAGTGCTGCAGCAAGGCATGAAAGCACAGCCAAAAGATAGCGCATTACCTTACAGTGCAGGGTTGGCCTATTTACGTGCTGGCGAGATGCAACAAGCCAAGTCTTTGCTGAAAAAAGCCGCTGAAATGGCAGAGGGGAATTCCCACTATTGGTATGTCTACGGGTTAGCATTGGAGAAAACCGATGTACTGGCAGCCAGCAAGGCAATAAATACTGCTTATGAATTGAGTGGTAACCCTCAGCATTTATACGCCCAGTGTGAAGTGTTAGCGAGAAATTACCAAATAGGTGAAGTTGCTACGGCGTTTGAAGGCTGTACCCAGCAGCTTGGCAAGATGGTGCCGCCTGAAGTGGTTAGTCAGCTGAAAGCTCAAATCAGGGGGTGATAGTAAATTGAAACGATGAAAAGGCTTGAGCTGTAATGGCCAGTATAACCATTAGTTATCGGGCTTATAGGTACGATACAGGTCTAAAAACTAACTGGATGAGGGGATCTATGAACCAAGCACAGCAAGCGATTAATCAGCTGATTGAACAAACAGAGAAAAGTGTTATCGGCCAGCGTCATGTGGTTGAAGCGCTGGTGATTGGCTTGCTGGCCAATGGTCATATTCTTTTAGAAGGCTTACCTGGTACGGCGAAAACCCGATCGGTAAAGTCTTTGGCTGCACTGCTTAAAACGGATTTTGGCCGTATTCAATTTACGCCTGATTTGCTGCCGTCTGATGTGACAGGTACTGAGATCTATCAAGATCTTGATGGTAAACCCCAGCTTCACTTTCAGCCTGGTCCCATTTTCAACAGTATTGTCCTTGCTGATGAGGTCAACCGAGCGCCGGCAAAAGTGCAAGCAGCACTTCTAGAGGCGATGGCGGAAGGAACCATCACAGTTGACGATACAACCCATCAATTACCCGAGTTGTTCATGGTGCTGGCAACACAGAACCCCGTTGAGCAAGAGGGGACATATCCGCTACCTGAAGCGCAGATGGATCGCTTTATGATGAAGGTAACAGTGGATTACCCCGAAGATGACGCAGAGCTTGATATTATCCGGTTAGTTCGAGGTGAAGAGGTGGGGGCGAGTGAGTCTCACACCGAAGATCAAGCCCAGCAGTATATTGAAACGGGTATTGTTCTTGAGGCGCGGCGTCAGCTGCCGAATATCGCGGTTTCAGATCTCGTCGAGCGCTATATTGTTGCTTTGGTCATGGCGACCCGTAAACCAGAGCGTTACCCAGATTCTAGCCTTGCTACATGGATTGAGGTCGGCTCAAGCCCACGTGCTTCTATTGCGCTGGATAAATGCGCGCGAGCCTATGCTTGGCTTCAAGGTCGTGACCATGTGCTGCCGGATGATGTCCGTGCCATGGCTCCTATGGTGCTTGGCCACCGCTTTACCCTAAGCTACGACGCCCTTGCTGATGGTGTTAGCCACTTGCGGATAGTTGAAGAACTGCTTGACCATGTAGAAATTGGATAGCGGGGGCATTATGGCAAAACCCAATATTGCCCCTCAGCCCGCCGGGCTAGATAGCCGTATTTATTGTGATTATTCACGTTTGGTGCGTCTGCAGTCCCAGATCAATACGTTTAGTCTATTGCCGCATTTGAAGGCCGGCAGCGTACTGTCGGGTCGGCATAATTCTTTGTTTCGCGGCCGCGGGCTTAACTTTGAAGAGCTGCGTCATTATCAACTGGGTGATGACATTCGTAACCTCGATTGGAAAGTAACCCTGAGAACGGGCAAGCCCCATGTGCGCAGCTATACCGAAGAAAAAGACCGAAATGTTGTTATTTGCGTTGACCAGCGTAGCCAGATGTTCTTTTCGTCGATTCAGGTAATGAAATCTGTCATTGCTGCTGAAATCGCAGCTATGTGTGGTTGGCGAGTGCTCAAAGACGGCGATCGGGTAGGCGTCGTTGTCGCTTCAGCAGAGAAGCTATACCACAGTAAATCACAACGCTCTCAACATGCTTTTATGGCGCAGTTAAAACTATTAGCCAAAGCTAACCAGCAACTTAATGTCGATTCCCGTAATAGTGACAAGGTAACCTTTTCACTCTGGCTTGAGCAGCTTAAACGAATGAACTTATCCCAGTCGACCTTAGTGTTTATTACCGACTGGCGTGATTGCGAGGAGCAACACCTTGACTTGCTCAAGCAGTTTCAAATGCATAACGATGTGCTGGCCGTGATGGTTAATGACCCTCTTGAGCAGACTTTGCCCGGAGATCTAGCCAAGTCGAGCTGGGTCGTCGGAGACGGGCAGTATCAGCTGACCCTCGACTCCAAAGAAAAAATCACCAATGCCAGTGCGAGTTTAGCGAAGCGTAGTTTGCTTACCCGACAGTCTCTTACTCGCTTAATGGCGTTGAAAAGCCTTCCTTTTATTGAACTGGATACTTCGGGCTCCCACATTAGCCAGTTCCAACGGCTTGTTGGGAGACAATAACAATGAGTATCGAACATACACCACCGAGCACCTACATACTGCGTGAGCTTCATGATATTACGGTACCTGACAGTGTTAGTTGGGTGCCGCAGACAATTGGCTGGAAAATTCTTGCTGTCGCTTTGATTATTCTGGCTGCCTTTCTTGCTTATCGCCGCCTGCTATTTTGGTGGCATAACCGTTACCGCAACGAGGCCATTGCGGCAATAAACAAGCTCAACACCAATGACCGAGACTTTGAAGATGGCTTGTACTCAATTTTGAAGATTGTGTTGGTGTACTTGGATCCCGCTTTTGGAAGGCTATTTGGCCAATCATTCTTGCAACAGCTTGATCAGTTAGGCGACGGGAAAGAGGATTTTGACGATGACCTCGGCCAGAAATGGACACAGTCTTTGGTTGACCCATCGACAGTATTGCATGCTGAAGAGCGAACTCGCTTGCAGCGTAAAGCTGTGTACTGGGTGAAGAGTCACCCATCTCAGCACAGACAACATGGGTACCATGAATCCAAAGGCGGCTTTATTGCCAAATTAGTGACTAGACGTAAAGAGCAGGGAGAAGGGCGTCATGTTTAACTTTTCTCTGTTTAATTTTTCTCTGATTAACTTTTCCCTGACTAACTTGGAGTTTATTCATCTTTGGTGGTTTCTGGCACTGCCGTTACCACTGTTGGTTGTCTATTTTGTTCCAGCTTATCGCACCAAGCAAAGTGCGATTAAAGTGCCATTTTTCAGCCAGTTAATTGAGGCGTTGGGCGAAAGTCCCTCTGCAGGGGCCAATCAGCTATCGCCATCTTGGTGGCAACGTTTGACCTTGGTGATTTCCTGGGTACTGATTATCACAGCCTTAGCCAAGCCAACGATTTTGGGCGCTCCGCAAGTAAGGGAGAGCTTTGGCCGTGATGTCATGGTGCTGGTAGATCTTTCAGGGTCAATGGCTGAAAAGGATTTTACTTCCGAAAAAGGCCAGAGAGTCTCCCGTCTTGATGCCGTGAAAGAGGTATTGGTAGATTTTGTCAAAACTCGAGAGGGCGATCGCTTGGGCTTGATTCTGTTTGGCGATGCGGCTTTCTTGCAAACACCGTTTACGGCCGATCAGGTTGTGTGGCTAGCGTTGCTTAACCAAACCGAAGTGGCTATGGCAGGTCAGAGTACCCATTTAGGTGATGCGATGGGGCTGGCAATTAAAGTGTTTGATCAAAGCCACCAGGAAAAAGGTGACGCAGATAGAGAGAAAGTCGCCATTGTGCTTACCGATGGTAATGATACCGATAGTTTTGTTGAACCGATTGAAGCGGCTAAGGTTGCCAAGGCTAAAGGGGTGCGGATCCATATGATTGCGATGGGGGATCCTCAAACGGTTGGCGAAACAGCGCTCGATATGGACACCATCAACCGTGTCGCCAAAGAATCTGGCGGGCAGGCTTTTGTTGCCCTCGACCGTCAAGCACTCTCTGCTGCTTATGAGGAGATTGGTAAACTTGAGCCACAACTCTATGAAAGATCTACTTATCGTCCCAAGCAAAGCATTCACCATTATCTGATTGCGGTCGTTGTTGTGATGTACTTGGTTGCCTTCTCGTTGGCAACATTCAATAGACGCAGAACCAGCCAGCAGCGCCTGAGCTCGGAGGAAAAAGGCTCGGAGGGTAACCATGCTTGATAGCTTGAACCTACAGCAGGTGATATCGCAATTTCATTTCATCAGACCAATGTGGTTGCTGGCCTTTATTCCGATGGGTTTTTTATTGTGGCTTCGCTGGCGTGAAGATAACCAGCCATCTTGGAAAGATGTGCTGCCCGAGCACCTGCGCAATGTGCTGACGATAGGAGAAAAAGGCTGGAGCAAGCAACTGCCGCTTAAATTACTAATGGCCATTATTGCAATTGCGATTGTGATCTGTGCCGGGCCAACATGGCAGCGCCAAGCTTCACCCTTCGGTGAGGATAAAGCCTCAATGCTGGTGTTGCTCGATAGTAGTGAGTCGATGCTTGAGAAAGATTTACCCCCTAGCCGGTTAGAGCGGGCAAAGCATAAAGTCCGTGACTTGTTAGCACTGCGCCAAGGTGGCAGCACAGGTTTGGTAGTGTACGCAGGCTCTGCCCATGTTGCGATGCCAATGACCCAAGATACCAAGGTGTTTGAGCCTATATTAGCAGCGATTTCCCCTGAAATTATGCCTGTTGAGGGAAAGTTTGCTGAACAGGCTTTGCCGCTTATTGACCAATTATTGCAAGGGAGACCTGGCTCCACAGTATTGATGGTGTCTGACGGTGTTAACCCCAATACTGCCGCGGCTTTCAAAGCCTATTTTGCCGACAAACCATATCAATTGATGATACTGGGCGCGGGTAACCGTGATGTTGTCAGCGATGCGCCTGCGGATTTTGATTCATTAAGGCAACTTGCCAGTGACACTGGTGGCCGATTCATTGCTGCTACTGTAGACAGTAGCGACATAGAGCAGATTAACCGCTCAGTTGAGAGAAATATGCAGCTGAATGGTGAGTCAGCAATGCCATGGCAGGATATGGGGTATCAACTGTTGTTGCCGGTTGCCCTGGTCATGCTGCTGTGGTTCCGCAAAGGCTGGCTGGTGCAATGGTGCGTGGTCATGACCTTGAGTGGAAGCCTATTGGTAGCACCTGTTGTCAAAGCTGAAACAATCGTTGCATCGAAAGCACCAACAACAGAGCTTGCCGCGGAGGTCACTGCCTGGGATAAAACAGCGCAATGGTGGTGGGATTTGTGGTTAACGCCGGATCAGCAAGGTCAGAGACTATTCAATAAAGGGGACTACCCAGAGGCCGCGAAGCATTTTGTCAATCCGCTATGGAAAGGGACGGCTTATTACTATGCCAGTGAATATAAACAGGCGCATCGCGCATTTCTGCAAATGGACAGTGACTTCGGTTTGTATAACGCGGCGAGTGCATTGGCGAGGCAGCGTGAGTATCTGGCGGCTAGAGACTTGCTGCAGTCTTTGGCTGATAAAAAGTCGCTAGAGCCAAACTTACGACCAGATGTTGAGCACAACCTCAAGGTGATCGGCGGCATTGTAGAGGAAATCAACCGAACCAGTGAAAGCCAAGCGGGAACAACGGATGGGCCAGAAGAATCTTTTGAGTTAAGTGATGACAAACCACGAACGGCTGACGGGGCAGATGAAAAAACCGCCGCAGAGCTCATGATCAAAGACACGTTGAATGCCAGCGAAATCTTAGGCAGTGATGAACTGGCAGACAAATGGCTGAGGCGGGTAGAAGCCGACCCTAAGTATTTCTTGCGGGCTAAATTTCAGATCCAACTCAATGATTCAAGTAACAGCGATTCGACCGGTGAGGTGAAACAATGAGAACAGGGTTTATGACCTCATTGCCAGTATGGCTAGCTCTAATTTTTTCTTTATTGAGCATGCCCAGTTACGCTGTCACTATTCAGACACTCCAGCAGAGCAACGATGTAGAAATCAAAGCATGGTTGAGCGATGGGAATGACAAATTACCTAACTTTAGTGTTAATGAGCAGGTCATTTTGTATGTCGAAGTAGCCACGCCTCGTTGGTTTACCGGGGGTACCCGTATTGAGTCGGTTGAGATCCCCAATGTCATTGCTAAACAACGTAATCAACTCGCTACCAACTATACCGAGCGAAAAGGTGGCCAGACGTGGTCTCGACAACGGTGGGAAATCACCTTGTACCCGGTTAAATCGGGCTCTTATACCGTGCCTCCGCTTGCGGTAAGTGTGCAGGTTTCAGCACCAGATGGCAGCAATGTTGCGGGACGTTTATATACCCAACCATTGGCCTTTAACGTTAGCTTGCCTTCCGGTTTGCTCAGTGAGGATACGCCATGGTTTACAGCGACAAATGTCGATGTAAACCAAGAGTGGACACAATCAAGTGACGATTTGAAAGTTGGCGATGCCATCACACGTAAAGTGACTGTTAAGGCTCAGAATAGCCTTTCGGTATTGTTGCCGAACCTGTTAAAAAGTGAGTCATCGACCTATTTTCAGGCATACCCTCAACCTCATAGATTGGATGACTCGCAGACACGGGGCGACTACCAATCAAGCCGGGTTGAAGAAACCGTCTATGTGATACAGCAAGGTGGAGATTTCAAATTACCAGAGCACCAGTTCCAATGGTGGAATGCCAAAACCAATAAGCTTGAAACAGTCACCCTTGAAGGAAAAGAATTTCATGCTCGCCATACTCCGGCTTCTTTTGTGAAGGCTAACCTACGCACTTTAGTCACTATGCTTGCTGTACTGACTATAGCGCTGGGTATGTTCTTTGCCGGCAAGCGGTATTATCAATCTCACCCGACACCACCGTGGCTGCTGTTTTGGCTAGAGGTGAGGAAAGGTGAGTGGTCAAAGGCCAGGGCACAGTTGTACAGACATTTGCGTGTATCAACTGATCAATTAGAGATGAGCAAAGCTGGAAACGATAAAGCTTGGGTGACCACCAGTCATCTAGTTCAATCGGGTGAAGGAAAAGCGCATATTTTTCATAAGATGTGGCGAATGATCAGTAACCAGCACAAATCATCTACTCGATTCAAGTTACCCAAAGCGTTACCTAAGTTAGACAAGGGTCACAAGCAGCATTAGTTTCCATTAAATTATTGAAACTTAATGACTATGATTAGAAGCATAACAATGATGATAAATGACAGAGCAGATGAAAAGCACTGATTTAAACCTTATTCCTATTTTTGTAGCTGTGTATGAGGAGCAAAGCCTTTCCAAAGCGGCTGTTCGGATGGATGTGAGCCAGCCAGCAGTGAGTAAAGGGCTAAAGCGTTTGCGTGACATTTATGATGATCCTTTATTTCACCGCAACGCCAACGGGGTGGAGCCGACCGCTTTTGCCAGCGATATATATCCAGCCTTGGCAGCCTCGTATAAGAACTTTAGCTCGACGCTTTCTGCTTCGAGGGAGTTTGATCCGAAAACATCTAGGCGGATCTTTTCGATCGCCTGCGTTTCGGTTGCTAGCTACAGCATTGTGCCTGGTTTGATTGAGCAGGTGCGTTTGGAAGCACCGAATATTGCATTCGAAATCCATCCCTTGTTCACTGAGGACATGGAGTCTGATCTACGATTACAACGCTATGATTTGGTGATTGATTTGCCGCCACGTGGTCGCAGCTTGCTGAAATCACAAGTGCTTTATTCTGAAGAACTCAGTGTCGTGTGTTGTAAGCATCATCCCCGGTTGATTGATTCAGTAAATATTGAACAGTTTCTGGCAGAAGATCATGTGGTAGTGGCTCGCTGGCATGCCCGTCGAAGCTTATTGAACGCAGAAGATATTCCGGAGCTTGATCAGCGCAATATTATCGTTAGGGCACCAGGTGCAGTGGAAATGCTGCCGATCATTGCCGATTCAGACATGATTGGAATCTTACCGAAATCGACTATTGAAGCTTTTTCTGATCTTTATGATATCAAGGCGCTACCTTTGCCATTTGGCGAAGATGTTTATGACCTTTGCGCAATTTGGCACCCTAGCCGAACATCTGAAACCAGTCACCGTTGGCTGAGACAGTTATTGTTCAAAGTAGTTAAAGACAATTAGCGCAAAGTCCTTTCGCTAGTCCAATGCGCGCTTTAGCCCAGAAATGTAGCTAGGAAATTGTGAAATGGTATTGTGGCCTGCACCTGAGATAACAACGGCCTCTTCGAGCTGCTCGCCAAATTCGGCGATCAGCTGATTGGTTCTCGCCCGGGATATTACGCGATCTTCTTCAGCAATGAAGATATAGGTTTTAGCGGTAATATCCTTCACTCTATCCGCCGAGCGGTATCTGTCTTTGATCATCAAGGATACGGGAAACATCCAGTAAATCTCTTTGGCAACATTTTCAATGCTATCAAAGGGGGTCACCAAAATAAGCTTATCGACTTGCCGGTTAGTCGCCACGTAGGTAGCAATTCCCGAACCAAGGCTTCGACCCATCAGGGATACTGATTCATGTTGGTTTTGTACCGACTCAAATATCGCTGCAGCGTCGCTATATAAAGTGGTCTCAGTGGGTGAGCCTGAATTGTTACCGTAGCCACGGTAAGGGATCAGGTAAACGGTATAGTCAGGTACTAGCATCTTGAAGAAGGGGATATTGGCTTCAATATTTTCAGCGTTACCACCGTAATAGATTAATGCCCTTGGCTGCCTTTCATTGAGCACCCAACCATAGAGTTCAATACCATCAACAATGAAACTGGTATTCATCTTGCCGTAAGCATCACTTGCAGGCTGGGGGTAGTAAAGAAACTGGCGTTGTAAGGAACAAAAAGTAAGGAAGAACAGGGCGTAGCCTACCACTATGATAATCATGATACTTTTCATTCATGCGTCCTGCCTTGCCTGCGTTTATACCAATAATAGACGAACGCATAAATAACGATATTGATCACCAAAGCGGTAAAACCCAGTACAACTTGGACATCGAAGGTTAGCCCTGAAGGATAAATCACGGGAATGAGGTAGTGCTCGACAAATCCACCAGGGTAACCATCTCCACCTGCTTTTTGGCGTAATTGGTTTTCCAATGGCGTCAAAGGACAAATCCAGCCTTTGAAACTGATCACTGACACCCAGATTCCTGCCGGAATATGGACGAATATCATGGCTCTACGCCATATTACCAGCAAGCCCCCGAGCAGTGCGAAGATGATAAATAATAGGTGAAATATGACGACCAGATCTGCCAGGATGCGATACATCATAAGCTGTCATGCCATCTGTGTTATTCGATATAACTTATGCGATACAAGCTATGTGGTATAAGGTATGCAATATACAGTATCGCTGGCATCACTTGTCCACGTCGCCTTCAACACCTTCATGTGAAAGATCACCTGAGAGCTCAGCTTGTATCTCCGACAACGTTTCTTCTTCTGAAGCAATGATTTTTCCACTTGTTGCGTCAACTTCGACTTCGTATGCTTTGTCGCCTAGTCTAACGAATACATCCCACTGGGTGTCTGGCTCGTCAAAACGGATACCCAATACTTCCACACCCAAATCCGCCAGTGCAGCTTTTATGGCGTCTTGCTCACTAATTAGTTTGGCATCTGTCGCGGCGTAGATTGAAATACTGAATACGCCAACCATCACGAAAACAGCAACACCCATAATTTGTTTGTTCATATTGAATACCACAGTTTTAGTTAACTGTGAAAATCTTAGCTCATCAAACTCGGTAAACGCCAAGAACTCAAACCTTTCAGAGCTCAATTGACGTTCTAGTTTCCAATTAGCTGAGTTTATTGATAATGAATCTGTCATTTCCTGTACAAATACTGAACAATGCACGCTTGGTTGAGGTTAGAGTAAAAACTCAGATCTAGTGCAAAGATCTTCTTTGTCAGGTTAGTAAGATGGGATTGTTGTTCCATGTTACAGCAGAGAAAGGAGTGAATAATGAGAAGTTTTACTTTGATTAGCATTATTTCGATAGCTGTGGCGACACCAGTGTTGGCAACGGATTTTTTTGTTGGCGCTGGTGTTGGTTGGCAGCAAGACGAGATTAAACGTACCGTAGAAAAAGACAGTGAGAGTGTTCATTTTCAGCTTCGAGCCGGGGCAGTAATTGAAGAAAACCACCGTATCACTGCCGCCTATTCTTACAAGGACGATGATGTCACTGCAGAAGGTGAAAAGTATAAGCATTATATGCACCAGATGACGTTATCGTATGACTACATGATGCCGTTCGCTTTTGATGGCCGTTTGGCCGGATTTGTCGGCCCTACGATGGGGTTCTACAACAATGAATTTGACAACAGAAAGCGGACTCATTTTACCTGGGGTGGACAAGTAGGGTTGCAATATCGCTTGCCGCAAAACTGGAGTGTCGATATATCTTACCGCTATCTGGATACAGATATTAATAGCAGTAACTATGAGATAGATAGTACCCAACAAGTAACACTGGCATTGGATCGCCGTTTCTAGCCTGTCGTCATTTTTTGTTTGCTGCGCCTAATATTGATTACTGCGCCTGAGCCGCCTAAAGTGGCCCAGGCGTTTATTGTATCAAAGGCGTAATGACGTGCACTTTTCTTGGGCATGCTTAGCATAGGTAAATAACTTATGGTCGCACTAAGCAGAGACACACGCTCGTCTTAAGAACTCGTTAACTGCAGCTGCTCAAAATACATTTGCTTGGCGAGTGGCATTAGTTTCGGATCGGCTCCCATTTCTAACGAGGCTAGCAGGCCGTTAAACACCAGCTCAGCCCGAGTGGCTTTCTCCTTGGCTTGTTTAATGTCGTGGGCCAGAAGCAGTTCGGTGACCAGGCGGATTCGCTCTTGTTTATAAGAGACACACACATCAGCAATGCGCTCATCCTCATTACGATACTCGTTAAAGGCCTGTTGGTAGATGCAGCCATTGAAATCACTGGCTTCGACCAGAGCCTCTAGTGTCTTAAAGCGAGCCGTTAACTTCTCTTCCAGCGATAGCTCAGGATCATGAAATAGCTGGGTTAAATGGGAGAGTGTCTGCTCGCTGTAAAGTGCCAACGCCTCGGCGATTAACGCTTCTTTGGAACCAAAATGCCGGTAAATCGTTGCTTTCGACATGCCTGTCGCAGCCGTGATGGTATCCATACTGGTTCCGTGGTAACTGTGTTTCACACATAGCGCCAGCGTGGCTTCAATCGCACGACGCTTCTTCTCTTCTTGACGGCTCATACCCTTTATCCTCCAACCCAGAAAACAAAAAACGAAACGGTTTAGTTTCGATATCAAGAAGAGTCAGCCATAGAAGGAATACAACATGCTTAAGTCAATCGCGCTTTCAACACTATTTGTCGCTTCAATGTCAGTCTCAGCCGTTGAGCTTAATATCACCGATTCAAGTTCCGGTATTCATGTCAAAGCGACAGACCAATCTGCGCCAGCATCAGGGTTAACAGTAAATGTAACCAATGTTCCTCAGCTCAATGGTACGTCATTTACTACTGACGAGCGGGGCAGGGTATTTATCCCGCTGTCTTTAAATGCCAGCCGCTCGGTGAACATTGTCGCTTCGGATGATATGGACATGTCAGTGGCTTCAAAAACGGTATTCCACAGCCACTCGCGCTAAACACAAGTTATGTATTTCAACTAAAAGAGCCCTGCAACTGGTTAAGGTTGCAGGGCTCTTTTGCTACCTGATAACTATTACTCGTAATCAGTTGCGTAAGTTTCTTCGTAAGTGTGCGAGTAAAGCTCAAATAGATTGCCGAACGGGTCTTCCATGTAGATCATTTGCGCTTGTTTCGTGTCGTCTTCTGGGTGGTAACGCATGATATCCATGCGAGCTTTACCGCCAAGTTCTTCAATACGCGCGATTGTCTGTGGGAATTGCTCTTTAGCGACTTGCAGACAGAAGTGGAAGATACCAAGACGAGAGAAATCGACGTTATGACGCTCTTGGCGATCTTTCATTTCGAACAGTTCAACACCGATACCGTCTGACGTGACTAAGTGCGCAATGTTAAAGCCCTTGAAACCTTCACCGAATACGGCAATACACATACGGCCGATTGCAGTTTCACGCTCTTCGATAACTTTAGTGTTGTTCATAACAACGCGAAGGCCTAGCGCTTTAGTGTAGAACTCAACCGCTTTGTCCATATCGCCAACCATGACGCCAACGTGATTCATTTTCATAACTTTCTCCAAATACTTTTTAATTTGTTTCGTGTATCGCTTCGATGGAGAGAAGTATAGGGTTGTAGGTTAATTAATAAAAATTATCAAAAATTATAATTTTAATAACAAAAGTTTATCGTTAGGTTGGGGCGAAGAGTGTTTATCGTTTGATTTTGTTCAGAGGCATGCTGATAAGGATGTAACACAGCCTTGCCCCATCCCTTGTTTCAGTTTGCTAACGATTTAGTTTACTTAAGCGTTAATTGACTTATTTTGTTTCACGTCAGTGAAGTGATCATCATGGTGCAATAAATTACTAACTTTTAGTTGGGTTAGAAGGCTGGTAGTAGGTTAATTTAACGATAACTTCCCAACTCTTGCTATTAGCTGGAAGTTGTGTAGCGCGCAATAATGTTATTATTTGCTTTGTTCAAAATCACTATCCTCTCTATTTTATTAAATTGCGAAACAGGTTAGTATCCTGAAATTGCAGCATTAATCTGGTCAACATCAATGCTATAGTTAAACTTATTCTTAGCTCTTACTTAGATGCACTAAAACAGTTAAAAAGGTCAGTTTTACAATAGTTGTCATGGTAAAACTGGACATTCTAACAGGTTTCTTAATGGAATTAAATCTAGCCAAAATTTTTGTCGCTGTTTACCGAAATGGTTCCTACACACAAGCAGCTGAAGAACTCAACATAACTCAACCCGGCGTAAGCTTGGCCATTAAGCGGTTTGAAAAAGAGCTTGGTGTCCAACTGTTTGTCACGACAAATCAATGAATGTATACAGAATTGTCTAGGTGGTGATGAAACTACGGCTGAAATGATGAGAAAAATAGCGATAGGTGTGCACCACCCAGTATAATACTGGTTGAATATCTAGAATTAGAATATTCAACCAAAAAATAATTTAACTAAAAAAAAGCCGCTGCAAACGGCTTGATTTAATTGCTACCAAAATACGGAATGTTAAATATAATTGATAGCATTAATCAAAGTGCGAAATAATATTCTGTATCTGTTTTTGAGCTATGGCTTATCTTCCAAAATAGTGACAACTCTAAATCATTATCAGTTTGTCTCGTAGCTATGCAAATCATCTCACCATTTATTGAAAGGTATAACCTAATGAAACTAGACATAATTTTACCAATTTTATTTTTCAGTCTTCATCAGATGACTAAACTTTATAGAGATTTCATTGCTAATTGATGACACCTGTGTCAAAACGAATAAAATTTAATAATTTGGGTGGATATAATTCAAGTGGAAAGGTTAAATATTTATTACTTGCTCTAGGTTTGATAACCTATTCATTTATAATCGTCTATATTAATTTTATTGTTTAGATTGCTATACTAACATAGTAAGAAACTAACCATGCAAAATCAATATGATCGCCATATCAGTAACCTGACTAAACAAACCTATGCCGTTATTTTAGCTGGAGGTAGGGGGAGTCGTTTATTCGAGTTAACAAAATGGCGAGCTAAACCAGCGGTTTATTTCGGTGGGATGTTCCGAATAATTGATTTTCCATTGTCTAATTGCTTCAATTCAGGTGTTTGTCGTGTTGGGGTAGCTACCCAATATAAATCGCATTCACTCATACAGCACATAAGTAGGGCCTGGGGACACTTCAAAGCCGATTTGTCAGAGTTTGTAGAAATTCTTCCTGCTTCACAGCGGCATAGTAATGATTGGTATTTAGGTACTGCAGATGCCGTTAATCAAAATGCTGATATCATCCGGGCAACAGGTGCAAAATATGTACTGATCCTATCTGGTGATCATGTCTATCGGATGGACTATGGCCGCCTACTTGCACAACATGTTGAAAATAAAGCTGATATGACTGTATGCTGCCTTGAAGCAAGTGTGTATGATGCGGCTGGAAGTTTTGGTGTGATGACAGTAGACGAAAATAACAAAGTCATTGAATTCAATGAAAAGCCCTCAGAGCCTAAAGAAATGCCTGGTAAGCCAGGTATTTGTCTTGCTTCAATGGGCAATTATGTTTTTGACATAGATTTTCTTTTTGAACAGCTCAATCAAGATAATGCCAATACATCATCTAGCCATGATTTTGGTATAGATGTGATCCCAGCAATAATTGATAATCACAACATCTATGCTTTTTCGTTTAAGGACCCGGATAGTAACAGACAACCTTATTGGCGTGATGTAGGAACTATCGACTCATTTTGGCAAGCTAATATGGAATTAGTTGAACCTGAACCACAGTTCAACCTCTATGATAGAAGTTGGCCCATAATGACTTACCAAGAGCAACTCCCTCCTGCAAAATTTATCTTTGATAATGACTACCGAAGAGGGACAGCTTTGGATAGTACGGTCTCGAGCGGTTGTATTATATCGGGTTCGACAATTCGTAAATCTCTCTTATATTCAAATGTGCACACCCATTCCCACAGCCTTATCGAATACTCAGTTTTAATGAGAGGCTGTGATATTGGTGAACATTGCAAATTACGGAAGGTGATAGTCGACACTGATTGTCATATTCCGGCTGGTTTAACGATTGGTTATGATAGAGATAAAGATATAGCTAATGGTTTTCGAGTATCTGATAAAGGGATCACATTAGTCACAAAAGACATGCTCAAGGCACTATAGTGGAAGTTTGATTTTACTTTTTAACCTCAGTTTGATGTTGCGTATAATTGAGCTCTACATTTAAAGTGTTAATGTATCACTAAAATGGAGCTACGCTGCCCCCAACAAGGCATCAATACCGAAAACGCAAATACCAATAGTTGAACCAATACGATTCAATGGCAATACAACAGTCAGCTCCCAACCTTTACTAGGCTTGTGTCGATTTTTCACCCGAAATTAAAAGCCAATAGCCAATTGAATTAACTAAGCAGGCTTAGGATCACTCGGTAAGATTCCAAATAACTATTGGTGCTAACATTCTGTCCATGACTTTCCTAGCTAGAATGTCACGCTAGCTTTCCTTTAAAAGCTAGACCAGTTCAAGTTTAGCTGTAGGGAGGGGCGTACCATCTCATTAAGTGTGTTTAATGATGGCTTTATCACATGACTGTTTATTGAGAAAGTCGCTTGGTTTTTTAAAATCATAGGAGGAAGGAGTCAACTCGTTATAATGCGAATATTTCAAAGCGGAATATAATGTGCGACTAATTTTAATCTCCTGTTTTATTTTGATTTTATCAACATCATCTATTGCTATAGGGAATGACTTTGTACCAAAATGCACAGTTGCTGTTAATGTGATGGATAATAGTGTTGAAGGTGCTTCTTACTAAGATATGATTAATTTGACCTCTTGTACAAGCACTTCATATCCTGATAATTTTACGTGCAATATCCCTTATTCAATTGAGCTAATCCCAAACTTATGATGTTGTTTTCACTCTAATGGAGACATCATCATGGATGGGCAAGCAACAGTAACTTTATTTCTCCCATTGGCTTTACTTTGATAAAGTGCGCGATCTGCAAGTGTGACAACAAAATCCGGAGTCTGTTTAAGGCTTGGGACAACTGTTGCCGTGCCTAAACTCAGAGATAGCAGAGGTTTAATCTTTGAAGTCTCATGTGGGATGGAAAGTTTCTCGACATGATCTATGATCAACTCGGACAAATAGAGTGCTCCTTTGGCGTGAGTATTTGGCATAAGAATTACAAACTCTTCGCCGCCATAACGCGCAACGATATCTGATGGACGTTGAAGCAACATGTTAATATTCTTGGCTATCGATTTGAGACAATCATCACCACGCTGATGCCCATAGGTATCATTATACTGTTTGAAATAGTCGATATCGCACATGATCACCGATAATGGCTGCTTACTACGTAAATGATTTTTCCACTCATTCTCCAGCAGTGAATCAAAGTAGCGCCTGTTGTAAAGACCAGTTAGACCATCTATTTTAGAAAGTTGTTCCGCCTCAATTTTTTCCAGCTGGATTTTCTTATAGTCGTTAATTTCGATACACACACCGACAACAATGACTGGGCAGTTATTGCTGTCTCTGCTTTTGACTTCAATTCTCTCCTCTAGGTAACTTACGAATCCGCTATTCTGCTTTATACAATGCCGAATGACAAAATAATCTATTTCGGTTTCACCTCTGAGTATTTTGTTAAACATTGTCAGCTCCAACTCACTGATTTCAATTATGAGTGGAAACACTTCACGGCTGAAACTCATCCAGCTGCATTCACTCCAATAACTTTGCTTATCCCACATTTCAATAAACTGTCGATTAACCCGAATCAAATCCCGAGCGTTGTCCATTAGCCACATGCCAATTTTGCTGAAGTTGAAGAGTGATAAAGCACTTTTAATATCGAACTCATGAGTGATCCCATTAGTATGGGTAACCGCGTCCTCAGCAGTCATGCGGTCAGCTCGGGGGAGAACTTCTTGTGCTTCTTGTGTAACCTCACCCTGAAGCAACCAGTTTCTGGCTTGATGTTCACTAAGAAAAACCCTGAGTGCTTCATGTGTTTTCTGAGAAAGTATCTCCCAGGGTTTGATGACATCTACACTATGTTTTTTGTCAACCAATACAGCCCATTTACCAGTAGAGGCACCTGGCATATTATTAACAAACTCCGCGAACTCGAGCATATCTTTGACGTCTAAGTCCAAATTTGCACCGCGAAAATCAGAAATGCCGTCCCAGTCCATCTTGTAATCGCTCATGCATACTAATTTGCCAACATCAGAACATAACTGAATCAAATCGATTTTTCCGTAATATTTTACATAGAGTAATTTTTGTTCTTGTTCTAGCAGTAGTTTTATAGTCATGAACAATACTCAAATAAATGGTTTTTTAACAATAACTATAGCTTTTATATATTTACCAACCAGCTTGAATGTAGCTTTTTTTCTATAATAGAATAAAGTGTGAACTGTTACTTAAAACGGTGGTATTTTATAAAATTTATTGTGATCTGAACCAGCGGCCAAAAGCTGCTTTCATCGGCAAAGATTTCAGCTTCCATGATTTCAAGATCAAGTAAGGCTTAACGTTCCAGACGTTGTAACTAACTGATTAAAAATAGTAATATACTTCAACCGGTCAGCTTGCTGGCCGCAAGCGGGAAGGATAATGATTGGCATTGTTTCAATGGCACTAAGTACCATGGTGCACCTGTTGACTCTTCCGGTTGAGTTCGATGCCAGTTATGGCAAGGCTCTGCCGAACCTGCAGAAAGGCGCTACCAGCATGATGGTGATCTGGAGTATGCGGAAAAAAATTCTCAATGCTACGGCGCAGGCCTATGTCGCTGCCTCGCTGACCAGCTTGTTAAACTTTGGGCGATGGGTCGCGTTGCTCCGTCTGTAATATTTGCTTGATGCCAGAGGTTTAGCGAGTGCTATGTTAGCCCCTCCATACAGCCGTTTATCACTAACCCTGACTTTGTCTAACGGGTATAAGCACGTATACCTCTGACTCCGGTGAATAATGGCGAGCATAAAACTATTTATGGCGGTGGCGTCGAAGGCTCAACGGCACTAACCGTCGATTGAGATCTGGCCACTGCTCCAAGCGCCAAAATATCACATTATTGCCCGTCCATCGTATCAGCGGCTGTTCCCTGAAATAGGGCGCGGCGCACTAACCATTCGCTCTAGGAAACGCCCAAAGCCTCGTGGCGCTCGGCACAACTTTTTGTGCCGCCCTTGAGTTCAAACGTTATTTTTCCATACTTCATCTTACCCGTTATCCTCTAAATTACTGAAATATCAAACACAGATTTGTCCAACATCGAGTTACCCATCCATACTCACCAAAATGTGATCACCAAACTGATAGTGGTTGAAACAAAAGAGTGCAATATCAAGAACGTTTTTCTCCTGTTTTCATTGCCATGAAAATCACATTTAATTTGCGAGTTTTTCAAAATATTAATGCTTTACAAAGCCATACATAAAACAAGCAGATATTGACTGGCAAAATTATTAGTAGTTCATATAATTCAGCAGCACAACCATTATGCATTAGGTGGTATATCTTTTATTGTTTTTATTTAAGGGCTTTTTATGGGGCGTCTTTCCCGTGGTTTTACATTAATCGAGATGGTCGTTGTGATCGTCGTTCTCGGCATTATCGCAGTTACTGCTGCTCCACGCTTTTTAAATGTCTCTTCAGACTCCCGTATGGCGGCACTTGATGGCTTTGCTGGAGCATTCAGGGCTGCTGATGAAATGGTACGAGCCAAGGCTATCATGCATGGTATGGAATATACCTTGGAAAGAGCACAGATCCCAGGAACCGATTTGTATGTCATTCTGGGTCATATGAGCTCGAAAAAAGAAGATATAGAAAAGGCGATGGAAGTTAGTGGCTATAGCATGCATTCCCTTTCAGATAACAGCCTATTTGTGTCTCTTAGGGATGACATTGAATCGAGGGAAGACTTAGATAAGCTTGCCAAGCAAAGATGCTATCTGTTGATTAGGCAGCCTAAGCCGGAAACTAATGTCGATGGGGATATAACTGGAACATTGCTAGGTTACAAAATCTCAAAAGTATATGGAGGCTGCTGATTAACATTGCGTGGTTTTTGCTTTGCGCGATCATATTTCTTGAGCGAGAGGATGGGTGAGACACGGATAGTAGCTACCTCTTACTTCAAGCTGCGATATCTAATGTGCATCAACCGCATGCTGCTTTAATACATCAATAGGGATTACATCCAAGGTAGTTACTTCGCAACTTGCTAATACAACTGGTGGCGCACAACCTACCTGCCATGCCTCTTTCCAACGCTGGACACACAGGCACCAGCGATCACCGGGAGCAAGCCCGGGAAAGCCAAATTCCGGCTTTGGCGTAGACAAATCATTGCCCTGTGCTTTGGTAAAGGCGAGAAACTCTTCCGTTACTAAAGCACATACGACATGACGGCCAGCATCGCTATCATCGCTGCGGCAATAGCCATCCCTATAGAAACCGGTCGTTGGCGAGCAGTTACAGAGAGCCAAGGGGCCGCCTAACACGTTAGTTTTACCAGTCATGGTCACACCTTGTTATACACTCTTTTGTGGGCTAAACAATCAAAGTGTAGTTGATAGTTACTGGCAGCCATCAAGGAAATAAGAGGCGTTAAATTTCTGCCTGGCAATACTCTACTTTTATAGGGACTTTAGGATATACAATTCTGTTTTCATATCCTTCTCGTTCAATCTCCATTTCGCACTGCCTAAACTTGGCACCTTTCTTGACTATCTTTCTGTATCAACCGTAGTGGGGCGTTAAGTCTATGAACTCGCCTTGATGCGGAAGAAATCTGAGCATAGGTAGTCGAGGGGTAGGCAAGATGCGAATCAATTTGAAAAGCAAAACCACATTTGCAGTTTTCGCCTTAGCGATGTGGTTCGCTTCAGGTAGCGTGTTAGCAAGTTCAGAAGAGGAAATTGATGCTAAACACTTTTTAGTATTTGGTGTTGTACCACAGCAATCAGCCGCTAAGCTTGCCCAGCAGTGGGGTCCACTGCTAAAGGCGTGGAGTGAAGTGACCGGTTTAGATATTCGTTTTGCTACCGCGAGAGATATTCCCACCTTTGAGCAGCGCTTAGCTGCAGGTGAGTACGACATTGCTTACATGAACCCATACCATTTCACCCTGGTTAACCAGAGCCCTGGATATACTGCGCTTGCCCGGGCGAAAGACAAGCGGATTACAGGGATCATGGTGGCGAAAAAAGAATGGCAGGGAAGGGTTGAGGATTTTGACAATGCTTCCCTTGCTTTCCCAGCACCACGCGCCTTTGCCGCATCTATCCTGACTCAATCAGAATTACGCCAGAAGGGGCTATCCATCTCACCCAATTATGTGGGCTCTCACGATTCCGTTTACATGGCTGTATCAAAAGGCCTTTATCCCGCTGGTGGCGGGGTAATGCGGACTTACAACAGCTTGGATGCGCCAATCAAGCAGCAACTCACCGTTATATACCAAACCAAAAGCTATACCCCTCACGCCATTGCGTTCGCCAAAGACCTGGATGGAGCTATCGTCTCGGCATTGCAGCAGAGCCTAAGTGTTTTGAACCAGCGCTCTGATGCAAAAGCGGCATTTCAAAAGCTCAGCATAAAGGGGCTAGAGCCTGCAAAAGACAGTGACTGGGACGATGTGGTCGCACTCGATATCAAATTATAGGAATCAACACTGATTAGGCGGGGATAGGTAGGGCTAGGTATGACACTACGTACAAAAACGATAATTGGTATCGCACTAATAGAAGCCTTGGTGTTGGCTGTATTGATCTTTACCGGGCTGAAGTGGCTTAAAAATTCTAACGATACTCGTCTTGAAACAGGTAGCAAACAGCTAGTCAGCGTGTTTGCGAGTGCTTCTCGGGATGCAGTATTGGCAACAGATTTGGCCTATTTGGACAGTTTTGCCCAATCAATTACCGCTGAACATAATTTAGCCTATATTCGTATCACCGATCGTAAGGGGGGGGAGCTAGCCAGCCATGGTGACTATCAAAATGTCACAACCCATAACTTACCATCTGAAGTCCATGATGGTGTTTATGATGTTTCTAGCGAGATAGTGGTCGCTGGTGAGTATTACGGTAAGGTCGAAATGGGGGTAAGGGTCAACGACCTTCAAGCCTTGATGTCTCAAGCCACACGAATGAGCTTGCTGATTGCCCTAATAGAAATGACCTTGGTTGCTATCTTTTCGTTTGCCCTTGGTACGTATTTATTACGGCGCTTGGAACAGCTAAAAAAAGGGGTGGAGCAAGTTGGTGCAATTGGGCCTGGCGGTCAAATTGCCGTTACGGGCAATGATGAGGTTACCAGGGTTGGTGAAGCATTTAACCAGATGTCATTATCGCTCGCCAAGGCACAGGCAGACTTAGCGCAAAAACACCAACAGCAAATCGCATTGACAGAGAAGGTCACAGAGCTTGCTCAAGTTGCAGAGCATGCCCGTGATGTCATTATCATCACCGATGCCAAAGGCTGTATTACCTGGGTTAACCCCGCTTTTGAAGCCCTTACCGGATATTCAGCGAAAGAGGTATTGGGGAGGCAACCTGGTGAGTTGTTGCAAGGAAAAGGGACTGATAGCGAAACCGTTACGCGGATGTCTGATGCATTGACTGAAAAGAAAGCGATTAAAGTCGAACTGCTAAATTATACCAAGCAAGGGCAGGCTTACTGGGTTGAGATGGATATTTCACCTGTACTGGATGAAGCGGGAGAGGTCGTTCGCTTTATTGCTGTTGAGCGAGATGTCACTGAGCGCCGCCAAGTCAATAAACGGCTCGAAGAAGCGTTGGATCAGGCAACAAAAGCCAATTCAGCCAAGTCAGAATTTCTGGCCAACATGAGCCATGAAATCAGAACCCCAATGAATGCGGTTATGGGGCTCAGTGAAATGCTATTAGATAGTGAAGTGACTCCTGAGCATCGTGAGAAACTAAAAATCATTAATCAATCAGCAGACAACCTTGTGTCTATCATTAACGATATTCTGGACTTCAGCAAAATTGAAGCAGGAAAATTGACTCTCAGTGATGCGCCATTCGATTTGCGTGAGGTATTAGAACAAGCCGTAGAACTGAGCGCTTACCAAGCCAAGAATAAAGGTTTACCTGTGATACTGGATATGGCGGCTGATATCAATAGTCAGGTGATTGGTGATAAAGGGCGCCTGAACCAAATAATAATAAATCTATTGGGTAATGCAGTGAAGTTTACCCAAAAAGGCCACGTTAAATTGTCTGTTAAAGAAGATCTTTCAAGTAAAACGCCAACTTTCCTGTTTACGGTAGAAGACACAGGGATAGGTATACCAGCAGAACGTCTACCGTTTATCATGGATAAATTTGAGCAGGTTGATAACTCAGCCACCCGTGAATTTGAGGGAACCGGCCTGGGCCTGGCTATTTGCAATCATCTCGTTGCGTTGTTTGGCGGTAAGTTGCAGGTAGAGTCAGAAGAAGGCAAAGGTTCAACGTTCTCCTTTTCTATTGGTTTTGAGCAGCAAGCCCCTTATGTTGCCAGCTCAATGAAGGGGGATAATAAGGAAGAACTTTCCTACGTGGCAGATGAGAGCACTTTGCCGGCATTAACTGTATTGGTCGCAGAAGATAGTCAGGTAAACCGTATGTTGGTAGAAGCGATGTTGACCAACAGCAAACTAAATCTGATTTTTGCCAAAGATGGCGTCGAAGCTGTTGAACTGTATCAACTGCATCAGCCTGATATGGTTATTACTGATATTTCGATGCCGCACAAAGATGGTTACGCTGTCACTAGTGAGATCAGAGAAATGCAGCAAAGTGGTCAATCCAATTGGTGCCCTATCATTGCCTTATCCGCTCATGCGATGCTAGAAGAACAAGAGAACTGTCACCAACGCGGATTGGATGACTATTTAACTAAGCCAGTAAAGAAAAATGAGCTGGTGGCTATGATTGCGAAGTGGGGTGCTTTTGACGATAAGCTTTTGGCGAAATACCAACAAAGCGTTTAAAGCGGCTCGAGAATGCATAAGGGTCTTTATAGCCAACCCTCAGGGCAATAGTAGAAATATTATCACCTTGGGCGGCGAGCAAGTGTTGGGCCCTTTGCATTCTTAAGCTGATTAACTTTTGCTGTGGGCTGCACCCATATAGTTGGCGGCAAAGCCGGCCAAGGTGCTCTTCACTGATATGGCACGCAGCGGCAATGTTAGCAATCGACCAATTGTGATGCAGCTGTGATTCAATCCGGTTGAATTGGCTTTCTACCCTTAACAGGCTGTTGTTAGCTGGCTTGCTCGCTTTCGAGAGTAAACGTGTGATTTCACTGATGTAGAGCGTTCTAAAGCTGGCTCTATTATCCGATTCAAGGAACAGTAAACTGCATAATGACCAAATTTGCTCACAGTTCTGAAAGGGGATGATTCGTTGTCCTTCCTCAGTAAGGTGCTGCCAACATGGTAACTGCGGTGTTGTAATCCAGATAAAGCGCCAGTTTTCTGAATTTGAGGAAAGCTCAAATTTAAAGGCCGTCCCGGCAGGCAAAATAACAAGGTGGTCGCCAGGGACATGGCACCTCATGCTTTGGTTAGTGACGACACCTTCACCGTCAACGCACACCAATAATGTATGATGCTCTCCGCCCTCGCGCTCTACAAGGTAATGCTCCCGCATATCTGCCATACCACACATCACGATCCCTTCTTCTGCCAATTCCGGCAGGTTTGATTGAACCAAAAAGCGCTCTTGGCATTGTTCGGATAACTCGACACGGTCTTGCCACTTGTACAGGGTGTTATCAACATCAATGACGGATTTAACTAGTTTTTGGTCGTTTTTGAGCATTCGGAGTTTGGCCTGTAAAGCATAAAGTTTGCTGATAGATAGGAGATTAGCATGACCAAGTTATACAGTGGAAATTTCAGTAAAGCGGGGAACTCAAACTCTTTACTCTCAAGGGCTTTTAAACTCTCGTTGCCAATCGCAATACAAAGTGCGCTAGGCGCTTTTCTCGGCTTGACAGATGTGTTGATGGTCAGTGACTTAGGCGCAGCTGCTACAGCGTCTGTTGGAATTGCCTCGAAATGGATTTTCGTTGCCATGATGATTGCGGCCGGAATTTGCACAGCGACTGGCACACTGGTAGCTCAATATTGGGGGAAGGGGGAAGTCGTCGCGTGTAAGCAGGTAGTTTGTGAGGCTTTTATTGAAGGCACTAAATTGTTACTGCCCATCGCTATCATGATTACGGTATTTGCAGACGCTATCATGCTGCTTCAGACCAAGGATAGCGAAGTGATGGCGCTCGGGCGAGATTACTTGTGGTTCACGGCGCCGATTTTGCTGCTGACACTGTTGCTGATGATATGTGAAACGACCTTGAGGTCGAGTGATGAAGTGGTTATTCCTTTGGTGTTAGGCACCACGACGATTTTGCTTAATATTGCTTTGAATTTTTGGTTCATAAAAGGGGGCTTTGGCATTCCAGCGCTTGGTGTTATCGGCGCTGCCTTGGCAACGACAGTATCACGTGCGATTCAAATCCTACTGACCCTAGCTGTTCTGTTTAGCCGTAACCACTGGTTGTTATCCGGCAAGTTTGTAAGAGCGTCACAGGCGCTAAGAGAGCGCTTTCGGGTGTTGGCATACCCAGCAATGGCCAATACCGTGTTTTGGGCACTGGGAACATTATGCTACCAAATGATTTATGGCCATTTGGGTACCACTGAACTTGCTGTTTTCAGCATGATGGGGCCATTCGAGGGGCTATGCTATTCCTTATTTTTCGGTGTTTCGGTCGCGTGCTCTGTCATGCTTGGACAAGCACTTGGAAGAGATGACTTTAATCAGGCGGGTGTGGTCGCAAATTTTTATATCCGATCAATTTTGTTTATGGGGGTGATAGCTTCAGCCTTAATACTGATGAATAAATCGATATTGTTGTCATTTCTGAATTTAGACCAGCCTAATTTAGCCCCGTTAGCAGCACCGGCTATTACCTTGCTTGGCTTAACGATAGGGCTACGAATGCTCAATTTAATACTGATTAACGGTATTTTAAGGGCGGGGGGAGAAAATAAGTTTTGCCTCCGTATGGACTTCGTCGCGATGTGGCTTGTGGGGATCCCTTTAGTTGCTTTTGCCGCATTTGTTTTGAAATGGCCTTTCACTTGGGTACTAACAATAATGATGGCTGAAGAAATCGTTAAGCTTGTTCTGTGCGTGAAGCGTTATAGGCAAAAATACTGGCTACAAAACTTGACCGTAGCAGTGTGAGCAAAGGCAACCGGCACTATAACGTGTTTATAGCTTTCAAAAATGTACGGATCACTCCATTTCTTTAACCTTTTTACCGCTATGTTTGCTAACCATATCGCGCATACGCCAGTCGATAAGGTGTTTGAACAGTTTGCTTGGAATAAGTGAGCAGACGAACTGAACTTGAGTTCAATTAGGTAAAGTAATTTAGGTGAATGAACAACTTAAGTCTAGTTATCTGATTTAAAGAGAGCCCACTTTACGAAGTGGGCTCATTATTATTCATCGGTGTTGAAAATAATGCGCATTCGGAAGGGTATATACAGCAAGCCACACTCATCGAACTCATCTAAACAGACGGTTTATTGTAAATTAAACGGGGTGACCACATTGATTCGACTGGAAGTATACGAAAATGTTGGCATGAGACCGTATGGTGCAAATACGCTGAAAAAAGCGGCTCTAGCATCGTCATCAAGGTTATGATCAATGACAGCCTGTATTTTTCGAGTTCTCAGGAGGTAGCGGTTATCATCATCCAAATCGTGTCCTATGAACGCATCAATAGGGCGATTCATTTCTTTGAATGCATCTAAAGTGGCGCGATTACCCCTTCCGACACTGTATACCGCGCTAATATTCGAGTCTTTTTTTAGCACTGTTTTTACTTGTTTTTTAGTGCCTACATTCAGTCCATACCCTTCACTTATTGTAGTAACTGGTAAATTTGGATAGCTTTCTAAAAAATGGCGAAACCCTTTTGCTCTTTGTTCTTCGCCTCGGAATGCATTGCTGCTTTGAACCAACAAAATACCGCTCTTTTGTTTACCTAACCACTGAGTCAATAAAAAAGCGGCTGTTTCCCCTGCGGAAGTATTATCAATTCCTATGTAGTTCAATCGCTTGGATTGGGATATGTCTGTGACCAAAGTGACGGCCGGAATACCTTCTTTATGTAATATGTTCACCGCTTTCACTATCTTTGGATGGTCAGGCATTTTAAGTAGCACACCATGGCTACCGCGCTCT
Source organism: Photobacterium sp. ABD4_091 (assembly GCF_056160145.1). NCBI lineage: Bacteria > Pseudomonadati > Pseudomonadota > Gammaproteobacteria > Vibrionales > Vibrionaceae > Photobacterium > Photobacterium sp. ABD4_091. The sequence continues at coordinate 357,567 of NZ_JBSWWQ010000004.1, read as the reverse complement.
TTTGCTTCATAGATAACCGACGCCAAAGTATCGATATCAATATCTTGATACAGGAAATAACGCAACCGGACGCGAATTGGGGACATTTGAACAGCTATGCGATTCAACGCCTCCCGGACAAGATGACTAAACCTCAACGGTGTATGCATGATGACATCGACATAAAATGTTCGTCCCTTAAGAGCATCCAATTTGTATTGCTCTTCCAGTTCTGAAATTGCCTGCTCAATACGCTGCTTGGTTTGCTGATGTACGCCGCTTCTGCCATGAAGAACGCGGTCTACAGTGGCAGTACTAAATCCAGCCTGAGCCGCAATTTGCTTGACGGTAAATTTCTTCATGAAGATTGTCCTTACCGGTGAAGATTTCCTTGATGGACTTTTGATGGTTTTTTCTCTTATCTCGAGATTACAAATGATTAACATAGTTGTCACTACCATTTTGCAGGAGGCACTTATGAAACGTGAATACCCGCACTTTTCGAGCAAGGAAACAGTCAAGCTAGAGGACTTTATCGATAGCTGTAAGCCGCAATCAATCAATACCTACCACCATGCAAAGTCGAGCCAGCAAGGTATTGTCATCTATGACGGTGGAAGCATTAGCCGAGAAAACTGGCAAGGCGTGAAAGAAGAAATGGCTGATGTGTTCTTAAATGGCGGCGGAATCGTGGTGATCCAAGGACTCTATGGAAATACCACCGTGGTTGATGACATGAGTGATATTTTTGAATCGATTCTCGACGCTGAGAAGGGGTATGGAGAAGGTGATCATTTTGCTCAAGCGGGTGCGATGGCAAACGGACGCATTTGGAATGCCTTCCAAAAAAGTACCAGCATTTCGCCTGCTGTTTTTGTTGAATACTACAAAAATCCATTACTCAAACTGGTTTCAGAAGCTTGGTTGGGGGCAAACTATCAAGTAACAGCACAAGTGAACATCGTTAGACCGGGTGGGAGAGCACAACAATCTCACCGGGATTACCATTTAGGCTTTCAGCATCCAGAAGCATTAAGAAACTATCCCGTCCACGCTCAGAAGATGTCAGCAATGCTCACTTTGCAAGGTGCTATCGCCCACAGTGATATGCCATTGGAATCTGGCCCGACGAAGTTGCTGCCTTTTTCTCAACATTACCCTCTAGGGTATATATCTTGTCGTGAAGAAGAATTTAAACAGTATTTTGAAAGCAATTACGTACAACTTCCGCTTAAAAAAGGGGATGCTGTTTTCTTCAATCCTGCTGTTATCCATGCTGCAGGACAAAATGATACCGCTGAATTACATCGCATCGCTAACTTACTCCAAATTTCATCAGCATTTGGTAAGCCGATGGAAACTATCGATCTTGCAAAGATTTCGCAGACTGTGTACGCCTCTCTCGCTCATGATTGGCATGATGATGTGCTAACAGAGGTAGAGAAAGATGCCATATTAACGGCATCATCAGATGGCTATTCCTTTCCGTCAAATCTTGATACCGATCCACCGATTGATGATCTCGCGCCGCAAACAATGAAGCAATTGTTGCGGCAAGCTTTAGATCAGCGTTGGGAGAAAGCTGATTACCAAGCCGCCTTACTTGCCCAAATTGAGAGAAGAAAGCCGACATCACAGTGCTAAAGAATAATGGTCATATACCGAGTCTATAAACGATTCTGTCTAAATCAAATGTAAAGAGCCTACTTGCTTGAGTAGGCTCTTTATTTTCCCATAAGTCTATAATGACGGTTATCTGGCTCTTTTGATGTATATATAAAATTACTGTTTTTTAATGAGGTAACATCGACTTGATTGCTAATAAGTGAAAAGTTGACGGGAGTGACACTTTTCTTGTTGGTGGTATTTAATTGCTTTTAAATGATATCTAAAAAATCAAACATAAGAAATTATATTTTGATAAAGATGATATTGATTGGTGCTTAATACCAATTAAGCATGGGTATTTACAGATCTTGTTTTTTATTTTACATGTAAAATAAAAATGATTGGTTGTGGCAAGTCATTGATTTAAATATGACCTAAGTAACAAAATATAATGTTAGTGTTGATGCGTATATGGTTTGAATGCATACTTGTTTAAGTGCTTTAAGTTGGCGTTAAAAGTAAATAAATTTAAAGTTTTAATTTCACAAAATATATCTATTTATCATTAACTCATGTTGGCAGGGAATATGGCAATGGGAAGATTAAAAGGAATATCGTTATTAGGCGTAATGGTCGCTGCAGCTTTAATGGTCGGGTGCGGCGGTGGTGGGAGTGATTCAACGCCAAACTCCGGAAGTGGTTCTACAGGAGCAGATAATAGTACTGACACTGGTACTGGCAGTGGTTCTAATGGTAGTGATAATGGTGAAAATACGGATCCAGATAAAAGCCACTTAAACTCACCATGGGCGATTAGTTATGATGATGAAGCTGGTTTAAAAGATACTGTTATTGGCGTGATTTATGATGGTTTCTTCTATGGAGGAAATGAAAATCGTTTTGCATTCGGAAGAGTTGCCGATTCAGACCACCACATTCAGTTTGATTTAATGATACCTGAAGGCCATTACCCAACTTCAGCTAACAAGATAAGTGACTCATTATACCAGGGACTTTTTTTAGTAAGCTCTGGCTCATTTACTGTGGTTAAGTATTCATCAGAAGGTCGTACCCAAGAAACGATGACAGATACTTGGCAAACCAATAATGGAACATCATTTACAATTAATTCTGCTGGTAAGTTTAATGTAGTACATGACGAAACAGGATGTACTCTCGATGCAACGGTCACTATGGTAGAAGATGCAATTTACAATATTGAAGGCTCTGCTTCTGGTTGTATCGATGGAAGGCATCAGGGTAAATTTCGTGGGATGGGAACTGTCCCTATAAATGTAAATGTTCAGGGCACATATCAAAAGGTTTTTCAGCCGGTCTTGATTTTTTCTGAGGGGACAACTGATGTTAGTTACTTCCCATTCAATGTGAAAAACTTTTAAGGAGAAAGAGCCAGTATGAGGAACTCTACAGGCTCTTTAATTATGTGTTAGAAGTTTTTGGAAAGGATTGTGTAAGCGGGTTTTCTATTCAAGTTATTAATGAACAGCACTCACTTCCTTCAACACTTGCCCCGTTGCGCCACTAGGCAAAGTAATGCCAAGTGCATTCGATAAGGTTGGTGCAATATCATAAGGGGTGACCTTGCGTGTCACTTTACTGGCTTCAATACCATTCCCAGCAAAGATAACCGGGACGTGGGTGTCGTATCGCCATGGTGAACCGTGGGTAGATGCGATGGTTAGCCCGTCCATATCATTGATGTAAGTGCGAGGGGTGAATACCAGATAGATGTCACCAGAACGCTGAGGATGGTGGTTGTTTGTCACCAGACGCATCACCCGATTATCTGGCAGTGTATTTCGCATGATATCCGTGCTTGTAACGGCGTGTTCTATGCCTTTTACTTTTTCGACTTCTTCTGCAACCGCCCGTTGTACTGCTTCAAGTGAGACACCTTTGTTTTTGATGACCTCATGGTTGAGGTAGATATACGGTTGCGAGTACAAGCGAATAGCGTCTTCACCCAGGCCAAACTCTTTGTTTAGCCGGCTAACCAGTTGTTCGCTGATAATGGTGTCTTTATTGAAGTACTTCGCGGTGTTATAGCCTAGTGCATTCACCGTTGGGGCAGCTTCCGGTACGCCATGATCGGCTGAAAGAACGATCAGGGTATTATCCAAGCCTACTTGCTTTTCGACATTCCCCAAGAAGTTAGCCAGTGTCTGATCTAGGCGGATCAAGTTATCTTCTGTTTCAAGGCTTGATGGGCCATACATATGGATAACGTAGTCATTGGACGAAAAGCTTACGGCAAGATAGTCAGTGAAGTTGCCTTGGCCTAACTTTTCTTGTTCAAGCAGCGCCGAGGCAAAATCAGCGGTGAGCTCATCACCTGCCGGGCTTAGTGTCAGCATGGTGCTGAAATATTGAAAGCTTGAGGGGCCATAAGGGTGCGGGAACGTTCGCTTGAACCCTGCAAGGTCAACTTTTTGCTCTTGCGGGCCTTCTTTTAGCGTGTACTTTTCCCTTTCAAGGCTAAGATCCCACTTTTGTTTGCTGTAACGAGCAGGGTAGCCTTGGGCATTCCACTCCGTGACCCAAGCCGGGTATTCATCATAGTAGTAATTGCTGGTGACAAACTCAGACTGGGCTTTAGAGAACCAGAATGCTTTGCCCGAATGGCCTGCCAATGAAATTGCACCACGATCTTTTACTGATACCGAATAGATTTTTGATTCGCCATTGCTAGCGACCGCCAGTTCATCGCTGAAAGTAGTCGAAAGGATAGGAACCGGTGAGCGGCCATCAAGCTTGGCGGTTTTCTGGGTCGGGTCGATTTCTGTCGACTGATTAACGCCTGCACCTTGGGTCAGCATCGCGTAGTCACCATCTTCGACGTTATAAACCAAGCGCTCTTTTTGACGGTCGTACCATACGTTGCCGACCATGCCATGGACACTCGGTGGCGCACCTGTCGCCAGAGAAACGTGGCCAACAATGGTCTCGGTATTGCCATGCTGATAATGGGCGTTAGTGTAATAGACGCCTTCGTCCATTAAATAACGGAAGCCTTTATCACCGAAATTGTGTTTATAACGCTCCAGCAAATCACCACGCAGGCCATCAACGGTGATCTGTAATACTAATTTCGGCGAAGGTTGTGGGGCGGCCACAGCATTTGCTGTGAGTAAACTTAAGCTAAGACATAACAGGCGGGGTACTGTTGCTATCTTCATTGATAGAGGCTCCGTTATTGTTTTTAAGAACATTTGAAGTGTAGAAGAGAAGTTAACGGCTTTCGTTATCGGAAAATTAATTGGCGTCTCGGACAAGCCTTAATCCCATATCCGCCATGATGATGTTTTGGCTGGCAAAATCACGTCGGTAGCTCTCCGATAAGTTTTCATCGTAGGCAAAACTGCCGCCGCGTACTGATTTATGGGCGAGGCCAACTTTAGAATCTTGCGCGTTATTAGGGTTGTCGGTTGAACCATAGCGATAGAAACCTTCGTCATAGGCATCAATCACAAACTCACCGACGTTTCCGGTCATATCGTATAGGCCAAGCTCGTTTGGCATTTTCTGGCCAACAGGGTGAGCGCGGTTTGTGGCATTACCGGCATACCAGGCCACATCTTCGATACTGTCTGAGCCACTATAGGTATAGCCTTGGCTCTTGTTGCCCCCTTTGGCGGCAAATTCCCACTCAGCCTCGGTTGGCAGGCGGTAATTGGCTCCCGTTAGGGTGTTGAGTTGCTCAATAAAGTAGTTTGCCTGCTGCCAGCTTAAGTTATTCACCGGCACATCAGGATCGCTGAAATAGCTCATTGAAGAGCCCATCACGCTTTCAAATAATGACTGCGTCACTTCGAATTTAGAGATGTAGAAGCTATCAACCGACACGGTTCTGGCTGGCGACTCTGCCTTGCTGGCCCTTGGCAGGTTTGAACCCATCTTAAATTGCCCACCTTCGACTAGCACCATATCCGCCTCAATTTGCTTCATCACCGGATGAGGCTCGCTGGCAAGCAGATCCTTGTTGATCCAAGTTGCAGCTGCTACCAAGGTGAGCCCTGAGAGAGTAATAAATGCAGCCCGTTTTAGTGTTGGTGATGGCATAAAGGGTCTCCGTGAATCAACAAACAGATCATTGAATTAAGGACGGGTATTGTATGAAATTTTGCCATGCCTAAAGGTTATAAGGGGTATAACAAGCGCCTGGGTGTAGCACGCATTATTATTGGCTGACTTAATTGTTTATAAGTAGGTGGAATATGCTGATTACTCAGGGCCCGCAATACAACGGCAAGGCATCAAAGCGATTACATGTAATGGCAAAACCCATTGGCGCTGCGTGTAATATTGACTGCACATATTGTTATTACCTGAGTAAGCAGGATTTGCTTGAGTATAAAAAAGGCTGTTCTCCTATGATGGATGAGGACACCTTGGAAACCTACATCCGCCAATATATCGAAGGCCAGAACACCCCTGAAATTATCTTCTCATGGCAGGGTGGTGAACCGACCATGCTGGGTGTTGATTACTTCCGTAAGGTGGTTGAACTACAAAAGAAGTACCAGCCATCAGGTGTCTTGATTTCAAACGACCTGCAAACCAACGGCACTTTGCTTAATGATGAGTGGTGCGAATTTCTGGCCGAGAATAATTTCTTAGTTGGGCTCAGCATTGATGGCCCAGAAATGCTGCATAACGCTTACCGGACTAACAGGGCGGGGCGTGGCACCTTCAAGCAGGTCATGGCTGCCGTTGAGCTATTGCACAAGCACCAAGTGAAATTCGCTACGCTGACCTGCGTGAACAACTTAACGAGCAAGAACCCGTTAGAGGTATACCGCTTCTTACGTGATGAAGTAAGGTCACCGCAGATCCAATTCATCCCTATTGTCGAGCAGAAGACATTCCGTACTACAGCACCACAGAAATGGAACCCGCACGAGCAGCTGCGCCAAGGCGACAAGCGTTTAAATCCATGGCACAAGAACTCAGTGGTTGAGCCATGGTGTGTTTCTGCCGAAGGGTGGGGCGACTTCTTGATTGCTGTCTTTGATGAGTGGGTACAGCATGATATCGGCAAAGTATTCGTTCAGTATTTTGAAGCCAGTGTTGAAACCTGGATGGGGCGAAAGAATCCACTTTGTACTCTGGGTGAAATCTGCGGTAAAGGCTTGGCAATGGAACCCAATGGTGATGTCTTCACCTGTGACCATTACGTCTACCCAGATTACCGAGTAGGCAATATCCATCATCAAAAAATCGATGTTATGGCTTACTCAGAAGCACAGCAGAAATTTGGTTTTGCGAAATCTCGTACTTTAACCAGCCAATGTCAGCAGTGTGACTATAAGTTTGCTTGCTTTGGTGAGTGCCCGAAAAACCGATTTATTCGAACCAAAGAAGGCGAGCCAGGCCTTAACTATTTGTGTGCCGGCTGGAAGAAGTTTTTCTCGCATGCGGACAAAGCCATGGCGCTTATTTTGCGAACTACTGGCCATCCAGTCGCCCACGGAAAATATTCTGATGCCGAATTGAAGAAAACAGTTCTGAAAAAAGCGGTGCACAAACAAGGCATGCCGAGCATGTCATCTCGTCAGCCAATATTCCCAACTCGATTTTAATTAGGGGGAAAGGAAATGAAGAAATCATTGATTGCATTGGTTTTAGGCGCATCGTTTGCTTTGCCGATGTTTGCAATACCTTCGTATGCTGCAACAAATTTGCTTGAGCCGAATATCACTGACCAACAAATGGATCAAACATCGAGTAATAAGCAGCTAACGCCAGATCAACAAAAACAAGCGAAGCAGATCCAACAATGGGTAATGATCGCGCAGGATCACCGCCAAGATGATGAAAAGCGAGCCGATGCCTTGCGGCAGTTAGCACGATATCCGAATCAGAATAGCTTGGTTGCCGTTGCGCGTGGCCTTCAAGATGACAACCCGCAGGTAAGAGAAGCAGCAGTAGTAGGTGCTGAGCCTTATCAGTTTGCCCACCGCTGGCGGTTGCTCTCGTCGTTGCTTCAAGATAGTGACCAGCATGTCCAGTTGGCCGCAACCACAAACTTGATCCGAAATTACGGCGAAATGGATGCTAAGCAACAGGCGTTAATGGAGCCGGCGGCGACGGAGTTAATCAAATACCTCAAAGGGAAGACCGATCAATCATCCCAGTTGCTGTTGGCAGATATATATCGCTGGCATCAGGAATTTGATGAAGCACACCACATCTATAACACCTTACTCGATAACGATAAGAAAAACCCTCAGGCTTGGTTAGGCTTAGCAGATAACTATCGAGCCCAAGGGGATGACCAGCAAGCGAACAAGGTACTGGGGCAGGCACAAAAAGCATTGCCAGATGAAGCAAACTTGTTTTATTCCCAAGCGCTGACTTTGGTCAGGCTTGATGAAAAAAAACAAGCTGCAGATGCGATAAGAAAAGCCACTGAACTCTCACCAGAAAATAGTTACTTTTGGTATTTGAATGGCGTATTGCAAGAAGCTTTTAATGTCGATGAAGCAACAGTTTCGTTTGAAAAAGCCTATGAAATATCTGGGGCACCAGAGCAGCTGTATGCCGTCTGTGATATTTATGTAAGGAATGATCATCTCAATGCTGACGCATGTTTGGAATCACTGAGTAAAGTCGCCCCCGCCTTTGTTATAGACGAACTAAAATCTAAACGGGGTTAATAGTCCCACAATTATAAATAATAAAGAGGGAGCAAATGCGACCATTAAAATCAGCGCTGGCAGTGGTGTCAGTATTGTCTTTGCCGGTTAATGCGAGTGGCATTTTCCTGCAAGAAGCAGTAACTGCGAATGCGGGCACAGCGGGTGCGGGGGATGGTGTCTATACGGGTTCGGCAGCGGCGATGTGGGTCAACCCGGCGACAATGAGCGGAATGGGTGAGAGCCTCACGACGTTCAACTTGCTTGGGTTTGATCTCGAAATGAAATACCGGGACAACGGTGATAATGGCGATGGCAAAGCCCATTCGGTGCTGCCATCCGCTGGCGCCTTCCATGCCCGCCAGGTGACTGATGATCTCCATGTCGGCATTGCCCTTGGTGCCGTTGGCGGCTCGAGTTTGTCATATGGTACGGATTGGGCAGGAAAGGCGGCACTAGACGAAATTACGTTAACGGCGATGCAGATCAACCCTGCCATTAGTTATCAAATTAACCCGCAATGGTCAGTTGGCGCTGGGGTTCAGCTGAGCTGGGCGTCCTTGGAGCAATCTACAAGTCTACTTGATATTGATAAGGACACTGACTGGGCGTTTGGTGCTAACTTCGGCGTGATGTATCAACATGATGAGCAGCTAGCAATAGGCGCTAGTTACCGAACCAAGTTGGATCATGAGTTTGGTACTCGTGTGTCAGGGCCTATTGAAAACGGACCAATAAACAGCCTTCGTACTGATATAACGGTTCCTGCTATCTTCGATATCAGTGCCAGCTATGCATTAAACCCACAACTGGATTTATTGGCTTCGGTGCAGTGGCACCAGTGGAGTGAGTGGGATAATACCGTCATGGACTTTGGCTTAGATTCCCCTTTTGGTCCAGTGACTATCGATCGTGATTGGGATGATGTGTGGAAGTTCGCGCTTGGTGCTGATTACCAGCTAAACAGTCAGTGGCGACTGAAAGCAGGCTTCTCTTATGAAACATCACCGCAAGATGATCCAACCAAGCAATGGGTAGATGTGCCTGTTGGCGAACAATATCGTTACTCGGTGGGTGCAGCAACAAAATGGAATGATGTGACTGTTGATATGTTCTATGAATATGCTGACTTGGGTGAAGTAGATATCAACCGAAGCTTTAGCCTTCCTAGACTGAATGACATTAATGGTACCTTCGATAGCCGTATTCACTTCTTGGGTGTGAGTTTTACTTACTAAAGCTGAAAAACCTCTTCATACAAAAAAGCCAAATCATGATGATTTGGCTTTTTCAATGTTTTTAAAGTGCCTTGTTAATACTGACTTTCGTACTTGCTTAAGGTGCTGCTGTGCAAGTCGTTTTACTTGTTTTGAATGGTTCATCACTAATATCGAAAAGCTGTGTAAAAGGTGAAGAGATTATATGCTTGATAAAAGCGATTTTGGTGATAGCCGAAATTCCAACAAGAATAGCGTGCTACAATGTTGGCTAATAACCTTCAAACGTCTCTATCAGTGGTACCAGCAAGTTAGTAAGCCATTGGATCTTTTCGGATTGTCGGCGTGACGCTTTGGTGATAATAGCAACCGTGAGGTCTATATCGTAATCGGTTTGTTGGTTCTTATCCGGTGCATAACGGAGCGTATAGCAGGTATCCATTAATTGCGTAGTAAGAATATGATTATCAGTGAAAATTTTGGTTTCTATTGAAGGATCGATCATCTCATAGCGGTTTTCAAACTCGTTGATACCCGAAATAATGTACTTAACGTATTCACCATCGGTGTTGCCTTCAAAGTATGCGCGACCTTTGAAAAGGGCCTTTTGGTGTAGAGTTTGCGGTTTATTGTTCAAAAGGTGAATGCCAATATCGACAACTTCTTCTTGGATCATGGTTTCGCTAAGCGGGCTCCATTGCCGTATATCGATAACGGCATCGGTTTCCTTGCGGATCGCGTCAATAATATCTTTGCCAATAGTGATTAGGTATGGCTCGATAATATGCAAGGTGATTTTGTCGAGTAATTTTGGATCAAACTCTTCAGGCTCTAAGGCAACACTGACTAGATCTAACGCTGAGCGAAGCCTTGGCTCAATGGAAACAGCATAGCTGGTGGGGGACAGTCCTTCGGCGGTACGGACGAAAAGCGGATCATCCAAGTCTTCACGAAGTTGGGCTAAAACTTTAGAAACGTAGGATTGTGACCTGCCAAGTTTTTGGGCAGCTCGTGTCGTAGAGTGAGTTTGCATTAGTGCAAGAAAAACATGGAGCGCATTCAAATCATTCATAAATCAATAATTTCTATTATTCCATAACAAGATTATCTAATAATCTTAGGTAAAATGAAAGCAGACTGGTGTGATAACTTATTGGAATAACGGTAATTCCAAAGATAATAGTGATGTTGATATAATGGCTTCATCGATGAGAAGAGGTGGCTAATGAGGCTTTTCTAAAAGTTTTATTTCTCTTTTTAAACGGATACTAATAACCAATATGCTAGGGATTTGCCTTTATATTTACGATGTAAGGGCATTTTTTTTATTTATGTTTTATAGAAGAACGCAGTTAGAACAAAATATACAGCAGCATAATGGGAAGTACCTCTTTCAGGTCATTATCGCTGTTGTCATTATATCGATAGTGTTGTCACAGGTGACAGACTTTTGGTTAGATGAAAGCCTCATTATTGACAAGGAGATAGAAAGAGTACATGTAAAACAACTGTTTCTCTACGGATTCCCTGTTCTTGGTCTGGGGTTATTGCTATCTGGGGGGATTTCAGGGCAATCAGTTGTGTATCAGAAATTAAGCATTTTGGTGATGATGAGTATAGTTGCAACTATACATACATTATCAATTTCTATGTTCTCAGATATCTCTATTATCAGTTTGATAATGATTACCCTAGTTGCCAAATTATTGGTATTTCCACCTTCTTTTTCTTTATTGGTTTATACCATCTATATATTGCAAGCGAATATGATGGTCGAGATTTTTCATTCTGGTATGGTACTTTATGCAAACTACTATTTTTCATTAGGAGCCATGTATGTTTGGTTGAATTATATATCAATCAATAACTACCGCTGCTTTGTTCGCGATTACAATCATGAACAAAAGAAACAAACCTGGATGGCTAAGGCTATTATCCAAAACCGAGAAATAGCCGCCAAAAATATCATCCTCAATGGCTACTCATATATTGATGAAGTAACTGGTTTACACAACCGACGATACCTGCAAGAGCATATGGCGTTGTTGAATCAGGGAACTAAGCAGCAACCACTTGGTGTGCTACTCATCGATATTGATCACTTCAAGCAGGTGAATGATGTGTATGGCCATGCAAAAGGCGATGAGTATCTGAAGAAAGTCTCGCAAGCCATGGGAAATGTGTTTAAACGCAAGAGCGATGTTATTGCTAGGTACGGTGGCGAGGAGGTTGTTGTCATGCTGACTGGTATCACTAAAAAAGACCTAGAAGAAAGAGCGAAGCAAGCCTGTGAAGCGGTGAGGGTACTTGCATTAAAGCATCCGGAAAGGCAATACGTGAGCATCAGTATTGGTGGCATTCATGCTGAGCCAGACCGTTACCCTACCGAGCATTATTTAAATGAGGCTGATGCTTGCATGTATCAGGTCAAGACGAATGGGCGAAATGGCTATCTGATTGAGTCGCGTTAGTCCAGAGTTCTCAAATTTATCAAATACTCCGCAATTGTCACAAAATGACCTGTTTATGGGCCTCATAAATCTCTAACGTCTCACTGGTGGATGTATACACATAAATATTTAGGGCACATGCATTTACTTGATGGAGGAAACGTTGAGATCTTGGCTAAAGTGGATACTTCGTTTAATCACACCCAGTGTCATCACAATCTTGGTTATTCTGTTGGGTGTGTACTTATAGCGCTGGCAGAAATGACACATTGAATGGTTATGGATACAAAAACGCCCTCAGTTTCTCAATGTGACTGAGGGCGTTTTTTTAAAACGGTGTATAAGAAATTAGTAATGCCAAGGGAATTTACTAAAGTCTTGGTCACGCTTCTCTAGGAATGCATCACGACCTTCTTGTGCTTCGTCGGTGCCGTAGGCTAGGCGAGTCGCTTCACCGGCGAATAGCTGCTGGCCAACCAAGCCATCGTCAGGCAGGTTGAAGCCGTACTTCAGCATACGCATTGCCGTCGGCGACTTGCTGTTGATCTCTTTTGCCCAGCGTAGCGCTTCTTCTTCCAGCTCGAAGTGATCAACTACCTTGTTTACCATGCCCATTTCAAAAGCTTCTTGTGCGCTGTAGTTAAAGCCGCAGAAGAAAATTTCACGGGCACGTTTCTGGCCGATCATTTTTGCAAGGTAAGCAGAGCCGTAACCTGAGTCGAATGAAGCGACATCTGGGTCAGTCTGCTTAAAAATCGCGTGCTCTTTAGAGGCCAGTGTTAGGTCACAAACCACATGCAGACTATGACCGCCACCAACAGCCCAGCCAGGTACAACAGCGATAACCACTTTAGGCATAAAGCGGATCAGGCGCTGAACTTCAAGAATGTGCAGGCGACCCATACGGGCTACGTCTGCCTTGCCAGCTTCTTCACCTTCGTACTTGTAACCGTCTTTGCCGCGAATGCGCTGATCGCCACCTGAAGAGAATGACCATTGGCCTTTTTCTGATGGACCGTTGCCCGTGATGAATACACAACCAACATCTGACCATTGGCGTGCGTGGTCTAGGGCGGTGTAAAGCTCATCGACCGTCTTTGGGCGGAAGGCGTTTAGACAGTCTGGGCGGTTGAATGCGACACGTACCGTACCTTGATCTTTGGCGCGGTGGTAAGTGATATCTTCAAAGTCGAACCCTGGAACTTCTTCCCAAAGCTCAGGGTTAAAAATCTCTTTGCGGCTCATGATGACGATTGCCTGAATAAAACAAAAGGTGATGTAAGGCTAGGGAGTTACAGCCAAATGTCAATGGTTTATGAAAGAATGTGACTAGATGGCGAATGTTTTGAGTGAGGTGGGATATTTAATAGCCACCAACCTTGCTAAAGACAGCTGGTGGCTAATTTAAAGATGCTAGATTACCCTTGGTTTGACGGGATCAGAGCTTAACCAGCATCTTACCTTTGTTTTTACCTTCAAACAGGCCGATGAAAGCGTCTGCTGCTTGGTCAATACCTTGGTAAACCGTCTCTTCGTATTTCACTTTGCCTTCTGCAATCCATTGACCCATCTGTTGTGCATACTCACCGTAGTGTGACCAGTGGTCGAACACAATAAAGCCCTGCATCTTGAGCTTCTTGATAATCAACATCGCCATGTTACTCGGGCCAGGTTGTGGCTCGGTGGCGTTATACTGTGAAATCAGTCCGCACACCGCAATACGACCGTAGTCATTCATGTTATTCAATGCCGCTTCCAAGTGTTCACCGCCCACATTTTCGAAGTACACATCAATGCCCTGAGGGGCTGCTTCAGCAAGGGCTTGGCTTAGGTTGTCTGCTTCTTTGTAATTGATTGTGGCATCGACACCCAAAGAACGAAGATATTGGGCTTTTTCTTCTGAGCCGACCGATCCGATAACCTTACAGCCATGCATTTTTGCAATCTGGCAGGCGATGCTGCCGACAGCGCCAGAGGCGGCTGAGATGAAGACAGTGTCAGTCGGTTTAAGCTCCGCAATACGGAAAAGACCTGTCCATGCCGTCATACCCGGCATGCCCATGATCCCTAGGAAAGTCTGCTCTGGTAGTGGGGTAGTAGGCAGCAAGGTTAAGCCATTGCCATCGCTGATAAAATGACTGCGCCAACCCAGCATGCTGCTGACTTTGCTACCAATAGGGAAGTCTGGGTTATTTGATTGGATAACTTCACCGATAGCGCCGCCTTCTAGCACTTCGCCAATTTGAAAAGGAGGGATGTAGCTCTTGCGATCAATCATGCGACCGCGCATGTAGGGGTCGACCGACATCCAGGTGTTTTGAACCAGTAATTCACCCTCTTTTAGCTCGGGTAGGGCAACCGTGACCAGTTCGAAGTTACCTGCAGATGGTGTACCCTCTGGGCGAGAGGCAAGGTGGATTTGTTGGCTGTTCATTATTCAGTCCTTATCAGCTCTGTGTGGAGATGCTTTTCGTAGTAATACTTTTTGCGTAAATTGTTTGTGCGCAAACTATTTGCTCATTAACTTACTGCCAGAGCGAGAAAGATGCAATAGCTTTGCGATAAAATAATTTGCGCGCTAAGTATTTTTTGAAGTCAGGCATTTTGGTATCATCACACCTAATCGATATAACTCGGATCTTAGTATGGCCCAGAAGCTATCAGACAATGTGTGTTTTGCCTTGTATACCGCCTCGAATGCATTGGTGAGGGCATACCGTCCACTGCTCGATGAATTCGACCTCACTTACCCACAATACATTGTGATGCAGTCGCTCTGGTACCAAAATGGTGTCAGCCTGAAAGAGCTATCTATGAGTGCACGGCTGGATTCCGGTACCTTGACACCGATTGTTAAGCGTCTTGAAGCCAAGCAGTTGTTAACCAGACAAGTTTCTGCAGAGGATGAGAGAAAGAAAGTCATTTCCCTCACTGATGAGGGCCTTGCCTTGCGTGACAAAGCCAAAGATCTTAAGACCCAGCTTGAGGAGAAATCCAGTATGAAGGCTGAGGATGTCGAGTCATTGCGCAAACTCTGTTTAGAGTTGGCTAACAATTTAGCCTAGTGGATGTAAGGTGAGGCAGGATAGCAAACTCATTATGAGCGTCGGGCAAAAGGGTGTTTCACCACAACTGCAATTAACACTGACATTTACTGTTTGTGTGGCCATTACATTGTTCTTTGATTGGCCTTATTCGTTTTTTTGCCCTTTGCTCAGTTTGCACATCATGATGTTGCAACTGCCAGGTATCCCACTCAAAGAATACGTTAAGGTATTTGTGACCGCTGCTGTTGGCGCGGGGGTTGGGGCGTTGGTAGCCATGGTTTATTCGCTGTCATCGTGGGTATTTCTGCTCACAATTGCCGCCGTCATTTTTGCCTGCCATCGCTTTGACAGACTAAAGCCAAACCCTATTCACGCACCGATCCGGGTCGTGGCTATCGTCTTGGTATCGGCGATCGGTATCGTCAACCAAGCACTCATCGTGCCCTTGACTGCCAGCTTGCTGCTAGGTCTTGCCGTTGCCATGGTGGTTAGTTATATCATGTATGCTTTGCTTCCAGCTAAAAGCCAAAATGACGATTCTCACTCAGGAGCCGAAGCGAAAACGAGTCCGCTACTGCTCAATAAAGAGTGGGTAGTGTTGGCGGTATTCATGCCTTTGCTCATATTATTCACCTATACAGATTTGAAGCAGTATTACATGGTCATCGTGGCCGTGAGTGTGATCAGCTTTTACCCTGAAGTCAGTCATGTTGCTAAAGTCAGTTGGGATTTTCTGCGTGCGAATTTACTGGGTGGGGCATTGGCGGTGGTAGGCTATGTCACCTATATTCTGGGTTTGTCAGTCACCTCTAGCGAATACCTTCTACCGCTTGCGGTAGTGTTTCTGTCCAGCTTGCTACTGACAGCAATCATTTATCACCCCAAGGTCAAACATTTGGCCCATTATTCGTTAACGCCTTTTGCCTTGCTCCTTCTCCAAGCTGACCGGTTTGATTTCAATATTTACCAGTCCTACCAATTCCGTTTGCTGAGTGTTTTCAATGCCGTTGTTTATACCTTGGTGGTGTGCTGGCTGATCAGCCGTATTTATCGCAAGGTGACTTCCCGGTAAACAACCCCTCAACAATAATTGATAATCGGTCTCTTTGCTGTTTGAATAAAGTCTCAGATATTGATCTTTATGAGAAAAAACACCGTTGTCTTTCAAAAAGGAAAAGACAATGAAAAAAACAGCGATCCAGATTGTATGGTTCAAACGTGATTTGCGATTGTGCGACCACGATCCATTATATCTAGCTTCACTCATGCCGGAGACGCCTTGTTTACTTCTCTACATTTTTGAACCAATGCTTTTGGATAATCCCCATTACAGCGAACGGCATTGGCGCTTTGTCCTGCAGTCACTTGAGCAATTAAATGAACAAGTTGGTCGATATGGCGGTAAGGTTGTAGCGGTACAAGGTGAAGCTATTTCCGTTTTCCAAGCACTGAAAGATAGTTTTAATATTCAGTGTGTGCGGAGCCACCAAGAGATCGGGCTTCAGTGTACTTTCGACAGGGACCGTGAAATTGCTAAGTGGTTTTCCATGCAGGGCATACAATGGGTGGAATCTCCAACGGGTGGGGTAATTCGTGGAGCCAGTTCCCGAAAAGGGTGGGATAAGCATTGGCGAAAATTTATGCGGTCATCGTTGGCTAAACCAGAACTCGATTCTTTGCAATGGGTGACAGAGCCCCGTCTACCTCTCTATACCCCACCGAAGCAATGGAGTATTTCCAACCACAGCATGCAAGTCGGCGGGGAAATACATGCCCACCAAGTAATGGATAGCTTTTTCGAATCCCGAGGCAAGGATTACGCCTTTGGTATTTCATCGCCTTCAAAAAGCTGTGATAGCTGTTCCCGTCTTTCACCATACCTCGCGTGGGGTAACATAAGCCTAAGGCAGTTGTATCAAGTTGTATTGGCGAATTGGTCGAAGCCTGGTTGGCGGCGTTCTTTGTCTGCATTTGCATCCCGTTTGCATTGGCACTGCCATTTCATACAAAAATTTGAATCAGAAATAGAAATGGAACAAAGACCAATTAACCGAGGCTATCTGTCGTTCCCATATGAGCAAGATATAGATGAAAAACTGGAAGCATGGAAAGCCGGTAAAACTGGCTATCCATTGGTTGACGCTTGCATGCGTTGTTTGCATCAAACCGGGTATATAAATTTTCGGATGCGAGCGATGTTGGTTAGCTTCCTTTGCCACCATTTGATGATTGACTGGCGTTATGGCGTAGAACATCTTGCAACATTGTTCCTAGATTTCGAACCGGGTATTCATTATCCGCAGTTCCAAATGCAAGCGGGTGTAACAGGTATTAATACCATTCGAATCTATAACCCGATAAAGCAATCGATTGAGCATGATCCTGAAGGTAGCTTTATTCGACATTGGCTACCTGAACTGAGTAAATTGCCTGATGAGCTTATTCATCAACCATGGCAATTGACACCCATGGAAGAGCAAATGTACCAGCTATATATAGGTGACACTTACCCTGCACCTATAGTGGCAATCGAGGAGAGTGGTCGAAGAGCGAGGGATATATATTGGAAGTGGCGTAGAAACAACACGGTTAAGCAAGAAGCAAACCGCATTTTACAACGACATGTTAGAACAGATAACTAGAAGGTTATCTGTGATTTGCGAAGTGTATTGAGTTATATACTCTTAATAAAACTCAGGTGCGCTCAAAAGAGCGTACCTAGGCTAGAAATGAGTATCTATTACAGTACAGGGCTGTGAGTAGTGAATTATCCTGGTGATTTATGCCTGTGCATCAAGCCAAGCACGGGACACCTCATCTAGGGGCTTACCTTCTCTGCATACTTGATAATCAAGCGCTGCAATTATTTCATTGGAAAAACGTAGGCTGTCGAGTTGTTCCAATTGCTCACTGGTAAATAAATGCGCGCGATCATTTCGCAGTAATAAAACAGCGCGATCAACAATACCGAGCAGCCCTTTGGGCTCTGTAATCTCACGAATCACGTATTTGTAATGTAAGAACTGAGGCTTCCAGAGCGGTACCACTACCCACTTTTGGTCAGCAACGGCGCGCTCATAAGCACCAAAACAATCTTCTTCACTACCGGTATGAAAACGATATCCCGCATTAGCTAGATCATATGCGTCCATCATTTGCTGTGAAAAACGAGTGATGCCGGCGCCTGGATTAATGCCTTGAATATCAGGGGTCATCTTGGCAATTACATCCGGCTTCAGTAAATCACTAATCTGCGAAACAGCTTGCTCGGGCACATAATCGGGTACCCCCCAGAGTGCATAGGGCTCATAGTGAAGTCCAAGCTCCTGTAGGGGCTGAACTGTTTCAACATCTTCTTTGTAGATCCCATGACTGGATGGCAGCCACGCCGATGAAAGCATATCAACGGTGCCTGATTTGAGTTGCGCAAAATTATCCTGATGCGGTGCATAATGACGTGTGACCTCAAAGCCCATATCCGTCAACACATGGGTCACCAATGAGGCAGTGATACGGTGGAATGATAGGTCGGTAACGCCGATAGCAATAGTATTTTTCATAATATCTACAACCATAAATGTAGGACAGCAGTTAGCCCGGGAGAGAGTCTCCCGCAGTGCTGTAAAGGTTAATCAAGTTTGATGCGTAAAACGTGATAAGGTTTGGTGGCACCTTCTTCGCCTTCATTTAATGCAGGGTTCAGGTGTAGTGAGTTTTGTGTGACATAGAGATACCCATTTTGGGTTGAGAAGCCATCTGCCCATGACAAACGCTTATCATCCTGTACAAAGATTCGATATTGGTTTTCACGAACCAAACCAATAGCGTTTTTCTCCACATCACCGACATAGATATCGCCGTTATCACTCATGATCATGCCATCACTTGGACGCTTTTCATTATAAAATTCAATCTTTTCGGCGAGAGATTGCCCAGATAATTTGTCGTTTGCCAGTGCGCTGGCAGGAATGCGATAAATAGCACTGCCGTTGACGGTGCCAAAGTACACCCACTCGAACTGTTTATCTATGGTGATCGGGTTCAAACCTAGATACAGCGCATCTATGCTGCCATCTTCACGTTTGGCGGCCATTAATGACCCGTCAATCTCGAGATCATGCAGAGGTGACAGCAACGCGGGATGTGATTCCAGCACACGGCGCGCATTGCCTGTTTCTAGGTCAACCACCACAAAGGCGGGAGCTGGATCGCCAAACAGGTTACCCAAGCTGGTATCAGCGATATACATCAAGTTACGCTTCGTATCTAAGGCAAAATCCTGCATGAAAGAGTTGGCAACCATCACTTCTTTACCTATCTCTATCTGCTTAAATAAGCGATCTTTAACACTGTCCCACGCAACAATTTGTGCAGGAGCAGTATCACTGCCCATATCAAGGATCCATACCACACCATCTGGCGTACTATCGATACCAATCACAGAAGAAAAACCCACTTCACCTTTTTCTGGGCCATCAGCCCAGTCTTGATTAGGAAATGCGGTTGTGGTGCCGTCTTTCAGTAGTTCTACAACACGTAATTCTGGGGCATCAAGAGGTTGCATCGACAGAAAAATACGTTCTTGCTCGGTGACAGTAATATTCCCTGGTCGTGTTCCCTCCAGTTTGGCAATAACTTCAATATCCGCTGCTTGTGCTGTGTTAAATAACATTACCGTGGTCAGTGCTAATAGTGTTTTACTCATCTTCATGGCACAGTACTCCTAGGCCTTTAGTTATCCAAAGTCCTCTAAATGTATAAATTTATAATAAGTGAAAAGGGTTAAGTAATTTGGGGCATATAATTGGCAGACCCAATCTTAATATCTACTTAGATATGGGGAATTTTTTCGGCAAAGTTGCCGCTATTTCAGATTCACCGTTACCGCATGACACATGAGCAAAACCATGTCCCTCAACATAAATGATATTATCGTCGTTAGTATCTGATACACCGTTAGGAACATAGTCTAGCTTGAGTGCATGACGAGTTTTCCAAGCGATGTTATGGTCTGCACAGGAAGTATCCCCACTGACACCGATAGCACCGATGATATCTTTGTTTTGATCATAAAGGGCAAGCCCACCACCGAAAACATTTACACCTCCAATACGGCTTCCTTTCATGGGGTCGTTATCCTTGCCATAGTTGTTGGCATCTCCTTTGTACGCGGTGTTAATATCGACAGGATTGCTAAACTGCAAACCAAATAAACTGCCCCCTGGTTGAGTAGCGGTCCACAAGTTTGCAGTTGATAGGGCAAGATTAGGTAAACTAAAAGAATTGGCGGTATTGGCTTTCTGGGCCGAGATGACGCGGCTTCCAGGCCATTGGTCCCCGAAGTGTTCGCCGGTCTTTGCCACCGCACAAACAGTACCATCACGAGCGACGATGGTTCCCCACATATTAAGTTCAAGACCACCATTCGTCTCATCACTCGTTGTTGCGACAGAACTTTTCAGTGCCTTCGAAAGGTCTGCATGGCTTGGTAATCCTTCGCATAAATTAGCTTGAGCGGACATGGAAAAGCTAAAGGTTAGGATCATTAATGAGGTTCTTTTAATCATCTGACACATCTCCTGTTTATTGCGTGATTCTTATCCATAAATTACTGCTAAGAACTTCTGTCGATCGCAGCGAATGAATCACTAAACAAAATAAAGCTTAGTAGAGCATCAGGTGTGATTATCAAATTGAATTTGAATATGTTTCAAATGAAAAAGATGTTTTCCAGCGTAGTGATAATCTAATTATTAGACATAGGGCATTCTGTATATAATGCCCATCGCTTGCCTAGGTGTTAGTGGGTCGAATTACGGTATTGGATAGGGGTCATTCCTGTTTTTGCCTTGAACAACTTTGATAGGTGTTGTGGGTATTCAAATCCAAGCCCATAGGCGATTTGGCTAACCTGCTCATTAGTACTGAGCAGGGCGTTTTTTATCCTTTCAATAACATGGTCTTGGATGTATTGCTGGGCATTTCGTCCGGTGGCATTTTTCACCATGTCACTGAGATAGTTGCTCGACATACACATTGTTTGGCTGACATATTTTACTGTGGGTAACCCGCTTTCCGCCGCTTTATCAGATTCAAAATAGTCGTATAAAATTGCATCGACTTTTTCCATCAAATCAAGGTTATGATTTTGGCGGATGATAAACTGTCGCTCATAAAATCGAGTGCAATAATTCAGTATCAGCTCAATATTAGAAACGATAAGCTTCTGCGTATGTTTATCTATATTCTGGTTGTATTCTTCTTCTATTTGATTGACTAGCTCTCCCAGTATTCGCTTTTCTCGGTCGGATACATGAAGTGCTTCATGGATGTCATAGGAGAAAAAAGAGTAGCTCGCCATTTGATTAGCAAGCCCTGAGCGGCGGATTAAATCAGGGTGGAACAGTAAAGCCCAGCCCGTTTCATTTTCGACACTTTCTGTATTGGTGTATTGCTGTGCTTGACCTGGTTTGGTGAAGATCATGCTGCCTTGGGAGAAGTCATAATGATTACGCCCGTAAATGATGTCACCTTTGATCCCTGACTTTAATGCTATCTGATAGAAATCATATATATAAGTAGAATCACCATAATCGTAGCCTGTTACTTTGTCATCAATTTGGATAAGTGACACCAAGGGATGCATGGGCGGTGGCAAGCCAAGCGCCTGATGTATCTGGTCAATGGTCGTAATATGGATAATGTTCGTCATAGCTTTTCTAGCTCATTGATCTTCTTAGGGCTTAGTATAAATCTAGCACGCGTTGCTTGAGCGCTAAGGCCATATTTTCATACTGTTTTTGGGTATGTGTATGATCCCAGAAATGGACCCAGAACCCAGTGTAGGTTTCATCTATTGTGAACTTTGTACCAGACTCATGAATGGTTAAGCGATAGTGTTGGTCAAACGTAATTATTCCCCACAACCCACCTTTGTGGTTTAGGTGAGCCGTAGGTTTGATAGCTTGAACTCTGGAGGTAATGTCCGCCGCTTTGTCATCGGTTTCTTGAAAGCGGTAGGTCACAGAGTTACCGACTGCTAAAGTGCCATTCACCAGTGTGATTGCAGGGTTCCATTCGTGGTAGCGCTCAATATCAACCAAAACTTGCCACACGTTTTACGGCGCACTCGGAATAACAATTTCGGTGTGTACTGATTTTGAACCTAGCATGGCACTGAATGACATACTGGCAGCTAACAAGGCTTGTGAGCTTAACATTGGCATGGTTTACCTCTAGAGCTAGGGGGGAGTTATCGCACCATAAAATCAATGATTCTATCGAATGCTCTATCGCTTAAGAAACGTCGCATCAGCAGCGTTGTAGTCGAGAACTTACCCGCGGCATAACGTGTTTTTGGTTTCGGGCTGGCAATGATCTCTTGCACTACCTTAGAAATCACAGAGGTTGGTGAGCCTGCACCATCTTTGCCAGATTCTTTGAGGCTCAAATTGGCGACACGTTTCGCTAGGTCTTGGTAAGGCCCATGTCCCGAGTTGCCAAGCACTTGCTTAGACATCACCTCTGGGAATTCAGTCTTGATTGCACCTGGCTCCAGTACTACGACATTGATGCCCTTGGGCTCCAGTTCAAGCCTTAAACAATCGGTAAAACCTTCAATAGCATGCTTACTGGCATGGTACCAAGCTCCCATTGGTGCATAGATTTTTCCGCCAATAGAAGACGTATTGATGATGGTGCCAGACTTTGCTTCTCGCATATACGGAGTGACTAGTTGAGTTAAGCGCGCAAGACCAAATACATTGACATCGAATTGGTATTTGGCATCTTCCAGGCTCGTTTCCTCCACCGAGCCATAAAGGCCATATCCGGCATTGTTCCATAGCACGTCGATACGGCCTCGCTCTTCGATGATTTGCTCGACACAACGTACAATGTCACCCTCATTAGCTATATCGAGTTTTATGATCTTGCCACCTAGGAGATTGAGATCTTCCATTTCTTCAACACGCCGTGCCGCACAATAGACAATGTGCCCTTGGTTGATTAAATCTAGGGCTGTATCTTTACCCATCCCGGACGATGCACCTGTGATCAAAATGACTTTTGGTGAGGTTACTTGAATCATGCTTGTTATTCCGTTTCTTTAAAAATTATTTCTATACCAGCCTTTATCGCTAGTTTTGATTAGTTAATCGAAGGCATATGCTTGTTAAAATAAGCACTGAGATATTCCGGAGACTCGCCTAGCCATTCATAAGCGGCAGCACGATTTTTATCTAAATCGAGCATCATCATTTCTTTGTTGCCACCAAGCAGTTGGTAATACTCGTTGACAGCTTCTAGCTTGGTCCAAGGATCATTTTTGTTTTGGATGACAAGCGTTGGTACCTTGATGTTTGGGACAAACTCAAAGAAGGAGCCAGATAGATCCGCTCCGCCTCGTTTGATGTTGTATTGATTCACGCGTTTGGTGAGAAAATCAGGTATACCCATGGCGCTCATGTAGTCTAAGTAGCGCAGTGGCTGAACTGAAATCAGTGCCTTAATGTTTTGGTAGTGCTGCAGGCCGTGCTCAAGACCGTAAGCAAATGCGGTAGAACTGGTGCCCATACAGATGCTAAGCAGGCCAATATCGCTGTTTTTATAAGTAGGATGGGTTGAGATGTAATCTACGGCAGCCACCACATCGTGTGACTCTTCACAGCCCCAGGCGATGTATTCACTAACACCGTTGGAGCTATTTCCATGGTTCCTCAAGTCATACATCAATACGCTGTAACCTTGCTCGACCAGATGTTTGGCTTGCCGGAGAAAGGAAATATTCTTTTTATACAGTTTTACCATCCCTTTACCTGCAGGAGTATAGCCAGCACGACTGCACTGCACGCCAAAGTGAGATTGGATAATAACTTTATTTGCACTCCCTTCGATTAACCAGCCGGAAAGGTCTACACCATCTAGAGTCGTAAAGGTAACGTCTTGGTATTTCAAACCATATTTTTCAGGCGTTTCGAATACCGGTGACTGGCCACTTTTAGTCATCATGTCCGCTAGGTATTTTGTGATCATAACCCTCTCCTTTAAACGCTTCGCTGGTGGGCAAGGAGAAGTATAAATAGGCTGGCGATGAGATGAGGTATACATATCCCAGAAGGATGTATACATATTTCGAGGAAAGGGAGATGTCTTAGTTTTTTCTTGATTCTTAGTATGTGAAATTTCTACACATTGTTATTTGTATAGAATGATGAATATCTACCGACTTGATAGACAGGCTCGAATTGGCTCCATGTATTTTATTTACCGGAACTGAGCGAGAAGTGACGAGTTCGAAGGCCAGAAAAAGCCAGTCAGTAGGTTGACTGGCTTTGGTGCGCTTTCTGGATTAGCCGTTAGGCTAATAACGGCTGTCACTATCCCGGTGTTGCTTACTAGGTAGGTTGTGCTGCTAGTTGTTTGTAATTTCAATCTTTCGTGTCACAGAGAGTCTACACATTGAGGGAAGATAGCCTGGAAGCCTTCAGCGTGCTGGCAAGTTCTGCCGCCTGCTTGACCGCCGGAGTTTCTTCTAAAGTGATTGCCGCGATTTTCTGCCAGGTTTTCGTAAAATGTCCATAGATGTTCTTGACCTTGCATGCATTCGATAGCTGCTTTCTTGCTCTCCCAAACTTCAGAAATATCGAGGAAGGTATTGGGTTTCCACTCCATTTGCTCACTTTGATGCGGTTCAAACAAATAAACTTGGGGTGCACCGAGCACTTTTTCTCCTGGGTTATGCCCCCAAGCTTGAGCGATCATTCGACACTGAAGAACGATCTCTGTTGCGTACATATGATCGGTGTTATAGGGATCCCATTTAGAGTGTGTCATGATGAATTCAGGCTGAACTTCACGAATAAGGTCGACAATTTGGTATTTACCTTCTTTGTCTATCTCAAGCGGGTAGTCTCCGAAGTCGAAGAAGCGAATGTCTTTGACACCAAGTGCAGCAGCAGCGGCAGTCGCTTCTTGATGACGGATTCGCTTAACATCGTCAAGAGTCATTCCTTCTTGTTTCCATAGTTTCGCTGACTCACCGCGTTCGCCATAGGAAAGGCAAGCAATAGTCACTTCATAACCTAGTTTTTGGTGTAGTGCGATGGCACCGCCACAGCGCCATACAAAATCAGCGGAATGAGCACTAATTACTAAAGCTGTTTTCTTTTCCATATTGTAAATCCTTTATTTTCTCTTCTGCTCGGCTTCGAGCTTAACTTCATTGTTTGGCTTAACTGGATATTGAAGTGGCCTTTAATGATTTTTGGCTACGTCAAAACAATACTATTTGACATTCGTCTCGGATAATTAATTAAAGAGTAAGGGTATTCAATTTTGAAAATTGACGGTCAGTGGATGAATTCTTTTTCGTCAGTTTGCCGGCTACCTTTTATTGGTATCGTTCAATATATGATGACCAGAACACCATGACATGTCTGAAAAAACTTGCCACAATAGCGGTTATGTTGTTGATGCCAAACCGTTGCTATGTCTATCTCTCTACCTATTGACTCGCTCAAAGCTGACTTCCTTGAACGCCTTGCTCACTCTCATCTCGTCGTGTCTGCCGAAACAGGCTCGGGTAAATCTACCCGCTTACCAGTATGGTCAGCAGAAAAAGGCCGGGTGTTGGTGGTTGAACCAAGGCGAGTTGCCTGTCGATCTCTGGCTGAGTTCGTTGCCAGTGATAGGAATGAAAAAGTAGGTGATTCAGTCGGCTATGCTATCCGTTTTGAGAACACTTTCTCTGATGAGACTCAGGTTGTGTTTGTCACCCCAGGCGTCGCACTTCGTTGGTTAAGTGAAGATGGGCTAGCCGGTTTTGCCACCATCATTATCGATGAATTCCATGAGCGGCGATGGGATACAGACCTGCTGCTGGCCATGCTGAAGCAAAAGGATAGCCATCGACTCGTAGTGACATCGGCAACGCTGGATAGTGAAAGGTTAGCCGCTTATCTTAAGGGTGAATGCCTTAATGCCAAAGGGCGTAACTTCCAAGTGGCCGTTGAGCATATCGCTTCAGATAGCCGCAATATGCCAGATGCTCGCCATATTGAGAACAAAGTTAAAGATGCCGTACTGGCACGATATGAAGATCACCAAGATATATTGGTTTTCTTGCCGGGCCGTAAAGAAATTGCACAGTGCCTTTCAACCCTCAAGCAGGCTTTCAGAGAGCAAGTTGAACTTGGCACTCTCGATATTATTCCTTTGCATGCATCCGTAACTGATGACGAACGCCATCGAGCACTGACTGAGAGTGATAAACAAAGGATCATTCTGGCGACCAATGTAGCTGAAACGTCACTGACGATCCCAGGTGTCACCTTGATTGTTGATACCGGTCTAGAGCGCCGGACCCATCAGAGAAATGGGCGAACAGTACTAGGCTTGCATGCGATTTCCAAAGCCAGTGCTGAGCAGCGTAAAGGGCGGGCAGGGCGTGTCACCGATGGCACGTGTGTTAGGTTATTTGGCAAGGCGGCACCACTTGAACTGATCACACCACCTGAGATGCACCGAGAAGAGTTGGTTGAACCTATGTTGGCGGCTGCCTGCTGTGGTTATCCATTAGACAGCCTGGATTTTGTCGACAATATTCCAGAAAAGTCCTTGCTGATCGCCAAGGACAAACTCCTGCAAATGCAAGCAATAGATGATGAGGGCAAGGCGACCGACCATGGCCAAATTTTGTATCCGTTACCAATAGATACCTTGTTTGCCCACCTGATCACCGCAATGCCAGATAAAGCCAGCCGTGAGGCTATGGTAGATTTGGCAGCATCGCTAAGCGTTTATCAGCGCATTTGGCAAATGCCATCCGGCGAGGAAGCGCGGGAGAAGCTGGTACAATGGGAACCAAAGCATTGTGACGCCATGGCTCTGATTAAGCTATTGCGCGGCAGTGAACCTGAATGGCTGACCTTCGATAAAGAGGTGTTGGCTGAAGCGCGCATGCTTTCAGAGCAAATGCGTGAAGCTTTGGGGCTTCCAGCCTTGGAAGTGGCTACGTCGGTAAAAAGAGATGAATGGCTATTGGCGGTGATGAAAGCAGCTCCTGAACTGACTTTTGTCCGCAGGCAAAAACGCCGACAGGCTTTGGGCAATGGCTACAGTGAAGTGAGCACTGGCCGCGACAGCCGATTCCCAGAAAACGCAGAAGCCGCAGTGGTGTTCGATCAATTTGCGTTACCCGGCAAAGGTGTAAAGCAGAACTTGGTGTTGGCGACCTGTATGGCACCGATCACCTTTGAGTTGATGAACAAACTTGAGTTGGGTGAAGAAGCCTTTGGCGAAACACAAGTATCCGATCAAGGCTGTTTGGTTGAAAAGCAACGTATTTATGCTGGGCGCGTTATACAGTCGGAATGGGTTTCACCGGAAGGCGCTTCAGCGCATGATACCTTTGTCGACATGATCCTCGATGGAACCCTATTGCCAGGGCTAAACGAGAAAATCACCGCAGACATCCACCAGTGGAACTTGTATTTGGCCTTGGGCAATTACCAGGCTGATGTGTGCTCGCGCGCTGCCGAGCCTGTAGATGTACGTGAGTGGCTAGGCGAACAAATCAAGGCCCTTGGTGTGGAATCTGCCGAAGATTTTGAGTTATTTACGAACGATGACATCACTTTTGCTGGGATCCCGGAATGGGAGCGGGCTGATTTTGACCAAGCTTATCCCTACAAGGTAACCCTGACTGACCTGACTATGCGGATCGAATACCACATACCGCGAAAGTTGGTGTTGGCTGTCCATGAAAGCGGAAACCGTAAAGCTGACCCGAAACGTTGGGAGTTGCCGCGTTGGCAAGGCTGGAGGGTTCAGTATCGCAAGGCGAGCCGAACTATAGATGTGCGTTAGCAATTTCTCATTAGGCTACTGTCTATTTTATTCCATCAAATCTCAATAAAAATGTCACACTGGCATGTAATTAATGAAGGGAAATAAAGCAACCTATACCCTCCGGGTATGAAAGGTTGCGTCGCCTTCAAGGGAGAAAGGAATGCAGTTTAATGGGCATGAAAATGTGTGTGCTATGAAGCTACTGGGCTTTGATGTGAATGTTGAGCAGCAGCAAGGAAGCCATTCCTATTTCAAAGCAAAGGTCAGTGTTGGTAAACGTTACCCAGTGCGCTTGGTTGATGTAAGCGACGAGTATCTGGAAGGTGTGATGGGGCAAGTCTATGATGCTGTGGAAACCGCCCCGATGTCAGCCAAAGACATATCCAAACAAGCGAACTCATTAAAATATACAGGTTGCTTTCAAGGTCTACATGCCTTGATTCAAGAAAGAAAGTTCGGTTAGGGCGACTTTCCATAACATCATCTCTCTCAAAACTTGGAAAATTGAGTGTTAATCAACCATTATTCTTATGGTTATTTCCTGGTGGAGAGGGATGATGAATAAGCTCAAAAGAAACACTCGCTCTACATATTTCCATTCAATCTTATTGTTCTTCGTAGTTTGCAGTATCTATCTAGTGGGGTGCTCAAGCTCAGAAACAACTGAAGAAGAAGAGTTCTCAGGCTTTTTAAGTGATTATTCACAATTGGAAAAAGGGAGGAGTCTTGATGGCCAAGCTGTCGTACTTAAATGGGTCAGCCCAATGTTGCCATTTCGTCAATATACCAAGGTTATGATTGACCCCGTTGTGATTTATCCAACCCCCAGCCTGGACCACAACTCCGTGCTGAGGTGCTAAAAAGCATGTTAGCTTATATTAATAAAGCAGTTGAACAAGAGGTCAGTCGCGATTATGAGGTAGTGACTCAACCAGGTCCTGATGTTGTCCGGCTTCGGTCTGCAATAACAGGTGTAAAAACTAAAGCTGAAGACTTGGAAGCCTATGAGTACATCCCAATTGCATTTGCGTTGGCGAGTGTACAAACCGCGACCGGAACCCGAGACGAGGTTGTCGAAATATTCTTAGAGGCAGAGCTGCTTGATAGTTCAACGAGTGAAAGGTTAGCTGCTGCTGTCAAAAAAGGTTTTGGTAAACCCGTAGAAAGCTCTAGTGATCAGGTAGAGCTTGAAAATGTCAGGCCGGTACTGGATGGTTGGGCGCGCTCTGCAGTAACGCTATTGGACACGACAATAAAAAAATAGTGTATTCACAAAATTAATAAACCTGAAGCTGCCTGTATTTCTTGTACAAAGAAGGGCAGCTCTGGTTTTTTTAATCAGTGGTAATTATATAAGCTGCTAGCTTTTATTCTTTAACTTGCCTTTCAAGTTGGTCATGAATGTTTTGAAGTGCGGGAAGAAATCAGCAAACAATGGGTGTTTGCGGTCTTTCATCATCATTGGACCAAGCAGGCGTAGTGCGACACCAAGGCGTGTTGAGTCGTTTTCATTTAGGCCGCTGCCTTGTTTGATCGCATCGACAATGGCGAACATATCTTCGCGGTCCTGCATCTCGAACTGCATCGTTGATTTGTTATCTTCATTGGTTCGCTCGATAGTAATACGGTAGTTATGTGGTTGTTTCATTTTATTCTCCAGCTATTTAAAGTTAGGATTTAATTCTGTTGAGGTTTAGCTTTTTAAAAAGCGTTCGATCTTAGGTTTGATTGTCATTGAAATTAAGGTGATTAACGCCAGACCAACTGGTAATGCGGCCAGAAAGCCTTGCAACCAGCTTTGGGCAAACAGCTCTATATCATCAAAACCGATGTTATTTGCGGTCGTCGTGAAGGCCATCATAGACTCCATAATCACGGCCATATTTAAGCCCACAACGAGGTTTCTTTTTTTCTCGCTAGCCTGAGGCATCAATTTACCTATCAGCTTGGTGACTAAAGTCATCATCACCAAACCAAAAGGCATCATGACTAATACTGTTTTCAGGAATGAACTGAACCAGTCGGCAAAGAATGTATCGGTGTAGCCGACGTTCATGTATGTCATTACCCCAGTCAATGTGCCACCCATCAGGGTCATCATTCCTAGTACGACCAATATCTTGTAGATCAAGGGTGTTTTCTTTTGATTGGGGAACGGGGCTGTCATTGTTGCTTCTGCAGTCATCTAGATTCTCCAGTCTTGAATTTGCTGTCAATTAAGTTGATAATGTCAACTATAGTGTTTTAGTTGACAAAGTCAACTAATTTTTGTTTGAGGAAACTAGGATGTCAGAGTCAAAGTCACTAGAGAGTGTGTTTCAGTTAGTCCATATGCTTAAGCGCCACATGCATGAACATATCGAGCAACTGAATCTGAGCATTACGCCAATGCACCTGCGTGTATTAAAAATTATTAATAAAAAACAATCATGTACCGCGAATGATATTGCTCAATTTCTTGATCGCGATAAAGCACAGGTGACACGCCTCTTGAATGAACTGATCAAACAGAGCTTGATTGAAAAAGTGCCAAACCCAGAAGATAAGCGAAGCCAGCGCTTGTTAGTCACGAGTGAAGGGTTGGAGATTCTGGCGCAGCTTGCCACAATCGATACAAATATGAATGACAAGATGATGAAAGGGATCTCTCAAAAAGAGCTGGAAGAGTTCGAGCGCATCACGGGATTGATGGCTAAGAACCTTGCTCGTGGTGAGGCGTAAGGGTTAGGTAAAACGACAACCCTACTTATACATTCTGTTCATCTCTTTATAGGATGAGCCTGCGGTACCGTTGATTGGAATACTAAGGTTGAGAGTAAGATTATGTTGAAGGGTACGCCGAAAAGAAAAAAACGGTTGTTTACTGTTGCTTTGTTTGCTGCTTTGCTTCAATTTTGCGCATTTTTTACACCAGAAAAACTCATCGGCTTTCCGCTTAACTACTTTTCTTACAATAGTAAATTTGAAACTTACCACTTCTTCTGGGAGAGGTTTGGTTACTCGCTCGCCTTCTGGATTACGTTTATTGTTATTGCGATGAAGATCATTGACGCAACGTGGCGTGAGTGAGGGCTAGGGTTCAAAGATAAACGGTTACTGGAGATGCCGACATTTGCTAGTGAAATGTCGGCTTCTTGTATCGGTTGAATCAGAATGTAGGGAATTATTTCTAGCCTGTCACGACTTCAATCGGGCCGTGGTCGTCGCAATGGTCACCGTGTTGATGATGTAAGCGACCGTTAACGATGTAGTCTATGTGGTCACCGTGTTGAATGGCTTCATGACCACAACCAGGTCCATGAACATGCTCCCCACAATGATGTGCTGAATTGCATTCGCTCGGGTGTTCGGCATTGACTTCGAGAACATGCTCGTCGCAGTGATCGCCATGAGGGTGATGTAAGTGACCATCTACAAGGTAGTCAACATGATCGCCATGCTGAATCGCGGTATGTCCACAATTAGGGCCATGCGCATGATCAGGGTGAGAATGAGTATGGGTACATGGCATTTCGAA
This sequence comes from Photobacterium sp. ABD4_091, assembly GCF_056160145.1. NCBI lineage: Bacteria > Pseudomonadati > Pseudomonadota > Gammaproteobacteria > Vibrionales > Vibrionaceae > Photobacterium > Photobacterium sp. ABD4_091. The sequence continues at coordinate 326,244 of NZ_JBSWWQ010000004.1, read as the reverse complement.
ATCTCCTTCTTAATTGTCATGTCGCTTCAATCTATAAATTATAGCATAAGCATGTGCAATTAAGTGCTTAACTTCAAAGTAATGAACTTGAGCACGTAAAGATATTTAGACATTTGCGAAGGACACATAATTTAATGGCTGCTTCCACACTCTTGTCACGTCAGCAGAAGCAGCAGGGTTATTTGGGTTATTATTGCGGCAAACTATTCTGAACCGCCAGTTTCGCCCTGATAAACTCTGAATGGTCGAGGTAAATCAGCTCGGCCACTTGGCGAATAACAGCTTCTTCCATCGGATCCAGAACTCCATCAGCATAAGCGACTTGCCACATGGCTACGATAAGTTCAAAACGCTGTTCAGGCATAAGCGAGCGCAGCTTGTTGGTAAAATCGTACAGGGAAACGGATGATTTACTTTGCAATATCGCTTTTTCTAACAGCGCTGCGGCATTTTCTTCACTGATATCAAGGAGGTGAACGAGCTGATGACGCTTGGCTTCTATCTCCCTTGGATCATCACTGTGGTCGGCATTGGATACTTCGCATAGCAGGCAAGCCATGGAGAGGTGGAGTGTAGGGGTATCAACAGCACCACCGTCTGTTCCTTCATTCATGACTTGGCGGAAAATGGTACGCAATTGTGTGAACATGCTGAGCCTCAGGTTTCATTTCTATTAAGTATATGACTGTTTATAGAGGACTGGAGTTCCTCGTAAATGGCGCAATTGGATGTTTAGTCAGCAGTTATTCAATAAATAATGGGTGTGAAGGTAGATGAGAGAGTTGAAAAGAAGAGAGAAGTAGCTTGGAGTTATTATCCAAGCCACTGATATTAAGAGTATTGGCGATTAGAAACGGGCGTTAATGATCGGGAATACTGGGATATCTTTGCTGATGAAAGTACCAGATTTGTCGTAGTTGATTAGACCAATCTGAATACCTTTTTCAATTCGGTCAGTGGCGTTGATGAAACCAAGCTGAAGGCCGTTTAGGCTACCTGCGTAGTTAAGCGCACCAAACTGTAGGCCGGTGAACTGGCTGCCAGTGTAGTTAGCAAAACCAAAATCAGCACCTGTTGCAGTGTTGTCATTCCAGTTAGCTAGACCAAACTTAACACCAGTAGAATCGCCAGTAACGCGGTTAGCACCAAATAGGATACCGAAGCTCAAGCCTTTAAAAGTTTGAGATTCAGCCAAACCTAGCATCGGTAGCTGGAAACCAGTAACAGATGGAGTCTGTCCGTATAGAAGAGAAGCGCGGAAACCGTGAACATTGCCATCCGGTAGGTTGTTGCCTGGTACTGAAAGCTGTACAGGTTGGTTAGCAAAAGCAGGTGATGCCATCACAGCTGCGAGCGCAAGGCTAACTAGTGTTTTTTTCATTATTTTTACTCTATGTATGAAGTTGCGACAAAATAATACCTGAAGACATATTTGTGCTGCAAATTATGTCATACCAATCGTTAATAAATTGGGCTGCAATTCTCGTATGCCGCAAAACCACAGAGTTGTGGTAGAATTCGTCCAATTTTGTGAAATACCCAGCTGAAATATCAGGAATTCCATTGACTCAGTCGAATACTCCTCAGGCTAACGTTTTAAACAACGAAAAAACTCTCAAGGCCGCGATTAAAGATTGCATGATGCGCGATCAGTTTCGTCTGCACAAACGCGTGCAAGGTGCGGCAAGAATCAAGAAAGAGCAGGCAAGGCATGCCGTGTTTGACGAGATCGCGCTAGATATCGCCAAATCTATGCAGACTGTGCAGATGCGTGCCACCCAGCGACCGACCATCTCTTACCCAGAGCAGCTTCCGGTCAGCCAGAAAAAAGACGAAATCGCTGAAGCGATCAAGAACAACCAGGTTGTCATTGTTGCCGGTGAAACGGGCTCGGGTAAAACCACCCAGCTACCGAAGATTTGTTTGGAGCTTGGGCTCGGCACCAAAGGTATGATTGGTCATACCCAGCCACGCCGTTTGGCTGCTCGCTCGGTAGCAAGCCGTATTGCTGAAGAGCTTCAATGCGAGCTTGGCTCTTACGTCGGTTATAAGGTCCGATTCAACGATAAAGTGTCGGATCGCAGCCAGATCAAGTTGATGACCGATGGTATCTTGCTGGCCGAGATCCAGAATGATCGCTTCTTGAGCCAATATGACACCATTATTATCGATGAGGCTCACGAACGTAGCCTTAATATCGACTTTATCATGGGTTACTTGCGTGAATTGCTGCCGAAGCGCCCAGATCTTAAAGTCATTATCACATCGGCAACTATCGACCCGGAGCGTTTCTCCAAGCACTTCTTCAATGCGCCGATTATTGAAGTGTCAGGCCGTACTTACCCAGTGGAAGTACGTTACCGTCCTGTTTCTGAAGATGGCGATGATAGCGATCGCGATCAGCTGCAAGCGATTTTCGATGCGGTAGACGAGTTGTGCGATGAAGGCTTGGGCGATATCCTGATCTTCATGAACGGTGAACGGGAAATTCGTGATACCGCCGATGCGTTGGAAAAACGTAATCTGCGGGATACCGAAATTCTGCCATTGTACGCCCGCTTGTCGGCCGGTGAGCAGAACCGTGTGTTCCAAACTCATGCTGGTCGCCGTATCGTTCTGTCAACCAACGTTGCTGAAACCTCGTTGACGGTGCCGGGTATTCGATATGTTATCGACCCGGGTACCGCGCGTATCAGTCGTTATAGTTATCGTACCAAAGTACAGCGCCTGCCGATTGAGCGTGTTTCTCAGGCCAGTGCCAACCAGCGTAAAGGTCGATGTGGCCGTGTTGCCGAAGGTATCTGTATTCGTCTGTACTCGGAAGAAGACTTCCTGTCACGTCCAGAGTTTACCGACCCAGAGATCCTGCGTACTAACTTAGCATCTGTTATCCTGCAAATGACAGCGATTGGCCTTGGTGATATCCAAGCCTTCCCGTTTGTAGAAGCGCCGGACAACCGTAATATCCAAGACGGTATCCGTTTGCTGGAAGAGCTAGGCGCAATTAATACCAAAGCGAAAGATCCGCGCAAGCGTCTGTCACAGATTGGCCGCCAGTTAGCTCGTCTGCCGATTGACCCGCGTTTGGCTCGTATGGTGTTGGAAGCGCCAAAGAATGGTTCTCTACGTGAAGTGATGATCATTGCTTGTGCCTTGTCGATTCAAGATCCGCGTGAGCGTCCTTCTGATAAACAACAAGCTTCCGATGAGAAGCACCGTCGTTTCTACGATAAAGAATCGGACTTCGTGACCTTTGTTAATCTGTGGGATTACATCCAAGAACAGCAAAAAGCATTGTCAGGCAACCAGTTCCGTCGCCAGTGTAAGAAAGATTACCTCAACTATTTGCGTGTCCGTGAGTGGCAGGATATCTACTTCCAAGTTAGCCAGGTTGTTAAAGAGCTTGAGTTTCGTATCAATGAACAGGAAGCAAGCTACCAGGGTATTCACACTGCAATTCTTGCCGGTATGCTGTCGCATATTGGTCTGAAAGATCAGGAGAAAAACGAATACCAAGGTGCCCGAAATGCGCGATTCAATATCTTCCCAGGTTCTGGCATTTTCAAGAAGCAGCCTAAGTGGGTAATGGTTGCCGAGCTGGTGGAAACATCACGCTTATGGGGCCGTATTGCTGCCAAGATCCAACCTGAGTGGGTAGAACCTTTGGCTGAGCACCTGCTAAAACGTAGCTACAGTGAACCTCACTGGGAGAAGAAACAAGCTGCGGTTGCTGCCTTCGAGAAAGTGACGATTTATGGCATCCCTGTTGTTGCCAAACGTAAAGTGAACTACGGCAAGATTGATCCTGTGATTTCTCGTGAGCTATTTATCCGCTCAGCGCTGGTGGAAGGGGATTGGGAGACTAAGCACAAGTTCTATCAACAGAACCGTAAGCTATTACGTGAAGTTGAAGAGCTGGAGCATAAGTCACGTCGCCGCGACATCTTGATTGATGACGATGAGTTGTTCAACTTCTATGACCAGCGTATTGATCACACCGTAGTATCTGGCCGTCATTTTGATACATGGTGGAAGAAAGCCTCACGTGATAATGCTGAGCTGCTTAACTTTGAACGTGAAATGCTGTTCAAGGGCGATGCAAGCCATGTCACCGATTTGGATTACCCGAACTTCTGGCATCAGGGTAACCTGAAGCTTAAGCTGAGCTACCAGTTCGAACCGGGCGAAGACAGTGACGGTGTAACAGTTCACGTTCCACTACCTATCTTGAACCAAGTTGAGCCTGATGGCTTCGACTGGCAGATCCCAGGTTTGCGTCAGGAACTTGTGGTATCGCTGATCAAGTCATTGCCAAAACCAGTTCGTCGTAACTTCGTTCCTGCACCAAACTACGCTGATGCCTTCTTGTCCCGTGCTGAAGCGATGGCGATGCCATTGTTGGATTCACTGGAGAAAGAGCTCAAGCGAATTTCGGGTGTCACCGTATTGCGTGAAGACTGGAACCTGGATCAGGTGCCAGATCACTTGAAGATCACTTACCGTGTGGTTGATCACCGTAACCGCAAGCTACGTGAAAGCAAAGATCTTTATAGCTTGAAAGATGGCCTAAAAGAGAAGGTGCAAGAAACCCTGTCTAAGGTAGCGGACGATGATATCGAGCAGGAAGGTCTAAAGACCTGGAGCTTTGGTCAGTTACCAGAACGTTATCAGCAAAAACGTGGCGGTTTCGAAGTGAAAGCTTACCCGGCGATTGTTGATAACAAAGACTCTGTCGGTATCAAACTGTTTGAAACCGAAGAAGAGCAGCGTACTGCCATGCAGCAAGGCCAGCGTCGTTTGGTATTGCTCAACGTTCCTTCGCCGATCAAATACCTTCATGCTAACTTGCCGAACAAGTCGAAGCTGGGTCTGTACTTCAACCCTTATGGTCGGGTGATGGATCTGATTGACGACTGTATCGCCTGTGGTATTGACAAGCTGATTGAAGAGAAGGGCGGTATTGTATGGCAGCCTGAAGCTTTCGAAACTCTCAAAGAGCATGTCCGTGGTGAACTCGGCGATACCGTTGTGGATATTGCCAAGCAGGTTGAAGAGATCCTGACCACGGCATTTAATATCAACAAGAAACTCAAAGGCCGTGTCGATTTGACAATGGCTTTTGCACTGTCTGATATTAAAGCGCAGATTGAAGGCTTGATCTTCAAAGGCTTTGCGACTGAGTGCGGTTGGAAGAAATTGCCAGATATTCTTCGTTATATGCGTGCTATTGAGCGCCGTATGGAGAAACTGCCAATCGACCCGAACAAAGACCGCATGCACATCATGAAGATCGATTCGGTGGTTTCGGACTACAAAGAGCTATTGAACAAGATCCCTAAAGGTCAGCCTGTGCCTGAGAAGGTGAAGGAGATCCGCTGGATGATTGAAGAACTGCGCGTCAGTTACTTTGCCCAGCAATTGGGTACCCCTTATCCGGTATCTGATAAGCGTGTGCGTAATGCCATTAGTGATTGTTAATTAACGCTAAATTGTTTAACTGATGAAAAGGCAACCCAAGTGTGTTGCCTTTTTTTATAGGGAGAATTGCTATGTGAATTAAAGGACTTTTTTAAAGCGTTCTGATTCCATTAAAGAAAATCCATTCGTCGTTTAAATTACCTCTATCGAAATGAACGAGCCGCAATAGCGCGGTGTTTCACTAACGATATGAGGCAATACACCTGCCATCACTACTCAACAGTATTCAAGGAAAATTCGCACAGGGATTGTGCCTCTTAATTGCGAATTAAAGCAGAACAAATTTAAACTAAAGGCACAAATAATGAAAAGCAGTAAAACACTTCCATCTCTTGGCCTTATTGCGGCGATGTCATTCTCAACACCTTTACTGGCTTCAGAAACCGATGTTCAAGATATGTCAGATCCACTTGCTGTCTACACTCAAGCGGGTATTGGGTATACAGACAAAGGCCTAAATTTCAAAGTTGGTCAAACGTATGATACTGGCAGCGATTCCACCATGGGTATGAATGTGGTTGAAATAAAAGGGGTAGCTGGAGATGCGCTAGGCTGGAATGGGCGTGGGGCAGATGACAGCATAGATTCTATCCGATACCGTAACTTCAACGTTGATTTGACTAACGGGCGTGGTGCACAGCTGGATGTTAATGTGGCATTTACGCAAGAACAGGGCACGCAAGGTTCAGCGTCATATAGCTTTATTCAAGCTCTTCCTAAAATGGGACCAGTAAATCTTTACCCCCTAGCTGGTGTAGGCGTCGCGTTTGGTGAGACTTTAGATGGCAGTGGGAAAGGCGCAGATTCAGCTCAAGAACGCTGGGACTTGCATGGTAGTTTTTATGTTGTTGGGCTATACGGTAAGTTAGAAATTACAGATAATATTTGGCTGAATTATAACCCAATGTATATGGGGACAATGTCGGGGTCAGACACCTTCAAGAATTACGGCCTGGAAAATGATGATAGTGTATTGCTTCATGAAGCCGCATTGAGTTACCAAATAAATCCTCGTACCAATGTTCGTTACTTTGCCAACTGGAGCGAAAATACAAACTATGCCAATGGTGATCATAGGATAGAAGTTAACTATCAGTTTTAAGATTAAAGCCCTCAGTCAAAGAGGGCTTTTTGTGTTAATAAAGCTCATCAATGGCTTCTTGTATCACCTTGATCAACCACTGTGAGTAAGGTGTTACCTTTAACTTATGTGAGAGGTAGCAGGCGATGGGAAGGTGATGGACATCTTCCCAATGGTTTATATCGACCAATACTAACTCTTCAAACAACTCGCTTTGAACGACTTCACTGACCACCATAAAGCTCGGTATTTTGCGGACTGTTTCCAAGCAAATATCAACTTTATCTGAACGTAATAAAATCTGAGGGTTTAAACCACGCTTTTTGAAATACTTAATTAAAAGACTCTCTTTTTGATTGAAACTTGGTTGAATGGCCAAGACAAGTGGGTAGTTGGCAACGTCATGAGGCGTGACGAATTGATTTTTTGCTAGTGGGCTATCTTTATGAAAGCACAGCTTGAATTCAGGATTGCAAATTGCAATTTGAGCAATATCTTTGGAGAGTTCTAACGGATAGAAATTGATACCGATATCGACAGTCCCTTGCTTGATGTTTTGCTCAGTATTGGGGGACCAGTTTTCCATTATCAGAGTTGCATTCGGGGCTAATGAATGAATCTTTTTAAATAGGTTTGTCATTATGCCGTAACTCAGTACCGAGTTGATTTGGATCTTTATTTCGCCGTTATAACTCTCAGGGTTAAAGTTACTTCTATCGCTGTATAGGTCTTCTAAGCTGCTCATCACAGCTGGAAGGCGATTTAGCAGCCGATTACATTTTTCTGTTGGTTCTAAACTGTGTTTTTGGCGGATGAACAAGTCGTCATCGAATTGCTCCCTTAATCGACTCAACGCCTTGCTGACAGCCGACTGGGTGATATATAGGCGTTGTGCTGCTCGTTTACTGCTCTTCTCTTCACCAAGGACTTTAAGTAGCTTTAGACTATTAAAATCGATCTTAAACAACTCTTCGTCTTTCATGATTGACCGCTCTTATAGTGTTCAGGGGTGAGCCTTGGGTAGGTATATTGGTGTTGTGGGTTTTTATACATCAATGTAAGGTCATTGATAACATCCGTTATCACCTGGATCAACCACTCGGAATAAGCTGAATTTTTTACTCTATTATTAATAAAGTATGCAATTGGGTAATGTTTGACATCATCTAGGTGATCGACATCCAGTAAGACTAAACCTTCCTCTTCCATTATCGGGCTCACCACTTCGCTAACAGGACAAATACTGTTGGTTATCTTGAGTACTTTGCTACAAACTTCTAATTTGTCAGTGCGAAGTAGGATATTTGGAATATATCCCCTGCGTTTTAAGTAAGTCTCGATATAACTTTCTTTGACACTGTAGTCAGGCATGATCGCTAATACTAATGGTGAGTTAGCGATATCACTAATGGTTACTTTATTTTTTTTGGCAATTGGATTGTCTTTAGCACAGCACAACTTAAATTTTGGATAGCATATTGGCTGTTGAAACAGTTCTTTCGAGATATTGATTGGGTAGAAATTAATGCCTAGGTCTATTTGGCCGATTTTTATCTGCTGTTCTGTATTGTATGACCAATCTTCGAATTGCAGTGTCGCCTTAGGGGCAAGCTGATGAAACTTTTCAATCAGAATACTGGTTAAAGGGTGACAGAGTGAGGCATTGATATGAACCTTAATAACACCGTCGAAGTGCTCTGGCTCAAAGGTATGGCTATCTCGGAAGAGTTCTTCGATCTCACTCAGCACATGAGGAAGACGAGTAAGGATAAGCTCACACTTCGGCGTTGGCTCTAATCCATGAAGCTTTCGTGTAAATAATGGATCGTTAAATTGTTCTCTTAAGCGCTTCAATGTTTTGCTTACCGCCGATTGACCTACCTTCAACCGTTCTGCTGCTTTATGTGTGCTGTTTTCCTCCCCAATAATTTTTAATACTTTCAAACAGTTGAAGTCAATCCTGAACATGTCTTCATCATTCATTTTGCCACCTGGTAAGTTAGGTACTTGATATTAGAATATATGAATTTCAGGACTTTTTGAAAGTATCTTGATTCCATTTGAGAAATGCCACTCGTCGATTAAATTACCCCCATCGAAATGAACGAGCCGCCTACTGCGGTACTTAACAAACGATAAGAGGCACAAAATGTTGAACTTAACTAAATCACGAATCACTTTGGGATTAGCGCTTGCGCTATCACTCAATGCTGCGAATGTAACAGCAGAAACAGCTCCAAAACCTGTCACAGTTGAGAACTTTGCCGAGGTTGAGATGGATGCCCGAATTTACCGTTTCTTCGATGAGGGTGGGATGAACCATGGCTTGGTTTATGAGGAGCCAACACCAACAGACAATCAGCCCGTTCCTCGCATGAACCGCGATACACTTTATGCAGGTATTCCGGTTGATACCAGTGAAGGATATAGCATAACCATCCCAGAGCATTCAGATGATAGATATGTGTCTGTCTATGTGTTGGATAATGAGCATAAGACTTTGCATATCCTAAAGGGGGCGGGAACCACTCATACATTCGACAAACAAGAGTACTCACGTTGGGTAGTGGCTATTCCTCGTATCCAGTTGTTTGATGCGACAGATGAAGCTGATATCGCAATTGCACGTGATGTGCTTGCTGGTGTGAAGGTTGAGTCTGGCAGTATGGAACCAAAGCCAATGGTTAATTGGGATTGGCAGGGCATGCTAGAGATGCGCTCGACATATGAAAAAGACATGCGGGATACCATCACTCAGTATCCTAACGACTGGCAGGGTGAACGAGGCAAGGTCGATCGCTATAAAGGGCATAACATGGCAGTCGCAACATCTTGGGGTTTATTCCCAAGTTCAGAAACAGTGTATATCGCTCAGGCACCACAGCTCGATACAGGTGTATGTTATACCGCGACCTATGAAGTACCAGAAAATGACGCGTTTTGGTCCATCACGGTATATAACGATGCGGGTTACATGTTCTCAGACCACAACAATATTAATAGTGCCACGGCAGATATGAATACAGATGGTACTTTCACGATGCATTATGGAGATAAGGCCGTTTGTGATGATGTGGCTAACCGCTTAGATACTACCGATGGTTGGAACTTACTAATGCGTGTTTATGAACCTGCTCAAAATATTATTGATGGCGAATATAAAATGCCAGCAATCTCAACTCAATAAAATTCAGGGAAAATTCGCACAAGGATTGTGCCTCTTAATTGCGAATTAAAGCAAAACAGATTTTAAAAATTATAGGCACAAAAAATGAACAGCAGCAAAACTCTTCTTTCTCTTAGCCTTATTGCGGCTATGTCTCTTTCAGCTCCAGCATTGGCTCTAGATACAGAGGTTCACGATGCAGATCCACGAAATACCTCATGGCGGGGTGGTATTGCATCGGATGATAAAGGCGAAATAAAGCTCGTCGCAGGTGGTGGTTTTGATAACTTATACGGTAATGGTGAGTATCAAACACAAACTATTATGATTGGCGAATACTTTACCCAATCAGAAGACTTTAGGTTTCGCCTAGCTAATTTTGATGAGCGATTCGGTGGTGTCTACGCCGATGTCAATTTAACGGATGCCGCGAATTTCTACACTGCAGGTTATATGCTTCCATTGACAGCAACCAACGGCAAGACGTTATTTTTCCCGTCCGTCAACTATTCTTATGTTGACATTGATACTGATGAAATAGCCAAAGGATTTAACGGTCAATCTAACAGCAGCATGCTAAATGGTTACTCGACAGGAACGAATAGCATGTCTATTAAAGGGGCTGATGTAAAACAGTTGCTTGGAGGTGATCACGCGCATATGGCCTCAGTCAACCTTTATGGGCTTCAGCCTTGGAATGATACGCACTATACTGTGTTTCAGGCATTTGGCGGTTCAAGCTACGGTGGTGTAGACATGCAGATGGTAGATCTGGTGTTATTGCAGGGCGTCCGTACACAGTTAGGCGATGCTGTGTTCAATATTTACCTCGAAGGTAAATATACCAATATTAAAGTCAATGACATTAACGATCCAACAGGCAGCATTGACTCTTTACGTGGAGAAGAAACAAAGGTTTCTGTAGGCTTCGATTGGCGTTTTTAAATTATTGCTTAAACAGCTAATAGCTTTCCACTCAATAGAATATAAAGAACAAGGCCATAGTGAAGTTGCTATGGCCTTTCTGGTTTAACCTAATCATGTAATTAATTCTCATTTACTGATTTATCAGATTTTCCTCAAATATTCCGCGAGCGAATATTTGCTTTCTTTGGTGATCATAATACCACTTTATAGATAGGTGTTTTGATGCTGATAACTCTGTTGATATTAATCAACATTCACAATGTGTGTTCCGCCTTAATCTGATTACAGAATTTAATATGATTAAGGCGGTGGCAATGGATAGACATAAATTTAATGCCTTCATGAAGGGGTTGTCTCGCAGGCAATTTCTTGGGCATTCGGCCAAGGCTGGGGGAATGGCAGCAATCGCTGCGAGTGTCCCACTTCCTTTCTCTAAATCTGCACAAGCGCAAACAACTGTTAACGACACAGAAGAGCAGATTTCATACAGTGCTTGCTTGGTCAACTGTGGTAGTCGTTGTCCTTTGAAAGTCCACACCAAAGACGGTGTAGTGACTCAAATTTCAACTGAGAATGGTATTGATGATGAGGTATGGGGCCAGCACCAGATCCGCCCTTGTCTGAGAGGCCGTTCGGTGAAATGGAAAACCTATAGTCCTGATCGTTTGAAGTATCCTATGAAGCGGGTGGGTAAGCGCGGTGAAGGGAAATTCCAGCGGATAAGCTGGGATGAAGCAACGACCATTATTGCTGATAAGCTCAAGTACACCATCGAAGAATATGGTAACGAAGCGATTTATTACCAATATGGCTCTGGCTCTACCGGTGCAAATCTATTGGGCCGAAATGCCAATAAGCGTTTTTTGAATACCATCGGCGGTTTTCTAGAGCAGCATGGTACTTATTCGACAGCGCAAATCTCTACCGTAGAACCTTTTGTATACGGCAGTGGTCAGGGGAGCCTGATATCGAATATCGCTCACTCGGATTTAGTGGTCATGTTCTGTCAAAACTTGGCTGAAACCCGGATGTCGGGCGGTGGACAGATTGCAGAAGCTTTCGAAGCATTGAAGCGTAGCAATGCCAAAGTGATTATCATTGATCCCCGTATGTCTGATAGCAGTATTGCGTTCGATGCCGAGTGGATACCGATTAAGCCAGGTACAGATGCAGCACTAGTAGCAGCCCTTGGGCATACCCTCATTGTTGAAGGCTTGGCAGATGATGAGTTTATCAATCGCTATACCGTGGGGTGGGATGCCAGTACGCTGCCAGATTCAGCTCCTGAAAATGCCTCCTATAAAGATTACATTCTTGGCAAGGGCTCTGATGGTATTGAAAAAACGCCAGAATGGGCGAGCCAAATCTGCGGTATCTCTCCGGTTAGAATAAAGCAATTGGCGCGGGAAATGTCGGGCGCAAAAGCGGCATGGATTTCTCAAGGGTGGGGACTGCAGCGTACTGCCAACGGTGAGCAGTCTGCACGAGCCATTATGATGTTGCCTGTAATGACCAAGCAGTTCGGCAAACTGGGTACCAATACTGGTAACTGGGGTAGCAGTGTGAAATATGCCGTTCCTGGTTTTGCTACGGCCAACCCTGTTAAGACATCGATCCCTTGTTTCCTATGGACGGATGCTATTACCCGCGGTACCGAAATGACTGCCGAAAACAGCTATATCCGCAATAAGGATAAACTGGATTCGAATATCAAGTTCTTGTGGCATTTTGCCAGTAACGTCACCATGAACCAGCATTCGGATCTCAATAAAACCCATGACATCCTACAAGATGAGTCGATGTGTGAGTTCATCATGGTCTGGGATCATCATATGACGCCATCAGCGCGTTATGCCGATATTCTTTTGCCTGATGTGACAACACTGGAAACCAGCGATCTTATTGATAATTCCTACGCGACAGGGGCTTATCATTACGTAACTCGTTTGCAGCCAGCGATTGAGCCGCTGTGGGAAAACCGTCCGACGTATGATGTATTGGCTGAAATCGCCAAGAAAATGGGAACCTTCGATGCCTTCACTGAAGGGCGTTCTTACGAGGAGTGGATTGCCTATTGCTATGAGAACCTTCGCAAAGCAAACCCTCACCTTCCAGAATATGCCAAAACAGATGGTATGGGGATCATTGACCGTAAACTGGCAAAGAGTGAAGACCATATCGCACTGAAAGACTTCAGGGATGACCCTGCGGCCAACCCTCTAAAAACACCTTCGGGCAAGATTGAAATGTATTCTGAGCGCTTGGCAAACATTGCTGATACGTGGGAGTTGCCAGCAGGCGATAAGATCACAGCTGTTGCTGAGTACTGTGAGAGTTTCGAAGGCTTGGGTGAGCCTGAGCGCATGAAGCAGTTCCCATTGCAGATGATTGGCTTCCATACCAAAGGCCGAACCCACTCGACTTATCACAATGTCCCGCAGCTGCGTGAGGCTGTTCATGATGAAGTCTGGATGAACCCTGTTGATGCCCAGTCACGGGGCTTGATCCAAGGGGATCGTGTGCTGGTGTTCAATGATCGCGGCCAAATCCATATGCCAGTGAGAGTGACAGCAAGGATCATTCCGGGGGTTGTCGCCGTCCCGCAGGGGGCATGGTATCAACCGAACAAGAAAGGGATCGATGTTGGAGGATGTATTAATACTCTGACAACACAGCGGCCTTCTCCTTTGGCAAAAGGTAATCCGCAGCATTCGAATCTAGTGGAAATCCAAAAGGCTTAGGGGGTGAGTAATGGCGCAATATGGATTCTATATTAACTCAGCCAAGTGCACGGGCTGTAAAACGTGTTCGGTAAGCTGCAAAGACAAGAAAGACTTGGATGTCGGCCCTAAACTTCGCCGCGTTTATGAGTACGGTGGGGGCACATGGGTGCAGAAAGATGGCCTATGGCAACAGAATGTCTACAGCTATTACCTCTCCATTGCGTGTAACCATTGTGATGAGCCCGCCTGTGCGCAGGGCTGTCCGACAGGAGCAATGGCTAAGCGTGAACAAGATGGGCTGGTGGTTGTCGATCAAGACCAGTGCGTGGGCTGTCGATACTGTGAAATGCGATGCCCTTATGGTGCGCCTCAGTTTGATGCAGAAAAGAAAGTCATGAGCAAATGCGATGGCTGTTTTGACCTGCTGGAGCAGGGGAAATCGCCAGTTTGTGTCGAGGCCTGCCCGCAACGGGCAATAGAGTTTGGGCCAATAGCTGAGCTGAGGGAAAAATATGGCCAGCTCAATGAGATTGCCCCTTTACCGAATGCGAATTTAACCAAGCCGAACTTGGTTATTCATCCACATTCCAAGTCAAGGCCGAGCGGTGATAAAGCCGGAACGATTCAGAATAGGGCGGAGGTGTAGTTATGCATGAATTACCTTTGGTATTTTTTACGGTACTGGCACAAGCTGCCGCAGGCGCGTATTTGATTTTATTGTTGAGCCAACCTGTCAATGGTATGGATGAGCGCAAGCTGTCTATTGGTATCTTGGTCTCAATGGCACTGCTTTCGGTGGGCATGCTTGTCGGTATGTTCCATCTAGGTGTGCCAATGCGTGCTTTGAACCTGTTGGCGGGTATCGGGCGCTCTCCAATGAGTAATGAAATTTTGCTAGGCGGTGCATTTGCTGGGTTTGGTATTCTGGTCGGTCTGGCTGGATTCTATGAGAAAGGAACACAAGGACAAAGAAAAGTGCTGCGGTGGGCAACGGCTATTTTTGCTATTGCTTTTATCACCACTATTCCGAAAGTCTATCAGTTGAGTACAGTTGCCGCTTGGGATACCTCCCATACAACGATTCAGATGCTGACGACGGTATTTATCACCGGTGGGGCGCTAGCTGCTGTATTAGGGGCGTTTCGTCATGGTGTCGCGGTATCAATCGCTGCTGTCTTTATTACTCTGGCGTTGCGGTTTGATTATATTACCTTTGTCACGGGGGTAGAGCCGGCTTTGGCTGCCCAGCAGAGTAGCCTGTGGGTAGCACAAGGTGTTGCATTGTTGATTGGTGGGGGGCTGGCCTTTTTTGCTCTATTGAAACAGAAATCAGCTCAGCCAATCTTACTCTCTGCGTGTGGCTTGCTGGTAATTGGTGAATTGGTTGGACGTATGAGTTTTTATAACTTGTGGGCGATAAGCATGTAGTGTTTAAAAGCTGTGTTTAAATGCTCATAGATTAATGAATAGAAAAATAGATATAACAGGCCAAGTTGAAAAGCTTGGCCTGTTTATTTGCTGCTTAAATAAGGTTGATTATACTGTATCATCCCAGATTTTCTTTGTAACTCCCTGTAATTAAGGGGGGTTTTAACGCGATAGTGCATTCCATTTCATTTATTACTCGGAAAACAGTAAGCGTATGAAACGGGTCTTGTTGGTTTCTAGCAAGGGCTTTTAAAGAAAACCGACACTTTTAAGTGCCGGTTTTGCGTGAAGATATCTATTATTTGAAGTTATTTTCTGACGTTATTGCTTGATGAGCTTATTGGCCACAAATGGCTGGTTTCTAGCCAGTAACCAAAGCACACCACCTGTGAGGCCTACGATAAACTGAAGAATTCCGAGGTTTTCAATCAGCGAATCGGGACGGATGGAAACCAATACCATGCCAAGCGAGCCGCAAATCATGCCGCAGAACTGGATTAATGCGACAGCCGAGCCTGTATCACTGTCTTGCTGGTCAAGCATCAGATTAGTCCCAGGTACACGCATGGTAATCACCATTAAAGTTGCTGGTGCGGCAATTAACGCGAACACTATTGGCGATGTATGGCCGATGGTAACCGTTAACACTCCAGCTGTAGCGAGTAAGAAGAAGCATAAGGTGATGATTTTCTGAACCGGAATATGACGAGATAGCTTCATATAAATGGTTGGCCCGAATGAAGCACACAATGCATTGAATGAAAACGCATAGCTAAATTGCTGTTCGGTAAGTCCGAAACCATTGATATAGATATATGAGCCAGCGGCTAGGAAGGCCATCATGGCGATTGGCGTGATAGAGAAAATCACCAGCAGTGCAACGAATCTTGGGTTTTTCAGTACGACCCAAAGCCTTCCCCATGAGCGAATGATAGAGCCACTGTACTTGGCTTCAAGCGTCTCTTTGTAGCAGAACGCCAGTATAGAAGCGAAGGCACCAAATACTGCAAGCGTAACAAACATCATTCGCCAAGAGGCGATTTTCAATAGAAAAGCACCAAGAACCGGGGCTACCATAGGTGCAATGATCACTAGAGACATAATGGTCGCCATGATCTTTTCGCGTTCACGTCCATCAAACAGATCTTTGACGATTGCGGTAGCGACAACGGTAACTGCACTGCCGGCAAAGGCTTGAATAACCCGTGCGCCGATCAACTGTTCAATGCTGCCTGCCATTGCGCATAAGATACTAGCAATGATGTATCCACTTATCCCAACAAATAAGATAGGTTTGCGACCAAACTTTTCACTCAATGGCCCCCAGAATAGCAAGCCGACCGCATAGGTGACGAAGTAGCTGCTGAGAGTGAGGTTTACCATCGATTGATCAGTGTTGAACACATTGACCATTTGCGGCAATGCAGGCAGGTACAAGTCAATCGTCAGTGGGGGAAAGGCACTAATGATGACAAGGAAAAATAACGTACCGGATTTCCCCAGTATTGGTTGGGATTTCTTCAAGTGGATGTTCTCAATGGGTAAGCGACAGAGTCGAGAAAAGACAAAGCAGAATTTGGTTGATTATATCAACTATTTGCAAAGTTGAGTTGATGTTAATCAACTCAATTTGAAATCTTGCCGATTAAGGTATCCATTTTGTGCTGGAGGGATTATTCAGGAAAATACAGGGCGCTGTGCTCTTCCGGGTTACACAGGTATTCAACACCATCTTTTTTACAGTAATAGGGTGTTTCCATTGAGTCCATATCTGAAATTACCATCCAAAATACAGTTATCTGGAAGATCCCGACTAATGCTAGGAGTACTGTAAGCGCGATCAGTATTTTTGCGAGTATGCTTCTCATGTAGGCCTATTGGTGTAAGCGACCTCAGTCACTTGGCAATACGTGTTATGAATCGCGCGATGGTATCAGCAATTAAGCGCTAACATCAAATGAAGCCCCCTGGTGTTGCTCCTGTCTGTTTAATACCCACTCAATAGCAACTTTATCGGGCATTGGTTTGGCGTAAAAGTAACCTTGGCCTAACGCTATGTTGTACTTGGCTGCTAGGTCATGATGAATAGATTGCTCGATACCTTCTAGAACAATATTAAAGTTAAGCTCTTTTGACAGATGGCTAATAGCCCGTATCACCGTATCGGTTTCTTTCTGGTAGGGGGCATTAAGTGTAAAAGACTTATCTATTTTTACGGTATCAAATTGTTGGCTTAATAGAAGATCAAGAGAAGCATTACCCGTACCAAAGTCATCAAGCTGAAGTGAAAAGCCTAACCGGTTGAGTGTCTGCATTGAGGATAAGGTTTCATCTTTGTTTTTGATAATTGCGGTTTCAGTCAGTTCAAGCGGGAACTTGAATGGTTTCAAACCTTGAGTCGTTAGTTTTTCATAGAGTGATTCTATAAAGTCAATACGCTCGAGTTGAACAGCAGAAATGTTAATGGAAACAGGTAGGTTTATGTCTTTACTTAATAACTGTTGATGGAAAGCAATGGCTTTATCAATGACTAGATCACCAACGACAACAATATCTATTGATTCTTCTAATAATGGAACAAAAATATCGGGACTGATATAACTGCCATCTTGCTTCTTCCAGCGAAGCAGTGCCTCAAATCCGTCAATCTCGTCAGTTTGAATGTTAATTTGAGGTTGAAACCATACATCGAACTCGTTGTTTTCAATGGCATATTTTATATCTTGGTAGATCTCAAATTTTGATTTGCTAGAGCTACCAATTTGGGGGGTATAGATGGCGATGCCTGATGTTTCAACTTGATGCTGTTTGGCATAAAACATTGCTGTATCAGCTCTTGCTAACAAATCGATACCGTTCTGACCATCATAAGGGTAGTTTGCGATACCCAAAGAGCAGCTAATTCGAATATTGGAGGAGCCAATTCTAATTGGGTGACTCAGTGCTATCTGAAGTGTTTGCGAAAACTTTTCGACATCTTGTTTTTTATCACCATTATAAAGAATGGCAAATTCATCACCACCAATACGAGCGACTTGGTCTTGAATGCCAAGGTGATCAACGATGATCCTACCGACAGATTTGAGGAGTTCATCCCCTTTGGAGTGCCCTAAGTTATCATTGATGGACTTGAAGTTATCGATATCAAGAAACAATAGGAAAAAATGGTGATTATCAGCAATCTTATTGTTCAGTATCTCATTCATTCGACGTCGGTTAGGCAGCCCGGTTAGAAAGTCGGTACGCGCCTGCGAGTTAGCCTTTTGCTCTGCACGTTTTCTCATTTCAACTTCACTTTCAAGTGCGACTTTACTGACGGTCGTGGTTTTTAGATCAAGATACATAGACTCAATGTCAGAGATTAATTGAGACCACTCTTTAATGTTTGATTTGCTAAAATCAATGATTTCGTCACCTTTACCAATTCGCTCTAGCAAGTACTTTACTATACGGAGCGGAGCAATAAGTGCGGAATGTATAATGACAAATAAGAGTAGGGACAAGAATGTGATAATGGTAAAAATCACTCTTTGATCAGCAGAGAGCTGTGCTAATTCATTGGTGGCGAATTTCCTTATCTGTTTGGTGAGGTTGTTCAAATGGGTAATTAAGTTTTGATTGTAGGTATTAAGGTTAATGGTGATCCAATGAGTATCCTCACTACTCTTTGCACCTTGCAATAAAGTGAACTGTCTTCTGATCCGAGACAGATCTGAATCAACGCGTTTTGACATAGAGTGGTTGTTGAGGTTTGTCGACAGTAACAGCTCTTTATACTGCTGTTCTATGACGCTTAGAGTCGTTGCCCACAGTTCCAAGGTTTCAGGCGCATGTTTGAAGTTGTAATCGGCAACGAATACATTCAATCGATTGGTCTCTTGCGTTAACTTAAATGCAAGTTCATCAAGTTGAATGACTTCTTCTTTTATACTGCTCTGTTTCTCTGAAATATAGAATAGGGTAAAGATGAAGCCAGTCAAGACAACTACAAAGAGAACAATAACTTGCTTGATACTAATTTTCATACGCTACCACTGTTTGTCTTAATGGCGCTATGTGTTGCAGTACATCCGGCCTGAGGGAGGATGAAGAGGAGAAAGTCTTGCCTTCCTCTAGACCATAGGACACAAGCCACTCCATTTGTCGATCGAGTAACGGGATTAAAGGTTGATACAATGACACTTCCCAAACACTGTCTTGATGGAGGCGACTTAGTTTCTGTGGTGTTGTTTTTAAACTATGACTCAGCAAGATATCTACTTGATGAGGCTCAGAATCAAACAAACTTTCTGCCTCTATCATGGCTTGGACAAATTGACCTAAAGACTCATCTGATACCCTGTTATGCGCAAGCATCAATTCATGTTGTAAGTACACCCCAGGGAAATAGGTGAGTTGTACTTGGTTATCACTCCTCGCGAGTAGATCAGAGCTTAAAGGTTCGCGGGTTGTGATGAAGTCACATTCGCCACTGAGTAGTTTGTCGTTGAGATCTGCCACATTATAAAATTGATAGCTCACGTTATTGATATTATTTCTTTGCACAAGGAGTTGACCAAAGAAGTGAAGAGCAGATAAATATTGAGTGCACAGCACTTTATCCGCCATAGCATTAATATCAGTGAGTGGGTTCATGCTAGCAATCGCGTTATGGTTATCCGAGTCGAAAACCGAAGCAACTATACGATACTCTTGAAGGTGATGCTGGTTGGCAAGGTAGGCGATGTCAGCAGTGAAAATGACATCGGCATCGACTTGTTTGTCGATGACAGAGAGAATAGCCAGTTTGCCACTGGGCCTTTCTGTGATGGTGACCGATAAATTCTGCTGTTGGAAATAATCTTCGCTATCAGCTATTCTCAATAGCCCTGTACCGGGCTGGATACCGGTTACTACGGAAATAGGCTGGACTTCACTTGTGTCATTCTGTTTTGGACGTTCTTCCAAACAGCCAAACAGTAACAATAAGGTAAAAACAGTCGATACAGCCTTCATTATTCAACGTCCTTACTAATTTAAAACTAAACAGCATATTGTTTAATAATTCAGTTCATTGATATTTTCCACTCTCACCCTTTAATAATGATAATGCCATCAATATGTTGAACAAGGGCTCTTAAAATTAATGTTAGGACAATTAATGTTAAAAACAAAAAAGTTGCTGGGGGAGTGCGTGCCTTTTTTGGTTTGGCACTATTAGTAGACTTTTTTTTACCTAAACATATGACTTTAACGTAGTGACTTATTCATCGGGTAACAAAAACGGAGCCGAAGCTCCGTTTTTATTGAATGTTGCTGGTGGCGATTATCGCTCCCAGTATGCTTCTTCCAAACAATCTTCACGCTCTGGGAGGCCTCGCGATAGGCGAGGGGCGTGTTGAGTCAATACTTCATAGCTTACGCGGTTTGAGTATTGGCAGATTTGCGAGAACGATGAATAGCTTAGGAAGTCACCAACGTGTTTACCCGAGTTTGGCACGTTGGCTTTGTGGAAACGGTTAGCAGACATGTCATGCAAAAGGGCAGACAACGCAGCATCACCAGCACCGTTAGTGTTTTTAATCTCTACAGGGCCGCCAAGGTATGGCGCAATGTGCGAGTATACGCGAATTGGGTTTTCACACGTTGCTTTCTTCATCGGGCGGCTGAATTCATATTTGTTGAAATCAGCAATACGACCAGGAAGAAGAGGCAGTGTTGATTCACGTTTTAGCTCGTCGTCAGTATAACCTGCCATGTAAAGTCCAATAGGGCCGGCGGTACATAGTACCAAGTCAACCCACTCGAGAGCCTTGTCTGCAGCGATAAGTGGATCTTTCTCACCGGTTAGCGCTTCAGCTTCTT
The DNA here is from genome assembly GCF_056160145.1 of Photobacterium sp. ABD4_091. Lineage (NCBI taxonomy): Bacteria > Pseudomonadati > Pseudomonadota > Gammaproteobacteria > Vibrionales > Vibrionaceae > Photobacterium > Photobacterium sp. ABD4_091. The sequence goes on along the minus strand of NZ_JBSWWQ010000004.1, from coordinate 305,597 downwards.
CTTCGTTCATCGCGACACAGGTTACGTGTTCTTTGAGGAAGTCGATCCACCAATCTTGCATGCCTTCAATGACATACTTAGTACCAAGGGTCAGTACAACAGGAACGTTGTGCTTTTTGGCGTGTTCGATAGCTTTTAGTGCTGAGTCCTTCATCGGGTCGCCTGGCTTGCCGCGAACCAAGTAAGAAGAAAGAACAAGAGCTGATGCATTTTCGAATGCAGTTTCCGGCACGAACTCAGGCTTGAGCTGGTTCATTTCCCCTTCGTTGATCGCAAATGTGCGTTCACCGTCTTCGGTGATAAGGGTGTAACAGCGACCAATAGGGCCTTCAACGGGTTGCAAGAAATCTAGGTCCATACGGCTAGAGGTATTGCAAAGGTAGCGGTAAGCGTAAGATCCGATCTTGAGATCTTGGCTCATTACACCAAGAAGAATTGATTTGTCATCCGCAAGTACAGAGTAGTTATGAAGGGTGTTACCAATGGTATCACCTGGGTACTCATGACTGATAAGGTTACGTTCTTTCAGCTCTTGGTAGAGTAGTTCAGCCTTGTCTTCAGCAAGTACCAGTGAGTGGCCTTTGCTCAAGTTATGGCGAGCCAGAAATTCATCGTCAATACGCGCTTCGATATCTACGATAGTTTGGCCGACACCCACAAGGTGAGTACGAGATAGCGGATTTTCTTGCTGGATTTGAGCTACTAATGGATCGCGGGCATTGACTGGAAAGTAATGCTTGGATTTACGCTGACCAGGGAATTTCATGTTTGAAGGCTATCGGTTAAAGGGGATTTTGTTTCATTGTATCATAAAAATGAGATTTACATCCCACTTCATGACGCTAAGATGACATTTTGTGATTGGTTGCTGTTTTTTTATTCGGAAAAATTTAACTGCCATTTCCAAAAGGTATAGCTGATTATTTTACAAACAAAAAAACAGCCAAAGTGTTGGCTGCTTTTTGATGAGCGAAAAGCAATTATACCTTAATATTCATATCCCACTCAATAACTGCCCCAAAATGCTTTGGTTGGTGGGTGTTGAGTGATTTAGTTTATGAAAGCAGTTTTGGCTGGAACGCTTTCTCACCGGCAACAGGGCGGTTAACCGAGATAGAGCGGCCTTTTTTCATGCCTTTTTCGTAATCATCGGTTAGGGCATTCATCGCTTCTTGAAGCTGTTTCTTAAAGGTTTCCCGATCAAGGTTCTCGAATTCTTTGTCGATGAAGTTACTCATGCGCTTATCATGGTCATCATCAGTGTTGAGTTCAGGTAGCTTTTCAAGTGCGCCTTCAAGCCAACCAGCAAGGAATGAAGAGACTCGGCGGGTCACTTCGGCAGTGCTGGTACCAGTGCCTTGGAAGCTGTTTCTGAATTGACCGGTCTGCTGGTTCATTTCACGGTAAACAACGTCAAAAGCAAACGCGGCAAAGATAGCACGCTCTGCGACACCAATGAACTCAGCCTGTTTGAGACCTTTATGGTTGGTCAATACGCATTCGACACCGAAGCGGCGATTGATACCGCGGATGATCTTCAAAATCTGCTGGCTGATATCAGCAGGCAGTAGGGTTTGCGTTTTGGTTTTACCCATTTGGATAAATTCGATGTCGTCTTGCTCAAGGCCATATTTAAGCATCAAGCGATGCGCCATTTTTATGGCTTGCGCAGCTTCATTGACGTTGGCGGAGCTACCCAGCTCGAGGCATTTTGCAATTTTTTTGAGCGCCTTTCGCTTTTGTTCAGACATTCGATCGCACCATGATAGAAAAGGGCACATATTTTAACGTGTTCACGAAGCCAGCACAATTATCTTAAGCGGATAGTTTATGCAGTTTTTTTCTTGAAGATATGCGATGCTGACAGCAGTAATCTACTCGTTGAATATCATGAAATTGAAACCTCTGTGCCTTGAGTCTTGGCTGTTGGGCACGCATAATGTTCGGCAGTTTTTCTTTTGGGTATTTTTGCTATGACAGCGACCTACCAATCCGTTGATGTTCCATTCAATTATCGCCATACCTGCTGGTTTTGTGGCGAGCCTTACTTCGAATCATATGCCTTCTTGCCATCGCCAAATTACGATCACCAAAAGCTGCCTACCATGCTGCCTAGTTGCCAAGAATGTTATGGTATTTGCAAGGGCGTAAAAGCCAGTGATTTGGAGCTCTTACGCGATAAAGTAAAGGAACAGCTCCATCGCAAATACCAAAAGCACCTACAGATCGGTGTGAACTGGACCAAGGAAGAACTTGAACAATCTGAGTTCGAAGGCAAAGCGCTGGAAGGTTTTCGTGAAAGTGCCTGGAAGATGTTTGAAATTGCCAAGGCACGGGTAAACTATCCAGGTTGGCCGCTGACGATTGATGGCTTACCGGTTGCCGCATTAAGCAATGCTTTCCATGTGCAATTTGATGGTATTACTTATACCAGTTTGACTCACGCGATAGAACAACTAGCAAAGTCTTACAATATCCCACAAGAATACCTCGAGGAAGTTGTTGAGGTAGTGGGGCGGGATCGCCTGTCTTATGCCATTCGCTTTGCCAAAACAACCTATGGTTATTCCGCAGCTGAGCGCACAGCGAGCATTGATAGCCTCAAAGCCCTGCAAGCTGAAGAAGCGGCATTGGCTGTACCTGAAACGAAACAAGTTAAGGGTATTGACGTTAATGTTGGAGACATCGCGGAGCTTATCTTACACCGCACTATGATCCCGCCGCATGCGACGCAGTGGATTTTGAAGCAGGGTATTACCACGCTCAATCAACTTGCCCAGCAAGAAGACGCTTTTTTCGAGCATTTTGGTGCTGATTCTGAGTTAACCGCTTTTACCTACTTTACTGCGATGCAGATTTATCTTGAGCACCGCGAGCTTGAGCCAGAGTGGGCTGAGCACCAGGATCCGAACCGACAGTGGTTCGAAAAGCTATAAGTAGAATAAGCCGTTTGAATTACAAAAAAAGGCGCCATTGGCGCCTTTATTGTCAGTATGCCTGAATTACTGGTTATGGCGAGACCATACCATAGTTCGTCCATTCTCATCGAACGCGAGTACTTCGTAAGGGTCTTTTTGGTCGTTGTATTCCATGCCTGGTGAACCCATCGGCATACCAGGAACGGCTAGGCCAACCATGCGCTTAGGTTTAGACTCGATAAAACGAAGGATATCTTCAGCTGGCACATGCCCCTCAAAGCTATAGCCTTCAATTTCAGCGGTATGGCATGACGCATATTCAGGGCGAATGCCCAGATCGATTTTGGTTGGAGTCATGTTCTCTTGGTAAACGACGTCTAGCTCGAAACCGTTATCTTCCATATGCTTCACCCACTCTTTACAGCAGCCACAGTAGGGAGATTGGTAGTTGGTTCCTTTTAGAACTTGGGCAAATGAAAAAGAGCTTGTTGCGATCAATGTTGTTGCGATTAGAGCTTTTGAAGACATTTTCATGATAATTCCTGTCAGTAACGTATTAATTTTAAATAAATTATTTTGCTTAGTGTGAAACGTTAAGGTGCTGTTGAAATGGAAGCACGTTTAGTGTTTAGCCTTTTTAAAGGCCAAATTAAGCAATGACAGGAGGACGGAAGATCACTCGGTTTACCAGGCGGTGGCTACCTTCAATTTCTTTATATTTGGGCTCACCTGCCAAAGGGGCAACGATAAGCTCATCAGCAAGAATCGCGATTGGGATCTGCCCGGAATGACATTGGTTGTCTTTACAGCAGTTTTCCGATGATGTTGTTTTCACTAATTGGCAAGTGTCACCGTTATCAGAAACGGCAGTTACCATTATCGAGTTAGGGCTACAACAGTGGGACATTACCGCAAAGGAGCCGCAATCATCGTAATGTGTTGGGCTGGCATGAGGGGCAAATGCGCTTGATGCTACTGAAACAAACAGCATCATAAAGATGACAAGTTTGGCAATCATCTTCTGTAAGCGCATAACGAACCTTAATTTGGCGGATAAGCACATTATATCCATCATTTTTGAAATTGAACAATCTCAAGAGCAAGACAATGCGCTGTTTGGACAAAAAATGACAAGTCTATGAATGCCCATTTGTTTTTAATGAGAATGGGCTCGCCCTTATGTGACGTGGCTTTGAAAGCCTTGAAGCCTTACTTTTCTCTGACAAAACAGATTTAAGGATCAGCTTAAATAAGTACAACGAAAAAATACAAATGCGCTAGGCACAGGGCGCAAGGAAACTAAGATGCAATATACAGAACAAGACCGTCAGGTTCTTCATGATACTTGGATGAGCTACAAGGCAAAGATGCGAGTAACCCAGATCGAAATGGCTAAGCGCCTAGGGGTGAGTCAGCTGGTCTTTTCTGACATTCTTCGTGGCAGTGTTCCTTTGGAACACCGTTTTGTCACTCAGTTCTGTAGCTATATTGGCGTAGACCCTATGCTGACATTACCGTCGCTACGCAACCAAATGGGTGGCGACATGCCTAACTCTGTAACCCTGACTAATACCTTCATTGTTGATGGTGACATCAGAAATGTACGTTATGAAGGCAATAAGCTGGTTGTCGAATACGTGCATAGCGTAGAAGTGCATTAAGCCCGTTTAAAGCACATTTTTGGATGCACTGCGTCTCTGACACCTCTGCAGATAGTTAATCAAACTGAACTATTTGCAGAGGTGTTTTTGTTTAAGCCAAAGATAAGGAAAACATCAATAAGAGTGGCAAGGCGAAAATACTGAAAAAGTTACCGAATAGCACCATCGAGGCGACATTGTTAGGCTCTATGACAAAACGCTCGGCATAGAGGTAGTTCATTACCGCCGGTGGTAACATGGTAAATAGCACCATCATCTGTAGCTCTAGAGTGGGGAGCGGGACAAAAAAGTAGATCAGTGAGAATGCTATAGCCCCTGTGGCCAGTGACTGGCAGGTACAAATCAGCCCGATTTTTAATCCTTCCAGGCGTAAATTACACATCTGCGAACCCAATGACAGCAACATTACAGGCACGGCTGCCTGTCCCAATAACGCTGTCGCGTCATACAGTGGTTTCCAAACGCCAATGCCACTTATATTGACAAGCAGGGCTGCACAGGTTGCCATGAAGATAGGCATTTTAATCATTTGCTTGAAAGGGTTTCCACTGCTAAGCATCGCCAAGCCTAGGCTGCTGTGAACGCAGGCCGATACCACAAATAACAATACGGCTGGGGCAAGAGCTGAATCACCAAATGCGTAGGTAAATAGCGGGATCGCGAGGTTACCACTATTGCGGAACATCTGTGGGGGAGCCCATGCTTTGTAATTGAGTTCGCCAAAGCGGCATATAGGTATCATCAGGATACCGGGGATAAGGACAGCAATCAGAGAGGCATAAAGTAAGGGAAGCTGTTCGACATCAAGTGGCATCGCAACTAATGACGAGAACACCAAGGCGGGTGTGAATGCATCCATGTTGATTCGGTTGATAGGGCGGAAATCTGGCTTCAACCAGCGCCCAACGGCAAACCCAATGACGACCAATGTGAAGACGGGAAACAGTATCCCTACAATTTGCTCTAGCATGATATCCCTTATGCTAATAACCCAAAACCCAAAACCCAAAACCCAAAACCCCAAATAGTTGCTCGAATCAAATTACCGTAATTATAAGCATGGGGATAGGGTGGTTTTGTGAAAAAGTGAGGTGATTTGCCAGTTGAGTTATTTAGGTAAAGTCTTGTGGTAAAAGCATTAGTTCGCCGATCAAGACCAGGGGGAGTTTAAACCTTGACCAGCGGATATTATCGGAGGTTGGCAGACTTAGCTGCTAAGCGGGTATTACACTGCCTGCTTAGCCCCTTGCTCAGTCAGTTTACTCTGCTTTTCCGGCGACAGTCCCCATTCCGGAATACAGAGGTACAAACAACCGGCACCGAAAATAGATGCGAGCAGATCAGTTGGCCAATGCATACCCAGCCAGATACGGCTTACACCTACGCCAATAGCCCATAGAATAATGATGCTCGCAGGTACAATCTGACGGCGTCTTAAGAAAAAACCACCCCAGAATGCAACACACACTGCAGTAAAGATGGTATGGCCAGATGGCAGCGAATAGTTGGTTTCCCCTTGCCAATGACTAATTCGCCAGTGGCTGACACTTTTGCTGGCTTCCTGTACGGCTTCGTCTTTCTTTTCCTGGCTTAGGGCATAGAACGCTTGAGGCGTGTCGACAATATGAAGCGCTTGCAGCTCATGCGTATAAGGGCGAGGAACTTCTGTGATGTGCTTCATGACCGTTTTTGCCACAAAACTCAAAGCAAGCAGCAGCGTAAATTGGATGCCTAGTTTGATCAGAGACTTACGTGGTAACCTTAACACGATTGGAATGAGCATAAATACGGCGACGGATACCAGGAAGCCTGGATTACCTGCGGAATGTGTTAATAGCGAAAAGAGCATTCCGCTGGTATCAGAAACAGAACCATTCAAGTCGGCTTGAGAATAAAAGACCAATACCGCAGATAATACGGTTGTCATTAACAAGAGTGCGATAAGGCCGGGTATTTTTTGTTGGATGAATGGGCGGAGAGACATAATCAATACACTTCATAAAATGGAGACGGGATTCTATCAGAGTTTACCCGCGAAAAAGTAAAATAAGTGTCATAAACCGTTAGCTTAAGTTTAGTAAGGAAGAAGATGAAGATTGCCTTGATTGGGTTAGGTGATATTGCCGTTAAAGCCCACTTGCCAGTGCTGACCCAAATGGAAAACGTAGAGTGGGTGTTTTGTACCCGTAACCCCGAGCGCCTGCAACAACTCGCGATGAAGTACCATGTAAAAGAAAGCTATACGGATTATCGTGAACTCGCAAAAGCTGGGATTGATGCAGTTATGATCCACAGCGTGACGTCTTCACATCCAATGTTGGCTGAATTTTTCCTAAGACTTGGCCTACCTGTTTTTGTCGATAAGCCGCTAGCAGATAGTTATGACCAATGCGAAAGGCTGCATAATTTGGCGGAAAGTCATCAAGTTCCTTTATTTATGGGTTTTAATCGTCGTTATATCCCTCTCTATCAACAATTCTTGCCTGGTGTTGAGAATGATACCCAGATGACAACACCATTATTGTCATTACGCTGGGAAAAGCACCGGCATGATCTGCCGGGCGAGGCACGTACTTTTATCTTTGATGATTTTATTCATCCGCTAGATAGCATTAACCTCAATGGCACTGTTGCACCTGAAGATATTTTTGTGACTAGTCAGTTTGTGCAAAGAGGCGGGCAAAAGTTATTGGGACGGTTGGACGTGCAATGGCAGCAGGGCGGAACCCTTTTCCATGCATCAATGAACCGCCAGCATGGTGTAACGATGGAAACGGTATCGGCCAATTATCAAAATGCCAGTTACCGGTTTGACTCTTTCACTGAAGGGAGTTGCTGGCAGGGTAATAAAGAAGAACGACTTAAGCTTGCCGACTGGACACCAATGCTGGCTACCAAAGGCTTCCATGCCATGGCAGAGCACTGGCTAGAGGTAGTTAGCTCTGGCAAACAATCACTTACTATCACTCAGCGCAACTTACATAGCCACCTGCTGGCAGAGCATTTGGTTAATCAAGTGAAATGAGGTGAGTATTGTGGGCATTTTGATACTTCGGGGTTGATGCGATTTTGAACTGGGTCACAAAAAATATTTCGTGTTCAAAGCATTTACCCCGGAGTGGGTAGGAAAACTTATAACTACCTCTAATAGTTGACTATTTTGCTAGGCTGTCTTTCAGTGATGCTATGTGTTTGAGTTGTCATTATAAAATATAAAGAAATATTTCACTGGTGTGGCGGGTAATGTGCTGTTAAAGTGCCGCCCCTCACACACACCGTGAGATTATTATGCTAAGCAATACCCTAAAAGGTAGCGACAAAACAGTTTCAGTTCTAACGATTGGTTTTCTAGGACTGTTCCTCCTCTTCTCCCTTTATGATTTGACATTTATCAGTCAGGTTATCAATACCGCGTTTGCATATTCCACAGCAGCGTTTGGCCAATTCTGGCAGTGGCTAATGGTGCTAAACCTTATTATTGCCCTAATCATTGCGGTAAGCCCTTATGGCAAGCAGCGTCTGGGCGCTGTGAACAGCAAACCGACCATTGGCACATTCCGCTGGCTAGCGATGATTATGTGTACACTGCTTGCTGGTGGCGGTGTGTTCTGGTCAGCAGCAGAGCCTATCTATCACTTCATGACAATGCCTCCAAGCTTTGATGGTGTTGAAGCACAAACTGCGTCTGCAGTAGTGCCGGCACTGAGCCAAAGTTTCATGCACTGGGGCTTCTTGGCGTGGGCGGCTCTTGGTACGCTTGCAACGATTGTCCTGATGTACGCACACCATCAAGGTGGGGTAAAACTTCGTCCTCGCGCACTGCTTTATCCTCTTGTGGGTAATAAGCTGGAAAACCATTGGTTTGGTTCGGTGATTGATTCATGCTCAATCATTGCGGTAGCGGCAGGTACAATCGGCCCAATCGGGTTCCTGGCATCACAGCTAGGTTACAGCCTTGAAGTGGTTGCTGGTATTGAGAATAACGCCTCTGGTCAAATGGTGATTTTGGCCGTTGTTGTTGCAATCTACTCGCTATCTGCCTTTACAGGTATGGATAAAGGCCTTCAATGGCTGAGCCGTTTCAACATTGTCGGTGCTTTTGCTCTGTTGATGGTTATGTTGGTATTTGGCCCGACTCAATTTATCTTTGAGCACTTTGGTCTAGCCTTCGCTTCATACATTCAGCACTTGCCTGAAATGAGTGTGAATGCAGATAGTCCTGCTTGGAGCCAGTGGTGGACATGGTTCTTCTGGGGCTGGTTTATCGGCTTTGCACCTATGATGGCTATTTTTATTGCCCGTATTTCTGAAGGTCGTAGCATCCGCGAATTAATCCTAACCATCGCAGTAGCCGCGCCGATCGTAACCAATTTCTGGTTTACGGTATTGGGTGGTACAGGGATCTTCTTCGAGCTTCAGGTTCCGGGAAGCATTTCAGGTCCGCTTGCTGACTCTGGTCTGCCAGCCGTTTTGCTAGCATCTCTGGCACAACTACCGTTCAACGAGTTGCTGATCCCTGCATTCTTGGTGTTGACGACAACATTTGTCGTGACAACGGGCGACTCTATGGCTTACTCAATTGCCCTTGTGGTTTCTGGCGACAATCAGCCATCGAAATCACAGCGCCTGTTCTGGGCTTTGGCTATGGGCGTAATTGCTGGTGTGCTTCTACTTGCTGGTGACGGTGGTTTGAACGCACTTCAATCGTTCATTGTCATCACTGCGGTTCCTGTATCTATTTTGCTTGCCGCAACTTTGGTTACTGGCCCAATTGCCGTATTGCGAATGCAAGGTAAGAAGGCTGAAGCAGAAGCTCAGCAACACTGGGAACAAGCAGAAGTAGCCAGTCAGTCGTAAACGACTTTCTTGATGAATGAAAGCGCAAGCCATTAATGTGGCTTGCGCTTTTTTTACAGCGGGGCAACGCTATCGGTAATAAGCTTACCGTTTTCATAAAGCAAACCATTCTCACGGTCATGTTTTAATAGCACAGGGCCGTCCAAATCGACGATCTCCGCTTGGCTGGCAACAGGGAGGGCAGCCTCCATAGCAAGCGAGGTGCCAACCATGCAACCGACCATGATTTCCAGCCCTAGCACTCTCGCTTGCCGCGCGAGTTTTATCGCTTCGGATAAGCCGCCAGTCTTATCCAGCTTGATATTGACCATCTCATAGCATCCCTCCAACTTAGCCAAGTCATCACTGGTATGGCAGCTTTCATCGGCACACAAAGGGATAGGATGCGGGATGCCTTTCAATAATTGATCTTTCCCTGCTGGCACTGGCTGCTCAATCATCCGTATGTTGTATTCAGTCAGTGAGGCGAACAAATCGACTAATGCTTGCTGCTCCCACGCCTCGTTGGCATCCAAGATAATTTCGCAATCTGGCGCGGCTTTTCTTACAGCTGCAACCCGTTCGACAATTTGTTGGTCATCCAGCTTCACCTTGAGTAATTTCGCCCCCAAGCCACAGAGCTCCTTCGCTTGCTGAGCCATGTGTTGCGGCGTGTCGATTGACACCGTCATAGCAGTGATGATCTGTTGCTTGATATCAAACAGCGGTGCAGGGAAGTCTGTCTCTGCATTAAGCCGCCAGAGTGCGCAGTCGATAGCATTCCTAGCCGCTCCGGCAGGCAACAGTGGCACCAGTTCTTGTTGTACGGATTTTGCCGAAAGAGTAGGGTGTTGAGCAAGCAAGGTGTTGAAACCTTCTATTTGTTTGATGACACTCTCGACGGTCTCGCCATAGTAGGCATACGGTGTACATTCCGCACTTGCGTTGCGATCACCCAGTAGGACCGTTGCAACCACAACGTCTTGGTGGGTACGGCTGCCTCGGGAGATCACAAACGTCCTTGCAAGCTCAAAACGTTCATGACGGGCATTGATTTCCATGGACGCTCCTTAAAACTGATGAAGTTGTTCAGCAATGGCAGACACACCAAACCTAACCGGGTCGGTGACGGGCAGTTGGAATTGGCTGGCCAGCTGCTGGCAGTATGCGCGGGCTTCATCAATATCAAGCGAAGATGTGTTGAGGCAGATCCCGACAAATTTAGCGTCCGGGTTGGTCAGGCGTGCAGCCGCCAGGTTAGCTTCCATCACGGGCGCCAAACCAGGCATTGGCATGTGGGGGAGGTGACGTATGTGTTGGCGACCTACTTCATGGCACAGCACCATGGCATCGGGCTGGGCACCGTGTAAAAGCCCGAGGCTGACACCGGCAAAAGAAGGATTCAGCAGCGAACCTTGTCCTTCAATGACATCCCAATCATGGTCATCAAAGGCAGGGCTTATCGCTTCTGTGGCACCTGAAATGAAATCAGCGACGACTGCATCAACTGCAATACCCTTGCCCGCGATAAATATCCCGGTCTGACCCGTCGCGCAAAACTGGGTGTTCAGCCCCTGGCTGTTCATCTCTTTTTCGAGGGCAAGGGAGGTATACATTTTCCCAACCGAGCAATCCGTTCCTACGGTTAGTAGCCTTTTGCCGTTACGAGGCTTACCGCTGCCGACGTCCAAGTCGCCTTCGAAGTGGCGGACATCGAAAAGCTTACAGTTATTCGCTCTGGCTTTTTGCGCTAGTGTCGGGTTATCACCCAAACGCTGGTGCATTCCCGACGCCAAGTTAAAACCGATGTCTAGTGCGCGCTCAAGGGTTGCCAGCCAGCTTGGAGGAATATAGCCACCTGAATTTGCTGTCCCCAAAACCAAGGTTCTAGCGCCTTTGGCATAGGCATCTTCTAAACAAAGATCTGACAAATCAAGACTGACAGTATCCGGCGTGAGTCGAAGTTGGCCGACACAGATCTCCGGTCGCCATTGCAGAATCCCCCTTGCTGTTTTGGCTGAGAGGGGATCTATGACATCGCCGAGGAACAAGAGGTAAGGTTGTGGAATTTGCATGGTTCATCCTTGGTATTTGCTATCGTAATGACACCTTAAATCAGCATAGGCCCAAGCTCGAATACTTAAATGTTTCAAGGGTATAACTTCAGGTTATAGTCGCTTAGTTGCTACACCTCAATTGCCTAGCCTCAACTAATGTATAAGACAAAGTGAACGGGATAGGTAGTGGGTAATGCAATTAGCAAAGAAAGCAATTGGCTTGTTGCTTGGAGTAACGTCTTTCGGTTGCACAACATATGGCAACGTCGTCAATGAGCCTAAGCCGTCTTTAAATACTGAGAACACCTATTCACTCACCACTGCGGCAAACCGGGTAAACAAGGGAGAAATTACCGTAGCTATTGCCATGTCAGGGGGGGGAACGCGGGCTGCTGCATTATCGTATGGTGTGATGAAAGCGCTAAGAGATACCGCATTGAAACTCGAGCAGCCCAATCAGACAATACTCAAAGAAGTTGATTTTATTAGCTCGGTATCTGGGGGAAGTTTTACCGCCGCGTATTATGGCCTGTATGGCGACAAGCTGTTTACGGATTTTGAAGAAGACTTCCTTTATCACAGCATTAGTGATGATCTGTTTTCACGGGTTATAAGTCCGAGAACGTGGTTCACGACAGGGGGGAGAACCCAGCGAACCATTGATTACTACCAGGCCAACCTTTTCTACGGTGCAACTTTTGCCGATATGAATCGGCCAGATAAACCCATCGTGGTGGTGAATGCCTCAGACTTAGGAGGCGGGATACGTTTTTCCTTCCTTCAAGAGTACTTTGACCTACTGTGTTCAGATTTATCCACTTATCCCGTCGCCAATGCCGTAACAGCTTCTTCTGCTGTCCCCTTGGTATTTAACCCCGTGGTACTGAGAAACCATGAGGGGTGTGAGCAAAGCCAGTTGATAGAATTATCATCGGATGGTGAGAGAAAGGCGCATACTCGCCATACAGTTGAAGGACTCAAGAGTTACCAAGATAAATACGACAGGACGTTTATTCATCTGGTTGATGGTGGCATTACTGACAACCTTGGACTGCTGTCATTTTATGATGTCATTGAAAGCTCTGGTGGCGGTGAAGCCTTTTTCAAGCGGATTGGCGCAAAGCCTTTGCCACATTTCGTGATGATTGTGGTCGATGCCTCTACATCGCCTGATTTTGAGATGGAGCGATCAACCAAAGAACCGACCATCAAAGAGACCTTGTCGGCAATGACAGACATTCAGTTACATCGCTTTAATGATGCATCAAAAAGTTTGTTTGCTAGAACCATGGATCGTTGGGCTTCAATTCTTTCTACCGAAGATGTACAGATGTCGACTTACTTCGTTGATATTAACCTGGAAGATGTGACAGATATAAAGCAAAAGCATTTTCTTAACCAGATACCCACAGATTTGAGCTTAGATGCTGAGCAAGTGGACGCTTTAGTCGAGGAGGGGTATCAGCAGTTAATGCAAAATGAATCGTTCCAAGCTTTCCTCAGTAATTACCGAGATGGTGGTGAAGACTTGTAGCATAGTATCTCAATGACGAGTTTTCAAAGGGAATGTAATCTATGCCTCCTTAAGGAGGGCTTACTCGTCATCAGTTCTTGGGTGTTGCTGCGTTCTAACCGTTCAATTGGCATTGAACGATAAGGTTGTTACTTACGTTTCTTTTGTTTGGTTTGAGATTTAACACGCTTAGAAACGATGTAGTGCATTGCCATAAGAGAATCGTAGTTCATGAGTCACCTCTGTAATGTTTATGTAATTAACTTACCGTTTAGTGGCTTGTTTACTGCCGCAAGAAGAATGTTAGTGTGACTTACGTCACTTTTCAAGTGTTTATTCGCATGCGTGAATGGGTGCTGTGTAATTTAATTACAAGAGGTGCAGTTAAAGTGATCAGCGGTAGAAATGATTGATAAATGGCATTTTGGTGCTGGTAATCGGGATATTCGTCTGGCGGTATTTTCCATATAACGGCCTTACTTTTGCGCAAGCCGTTTGGAAAAGGTGCGTATACTCCAAAAAGTCCAATGCTATTGACTGTTTTGCTGGTTATACAGGGCATCCGTTGCCGGCAAGGAATCTGGCATTGGTACATCTGTTTCTACCCAGCCACCACCGAGTACCTTGTATAGGGTAATTAAGTTAAGTTCCTCAGAGAGCTTGGTATTGATAAGCTCTTGCTGGGCGGTATAAAACTCGCGTTGGGAGTCCAATACCGTAAAGTAATCATCAACCCCTTCGTCAAAGCGCAGGTTGGATAAACGGAAGCTTTCCCCAGTTGCATCGACCAGCATTTGCTGTGCTGAGACCTGGTCTTTCAAGGTCGCTTGGTTCGCAAGCGCGTCGGCAACTTCTCGAAATGCAGTTTGTATAGCCAGCTCATATTGGTTTAGCGCAATTTGCTGATCAGCTATGGAAACATCCAATTGGCTGTCTAGTTCGCCCCAGTTAAAAATCGGTAGCACTAGATTTGGCGTGAATACCCAGCTTCGGCTGTCACCAGAGAAAAGATCATCTGCCGATGCGCTGAGTAACCCGCCTGTTGCCGTGAGTGAAATTGTTGGGAAATATGCCGCTCTTGCTGCACCGATATTGGCGTTGGCTGCACGAAGCTGGTATTCGGCAGACAAAATATCAGGACGGCGAAGCAGTACGTCAGAAGGCACACCGACATGGACTGGCGCAAAACCGATGTTATCGGCTAACTGAGGGAGTAGGTGAATTGGCACCCGTGTACCGACTAATGTGTTCAGTGCGTTGATGTCGACATCCACTTGGCTGGTGAACAGGGCAACATCTTTAAGTGCCGTGGCTACAGTGGTTTTCGCCTGCGATACATCAAGGCCGGTTGCAACACCGCTATTAAAGCTCTTTTCAGTCAGCGTCAGGGAGTCTTGTTGAACCCGCAAAGTATCTTCGGCTAAACGTAACAAGCGCTGATCAGCAATCAAGGTTAAGTAGGACTCAACCACACTGCTTATCAAACTAAGTTGGGTGTTCTTCCTCGCTTCAATCGTAGACAGATACTGCTCGAGTGCTTGCTGCTCTAGACTCTGAATACGTCCCCAAAAGTCAATTTCATAATTGCTCACACCCAAATCGACGCTATATTGGCGGCTAATGGTTGAGTTACCGTTATTGATGTTTTCAGACAGCCGCTGGTTTGCACCTGTGACGCCGAGATCGATATTAGGTAACCGGTTTGCACGCTGAATACCGTATTGGGCTTCGGCGCGTTGGATATTCAGTATAGCAATCCGAACATCCCGGTTGTTGCGAAGCGCGAGCTCAATGACCTGTGTGAGTTTGTCGCTTTGGATAAACGCCCGCCAATCTTCATAGGGAGAAACCCGGCTGATTGATGGTTCAAGGCTCGCCGTCTGGGTATTGGATACACCGGGTACATTACTCCCGGTATAAATGGAGAAGTTGTTGGCACTTTCATCCACCGGCCATGTCGTATCAATCGGGGCGGCAGGCTGTTGGTAGCTCGGAATAAAGTTAGTGCAACCAGCTAGGTTGATGGCGGCATAGACACAGAAGGCCAGCGACGTTGATTTAGTCATTCTTGGTCTCCTCTGCGGTAGCAGGCTCTTTATCAGGTCCGTAGAACACCCGTGTGACAACGACGAAGAACAAAGGCACGAAGAAGATACCTAGGAAGGTAGCGGTGAGAACGCCACCTACCACGCCGGTACCAACCGCGTTTTGTGCACCTGAGCCAGCACCGCTGGATATTGCTAATGGTACAACCCCCATACCAAAGGCGAGCGATGTCATCAATATAGGGCGAAGGCGGATTTTGGCAGCGTGAATAGCCGCTTTGAACATATCTTCACCGGAGTCATGGTATGACTTGGCGAACTCGACAATCATGATGGCGTTTTTCGAGCCGAGCCCAATGGTCGTTAGCAACCCGACCTGGAAATAGACATCATTATCGAGTCCGAATACCAAGGTGGCAGTCACCGCGCCCAATATGGCTAGCGGTATGATGAGGATGACCGAGAAGGGTACCGCCCAGCTCTCATAAAGTGCAGCAAGACACAGGAATACAATAAGGATCGACAAGGCGTATAGCATAGGTGCCTGACCACTAGAGATACGCTCCTGATAGGACATGCCCGTCCATTCAAGACCGACGCCTTTAGGCAATTGGCTGACGATTTGCTCCATTTCCAGCATGGCCTCACCGGTACTGACGCCAGGAGCGGGTTCGCCCAGTATTTCCATCGCAGACGTACCGTTATAACGCTCTAGCCGAGGGGAGCCATAAGTCCATTCCCCTTCACTGAACACCCGCATAGCCACCATTTCGCCGGATTGATTACGGACTTTCCATTCCATAATATCTGCCGGATTCATGCGATAGGGCATGTCGGCTTGCACGTACACCTGTTTGATCCTGCCTCGGTCAACAAAGTCGTTCACATAGTTACTACCTAGCGCTGTACCCAAGGTGCTATTGATGTCATTGATTGACACCCCCAGAGCCCGGGCTTTGAGCTGATCGATTTGGATATGGTATTGCGGTGTGTCATCCAGCCCGTTAGGGCGTACTTGGATAAGGTTAGGGTTCTGAGCGGCCATGCCCAAGAGCTGGTTTCGCGCTTCGGTCATTTTCTCGTGGCCGAGTCCCGAGCGGTCTTGCAGGAACATATCAAAGCCAGTGGCATTACCCAGCTCCATAATTGCAGGTGGCGCAAAAGCAAAGATCAGTGCTTGGGGGATCTCGGTAAAGGCCATCATTGCCCGCCTGACAATGGCATTGACCTTGTCACTGTCAGCAGTTCGTTCATCCCAATCATTCAGGGCAATGAACATCATACCGGTATTGGCACCAGAGCCCGCAAAGCTGAACCCAGAGACAGAGAAAACAGACTTCACGTTTTTCTTTTCAGTCACCAAAAAATGATCTTCAACTTTATCGAGAATCTCTAATGTCTGCTCTTGGGTTGAGCCACTGGGTAACTGCACCATGCTCATCATAATACCCTGGTCTTCATCTGGCAGAAAACCGCTTGGTAGGCGCAGGAACAATAAGGCCATGATGGCGCCGATGCCTAAATAAATGAGCAAGAAACGGACACTTCGATGGGTAATGAAGGTGACCGCTGAGGTATATTTCTCAGTAGCTTTATTAAAATTACGGTTGAACCAGCCTGCAAAACCTGTTGTTTTATGTCCGTCGGTGGTTTTGAGCAGGCTGATACACAAGGTTGGCGTCAGGATGATGGCTACCATCACTGAAAGCGCAACTGCGGTGACGATAGTAATTGAAAATTGGCGATAGATTGCACCGGTAGAGCCAGCGAAAAAAGCCATCGGGATAAATACCGCGCACAGTACCATACCAATACCCACCAGGGCGCTGGTGATTTCAGTCATCGACTTTTCGGTCGCTTCCCTAGGCTCCAGCCCTTCCTCCTCCATGATCCGCTCAACGTTTTCCACCACCACGATGGCATCATCAACCAGTAGGCCGATAGCTAGCACGAGTGCAAACATTGTCAGGGTATTGATGGAATACCCAAGGGCGAGCAGCACGGCAAAGGTGCCGAGAACCACGACCGGTACCGCGATCGTCGGGATCAATGTTGCCCTGAAGCTCTGCAAGAACAACAGCATTACCAAGAACACCAAGAAGATGGCTTCCAGAAGGGTCTTAACCACTTCCTCTATAGAAATTTCAATGAATGGGGTGGTGTCATAGGGGTAAACAACCTTGATACCCTCGGGAAAGAAAGGGGTGAGCTCACCAAGTTTGGCCCTAACGGCATTGGCGGTTTCAAGTGCATTTTTACCGGTTGCCAATGCAATGGATATCCCAGTAGCCGGCTGCTTGTTGTAATTCGACACCGTTTGGTAAGATGCCGAACCTAATTGCACCCTAGCCACATCTTCCATCAATACTTGAGAACCATCAGGGTTAACTTTGAGCAGGATCTTTTTGAATTGCTCAACAGTTTGTAATCGTGATTGGGCGGTAATGGTGGCGTTTAACTGTTGGCCGGGAACGGCAGGGGCTGAACCGAGTTGGCCAGCAGAGACCTGAGCGTTTTGCTCCTGTATCGCCGCCACCACATCCGAGGGCATCAAGTCATAATTTTCCAGTTGGTAAGGGTTCAGCCATATCCGCATGGCATATTCCGCCCCGAACAACTGAGTCTGACCTACACCGTCGACCCGGCTTAGGGGGTCTAGCACATTACTGGAAATGTAGTCAGATATATCTTCGTTGGTTAAGGATGGATCATCAGAGACAAAGCCAATGACCATAAGAATAGAGTTACTGGCTTTCTCTACTTTTACCCCTTGGTTTTGCACTTCAAGCGGTAATAAAGGGGTCGCAACAGAGAGTTTGTTTTGAACCTGCACCTGGGCAATATCTGGGTCGGTACCTGCTGCAAAGGTAAGGGTCGTGGTGATATTACCGAAAGAGTCCGAGGTGGAGGACATGTAAAGCAGGTTATCAAGACCGTTCATTTGCTGTTCGATAACTTGGGTTACAGAGTCTTCAGCTGTTTTCGCTGAAGCGCCAGGGTAGGTGGCAGAAATCTGAATTGCCGGCGGTGCAATAGTCGGGTATTGGGCTATGGGCAGTAAGATGATGGAAATGACCCCTGCCAACATCACCAAAATAGCAAGCACCCATGCAAAAACAGGTCGCTGTATAAAGAAATGAGCCATGAACCCGTCCTATTTACTTCGAAGGATTGTTAGTCGTTGTGCTGCTGACTTCATGGGACTTGCTGACAGGTGCACCAGAGCGGACAAACTGCAAGCCATCGACAATGACTTTATCTCCGACGTTCAACCCTTTGGTGATCAGCCATTGATTATTCACCAGCCTGTCGGTTAGTACGGTTTTCACTTCGACTTTGTTGTCTTGTCCGATGACGCTCACCTGGGCGTCTCCTTTGGGGGTGCGGGTTAAGGCTTTGGCTGGAATTAAGATCGCCTTATCGACAACCCCTCTTGGTAGAGATGCCCTGACAAACATGCCGGGTAGTAGAATTTGCTGTGGGTTTGGAAAAGACACCCGCAAGACAAAAGATCCCGTTGTTTCATCAATGTTGATGTCAGAAAAGAGGATGGTGCCCGGCTGGTCATAAGTGGTGCCATCTTCGAGAGACAACTGAATATCACTTAACTCTGCTTCATTGCGTTTGAAAGTGCCTTGAGCCAGCTCTCGCCTGAATTGCAGTAACTCCGTACTCGAAGCGGTGAGGTCGACATGCATTGGATTGTAGGTTTGCACTGTAACCAAAGGAGCGGATTGATTGGCTGTCACCAAGGCCCCGGCGGTAACAGAAGACCGCCCGGCTCTGCCATCGATAGGGGCAATGACTTTGGTGTAGTTGAGGTTGATTTTGGCATTTTCGACACTGGCTTTGGCACTAGCCACGTTTGACTGTGCTTCTTGATATGTGGCGACAGCATCATCATAATCCTGCCGTGATACGGCTTTTTCCCTTACAAGGCGGCGATATCTATCTGCTCGGTTTCTTGCTGTCGCCAGATTAGCCGTAGCCTTGCTGAGATCAGAACGGGCTTGGTCTAGCGAGAGCTGAAATGGCGCTGGGTCTATTTGGTATAATGGTTGGCCTTTAGTCACCATCGTCCCTTCCTCAAACAGTTGCCTGAGGATGATCCCACCGACTTGCGGCCGGACTTCAGCTTCATAGGAGGCGACCGTTCGCCCTGGCATTTCATCGCGAAGTTCTACTGACTTGGTTGCGATGGTTACATAGCCAATGTCATATTGTGGCCCTTGCGGGGCTGTAGCTTGTTTGTCTTCACAGCCTTGAAGAAAGGCGAAGCTAAATAGGGCTAAAGACAATGAGAACGGTTGTAACAGTTGCTGCTTAACACTGATCATTTCGCCAACCTACCTTAAAGCTACAAACTAAAAGCGTGACTAAGCCTTGCTCTAATCATTAAGAGTAATGAATAGCTTATTCAGGTTTGCGACGGGACAGTGTCTTATCTTTGCGCAGGATTCTCTAATAAGTACTGGCAAAGAAGCTCAACAAACTGATTAGCAGTTGAAGATAAAGGGGAATGGTCGGCAAAAAGTAAACTGATACTCACAGGGATATGCTCTGACAATGAAACAACCCTGACTTTCTCTTGGTAATTTATTGCTGTCCAAGGGTCAACAATGGTGGCTCCCATGCCCTGAATGACCAACTCCGCAGCAGTAGAATACGATCTTACTGATAATTGAAAATGGTAATCAGGTTGGTGCTTTAGGATGGCGTGCTTAACGGCAAGTCCCAGCGGATCGCGTGCATCCAAGCCGATAACAGGAGCGGCATCAAGCAGCTCAGGTATTGTTATTGCGTTCGAAGGCCATATATCAGCTTTTGCCAGCAAGGCGACCATTGCTGCTTTTTCTAGCTTTTGGCTGGTTATTCTAGGTGGAGCCATATGGGCAAAGCTAATTGCGAAATCAAGCTGGTTATTCAGTAAAGCATCACAGAGCTCATTTTGATTTCCAGTCGAGATTTCGGCCGATACTTGAGCGGATTGACAGAGCTTAGCCAAAACTGGAGGGATGATACTGGCCGAGAGGATAGGCGGCGCCCCGATACGAAGATGCGAATGTCCCTTTTGTAATTTACTGGTTAGGGATTGTAAATTTCCTACTTGGCGATAGAGTTTTTCAGCTTCAGGTAAAAGTGCTTCAGCCTGTTGTGAGGCGATGAGCCGGCCTTTGTGGCGATGAAAAAGGGAAAAGCCAAGCTGAAGTTCAGTATGGGCTAGGATACGGGTGACGTTTGGCTGCGAAACGTGCAGTAATTTAGCTGCACCGGAAACACTGCCTGTTTTCATGACAGCGTAAAATACCTCTATCTGACGTAAATTCACGTTCTGACCCTATCCATCCTTCTGGCCCTATTCATCCTTTGGGGGCAACCACAAGCAAGACTAAAAGAATATGCCCCTCAGTAAGTTATTCTGACAGTATCATTATCCAAGAGCAATAGATTGGTAAGTGTTGCAGGTAAAGGGAAATTAAAGGCGGTTATTTAATTTTTTAGTTGCGACAATATATTGTCGTGATCTTGTAGGAGTGTCATTTTATTGTCCTGTTGTATTGCTAAGCTATTAATATTAAAATAAATAGACAATTTTAAATTAAGTTATATTTTTATCATTTTTGCGATATAAAAATGATTGGCTATATTTATTATATATTTTTTGTCGGTAACTGTCTTTTTATAATGATTCCATTGTCAAAATTATCAGCGCTAGTTTGCTGTGAGAATAGAGAGCGAGCGTTTCAAGTAAAACAAATGTTTGTAAAAGCAGGTGTTGTTAACGTTGATGTGGTTGATTGTAATAAGCTAAACCAGTCAAGAAACATTTATGATATTCATTTTATTGATTTTGAATATCAATACTATAGCAAAATCAGCACTTACATTGAAAGTAAGAGAGAGCGTTCATTTTTTAACTCTTACCCTCTGTTTTTATTGATATTATCAGAGTCTGCTACTTCTCTTGACTACGATAGCGCTCGGTCTTTAGATGCTGATCATATTGTATCAGGCCAACTTAGCTATGAGCAGTTTAAAAGTTTACTCATGCGGTTGCTGAAACATAAACATTTTTATGAACATGTATTTGATAGCTCTGGTAATAATTTAGACAAATTTGCCTTAAGCGTTAGTCAGTATAAACAGAAGATTAAGAACCCACAGTTGCTGAATTTATCACTGTTGTCACTGTATAAAAAGCAAATGAATAATGCATTCATGAGCCTATATCAGCAGCACGACCGTGCATTGATTGACCCAGTTAATATTATTGGTTTTAGTGATTGCTGCGGTGAGCCTGTAAAAAGTATCGCTGCATTACAATGGTTGCTAAAGAAAAATGAGCTTCCACTTCGGGTTCATACACGACTGGCAGAGGAATATGAGAAGCTCAATAACTTAGAGGCCATTTTCCAGCATCGCTTGATTGCATTTGAGAACAACCCAGCAAACCAGCAAGCTTTTGTCGAACTTATCTACTGCCTGATCAAGCAAGAAAAAATCGAGTCATTTCAATCTGTTGTTAGTAATCGAGTTAAATACTTATCAGGCAGGCTTGAAGATTACTGCAATTTGGCGATAGATGTTTCTGAAGCATTATTATCATCGGATATGCGGGTAACCAAGGAACAATATCGGTTGTACTTCGAGCCTGTTTTAAGAGGTATATACAAACGACTAGGGACAGATAAGCGTCGAGAGTTTATCGCATTGGTTAAGCTATTGAATACATTGCATATAAGCCGGGTTGGGAAAGTGCTTAAGGCAAGAGCGATGGCCTTAGATGTTTACCATAATGACGTATTACGTATGAGGAAGTGCTGTATTCATCTACAGCTTGTCTCTTTGCGGGTGATGGCGACATTTGGCGAGATGACATTGTGTATTAATCTGGTCAATGAATTGAATGCGTTAGATGTTGAACAGAAGAATGAAGAGCTTTTCAAGTGGGCGGCAAGGCCGTATAGCCAGCTGCAAAGGGTATATTTATGGTTGAAGAAGCTGTCTAAGCGGGGCTGTGCGATACAACCAGTACAAATGAAAACACTTGATGTTGTTGTCCAGCACTACCCATATTCTTTCGATATAAATTGTATGGTTCTCAGTTCTCTATTACGTGCTGAGGTTGTCGGCAAAAAGCAAGCTATGACAACAATTAAACGCTTGAAACATAGTCATTATATTATTAGCCATCTATCTATTGAAACTGAGGTTTCAAGAGGTAAGGCATACATGGATGCTTTAGAGAATCATCCCATTGCAAAGTCGGCCTATTTTAGATTTACCCGGTAGTGTGTCTACCGGGTTTTGTACTACGGTGTTTGTCGAGATGATTACTTACTTGTCAGCAACGGGCACCATGATATGTACGTAAGGCGTGTCTTTCCACATTACGTATGGACCACCTGAGGAAGGATCATCAGTGATGCCTTCTAGCATTACTCTCGGTACGATGATCATAAGATGCGGGCCGGTTTCAGTGTAATCGTCCGCATTTTTAGGATCTGGATGATAAGGGTCGGAGTTGCTGACACCGGCTCCGCGGTCACCTTGCAACATGTAGGAAATGCCAATTTTTGTTGCGGTAAAGTCTTTCTTGTTAATCATCGCCGTTAGCATTTCCATCCAAACGGCATCGTTGCACATCGGCATACCATCATCAGGAAAAGTATCTGGCATACATGTCCAGCCATTAGAACCTTCTACAACTACCTTGCCATCAACAACAATAGTCGCGTCGTCGCTGATTGAAGCAGGAGCCGCTGACTTCGCACGGCCAATTTTTTCAGTCATCAGGTCTTCTGACATCTTGCTGTCTTCGGCTATTGCTGGAACGGCAAACAGACTGCCTGATAGAAGGGCTGATACGCATAAAGCTGATCTTAATACATTTACCATGATTATTTCTCCACCTAGTCTGAAATCATCATCATGGATTGCTGCGTCATGAAAATATGACAACATAAAGTATAGGGGAATAGGGGGGGATCAATCGGTAAATACGCTGGTGACTTACGATGGCGGGATACAAAAAAGCCGTCAGGAAGACGGCTTTTTACAAAGTTCATTACTTTAGCAGTAAATCAAATTTATGCTGCAACTGATGAGAACTCAACTTTACGTGCATTGAAGCGCTCAACCAAGTCGTCGATAGCTGCTTGGTCATACGGCTTCAGACCACTCATAAGCATGCGCTTGCGTCCTGTACCAACGACCTCACCGTTTTCCTTGAAGTGGAAGTTAAGCGTTACGCTACCGCGCTTGCCTTCAACGGAGATTTCGGACTCGGCGAGCTCAACCGTAGGGGAGGTGAGGTCTAGGCGCTCAAAGTTAAGCTCCATACTTTCGTAGATCACCAAAGGACGCACGGTGTTGATCATGATGTCCTTGGATTTCATCAAAGGAACCATGATGTGCGGAAAGTTCATGCCCGAAAACTGGACATAACTCTTGGTCACTTGCTCGATAAGTGCTTTGTCTGTGTTGATGTCACCTTCTCGAGTGACGTGCAAATATTCTTTGTCAGCGTCATCAACAATAGCGAAATCATTGAAGCAGCTGTGTTTTGCTTTCAAACCGATACCGTCATTGATCATGCCAGCAAATTCAAATCGCATCTTTTTGCTGATGCCGGCGCGAGATAGCACAACAGAAAACAGAAGATCCCCAGGAACGCAGAAACGTTTGTTGTCTTCATCATGAATGGGGTTGAAATCGCCCGCGACTTTTTTTGCAAAGTGACTCGCTTGCTCACGGGTAAAGCTGAATACACCATTCTCTTCTAAGTAATATGAATCTAGAAACATGCCTAACGTACTGATAGTGGGTTAATTAAACTGTCATCTATTCTACCTGATATCTTCATGTTAAATGGTCTAGCCAGTGGAAAATGCTATACCTTTACAAATGAATACCAGAAAGAAGTGACCCAAAACCTAACCTTACGGCTGGTTGATTATTGTACCAAATCACAAGCATTGATTGTATTTGTCACACTTATGGTAGCTAGTATAGCGTGTAATAATTTTTTTCGTGCAACCGGATACATAATTTTGTACTATGGATTAAAACGACTGAAATGACAATAACATACAAATTATCACTAATAGTGATATAAAGTCGTTTTATATCCTTCTGATAAGCAACGGTTCAGAATTGAACGGGTTTTGATGACGGGTGTACAGACAGGTTCACAGAAACTGACAATCAAATGGCTAGGTTACTTTATCTGAGCAATTCCAAATGGTCATGTACGGGATAAAATCTCGCTACAGGGCACGATAACCATCTTCTAGACGTGTAGAAGCTCAGGAAAAATAAAGTAGCACGGAAGCTGCAAAAAATAAGCACTCAGTAAACAGTGGCTTAAACACTGTTTGCTGAGTGCTCATAATAATTGCAGCGCACTCTCAGGTTGAATGTCTCTGCTGCTGACTTGATACAGAGCAGAGACTTAACCACTACCTCTCAAACTTTTCCAATGACTAAATACGATTTTCCAACGGGATTACTCGTACCTTTTCACCAATTTCTACCCCTGGCTGTTCGGGCAGGATCTCAATCAGGCAATTCGCTTCGCTCATTGAACGCAGGATACCCGATCCTTGCTTGCCGGCACTTCTGACCGTCAGACGACCATTGGCGTCGATGCCGAAAATGCCTCGGCTATATTCGGTACGGCCAGGGCGGGAGCGCAGTTTTTCCTCAGCAACAGCCGTATAGAAAGTCGCCTGCCAGTCTGTCATACCTTGTAACTTGCGGATAGCGGGTTCTACGAACTGCATAAAGGCGACCATCACTGCAACAGGGTTGCCCGGAAGGCCAAAGAAAGGTGTTGTATCAATCTGACCGAAAGCGAGAGGGCGACCCGGTCTCATATTGATACGCCAGAAATTAATCTGCCCCAGTTTATCAAGGATGTTTTTGATGTAATCAGCATCCCCGACAGAGACACCGCCAGACGACAGGATCAGATCGGCTTGCTGGCTGGCCGTTGTCAGGGTTGCTTCAAGGGCTTCTTCACTGTCTTCGATGATGCCGAGGTCGATCACCTTGCAGCCAGCTTTGGTCAGCATGGCATGTAAGGTGTAGCGGTTAGAGTCGTAGATACAGTTTGGCTTCTGCGCCTCTCCAGGGTGCTGCACTTCATCGCCGGTAGAGAAAATAGCCACCTTAATTTGTGGGCGGATATCGACAGTATCAAGACCCAGTGACGCGATCATACCCAGTTCTGGTGCATTTACCTGTGAACCCGCTTTGACGGCCGCTTGGCCTTTCGCTAGGTCTTCACCGGCTTGGCGAACATTTTGTCCTGCTTTAATTGCACCCATACCCAAGTCAAAGGTGACGCTGTCACCATCTTGCTGAGCTTGCTCTCGCATGATCACGGTGTCAGCGTGCTGAGGTACCGGGGCGCCGGTCATAATGCGGACGGCTTCACCTTTGTTCAGCGGCTTATCATAGCTGTGGCCTGCCATCACTTGGGCTACGACGTGATAGCTCTTTTGGTTAAGGTCGTCGCTGCGAATGGCGTAGCCATCCATTGCCGAGTTGGTATGCTGTGGCACATTAACTGGTGACAAAATATCATTTGCGACAATTTGTCCCAGAGCCTCTTTTAATTCAACGGTTGTCTCGGCACTTGGTGCGACAATCTGGCTCAAAATACGTGAACGGCCTTCGTCGACAGATAGCATACCTGATGGGTCAATATCACTGCAGTTTAAGGATTCACCGTGTTGTTGCTTGGCAAAGTCGGCAACAAATGCGGTGAGAGTATCTAGATCGTTAATATCTAGCTTAGGCAGCTGGGTGTCAGAGGCTACGTCTGACGCGACGGCAATAATGTTACTGTCTTCCGGAAATAGCCATGGCTTGCCAATTTCTTCGCGGTGGAGCTCAATTTTAGGGAAGCTTAGCTTCTTGAAGCCTTCGACCAAGATCAGATCAAGTTCGTTGAGATCTAGCTGGGCGATGAGCTGAGGCAGTGTCGCTTCCTCGTCCGGCGTTTCAGTGACCATGGCACGACGGTAACGGGAAGAAATCAGCATTTGAGCCGCACCGGCTTTACGCAGGCGGTAAGAGTCCTTGCCTTCTTTATCGATATCAAAATTGTGGTGTGCGTGTTTGATAACCGCGACTCGAATACCATGCTCAACCAGTTTAGGCAGCATTGCTTCTAGAAGGGTTGTTTTGCCTGTTCCGCTCCATGCGGCAAAGCCCAGCAAAGGCAGGGAAGATTGAATTGGGTTCATAGTGCTTGTCCGAATTGTTCTAGTTCTTCTGGCGTATTTAGATTGACGAAAGCATGCGGTTGGTCGCTGAAATCCACAGTGATCATATTGCACTGGCGATATAGCAAGATTATTTTACGGTCACCATTTTCCAGAAACTGCTCAAGCTTGGGTAAGATGCGGCGGTTGACCAGTGTAACAACTGGCTGAATGTGATCGCCATCGTGGGCGACAGCTATATCGGTGCTGCTATCGCAGGCGTTGCTCATTCTGGCAACGAGGTCGGCAGGCAGAGCAGGGCAGTCGCAAGGAACAAAGCCTATCCATTCGGAATCAATATGGTGCAGGGCGGCGTGCATGCCACCTAGTGGGCCAGGGTAGTCTTTGATGTGATCGCCAAAAACCTCACCGTACTGCCGGTAGGTATCTTGGTTTCGGTTAGCATTGATAGTGATAGAGTTGGTTTGCGTTTGAAGGGTGTCGATGACATGCTCGACCATTGCTCGTCCTGCAAGAGTGACCAGTCCTTTGTCGTTTCCACCCATTCGGCTGGCTTGGCCGCCAGCCAAAATGACCCAGCTTGTGTTATCCGGCGTAGGCATATTTATTATTGTCCTCGTCAACGAGCTGCAAATCAGCGCGTTCAATGAGTTGAGTATCAGAAATTGTCCACTGGCGTCGACATAGTTCTGTGAGGGCATTTTTCTGGTGGCTAGTGATGACCAAACTGGTACCACGAGCAAGCAGGTCTTTGCACAACACAACCAACCTATCAACCGACTCTTGGTCTAGGCTAGCACTGGATTCATCCATTAACAGCACGGCTGGCTTGATTGCCCAGGCTCGCGCCATAGCAACACGCTGCCTTTCACCACCAGAGAGAACGGAGATATGTTCGTCCGCCAGAGTTTCTAAGCCTACCATACGAAGGGCATTGATCGCCTCTGCCCGGCGGTTTCGCCGTTCACGAATGGTGAATTTCAAACCATAACTGACATTGTCCAGCACAGTACCATCAAACATGTATGGGGTTTGATGCATATATACAACGCCGCTATTGGACTGCGCGCAGAACACCCGTCGTAAAATTGAAGGCTTGTTGATATTGATCGAGCCGGTGCTAGGGGGTTGCAGCCCACTCAGGACTTTCAATAAAGTGGTTTTTCCAACACCGTTGTCACCACTGAGGTAAACCGCATCGTGGGGACCAAGGACAAGGTTGGGGATATGGAACAGTAGCCGGTCTTTGAATCGAACCGATAGGTCTGTGGCCTTGATAGAGAGTTGTGTCATCAAATTCTCCGGCTTAGTTAGTGCGAAGGTGGGCTTTGCCACGCGCAACAGATAGGAAGAAGTTTAGTCCTAATGCCAAAATCAGCAGCACCATTCCTAAGGCAACGCCCTGGGCAAACGCCCCTTTAGAGCTTTCCAAGGCGATAGCAGTTGGGATATTCCTTGTTGAGTTGAGGATATTACCACCAACCATCATGGAACAGCCAACTTCGGTGATCACTCGGCTGAATGCGGCAATAATAGCAGCCAGCAAAGGGAAACGGCTTTCCCACATCAGGCTCATGAAAGCTCTTGGCAAGCTGGCGCCTAATGTGAGAGAGGTTTCCCAGGCGCGTTTATCACTGTTTTGAAACGCGGCATGCATCATAGAGACTAAGATCGGCAAGCAGATCAGCATTTGCCCTAAAACCATGGCCTGTTGGGTAAATAGCATTTTCCAATCACCCAGAGGTCCAGCGCGTGACAACAGCATGTAAAGCAATAGGCCGATAACAACCGTTGGAATGGACTGGCAGGTATTGAACAACGACAGGATCACCCAACGGCCCGGGAAACGGCCATAGGCAAGGGCAAAGCTGATTAGCAGTGCTGGCAATAGCACAAGGCCAATTGCCAGCAGTGAAACCGAGAATGAAACACCAACGATCCCCCACAGGGCGGCATCGCCGCTAAACAGCAGTTGGATCGCTTGGTGTGTGGTGTGCCAGATATCCATTTACTGAGTGATAGCATCCGCGACAAATAGCTGCTCGCCGTGTCGTTTATAGTCATTAATCATGGTCTGTGCTTTCGGGTTTACCAGCCAGTCGCTGAATGATTTAGCACCTTGGTAGTTGATATCTGGGTAACGACTTGGGTTCACAAGAATGACTTGGTACGGGTTAAATAGGCGCGAGTCACCTTGCAGGACAATTTTCAAATCCAACTTGTTCTGGTAGGCCAACCAAGTACCACGGTCGGTCATGGTGTAAGCTTGAAGCTCAGAGGCCATATTTAACGTCGGACCCATACCTTGACCAACGGCTTTGTAGCCACCAAAGTTCGGCTCCATTTTTGTCTGTGCCCATAGGTTAAGCTCTTTCTTGTGGGTGCCAGAGTCATCACCGCGAGATACAAAGATTTCGTTCTCGTCGGCAATCTTCTTCAGGGCTGTGGTGACATCTTTGAGTTCACTGATTTGGGCGGGATCAGATTTAGGGCCAACAATGACGAAATCATTGTGCATCAATTTTCTCGGTAGAACACCAAAGCCTTTTTCTACAAACGCTGCTTCTGCTTGAGGGGCGTGGGTCATTACCAAGTCTACGTCACCGTTTTCGCCCATTCGCAAAGATTTGCCCGTACCTGCGGCTAGTACCTCAACGGTATAGCCGGTGTCTTTTTTGAACTCAGGGAGCAAGTAGTCCAAAAGGCCAGAGTGATAGGTACTGGTTGTTGTTGCCAACCGAATTGTCATATCCTCTGCAGCTTGAATCGCTGCTGAAGAAGCAAGGGCCAACACAACAAGAGTCGTTTTTAATAGTTTCATAGGTCATCCTGACTGAACGTCATTTTGTTTATTATCGTATGCAAATGAAGCAACATGCTTTGACAGAGATATTCGCTGTCGTTATGTGCGAGTCATTAAGCAAATCAAGTGCCAACTTGAACTTGTTGCGTATAATACCTCTATGTCAGTTTATAAGGTAATGATTTAAAACAATATAATTGTCGTTCCTCACATTGTCTGAAAAACATTTTGAAACATCTTTGACAGAGATAATCATACTGAGACAAAATGTCCCACCACTATAACCATAATGTATTTAAGTTTTTATGTCTGAACATACGTCAGTGTCATGGTCTGCAGTTTCTGTTCTGGTCGTTGATGATGAGCCGGGAATGCGTGCCATTTTGAAAAAAGCGTTGAGTAAGCAATTTGCGCAAGTTGATGTTGCCGGCAGTATCGAAGAAGCCGAAGAACTTCGCAAGCGCTGCCACTTTGACCTGCTTATCGTAGATATCAACTTGCCGGGGCGCTCTGGAATTGAGTGGCATGAAGCTTTTGACCCTCAAACGCGCCGCAGTGATGTGATCTTTATGACCGGCTATGCAGACTTGGATACTGCGATAAAAGCATTACGTGCCGGCGCGTCTGATTTTATCCTTAAGCCTTTTAACCTGGATCAGATGATGCAGTCGGTACAGCGTTGTATCGAACGTCGGTTAGTTGAAAGGCAGAATTTTGCGTTGCAGCGGGACGTTGAGCGTAGCTATCCGGTTGATATTATCGGTGATGCGCAGAGTACGCTGTCTATGAAAAAGCTGATTGCTCAAATAGCGCCTTCTCAAGCTGCTGTATTGGTTGAGGGGGAGTCGGGTACCGGCAAGGAGTTAGTCGCCCGTGCACTGCACCAGTTGAGTAAGCGGAGCGGTCCGTTTGTTCCATTAAACTGTGGAGCGATCGCGCCTGATTTGCTTGAAAGCGAGCTGTTCGGCCATGTCTCTGGTGCATTTACCGGTGCGAAGAAAGGCCGCGAAGGTCTTTTTCGCGTGGCAAACAATGGCACTTTGTTCCTGGATGAAATTGGTGAAATGCCAATGTCTATGCAGTCGTCATTGCTGCGAGCCTTGGAGCAAAAAGCAATACGCCCGGTGGGCGCCGAGCGTGAAGTTCAGGTGGATGTGCGAATTGTTGCCGCGACAAACCGTAACCTTAAGGAAGAAGTGGCTGAAGGCCGATTCCGCCGTGATCTCTATTATCGCCTGAATGTGCTGACCATCGAGTTACCTGCATTACGTGAGCGTTTGGATGATATTCCGGCGCTAGCCCATCACTTTACCCAGCAACTCGCCAAAGACCTGGGCTCGAAACCTGTCAATTGGACTCTCGAAGATATTACTGCGATGCAAGCATACGACTGGCCGGGTAATATTCGAGAATTACGCAATATGATGGAGCGTTGCCTGCTATTGGGTAAACCGCCTGCTGATTATTGGCGGGAGCTAGCTGGAGAAGCTCCTGTAGTCGCCAGTCCTACTAGTGACGCTGTCACAAATCCGCCCTCAGATTCAAGCCTCCCCGTTGTGCTATCAGAGGGGAATGCGGAGAGTAAGCCATGTCGGTGCCAAGATGACGAGTCGACGTTTTGCTACCCAAGCGATTGGACACTCAAAGACGTTGAAAAGGCGCATATCATGCAAGTTGTCGATTCCCATGCGGGGAATAAATCAGCGGCTTCCCGCCAACTTGGCGTGGCGCGTAAGACGTTGGAGCGGAAGTTCAAGGAATGGGCTGATGAAGCCCTGACAGAGTCACAAGAGTAGGGCGGCTATGAAACAGTGCATTGCGATTTGGGTACGCCGGTTTCGGACGATGGTTCGGTATCGGTTGCTCTTATTAACCTCTGTCCCAATTATCATTACCTTGCTGGCGCTCATTGCGCTGACGATGTACTGGACGGTGATGTATACCTGGCAAAATGCGCTGATGAATGCCCGGGCGGATCTGGCTGTTGCCCACCACAGCATGGTGCTATTGCAAAAAGAACAGCGTATGCGATTGGGTGCATTGACCGAGTCTTATCAATTCCAAACCTTGCTTAAAAACGACCAAAGCCAGTTGATCGACTGGGTCAAGCAGCAGGCGAACCGTTATGAGCTGGACTTTGTGGTGATCCACCCAGCTTCGGCTTTGGGTGAATTCCCCAAAGCGAATCGCCAGCTGTTGCAAAAAGGCAAGGAGCAGACGTTTTTCCAGCGACTCGCGTCGTATGAGCTGGATGCGCTTCATCCGGATCTACCGGCTAGGGCTCAGATCCCGTTGCTAAGTGAAAATACGCTGGTATCCGATGGGTTGATAAGCCGCAGCTTGATCCCTATTTTCAATCGTCATGGCGATCTGCAGTGGATCGTTGATGGCGGAATATTGCTTAACAACAGTACCCATCTTGTAGACCGTATGCGTGATTTAGTTTACGCATCGGACACATTGCCGGAAGGGAGTATAGGCACCGTTACTTTGTTTATGAGTGATATTCGCGTGAGTACCAATGTGCCCTTGGACAGCGCCCAGCTCAACGGGCGGGCAGTGGGGACGCGAGTGTCAGAAGATGTGAAAAAGTCGGTACTCGAACGTGGCGAAATGTGGGTTGATAGAGCCTTTGTGTATGACGATTGGTACGTGTCAGCCTATGAGCCATTGAAAGACTACAACGGCAATATTATCGGCATGCTCTATACCGGGTATCTCGAATGGCCGATGATCAAAATCTACCTGACCAATATTGTAGAACTTGGGGTAGGGATCGTATTGGTTCTATTGCTTTCTGGTGTGATTGTCTATCGTGGTGCCCGAGATTTGTTCCTGCCTATAGAGAAAATGCACCAAGTGGTTTCAGCTATCCAGCTAGGGCTAGATCGGCGCATCGGGAGTTTAGACTTGACGCGTGGCCATGAGCTGCAAATCCTCGGTAAGCAGTTTGATACTATGCTTGATCAACTTCACCAGCGGAATGAAGCGATCAAGCAGGCGTCATTACAACTGGAAGATAAGGTTCAAAGGCGCACCCAAAGCCTCCGAGAGAAAACCGAAGAGCTAGAGCAGCACATTAAATTGCTCAATCAGGCTAGGAGCAAGCTGGTTAGTAATGAAAAACTGGCAGCCCTGGGTGAGTTAACGGCGGGGATTGCACACGAAATCAATAACCCCACAGCTGTTATCTTGGGTAATGTTGAGTTGATGCAGTTTGAATTGGGCGATGATACCGAGCGGGTACGAGAAGAGCTTGAGGCAATTCACGAACAAATCGACCGTATCCGCAATATTACTCGAAGTTTGCTGCAGTACAGCCGGCAAGGTGGTGTTCAGGATGAAGTGACTTGGCAGCACTTGAACCCGATTGTAGAGGAAAGCCTAACCTTGGTACGGAGCGGCACAAAGAAATTCGATGTAGAAATTAAAACCGCGCTAAATGCCCATTGCTGTGTAGAGGTGAATCGTCATCAAATGCTTCAGGTACTGGTTAACCTCCAAATGAACGGTATCCATGCGATGGACGATAAAGGTACCTTGCTGATTAGCACAGAAGACTGGATAGACGAAAACGGTATGCCAATGGGCGCCATCGTAAAGATTACTGACCATGGTTGTGGTATCAGCAGAGAAAACATTCAGCGGATATTTAACCCATTCTATACCACCAGAAGAAGCGGCACCGGGCTTGGCTTGTCTGTTAGCCAGGGCATAGTCAGCGGGATAGGGGGAGATATTGTGGTGCAGTCTGAGTTGGGGAAAGGCTCAGTGTTTACAGTGTACCTTCCGGAAAAAGCGAATAGCGAAAACAAGCTATTAGTTGACTTAGAAACCATTTAAGGCACCAAAAAGTAAAAAGGGCATGTTTTAACATGCCCTTTTTACTTTAATGAACGCTTTAAAAGTAAAAGTTTCATCGCTCTTTACCGTGAGGTGGTTACATGAGTACGAGACCGACAACCATTAATGCTAGGCTAGTGAAAACAGTGCGTGTGATGATACCAGTGTGTGTTGGATTGATCATTTCTTGATGCTGCATATATTACCCTTTTATGACAAATCGGAGATCTTTGTGTTTTTCTTTTCACTTTTCTATCATAGATCAAATTTCTTATATTTGAAGCTTTAATTGATAGAATTGTGCACACTGTCAATTTGTATGACCTATGCCGAGAGCGCATAAAAATTATGGTATTATTTTTTGAGTGTCTATACTTGCAGAAAAGGCCAAGTTACGTATGACGCTATGAAAATTGCAGTTTTATTACTCGGAGCCTTGCTTCAGTTTTTTGCTCTTTATGTCGCTTTCTACTCGGACTTACCAGGAAATGTCTATTTGGCAACATTGATCTCTGTTGCGGCAATTGCATGCGCCTTGGTGGTTAGGCACCTTCTTGCGCCTGTTTGCTTGATGGCAGGGGTCATTATTGGTCTGTCTTTATCCCATAATGAAACAGACTTGAAAACTCTTTCTGCTTTGGAAACTAAGGCGCTAGTGTTTCTAGCCCCGGATGGCCAAGATACACATCAGTATACGGAAACCACGACAGAGATAACTCACCTCAATGTAAAACCACTACCAAGCGATATTGCTGATAAGCCGGATGGGGCCTTGGTTGCGGTTAACGTGAAATAACCCTGGGAACGAAGATGAAAACCCACAGTGAGTTTAACTTACTGTGGGTTTTCTTTATCAAAGCCATTAATAGCTTACTCGTTATTGGTTAGCTTGGGGATTAACAGCTTTTGGCCAGCAAAAATGGTAGCGCCACTGAGGTTGTTAACCTGCTTGATTAAATCAACCGAAATGTTGTTGGTGTAGGCCAACTGGTTAAGTGAGTCACCTGCCTGAATATCGTACACGTCGTAAGTTTGTTTGGCGTAGGTGCGGGCATTCTTGTGCTCGAAGAACTGGGTTTTGTTCTTCATCGGCATCAAGATTTTATTGTCTTTATTTTTTCTGGTATATCCAGCGGTATAGCCAGGGTTGTAGTGATACAGCTCTTTGCTAGATAAACCAGAATATGCCGCAACTGTACCTAACTTAACCCTTCGACTTATAGTAATTTCTTCAAGTACAGGCTCAGCTTTGATTGTATGGAGTGGAATATCGTAACGATAGCCATGATGCTTAACCAGGTCTGCCATGGCTAACAATTTAGGTACATAGTGGCGGGTTTCTTTGGGAAGTTTGAGAGACCAGAAATCTGTCGATTTACCTAATTTTTTGTTTTGCTTGATGGCAGTCCTTACTCGGCCACCTCCCGTATTGTATGCAGCAATCGCATGCAGCCAATCCCCATCAAACTTGTCGTACAGGTACTCGAGGAGATCCAGGGCGGCCTCTGTTGAATAGACAATATCTCTCCGCCCGTCATAGCCTTTAATAATATCTAGTCCAAACGTCTTACCGGTAGGCTCAGTAAATTGCCAAAGGCCTGCCGCACCTTTGTGCGAGTAGGCAAATTGATCAAAGCTACTTTCAACAAAGGGTAGAAGGACCAGCTCTATAGGTAAATCACGAGCATTAACTTGCTGGTAAATATAATAAAGAAAAGGCTCTGCCCGGGCTGTCACTTTCTCTACATGGTAGGGATTATTGACATACCATCGCTTGTAATAGCGGACTGTACGGTTATTTGGCACCACCATGGTGAGCTCGCTGGCAAGCAAATCCCACATGTCAGGCTCTTGAACCAGGGTTTGTGTAGGTATGTCGTTTGAAGTAAGTTCTGGATGAAAATCAGCAGGGCTTGTTACTAGCGAATTAATTGCTGATGAAGACTCGTCGTGCGTATGACGGGAGCCAGTGGCAACAAAGCTGCCTGCAAACAAACGGCTATCCACTTCACATTTATTATCAGCATCTTCAGGCAATGACTGAGCAGAAGCGGTTTGCGCGCTTAAGTCTCCTTGATTGACCGTTGGGATTGATTGACATCCAATTGTGAAACTTATGAACAAAAACAAAAATATACTTCTAATGATCATAATAAATTATCGCCAGTCAAAAATTTATTGTGATATCTGTCATTATTTTGACGTCTTTTTTATGTTAGCAGTGTTCAGGTAGATTGGAAGTAAGCTACCAAGGTAAAGCGCGTTATAGCCCGATAATATGAGTTCTTATTCGAAATGAGACAAATTTCACAATATTGCGCGGTAACGACTAGGCTTTACGATACTGATAGTGACTTGGATAGATGTATTTATGCAGAGCACGAATTTTCCGGCCGGTACGGTATTAAGAATTCGCTGTAGTACTTATTGGCACTATGGTATTGCAGATGGGAATGGTTATGTCATTCATAACTCTAAGAAATGGCGTAGGGTTGAGCGGGAAAATGAAGATGAGTTTTCCGAGGGACGGAAAATAGAAATCAGTGATATTTCTGGCCCATATCCACGAGCTGCAGTACGTTATGCAAAATCCAAGCTCGGGCGGACCTATAACTTATTTAACCAAAACTGTGAGCAATTTGTCCGTGAAGCCCATGGCTTGCAGATAGAGTGCACCCAATTCCAGCGCTTGGTTGTTGCAGCAGCGGGTGGTTATATGACGCTCAGCGCACCCTCGACGGTCATTAAAATGGCAGGGGTTGGCTTGCTGCTGGGTGCTGTGCTAACGTCGTCTGAAAAGCAGCCGTACCAAAATGCCGTCAAAGGTGCCAAGTTGGCCGTCGGTGCAAGTTTGATTCTGCCGACTTTGCTTCGTCGGTTGCTGTGAAAGGTGTTGTGAAGGTGCCGAATATGACAGGTGATACATATTCCTATAGGGCATCTGCAATAAATTTCAAAATGTTAGATCTGTCCCACAGAAATTTTTATAGTTAGGCCGTATGTTAACAAAAGGTGACTGAGTAAATACACTAATGCGCGAGAACTTTTGTGACGATTTTAATTGAACGCCATCATGACAGAGCACATGATGACATTACTACGCTAAGCGAGAAAATTGCAGGTCAGCTTGAACAGGAGTATGGCCTTACTTGGTCCTGGCAAGACGATAAAATGCATATCAAACATTCTGCTGCAAAAGGGTACTTACATGCTGAGGATGGGAAGATAACGATCCAGCTTCAGCTCGTCGGTTTTGCTGCCGCCTTTTTTGCTTCAACTATCGAAAGCCATATTACCGAACAACTCGATAAGCACTTATTGGCGAGTTAACGCTAACCGCAAATATTCATGAAAGAGCTCACCCTGAGCTCTTTTTTTATCTCAATGATTGTTAAAGCTTTTCAAGTCTTCTCTGTGATTGCTATCACAAACATGCTCCCCGCAAAGATAAAGTGTTGTTTTAGGGAGAACATTCTAATTGAAATTCGTAAATTACATACAAGTAGTCAGGCAATACCCACTGGCTGGCACTATCGCAAAAGTATGGAGGGGACACTGATGGGCATTTTTAAACAGACTGCGGAAGAATCCAATAAAGAGCAGATTCGTGACGCAATGGTATACAACATTTGGTTAGCTGGCCTTGGTGCATATGCCAAGAGCGCAGAAGAAATGAATCAGCTTTCTGACAAAGGCAAGAGCCTTTTTGATGAGTTGATTGAGCGCGGGCGTGCAGTTGAGTCGAAAACCAAAGAGCGAGTTCACACAGCACGTAGCCAGACTTCGGTTGCGATTGAAGAACGCATGCACAACATGGTTCAGAAATTCATCGGGTTGGACAATGAGCGTTTAGACCGTGTTGACGACAAAATTGACCAGCTAACAGCCAATATCGAAGCATTGGTTGAACGCCAACAAGCACAAGCTGAGAAAAAACCGGCTCCACGCAAGCGTACTGCTGCAAAAGCGACTGAGAAGGCAGCGCCTGCTGCTAAGAAGCCAAGTGTTGCACGTCGCAAGCCAGTAAAAGCTGCTCAGCCTGTAGCTGCAAAGCCAGAAGTTGAGAAAAAAGAGGTCGACGCGCCGGTAAAGCCACAGACCGCAGCGGTAGCTAAGCCTGTTGCGGAAACAAAGCCTAAGGCTGAAGACAAGCCTACGGTAAGTACAAAACCTGAAGTGGTGTAAGCATAGCTTCCAATAGATATGCAGCCGTAAGTTAAATCGAGCGTGCTTAAAGCAAGATAACGCAAGAGGATATGATTATGAGCAACAATACAGTAGTGAAAGCGGCAAAAAATGTCGTTGAAAGTGGTGAAGGCATTGCACGTAACATTTGGTTAGCAGGCCTTGGTATTTACAGCCGTAGCTTGGAAGAAGCTCAGCAGCTTAACGAGAAATCAAACCACATGTTTGATGAGCTTGTTGAGCGCGGTAAAGAAGTAGAAATCCAAGCCAAAGAGTGCATTGGTAAAAACACGGAAAAAGCAACTGAAGAAGTAGAAGCAGGTATGAATGATCTGTTCTACCGCCTAAGTGGCGTGGACCGTGAGAAGCTTGAGCGTATGGACGAGAAAATCGACAAACTGACTCAAGCCGTTGAGAAATTGGCAGAAGCAGAGTAACTGCCAATACGGAGCTACGTTTATGCCAGCCAGACAAAAAGTAGCTCCGGGCTGACCAACCGTTCCCAGTCTGCAGGTTGTGAAGCCTTTAGGTTGCGCGTGGGCCATGCACGCGCACCTTTTTTGCTATTTTTACTGCCTTTATTGGCAGAGTTTTTTTTGCACCCTAGAAAAGCAGTTGTTTTAACCTTAAATAACAGAAAACTAGGCACTTCTTAAAATTATGCATCATTTTTTTGCTACCAAATATTGACCAAACCCCTTGTTTAATTCTAACTTTGTAAATGAATTGTAAAAAAGGTGGCGTATATGGAGAGTTGGCGTAATAGGGCTTTCAACAAGGTTTTATTCCGAATTATGCGGCAACGTCTTGCAAACTGTGAATCAACCGAAGAAATGCGAGATCTCATTTTATCAATTGATAACTATGGGCCCTTCATTGCTGCACCAAAGGGGATGGAGATCACGCCAACCCGTTTCGCCGATGTATCTTGCGACTGGGTCGATATGCCTAAGAGTAGTGGTAATAAGATCATCCTCTATTTCCATGGGGGCGGGTTCTGCTTCCATAGCCCAAAGATTCATAATGCCTTTCTTGCACGCCTGGCTAACCATACCAGCTCTCGTGGTTTGATGGTTAATTATCGCTTAGCTCCGGAAAACCCTTATCCTGCTGCCCCAGATGACTGTTTCGCCGTCTATAGAGGGCTGTTGGTGAAAGGCTACCATCCTCACCAGATCTTTTTTGCCGGCGATTCTGCAGGCGGCAATTTGGTACTGACAACGATGCTGAGGATACGTGAAGCTAAGCTGCCTCAACCTGCTGGTGGGATATTGATGTCCCCAGTGTCGGATATGGCAGTAACCGGTGAATCTGCATTTAAAAAGTGCAAAGATGATCCTTTTTTCGATTTAAGCACCTTGCTGTTAATGCGAAATAATTACATTGGGATGCAAAACCCTTGTGATCCAGATATTTCACCTTATTACGCAGACCATCGTGATTTACCACCGACGTTTATTACTTCGGGCACCGAAGAACTGCTGATGGATGATGCTATTCACTTAGCTGAACGGATGGGTGAGGCGGGCAATGATGTTACGATTAATGTAGTCAAAGGAGTACCGCATGTTTATCCGCTCTTTTATCAATTAAGCGAAGCCCGGGATGCGATGAAATTGATGGCTAGCTTTATTAAAGAGAAATTCAAAGAAGCAGGTGAGTCGATAGACAAGAAAGCTAGCTGAATCAATGATGATTTTCGACAAAAAAGAGCCCATCGCAGGGCTCTTTTTGCTTTTAGGGAAAATTGCTTTAGGGCAAAGTTAGCAATTAGTTGGTCAAGGTAGAGAGCTTCTGCTTTTGGTAGTGCATGGCTGACTCGGAGACCTTCCCGCTATTGCCGTTTTGCAGCCACTTTTTTATCCTGCCTGCATCACCGACAGGAGTCAGTTTGCCGTAGGCATCCAACGTTACAATAAGCAACTGCCGGCCTTCAACATGGGTGACCATCGCCAGGCAGTGACCAGCAATATCGAGATACCCTGTTTTACTCAGCGAGACATCCCACTTTTGGCCTCTCACCAGTGAATTGGTGTTGGTGTATCCCAACTTGTAGCGGGGCTTTTTGAAATAAGCGGTGTGTACCGGCGTAGTGCTGTATTTTTGAATTTCTGGGTATGCATAAGCCGCTTTAATCATCTTAGTAATATCTGCAGCGGTGGACACGTTATTCGGATCTAACCCAGAGCTATCAACAAACCGGGTATCAGTCATGCCGAGAGACTCTGCTTTGGTATTCATGGCTTTGATAAAGGCATCATAGCCACCAGGGTATTGCCGTGCTAAAGCTGCCGTAGCGAGGTTTTCAGAGGACATTAAGGCAATATGAAGCGCTTCACCGCGCTTTAGCGTAGAGCCCATTCTGATGCGTGAGTAGCCGTTGTAAATTTTCTCTTTGTCTATTTTTTCAAAGCTAATCGCTTCGTCCAATGGCAGTTTGGCATCCAGCACAACCATTGCCGTCATGACTTTGGTCAGTGAGGCAACAGGCATCACGATATTTGAGTTTTTGTGGAATAGTGTCTTGTTAGTACCGAGGTCGGTAACATATGTACTGACCGATGCTGTCTGGATGTTATCAGTATTTAGTTTACTGGCATGTGCAGTGAAGCCTGACATGAGCAGGCCAATGGCGATAATTCGATTGAGATGGCGAAACAAAACCACTCCTTGTTGATATAACGGTTTATTGCATTACAGACAAGGGTAGCTTGGGGGCGGGGACAGGTAAAGTTAGTTTGCCGTTAATTCCTGCTAGGGCTCTTGATCCTCCCAGCCTTTTTCCTCCCACCACTGGTACATGCAGAACACAAACCCCAAAGCGCCAATGGTTATCATCATTTGAAGTGCCAACTCGTTGAGTAAGTTGGGCTCGAATGATGAGGCCATGATGGCGACAGTGGCAAATGCGTAGGCCAGGTAGCCCCATGAACTGCCACGGTAGTACTGCAGAATTTCCAGTGCGATAAACAAGACAGATGAGACGATATAGAATCGGTAAAACTTACCAATGATATCGGTATAGAATTCACCGGCAAACCTGACCATCAACCAATGGAAGCACGTGTAGAACACAACAATACAAATTGTTGATTCTGATAGGCTTTTAATAAGTTTGATGTTCATACCGGTCATCCATTTATGCTAATTGTCAATTTTTAGCACAATATAGAGAGATATACTTTTTCAAAATGTAAAAGACTATTTTAATTGGAAAATAAATTTACGATATTAGCAAGTGCGATTCATGGTAAATATGTATTAATGACATTGAATACTTTATTCAATATATGTGATATCTGTTTTTAATTATTAAAATTGTCACTTAATTTAATATTGTATAGTGACAAATAGAGGGTGTGGTAAACAAGGCTTTGTTTATTAAGTTGCTGATAACAAAAGGTAAAGTTGTCTTTGGGTCGGTATGGGATTGAATGGGCTGATTAATTTATGGGTTAAGGTTTTGAGATATAAAACAACTTTGAAGTGATTGCAGGTGTTCCTGCTAACTCTTATGCTGCCCAAAGGTGTTGATAACGTCTATCATTCTTAAAAGAGAAGTCCATGAAAAAGCTATTATTGGGTGCTGTATCAGCAACTTTATTTTTCCCTCAACTTTCCATAGCAGCCGAAGAAGTCAATGTCTATTCGTATCGGCAGGCATTTTTAGTTGAACCATTGTTTAATGAGTTTACTGATAAAACCGGTATAAAAGTGAATGTGAAATTTGCTAGAGAAGGCTTTACCGAAATGCTCAAGCACGAAGGACGCTTGAGCCCTGCTGATATCATATTGACGACGGATGTTGGTCACTTGATTGAATTATCCGATGAAGGCCTGGTTAAGTCAGTGAATAATGAAGTTGTAAATAAGAACATTCCCAGCCAGTACCGAGATAGTGAAGGTGAGTGGTATGCTCTGACGCTGCGTACCCGTAATGTCCAGTCTTCAAAAGATCGTGTTGGCAGGTTGCCAAGTGACTTTGACTATATGGATCTAGCCGACCCTAAATGGGAAGGGAAAATCTGTACTCGTTCGGGCAAGCATCACTATAACATTTCGTTAGTCTCATCGATCATTGCGCACCATGGCGAAGAGGAAGCAAGGGAATGGCTGATAGGCTTCAAGAATAACCTAGCTCGCAGACCACAGGGTAATGATCACGCTCAAATCAAATCAGTGAAAGAGGGGCTTTGTGATATTGCCGTCAGCAATAGTTATTACTTCGGCCTCATGATGGCAGATGACAATCAGCGCAGCTGGGCTGAATCGGTGTATATCAACTTCCCAGGCCAAGAGCAAAACGGTACCCACGTCAATGTCAGTGGTATGGCGATGGCTAAGCATGCGCCGAATATTGATAATGCCCTTAAACTGATGGAGTTCTTGTCTGACAGCAAAGCACAGGAAATGTATGCAGCCGCTAATTTTGAATATCCGGTCAAACCTGGTGTTCAACCCACAGAGCTAGTGGCTTCTTGGGGCGAGTTTAATGCTGATGAGCTGTCACTTGAGAAAATTTCCGGGTACCGGACTGCGGCAGTTAGGCTGTTGGACGAAGTGCAATTTGACCTATAAAGCTACTTGACCTAGGAAGCTACAGAGCTAATTATTTTTGTTACTAGGTGGTGACACTGTATTGTTGACTATGCTGCTGTTTACTATCTGTTTAAGCTCGTTCGATTTAGTATGCATAGCGAAGAACACAGTATTGGCGATGAAAAGGAAGACTAAGACGATGACTTTCATTGATCACCTTAAAAGCGATGCTGTTAAAGAGATTTAGCAAAATTCTAGTTTAACAAAATTAAAAAACACCCTGTGCTGGCATAGGGTGTTTTTGATTATTACAAATAGGATGACATTCTAATTTGGAAGATCAGTTTACTAACTCTTCCACAAGATCCTGGTGGGTAAAGAAAGGTGACTTTGCATTGTCAGTTAGGTACGGTTCCACCATTGAGATAAGGCGGAGTACCCCTGAGCGGGCGAGGTCACTCTCTGTGTAATGGTCGTCTAGCAATGTCTGGTAATTTAGCCAGTTTAGGCTAACAAGCAGTAAGTTATCTGCTAAAAGAGGCAGGCTTTGCTCATCACATTTTAATTTACCAAGAGCGACCAGGTGTTTAAGCATGTCATTACACAAATTGCGAAGCTTGAGGATCAGGGTTCTGATCTTACGCTTTATTTGCGGGTTCTGGCCGTTGAGGCTATCTAGGTTTCTGAACAAGAACCGATAATGGGTAAATAGCGCCATAACGGTATGCATAAAGGGCCAGTAGTCGTCAAAGTCCTTGACCTGACTTGCGTACTCGTTGCTGATGGTTGTCAGTGAGTTTTGCAGCTCATTGACAAGGGTCGCAATAATTTCATCTTTGCCACGGAAATGGTAATACAGGTTACCTGGGCTGATCCCCATCTCGGTTGCGATGATTAACGTACTAACTTGGGCAACACCATCACGATTAAACAGCTCAAGACTAACTGACAAAATCCTATCTTTGGTTTTCATCATCTTTTCCTTGTTATTCGAGCTTCACCTTCGACATAACCATCATTAGCATACTTTGACTATGCCGAAGGTGATGGGGGGAGCATTATTGCTCTTCGGCGACCAATTGCGGTAGAACTTCACGTAGGAAGTCATACTCGCCCTGCATTTGCTCTTTCATATCACCGCAAATGAAGGAAACCAAGGTGCTGCCTACCAGAGGAATCGCTGATTTCACATCCATAGTGACATGGTTTGAAGTGGCAATACCCGGGCGGGTTGCTGGCTCACTGAAGACCATCTGGCCTTCGATAGTGGCAGGGACACCCAAGATTTCAATTTGCAGTTTACAGATCAACTGCTCGTTTTCCTGCCAGTGCCAAGACTCTGTCTGCTTAATAGTGTTGTAGCTGCCAAGTAGGCTTTTTAGCACTGCAGGTACGCTTGCTGGCATCTCTCGATGGGTTTCTACCTGGAACCCATCTTCTGTCTCTTCAAGCGTAGCGACACGGACATTCTTGGCACCCAGTTTCTGGTACTTTTCAGTAATGAGGTCTTCTTCACTGAAATAGCGCAGTAAGGTATCAAGATCTTCTTTGTAGTCGTGGATTACTGAAACTTGCATTGCTCATTCCTTACATGTGTATTTCGCGCATGATGCTATTAATCGCTACCACATCAGCAGAAGGCTGCTTAGGCTCTGCATCTTCACCATCGTGCTTACCATGGTCTGGGTTGTAACCCGTCGCCATCAGTAGTTCACCCAGTTTCGGATAAACGCCATGGATGAATGCACCTAGCAGGCCAAGTTTGGTCGCAATGCGTTTAGGTTTCTCGATAATTGCCTTGATGATTAAATCAGCCGCTTCTTCCGGAGACAGTAGCGGGATACCACCTTCAGCCTCACGGTAGTGATCGGAAATCATGCGAGTTTCAACTAGTGGCATGTTGATCGTTGTGAAATCAATGCCTTGACCACCTAGTTCTGTGCTAGCTGTACGGGTAAAGGTATCCAACGCGGACTTTGACGCTGCGTAAGCGGAGAACAATGGCTGGTTAGTCAATACCGCAATCGATGAGATATTGATGATATGACCTTCTCCGGCTTCGATCATTTCTGGCAGGTTGCCCAGAATCATACGAAGAGCACCGAAGTAGTTTATCTGCATGGTACGTTCGTAATCGTGCAGGCGGTCGGTGGCTTTCTCTACCGAACGGCGGATTGAGCGGCCGGCGTTGTTGATCAGGATATCAACCTTGCCATGGTCATGTTTGATCTGCTTGATCACTTCCT
Organism: Photobacterium sp. ABD4_091; assembly: GCF_056160145.1. NCBI lineage: Bacteria > Pseudomonadati > Pseudomonadota > Gammaproteobacteria > Vibrionales > Vibrionaceae > Photobacterium > Photobacterium sp. ABD4_091. Next base: position 261,717 of record NZ_JBSWWQ010000004.1, on the reverse strand, counting down.
GTGACGGCTCATCTTGGCTCAGGTCACATTGGTAGATAAAGGCGTGACCACCCAAGCGCTCAATCTCATTACGAGTCTGCTGCAGACGCTCAAGATCACGAGCTATCAGCACTAGGCGAGCTTTGGTTCTGGCCAGTTTGATTGCAGTGGTGTAACCGATACCTGAAGAAGCACCAGTAATCACAACAACCTTGTCATTGACGCAGCCTTGCAGAGTTTTCTCTACATGCAGTTCAGGGTCGAGGTTACGCTCCCAGTAGTCCCAAATCTTGTCGGCATAATCCGCTAGGCGAGGGCAGCAAATGTTGCTGTCTGACAATGCGTTCAGCGTGTTGCTGCAATCAAACTGAGTTGGGTAGTTAAAGTAGCTCAGTGCATCCTGCGGCATGTCCATTTCTTTACTGATGGCATCAATAAAGCGTTTGAGAGCAGGCACTTGACCTAGTTGCGACCAAAAGTGAGAAGGGATCATGCGGAATACACGCATGTCCAAGCGCATAGCCATACGTGGCGCATGGCCAGCTTCGGCAAATAAGTTAATCACTTCACCTGAACGGTAAGGGTCTGGGTCAACAATGTGGAAACACTGGTTATCCAGCTCAGGCTTGTGAGAAATATGGTCGATAGCATCGGCGACATAGTCAACCGGTACTAGGTTCAGGCGGCCGCCTTCAAGGCCAAGAAGCGGTGCCCACTCAGGTAGTGCACGACGTAGTTTTTGAATGATCTTAAAGAAGTAGTAAGGACCATCAACACGATCGGCTTCACCTGTTTTTGAATCACCGATAACAATACCCGGGCGGTAAGCACGCCAAGGGATAGTTGCTGTTTCTTGTACCAGTTTTTCAGCATTGTGCTTGGTTGAGAAGTAAGCATGCTCAAGCCCAGTTGCTTCGTTCAGCATGTCTTCACGGAACCAGCCACGGTATTGTCCTGCAACAGCAATTGAGCTGAAGTAATGGAAACAACCAGCATTAATGCGCTCGGCAAAACGTAACGTATATTCAGTGCCTTCAATATTGGCGCGCATCATATCTTCTTCGCTTGCTGTCAAATCATAGATGGCAGCAAGGTGGAAGAACTGATCAATTTTTCCAGTCAGTTTTTTGGTATCTTCGGCTGAGATACCTAAATTTGGTTCGGTAATCGAGCCCTTGATACAGTGGAACTTGTTCTTAGGCAGATTATGTTTTTCTAACAGAGCTTCCAGTCTATCTTCAGAAATTTTGTCATAGGTGAGTAGGTAGATATCACCAGGACGTTTAGCCAGACGTTGTAATAACTGAGAACCGATAAATCCAGTTGCGCCGGTAATGAAATAATTCATGACCACTCCTTACGCGGTATTTATTTTTACATTCAATTGCAGAGTAATTTACTGGTCAGACGACCGACTTCAGTGTGCATCTAGTGGCAGTTATCCTCAAAGCAAATCCTGAAGAAATGTGCTCTAGATCAAGATTCCTTGGGGGAATTTTACGTTTTAGAGTAATTGCTCACGCTTTTTCTTTTTGGGTTTCATTTGTCACATCAGACCAGTGATAAATATTGAATATATGACAGGCGCTAAACATTAATAAATGTATATAAGCCAAAGGTCTAACATCCTTGACTTTATTGATTGGATTGTCTGTAAAGGCATTAGATAACAGCATGAATGCTAAGGGGAAAGAGTCTTAATCAGGAGTAGATAACGTTAAGTTGGCTTATGATAGCAAAGTGTGGGTTTGTCGTGATTACTTGAGGTTATTGATGGCATTTTGTTTGGGCGGGATACCTAAATAAAATTCGTTTTGATAGCGATTGATTAAAACGAAAAGAGGGGCATTCTCAGCCCCTCCTTATCAAGTTCACGGGATGGCTACTTGCCACTCCAAACTTGCTGACCACTACGGCTAAAGTTATAGCCACCGAGCTGATCACCTTTGCCCTGAATAGCTCTATCGCTCAAGGCATGCATGAGTTTCTGTTGGAGATCCCTGAAATAGATATTTTTCGGGATCACCAATTCAAAGGCTTCCGTACACAAAGGAATAAACCCAAGTCCAAACTCACCTGCGGTGCTCTGGCTAGCGCAACCCACATCGGCTTCACCGCGGGCTATAGATGACGCTAGCTCTCTTTCACTGTTACAGACACCAATTGATGTCAGCATTTCAAGCGTGAATGCATGGGTGTGTAACCATTCAGACAGGGCCCGCATACTCCCGGCTCCCTCTTGACGCATTGCCCAGCGCCATCTAGACGTAAGTAGCTCCTGAGGTTGGATAGAGCGATTATTTACACAATCGGCGATCTCTTGAGAAACTACTAAACCTTGCTGACGTTCAAATGCGTGGATCAGTACCCAGTTTCGGTGCCCGCTATATTGCTGAAGTAACGCAGGATGGCGTAGGGCTGCTTCCTCGGCGTGCCCCCAGTGGATACAACACATATCGACATGCCCTTTGCTTAGCATTGCCAAGCCTTGTCGTGTGCCCGTAGAGGTGTAACCGATAAGGGCTGTACTTCCTAACTTATTCGCCATGTCACCAACGATCATCTGCAAGAGAGGATCATCTGAGCCAGCAATGAGTAGACGGTCATTCAAAACGCCATTATGGCAGGACTCAAGTAGCCACTTGTCTAGCAGTGCTTTGGGGAAAAGCCACTTTCCCGTTACTTTTGTCGCTGGCAGCAGCCCATCATTGGCCAGTGCATACACCTTTTTTTCGTTTAAATCGAGATATTCTGCCACTTGCTTGGCATTCATAAATTCTGGGTAGGCACTTTCCATTACTTACCACCATTGTGCTGGTGGCTACGCTTTGGTTGATTGAGGTGTGGTTGATCAGTCTCGCCTTTATGTGCTGGTTTATACGCATCTTCTATTGGCGGGTTGTCAGTATCCCCTTTAACGTCGAGGACTAAGTTCTCCATACCGTTATAGACCTGGAACCGGTGGCCTTTGGCGCGGGCAATCATGGTGATCCCTAATTTCTGAGCCAGTTCATAGCCCATCTGGGTAGCGCCGGAGCGCGAGAGCAAGACTGGGATCCCCATCTGGGCCACTTTAATCACCATCTCTGAGGTCAGGCGACCAGTAGTGTAGAAAATTTTGTCGGCACCTTGCTCGCCTTTGAGCCACATCTCGCCAGCTAGGGTATCAACTGCGTTATGGCGGCCCACATCTTCAACAAAAGACAGAATGTTGGTGTCTTTACAGACTGCGCAGCCGTGAACGGCACCAGCTGCTTTATAGGTCTCGTTATGATGGGTAAGGGATTCGAGCAAACCGTATAGCTTCGACTGAGGGATTTTAGGCTGTGGCAGTTGGATACCTTCCAGCTTTTTCATCACATTGCCGAACATGGTGCCTTGACCGCACCCTGAGGTAACGGTTTTCTTTCCCAGTTTCTTTACTAGGCCATCGGTGTTTTCTCGGGTAATGACGGCGGCGGAATTGGTTTCCCAGTCGATGATCAATGATTCGATAGCATCAATATCTTCAATGAAGCCTTGGTTTTTGAGATAACCAAGCACAAGCGCGGAAGGACGTTCACCCAATGTCATTAGGGTAACTATTTCCACCCAGTTCAAATAAACGGTAAGCGGGTGTTCGCAGGCAATTTCTTTTTCCATCATGTCGCCATATTCATCCATTACCTGAACGGTCATTGTCTGATTAACCGATGAATTTGTTTTAATTATTTTTGGCAGTTGGCTCATCAAATTATCCTGCTGTTGATGGTTATTACTTAGCATCTAAAGGAGATCTTCCTATTGGATGTGTTCATGTATACGCAACACTTTCTGGAACGTCTACTTTTAAAACATAGATTAAGTCGTTGTCTGATGTCTTAGCAAACATCGTTCCAACTTATTTGTATCGGGAAATGTCACGGTTGTAGACACTGATTTTTGAATTGGAATTTAAAGTTGGTCTGATAATTGCTTTTAGTGCTTGGGTTGGTCTAAACCGAAAAGCAAAGGAGCGAATGTGCCTGAACAATATAAGAACGAATCGTTATGGCCTATAGCGTTTCGCTTGGTATCAGAAGAGAAGCAAATAGGGCGTTGGACAACATTGTCTTGGTCTATCGAAGACGTATGCCTTTATGACGAAGATGAAAAAGCATCGATGGCCAGTGAAGAGGATGGATATGTTATGCCACTGGAGCTGCATCGTCATGAACGCTCTGACTACCGCTTCAACCTAAGTTCACGCGATCCGCATTTATTTATTGTTTGTGAAGAAGAAAATGAACAGCTTTCTCCCTTATTGATTACTGCAGCCCAGGGGTTAGCAAGTAGCTATATGGACGGCGATTATCAGATTCTCCATATCAAAGCACCTTTGCAAATCCAGGCATGGATGGAGGCTTTTATCGGCCGACATGGCGAACAAATAGAATATCGCCGTAAACGTTGTAAAAACAAAGAGCAAAAAGGGCGTTCTAGTGGCAACTAACTTCTTCCAGCGTTGGTCACAGCGCAAACTCAAGGGCAAGGATGAAGATGAACTTCAACTAGAGCAAGAAGCGACCATGGATGCTTCTTCGCTAGACAAGGCCGAAGATGAAGAGGGTGTCCAAACTCCGGCCGAAGATACCGCTTATGTTGAGCAAGCTACAGGCGACAGCGGAGCTGCTGACACGGTTCTACCTGAGCTTACACTGGCTGATGTTGCAAAGGTGACTTTTGATTCTGGTGTATCAACCTTTATGAAAGAAGGGGTTGAAAAGTCAGTGAAAAAAGCGGCATTGCGCAAGCTTTTCCATTCTGATGAATTCAACTATATCAGCGATATGGATGATCACACCGAGGACTTTTCCAATGTGCCTGTATTGGATACCAAGGTGACTTCGCAACTACGCCAATGGGTGAACGAGGTTGCGGAAACCGCTGAGGAAGCACTTAATGCCGGCACAGCGCCTGATACTCATACTGTTGAGAAAACACCGGAACAGCTTGAATCAGCAACACCAGAGGCGCAAGAGACTTACGCATACGATTCTGGCGCAAAAAACTCTGATACAAATGATGAAACTAATGTTGAAACCGGACTTGCACTCACTATCCCTACTGAAATAGCGAGTGAAGAAAAACAATCTTAATACCTAACGACAACAAACGAACTGGGACAAAAAGGGAATAATACCCTTAAAAAAGATCGGGACATTTTGGCGCAATAGTCACCATGTAGTGGGACAATTTGTCGCTCCTTGCTTCGGTCAATCTGACTCAGAGAGATTTTGGCTCCCTATAAGTCATTTTATTCCGTGAAAAGTTGGATCGGTTATTGCTCTATTAAAGAGTATGAAGCGAAGAGATTAGAAAAACCTTTTCTAAACAAAGCGTTTCAATCGCCACTGACTAACGGTGACGAGTAGACAGGAATAATAATGTTAAATAGTACACTAGAAGCACTATCCGCTACCAATGAGCAAAATGGTAAAGCAAGGCTAGCTGCCATCAAAGGCACCGTTGAGCTTTCCAATCTCATTCCGCCAACGGTTTCTTACGAGAGCCGTGGGAATGTATTGCTGGTGGGTGCAGAAGACGTTATCACTACACTTGAGGCACAGTTTACTTCGTTGAATTCGGTAACCCTACTTGCCACAGCGAAGTCAGAATCTGCAGATAAAGCTAAAAGCAGTGTGAAACGTGACAACCTTTACTTTGCGACTAAGGCGACAGTGAAAGGTTACCTTGGCGCATTTGATGTTACTTGTGATGTTGAAAGCATGCTGACAACAGTCAATCTGGCAAAAGTGGCGATTGGTCATGATTGCTTTGATTTGGTTGTTGATATGACGGACAAAGGTTTATCCGAGGTTGAGATTTCTGCTCCGGGCTATTATGCCGTTGGGGCCGGTAAAGCGAAACTAGCCAATGTGATTGACGATCTTCCTGGAATGATTGGCACATTCGATAAGCCTAAGTATTTCCGTTTGGATCCTGAGCTATGCGCGCATTCTTCTCGAGGTGTTACTGGCTGTGACCGATGCGTTGATGCTTGTCCAGCAGGTGCATTGTCCAGTACGGGCGATCATATAGAAATCAATCCATACCTTTGCCAAGGTGTGGGAACTTGTGCAACGGCTTGCCCGACAGAAGCGATTTCTTATGCACTTCCTGACCCAGCGAATACGCAACATTTCGTTTATCGCCTTTTGGATAATTACCGAAAAGCGGGAGGCGAAAAACCAACATTGCTTTTCTACGGCAATCGCGATGAAGACAACGTCAATGCGATCATTTCTGATCTCCCTGAGTCTGTTATTCCCGTTGCATTGGAAGAACTGGCGACGGTAGGTATTGATACTTGGTTTAGTGCATTGGCTTATGGTGCGCATCAAGTTCTTTTGGCAACTCAGACCTCTTATATTCCTGACACTATTTATCGTGTACTTCACAGTGAACTGGCGACGGCTCAGTCATTTTTGGCTGAAATGGGTTATGAACTTGATCGCATTGCATTGTTTGATTTTGACGAAGCGAAAAACTTCACAGGTTTCGATTCGGCTTTATTGAGTATTGCTAACCCTCTAGAAGGGAATAAGCGTGAAAAGCTATTTGCTGTTATTGATGCACTTTATGCAAAGGCACCGTCTCAACCTGAACGTTCTGATGTTGCTGAGAATGCCCCTTATGGTTCGGTAGACTGCCGAGCGGAAGATTGCACTTTATGTATGGGGTGTGTGTCTGTGTGTCCTACACGTGCATTACATGCCATCGGTGATCGTCCGGGTTTGTTATTCATTGAGCAAGATTGTGTTCAATGCGGAATGTGTGAAAAAGCCTGTCCTGAAAAAGTGATTTCTCTCAAACCGGGTATTACTTGGGAGGCCAGTGCACGCAGAGAAGCGCAAGTTCTTCATGAAGAAGAAGCAGCCTGTTGTACCAGTTGCGGAAAACCATTTGCCCCTGCATCTATGGTGAAAATGCTGACAGAAAAGCTACAAAATCACTCGCAGTTTCAGGGAGAAGCAATGCGTCGTTTGAATATGTGCGAAGACTGTCGTGTTCGCGATATTTTCTCGACGATCGTCGATGATCCTGAAAGTCAGCTAAAAGTGTAGGAATTGCAAATGGAATCAGTACTTCAAACGTCTCAAGAAGACAGCGCTCTGCGAGTAGAAATTTATAGCTTATTGGCTCACCTGTTCCGTAAGGCACCGGATCAACCTGTGCTTGATTGGCTTTCTGCGCTGGATGTTGAAGCGAATAATTACAATACCGCGAATACAAACACGATGGCTGCGTCTTGGCCTGTTCTGAAATTAGCCGCTCAAACCTCGTCGCAGTTGGCTGTTGAAGAAGAGTATCAAGACTTGTTTATCGGGATAGGTCGCGGAGAGATTGTTCCTTTTGGGTCTTGGTATCTAACCGGTTCATTAATGGAAATGCCTCTTGCCCATCTTCGACGTGATCTCATGCAGCTTGGCTTTCAGCGTGACGAGAGCGTTAAAGAGCCAGAAGACCATATTGCGGCTTTACTGGAAGTCATGGCCATGCTGGTGGAGGGAGGAGATAAGCACCTTCAGCAAATCTTCTTTAATCGCCATATCGCGACATGGTTTGAGCGCCTTTGCAAAGATCTTAAGGGAGCAAGCAGCGCGGTATTTTATAGCGCGGTTGCCGAGTTGGCCCTTCAGTTCCTGCTGGTGGAAAAAACACGATTGGTAGAGGTGAACTAGACTTTACCTAATTTTCATTATTGTGACGACGTAACCGCTACCTAGCTATGTAATGAGCTACGCAATGAGGGTGCTCAGTGCATAGTTGGAAGATGTCTTTTAAGTCGTTATTTATTTCACGAAAAACTTAGCAAAAAAATTGATTTCCGAAGCGAGTAATTCGGATTCGGGAACACGATAAGGAGCAAGCTTTTATGAGTGAGCAGAAAAAACCTAGTCAGAATGAGACCAGTCATAATGAACCCCGTCAAAGCCGCCGACAGCTATTGAAAAACATTGGTTTGAGTGTGGCGGCTGGTGCTGTTGTTGCAGGTACAGCAACAGCGGTTCAGGCAAAAATTGAGAAGCCTGAAGACAAGAGCAAAGATGACAACACTACTGGCTATCGCGAAACTCAGCATATTCGCGATTACTACGAAACCTTGTAAGGCGGAGCAATAAATGAAACTGACAAAACGTTCCGATAACGTAAGCAAGGACGAAAACCAGCTAGGTATTTCGCGTCGTTCCTTTATCCGTAACTCATCACTGGCAGCTGCTGGTGGTATGGCGGGTGCAAGCATGTTTGCTCCGGGCATGATGAAAAAAGCCGAAGCCAAAGAGATTGACCCTAAAGCGCCAGTTGAAGTGAAGCGTACTATCTGTTCCCACTGTTCAGTTGGCTGTGGTATCTACGCTGAAGTGCAAGAAGGGGTTTGGACTGGTCAGGAGCCAGCATTCGATCACCCATTTAATGCAGGTGGCCATTGTGCCAAAGGTGCTGCACTGCGCGAGCACGGCCATGGTGAACGCCGTATCAAATACCCAATGAAGTTGGTTGACGGCAAGTGGAAAAAGCTTAGCTGGGAGCAGGCTTTGGATGAAGTCAGCCAACAAGTTAAGAAGATCCGTGAAGAGTCGGGCCCAGATTCCGTTTACTGGTTGGGCTCTGCTAAGCACAACAACGAGCAGGCTTACCTATTCCGTAAAATGGTATCGCTATGGGGCTCGAACAACGTTGACCACCAGGCGCGTATCTGTCACTCCACAACCGTTGCCGGTGTAGCAAACACCTGGGGTTACGGTGCGATGACCAACTCGCTCAATGACATGCACAACTGTAAGTCGATCCTGTTTATCGGCTCTAACCCTGCAGAAGCGCACCCAGTTGCGATGCAGCACATCTTGATCGCCAAAGAGCGCAACAGCTGTAAGATTGTGGTAGCGGATCCGCGCCGTACCCGCACTGCAGCAAAATCAGATCACTATGTCTCTCTACGTCCTGGCTCTGACGTTGCTTTCATCTGGGGTGTGCTATACCACATTTTCAAAAATGGCTGGGAAGACAAAGAATTCATCCGCCAACGTGTGTGGGGTATGGATGACGTTCAAGCCGAAGTGGCGAAATGGACCCCAGCTGAAGTAGAACGTGTATCGGGTGTTGCTGAAGCTGACGTATACCAAACAGCGAAGATGTTGTCTGAGAACCGTCCGGGTTGTGTGGTTTGGTGTATGGGTGGTACCCAGCACACCACAGGTAATAACAATACCCGTGCTTACTGTATTTTAGAGCTTGCACTTGGCAACATGGGTAAATCAGGTGGCGGTGCCAACATTTTCCGTGGACACGATAACGTACAGGGTGCAACAGACTTTGGCGTATTGTCTGACAACCTTCCGGGCTACTACGGCTTATCAGAAGGCGCGTGGAAACACTGGGCGAAAGTGTGGGATGTTGATTACGAATGGTTGAAAGGCCGCTTCGACCAGAATGAATACAGTGGCAAGAAGCCGATGAACAATGCTGGTATTCCTGTCTCTCGTTGGATTGATGGTGTACTTGAAGACAAAGCCAACATCGAGCAGAACGATAACATCCGTGCCATGTTCTACTGGGGCCATGCAGTTAACTCGCAAACCCGTGGTACTGAAATGCGCAAGGCAATGGAAAAACTGGATATGATGGTAATTGTTGACCCATATCCAGGTGTCGCTGCGGTAATGAACAACCGCAAAGACAATGTCTATCTGCTTCCTGCTACAACCCAGTTTGAAACCACAGGTTCTGTAACGGCGACTAACCGTTCGGTTCAGTGGCGCGATCAGATCATTGAGCCGCTATTCGAATCCAAGCCAGATCACGAAATCATGTACTTGCTGTCTCAGAAGCTTGGCCTTTCCGAGCAGCTGTTCAAGCACATCCGTGTTGAAAACAACCAGCCTTTGATTGAAGACATTACCCGCGAGTACAACAAGGGTATGTGGACCATTGGCTACACCGGCCAGAGTCCTGAGCGCCTGAAAGAGCACCAGCAAAACTGGCATACATTCCATAAGACTTCTTTGGAAGCGGAAGGTGGCCCAGCCAACGGTGAAACCTACGGTCTGCCTTGGCCTTGTTGGGGTACACCAGAGATGAAACACCCGGGTACCCATATTCTGTACGATACATCGAAAACTGTTGCCCAAGGTGGCGGTAACTTCCGTGCCCGCTTCGGTGTAGAGCGTAATGGTGAAAGCCTTCTAGCAGATGATAGCTTCTCGCTAGGTTGTGAGCTTGAAGATGGTTACCCAGAATTTACCGACAAGATGCTTAAGCAGCTTGGTTGGTGGGATGATCTGACTGCTGAAGAGAAAGCGCAGGCAGAGGGTAAGAACTGGAAAACTGACCTCTCAGGCGGTATCCAGCGCGTCGCCATCAAGCACGGCTGTATCCCGTTTGGTAATGCCAAAGCACGTGCCGTGGTATGGACATTCCCAGATGCAGTGCCGCTTCACCGTGAGCCGCTGTACACGCCACGTCGTGACCTTGTAACAGATTACCCAACGTGGAATGACAGCGAAGCCATGTTCCGTCTGCCGACGTTGTACAAGTCAATCCAGGACAAAGACATGTCAGGCGAATACCCAATCGTATTGACCTCTGGTCGATTGGTTGAGTACGAGGGTGGCGGTGATGAAACCCGTTCTAACCCATGGCTGGCAGAATTGCAGCAAGAGATGTTTGTAGAGGTGAACCCGAAAGATGCCAACGATATTGGCTTCAAAGACGGCGAAATGGTGTGGGTTGAAGGTGCCGAGAAAGGCCGTATTCACGTAAAAGCGATGGTAACGCCTCGAGTGAAGCCGGGAATGGCATTTATACCGTTCCACTTCGGCGGTAAGTTCCAGGGTGAAGATCTTCGTGGTCGTTATCCTGAGGGTAGTGCGCCGTTTGTTTCTGGCGAAGCGGCGAATACAGCAACAACTTATGGTTATGACCCTGTGACTCAGATGCAGGAAACCAAAGTTACCCTCTGTAAAATCTCTAAAGCGTAAGGAGTCATTCTGATGGCACGTATGAAATTTCTTTGTGACTCTAAACGTTGTATCGAGTGCAACGGTTGTGTGACAGCTTGTAAAAACGAAAACGATGATGCGCTGGAGTGGGGTATTCAACGCCGACGCGTGGTGACGCTCAATGACGGCTTGCCAAACGAGAACTCTATCTCGGTAGCTTGTATGCATTGTAGTGATGCGCCTTGTATGGCGGTCTGCCCAGCTGACTGTTTCGTGCAGACCGAAGACGGTATTGTTCTGCATGATAAAGATCTCTGCATCGGCTGTGGCTACTGCTTGTTTGCCTGCCCGTTTGGTGCGCCGCAGTTCCCACAGCAAACAGCGTTTGCAGAGCGTGGCAAAATGGACAAATGTACCTTCTGTGCCGGCGGCCCGAATGTTGAAACCGGCTCGGTTGAAGAGAAGCAGAAGTACGGTGCGAATCGTATTGCTGAAGGTAAGCTGCCAATGTGTGCATCTCTATGTTCTACCAAGGCTCTTCTAGCTGGTGATGCGGCGAAAATCTCTGATATTTACCGCGAGCGAGTTGTAGCACGAGGTGCAAAAGAGGCGGGCTGGGCAAGTACTGACGACCTTGCTTACGATGCCGCTAAGGTGCGTAAGGCGTAATTGAGCCCAACGAACAAGTGGTAATCAAGTTTTAAGTGATGATTTGGAATGGATTACTTGGAACTGATTGCCACTGTATGTAGAGATCTGAACATAACTGTTGAATGAACAGTCGGGAGTAATATGACTAAGCGAATTCAACACTGGTTAGTCTTGTTGACCACAGCCTTGGTATTGATGTTTTCATTATCGGCGGCGGCAAGTAACGAAACCAGTGCTAACTCTGAATCTGAGCGCTTGGGCGAATCTGTAGTAAGGCATGAAGTCATTGGTTTTGCCGGTGCTGACTATTGGCGAGCCGTCAAAGATGGCCAAGAGGGCTATACCACCTCTCAATCACCAGAGCACGGTGTGCTGATCAGTGTACCTGGACAAACCTGGTTCATTATGAAAGAGAAGTGGATGTCACCACTTGGCGCATTGGCTATTTTCGGTAGCTTGTTGATGGTGGCGCTGGCGTATGTTGTCGTTGGCCCGTTGAAACTCAGCAAGCCAAAAACGGGGCGTAAGATTAAGCGCTGGAGCCGTTTGGATAGGGCTCTGCACTGGAGCTTGGCCTTTACCTTCTTGACCTTGGCATTTAGTGGCCTGACATTGGTCTACGGTAAGTATTTCATTAAGCCTATCGTACCCACTGAACTCTGGGGCTGGGTAATTTATGCAGCCAAGCAATACCATAACTACATTGGCCCGCTGTTTGCCATTTTCTTGGTAGCGGTACTTGTTAAGTGGTGGCGCAAGAGTGTTTTCAACAAAGTTGATATGCAGTGGTTCATGAAAATGGGCGGCATGGTCGGTAAACACAAAGGCAGTCACCCATCTGCTGGGTTCTCCAATGGCGGTGAAAAAGCGATTTTTTGGCTGTTGATCTTCTTTGGTGCCTTTATCGTGGCCAGTGGCTTTATCTTGGATTTCCCAATCTTCGACCAAACCCGTCGTGATATGGAACTCTCGCACTTAGTTCACATGCTGTCTGCATTGGTACTTATCTGTGGCTTCATCTTCCATATTTACATTGGTTTGTTTGGTATGGAAGCGGGTCTTGATGGCATGATCACGGGTGAAGTGGACGAAACTTGGGCTAAAGAGCACCATGATTTGTGGTACGAAGAAGTGAAAGACTTGCCTGAGAACCAGCCCGGCTATGATGAGAAAGCCGAGGCGGATAAGAAAGGCAACGCCGCTCAGGATAACGCATAACAGCTGATTATTTTAGTAAAACCGGTAGCTAACACTACCGGTTTTTTTTATATCTGCAGCTGGATATATGACTGGTTTGTTAAGGTTTTAACAAAGGGTTATTGAAATTGTCATAGAAGTTTATTGGCAACTTTGGATGCGCTTTTCTACTGTGGAAGTGGGTTTAAATCAGTCAATGGTGGGACAGTTTAATGCTTGAGTTAAATAGAGTAATAGCAGCTGCACTGGTTTCGGTTTCAGCGTTTGCCGCTACTGAAACACATGCCGCTTCTCGCGATACAATCAGCATCGTTGGTTCGTCAACGGTTTATCCATTTGCGACTGTTGTCGCTGAGCGGTTTGGCCGCTCGACAGACTTTGGGGTACCTAAGGTTGAATCAACCGGATCCGGTGGCGGTTTAAAATTATTCTGTGCCGGGGTTGGGGTTGATACGCCAGACATTACTAATGCTTCACGCAAAATCAAAGGCTCAGAAGTTGAGAATTGCATGAACAATAATGTCAAAGAGATCGTCGAGGTTAAAATTGGCTATGACGGTATTGTACTGGCTAACTCAGTAAAAAGTGATGTGATGTCGCTGACTGTTGGCGAACTATACCAGGCTTTGGCAAAGGTACTGCCTGATGAAAAAGGTCAGCTAGTCGGAAACCCTAACAAGACCTGGAAAGACATCAATGCCAACTTGCCGAATACCAAAATAGAAGTGCTTGGTCCTCCGCCAACATCAGGGACTCGAGATGCGTTTGTCGAACTGGTGATGGAGGAAGGTTGCCTTGAGAACGACAGTATTCAAAAGCTGAAGAAAGAGGATAAGAAACGTTTTCAGGCCGCTTGCCATGCCATCCGTGAAGACGGTGCGTTTATTGAAGCGGGAGAGAACGACAATCTGATTGTTCAGAAGCTAAGTGCTAACCCGTCAGCGTTTGGTATCTTTGGCTACAGTTTCCTCGATCAGAATAGCGATAAGGTTCATGGCGCGAAAATCAACGGTGTCGCACCAGAGTTTGAAGCTATCAGTGCGGGGGACTACCCGGTTTCACGTTCGCTGTACTTCTATGTTAAGAAGGCCCATATCGGTGTTGTACCGGGTCTGAAAGAGTATGTAGATCTCTTTACCAGTGAAGATGCGATAGGCGCAGAAGGATACCTCACTGACCGCGGCCTGATCCCACTGGATGACACTGAGTGGACTGAAGTCAGGGATGAAGGAGTAAACCTGACTGTGAACATCCCTTAGATTAAGCGACGGGCAACTATCCATGATTATCGGGCTAGTATTGCTTATTACAATGGTTGCTTTCTTTGCCTGCCGGGAAAAAGCGAGGCGCATTGCCTGGCAACTCGGTGGGCAGAGTCAGCTGCATTCGCTGCCACATTTCCACGGCTTGTCTGCCGTTTTAGTGGTTGTTTCGCCATTGTTGTTGCTTGGTATTTTCTGGTTTGTTTCCAGTGAAAGTCTTGCACGTTATCTACTTCTTCAATATCTCTCGCAACACTCTCTTGAAACGACCAACGTCGTTGTTTCCCAAGTCATCGGGATCGCTGATGGCATTTTGTCTGCGACATCTGACAACATGGCTAAAGCCGCAAACTATTATCGTGAACAAATGGCGTTTTTAAAGCAGGTTTTTCACGCTATCACATTTGGTTGGACACTCATCGCCAGCATTGTCGTTTGGTGGCGCATTAATGCGAGTTTCAAAGCCAGAAAAGTCGTTGAACGGATCACTATCGGCTTTTTATGGGGTGGTTCCCTTATTGCGATAATCACCACTTTGGGCATTTTATTGTCTCTGCTTTTTGAGGCCATTCGGTTCTTCCAACTCGTTCCACTTTCTGATTTTCTATTTGGCCTACACTGGTCACCTCAAATTGCGATTAGAGAAGATCAAGCCGGAGCTAGCGGTGCATTTGGCGCTGTGCCGCTATTCGCAGGCACGTTTATGATCACCTTTATTGCGATGCTGGTTGCTGCTCCTGTGGGCTTATTTACCGCAATTTATCTTTCACAGTATGCACCAGCAAAGGTGAGGAAGTGGGTGAAGCCGATTTTGGAAATTCTGGCGGGGATCCCAACAGTGGTTTATGGCTATTTTGCTGCACTATTTATTGCCCCTTTCATACGCCGCCTCGCTGAAGGCATAGGTCTTACTCAGACATCCTCAGAGAGTGCCTTGGCTGCTGGATTAGTGATGGGGATGATGATTATCCCATTTGTATCATCACTCTCTGACGATGTGATTCGTTCTGTGCCAAAAGATCTGAAAGATGCCGCATTGGCAATGGGTGCTACCCAAGCTGAAGCGATAAATAAGGTCGTATTGCCAGCCGCGCTTCCCGGTATTGTTGGTGGGTTATTGCTAGCGGTATCAAGGGCTATTGGTGAAACCATGATAGTTGTCATGGCAGCAGGCTTGTCTGCCAACCTTACTGCTAATCCGCTTGAATCAATGACAACGGTGACGGTACAAATTGTGACCTTACTGATTGGAGATCAGGAATTCGATAGCGCCAAGACACTCGCGGCATTTGGCCTTGGCTTAGTATTATTCTTAGTGACCCTTTCACTTAATGTGGTTGCGCTTCGACTAGTTAGGCGATACCGGGAGCATTATGACTGAGTTTAACCACGCTATAGCGGACAAGAACCAGCACATTAGCTTGAGCTTAAAGCGGCGCTATCGACAGCAGAGTATCCATAAAACGATAGGACTGGCGGCAATCGTCTTTTCGCTGGGCTTCTTGCTGCTGATTTTTTCCGCCATTGCGATTAAAGGAATGCCAGCGTTTAAAGCCACAGAAATACAACTGCGTGTAGAAGTGCCGGATACCGTCACTTCAAGTAAAGCGCGTGCGGCTATTCGGGAAAGCTTACGAGCACAGTTTCCTGCCGTTCAATCCCGTTCAGATCGCCGATTACTCTACAAGTTGATCTCAGAGTCAGCGGAATACCAACTGGCAGAACGATGGCGTAATCAGCAACCGACTGCGGGAATAATTGAGTTAGTGTGGCTGCCGGCATCGGACAGTATTAACCGGTTACATAAATCAGGCGATCGGGATGCTAACTTAGCGGATAAGTTAGAGGGTTGGTATCAAGCGCTGCTGCAGCAAGATCAGGTAAAAACGACATTCAACACGACTTTTTTTCAAAACGGTGATAGCCGAAATCCTGAGTTTGCCGGTATTCGAGGGGCATTGGTTGGCTCAATGTATACCTTGTTGACTGCGCTGGTGATTTGCTTTCCTCTTGGCGTGGCAACCGCTGTTTATTTGGAAGAGTTTGCGCCAAGAAACCGTTTTATCGATTTTATCGAAGTAAACATCAATAACCTCGCGGCAGTACCTTCTATTGTGTTTGGTTTATTGGGTTTGGCGGTTTTCCTGAGTGTATTTGGCTTGCCTCGTTCGACCCCACTGGTAGGTGGCTTGGTGCTCGCGCTAATGACATTACCAACAATTGTAATATCAAGCCGAGCTGCGATCACCGCGGTTCCACTTTCGATAAGAGAAGCAGGTTTGGCGATGGGAGCATCGCATATGCAGGTAGTATTGCATCAAGTATTGCCCATGGCGTTACCTGGAATGTTAACAGGGGCCATTATCGGGATGGCGCAGGCACTTGGTGAGACAGCGCCATTGTTAATGATCGGAATGGTCGCTTTCATTGTAGATATCCCTAACGGCATATTGGATTCCGCCACTGTTCTACCTGTACAAATCTATTTGTGGGCGGAAAACCCTGAGAAAGGCTTTGCTGAAATTACGGCGGCAGCCATTTTGGTATTGCTCGCTTTCTTAGTTTTGATGAACGGACTGGCATTGTATCTACGCCATCGGTTAGAGCGGGAGGACTAATGAGTAAGTTACTGACACCCATAAAGTTTCAAGATAGTGATGACATTGGCAGTAAAACATTAGGCCAACCTTTGATCGCTCATGCAAAAATGACAGCCCGAGATGTGAATGTGTTTTACGGCGGGGAGCAGGCCATATATGACGTTAATCTGGATATAGGTCAACAGGAAGTCTTGGCTATGATTGGCCCTTCAGGCTGTGGTAAATCCACGTTTCTTCGCTGTCTAAACCGTATGAATGACACCATTGTTAATTGTCGTGTCTCAGGCGACATTGCTTTGGATAACCAGCAAGTGATGCAGATGGAGCCTGAACTGTTAAGGGCAAGGGTAGGGATGGTTTTCCAAAAGCCCAACCCATTTCCTAAATCGATTTATGACAACATAGCCTTCGGCCCTAAAATTCATGGTTTAATCAGTAATCGTACGGAGTTAGATCACTGTGTTGAACAATGCCTTAAGAGGGCTGGGTTGTGGGACGAGGTAAAAGACAGGCTCGATCAACCTGCTTTGGGTTTATCTGGAGGTCAACAACAACGCCTGTGTATTGCTAGGGCAATTTCGATTCAGCCAGAAGTCATCTTGATGGATGAGCCATGCTCGGCATTAGATCCTATAGCGACAGACAAAATTGAACAATTAATTAAAGACTTAAAGAAAAATTTCAGTATCATTATTGTCACTCACTCCTTGCAGCAAGCTTCACGAATCTCTGATAGGGCGGCTTATTTCCACCTAGGTAAATTGGTTGAAGTCGACAAGGCGGGAGTGTTCTTTTCACAACCACAACATCCTTTAACCACACAGTATCTAGCTGGTCACTTTGGTTAGTTCAATTGTGTACATGTTATGTAGGCTCTTTATGGCCTTTAACTCTCTAGCGCACTATAACTTTTTGTTTGTTGGTTATAATTAGACTAATGTCGTAGACGTTTTACTTATAACCACATGAAAACAATGGTATAAAGTTAACTAGAGAATAAAGAAAGGACACGGCCATGCTTTTCCCATATCGAAATATAGTTGTACTAACCGGCGCGGGCATCTCTGCAGAGTCAGGCATCCGTACCTTCCGCGACCAGGATGGGTTGTGGGAAAATCACCGCATAGAAGATGTGGCAACGCCTGAAGGGTATTATCGTGATCCGGCACTCGTGCAGAACTTCTATAATTTGCGTCGCCAGCAGCTAGAAAGCGGCACAGTATTCCCTAACGATGCACACAAAGCATTGGCTAGGCTTGAGCAAGAGCTTGATGGCAAGGTCACCATTGTAACTCAGAACATCGACAACCTGCATGAAGCTGCAGGCAGCAAAAATGTTATTCACATGCATGGCGAGCTGCTCAAAGCCCAGTGTAGTGAAACAGGCCAGTCAGTAGAGTGGAGTGGGGATATATCACTAGATGATCATTGCCACTGTTGCCAAATGCCAGCACCGATGCGGCCTAATGTCGTTTGGTTTGGAGAAATGCCAATTGGTATGGACAGAATCCATGATGCTCTCTTAGAGGCAGACCTGTTTATTTCTATCGGTACATCTGGCGCGGTTTACCCAGCGGCTGGCTTTGTTCACGAGGCGGCGATGCACGGGGCTCATACGATTGAGTTGAACCTAGAGCCGAGTGAAGTCGAAAGCGAATTTGCTGAAAAGCGTTATGGGCCGGCATCAATGCTAGTGCCAAACTTTGTTGATGAAATTCTTGGTTAGGATCTTTTTCAGTGTGTTAAAGAGGGCGCATACAGCGCCCTTTTTATTTTGATATATATTTTCTATCAAACCCCAAATGGGTTGAATGACATCAAAACTTATTAATATGTCCGCATGATTTACATGTATATTTCAATTTTACACGAAGAATTTTATCAAAGATTGTTCTGTGTATACGAATTAAAGTGCCATGACGCAGGCATTTTTCACAATGCATGTAAAACCTTGTTGTATTGTGTTTAATGTTAACTGGTATTGAAGAATATTGTTTATCTATCCGCAAAGTCGTGTAGAGGTTTTGCTTTCATTATCCTCATGTATTTTCTTTTGTATTTTTAAGTCGATCTTGAGCCTTTTCTGTGATTTTTCTATTAAGATTTTTACGAGCCGGAGCGTGAGAAGGTTTAACCACGACAATGACCTTGTTCTTTGTATATGTGATCTTATCTAATGCTATTTATAATCATTATTATGGCCTGTTTTTTGTGGGGGTATTGTACGGATGGCATTAAATTTATCAATCAAGCATATGCGATAAAACACATCTTTAATATTTTAATATGCATTATTGCAATAAATCAGTGGCTTGCGTTTCTTTTTCATATTTGCAGTAAGCATATTTTGGAGGGGTTTTAGGTGGTAAATGCACTTGGGTAGAGGGCTTTAAAAACGCCCGACACTGCGGGCGCTTAATTAATATTCTCGTATGCGAGTATCAATAGGCGATGGGTTTGAGAAAAACCTCGCTTTGACATGATCATAAGACCAATTGTAGATGATTGCGTAGATTAAAAAGAAAATCACAATACCCAAATCCAGGATTAATACAGTCCAGAAGTCCAACTGCAGTACCCACATTAATACCGGAATCGTGACAAATATCAGGCCTCCTTCAAATCCTAGGCCATGTAAAATACGCGTTTTAACGGTTCTGCTTATACGATCCTCTCCGGCAAACTTATCAAATATCACATTGTAGACGTAGTTCCAGGTCATCGCGATCAACGACATCACGATACTTAGTCCACCGACAACGGCAGGGTTATGCTTGGTGAAAATTGTTGCGGCTCCCATCAAAATCACAAGGGCAAACACTTCAAACAACACTGTGTGTAAGATACGTTCTTTAATAGTCATCATTTTTTTCCTGAGCTAATGCAAGTTGTTTTGTGCGTGTAATGTATCTTTATCTGTGATTTAATCTAGTTAGTTATCATCACTTTTACTGATAGTATGTACAATCTTGACCAGCTCCAGATGTTTGTTATAGCGGCTAAGTTAGGGTCTTTTTCGGCTTGTGCCAGACAGCTGGGAAAAGTCCAATCAGCAGTCAGCCAGGGTATTGCAAACTTAGAAATTGATTTAAATGTCGAACTGTTTGATCGCTCTACGAGAAAGCCAACACTGACAGAGCAAGGGCGCCATTTGCTCAGGTTTGCGGAAGCCACTTTGCAGCAAAGCTTTGAGTTACAGAGCGCGGCAAATGCATTGAGTGATAGCCAAGAAACGGAAGTCACCATCTTAATTGACGATAACTTATTGATTGATAAACTCGGAGAAATTGCTGATGAGTTTAGCCAACGCTTTCCATCGACAACCCTAAGTACCATGCTGGCCAGCAGTACTGATATTCCTAATCTGTTGCTTAGCGGGAAAGGGGATCTCGGGGTCATGTTGACTGACATGGTTCACTTCAAAGAACTGGATGTTCGATACATTGGGAGTATTCGCTTTGTGCCCGTTGCCTGCCCAGGACATCCTTTATCAAAACATGACAGCGTCACGCCGGCAGATTTGATCCCTTATCGCCAGTTAATGGTAAGAGGCGAAAGTGGTAAGTCCATGTCATACATGCCGCCGATATCTTCCCTGCATTGGTGGACGAACGATCACCACGTACTGATTCAATATGTTGAGAAAGGTTTGGGTTGGACCTACCTGCCAAGCCATGAAGCCAAACAGAGGGCATCAATGGGTAAAATGAAAATATTGCCGGTAACCTTCGATCATAAAGAATGGCAAGCTCCGGTTGAGTGCGTGGCGCCGAAAGGAAAAGCTGTCGGGCCTGCGGTGAAGTGGTTGAATATTGCTTTAAATGGGTTATTGGATGACGTGGAATGAAAAGAGTTAGCAGGATATAAAAACTCGGGCCGGAGCCCGAGTTTTTATACGGAGGAGAGAGATTACTGACCTGCTTTCAGCTTCTGGTAGTACTCTTCGTAAAGGGTGTTTGCACCATTTACGCTGTCTTGCCATTCACCGGCATCCATCACTTCTTGTGGTGGGTAGATGCTTGGGTCGTTAACAAAGTCAGCAGGTAGTTTCTCTTTCGCTGTTGCTACTGGTGTTGGGTAACCGATCTCAAGTGCAATTTTCGCGGCATTTTCTGGACGAAGCAGGAAGTCGATCATCTTATGCGCTGCATCAACGTTCTTGGCACTTGCTGGAATTGAGATGCTGTCCATCCAGAAAATCGCACCTTCTTTCGGCCATACGATATCAATTGGTGCACCTTCTTGGCGAGCCATGTAAGCCGAGCCATTCCACAGCATACCTAGAGATGTTTCGCCAGCCATGTAAGGGTTGGCAGGGTAGTCAGAGTTGAATACCAGTACGTTAGGCATTAGCTTCTTAAGCTCTTCGTACGCGGCCTTAATCTCTTCAGGATTTTTGGTGTTCGCAGAGTAGCCAAGTTTACGCAGGGCGATGTGAAAGAATTCACGCGCGTCGTCCATCATCATTAGCTGACCTTCCCATTTCGGGTCCCATAGGTCAGCCCAGCTAGCGACTTCGTCTTTATCCATCATATCAGTGTTTACACCGATACCGGTTGCACCCCAGATGTAAGGGATAGAGTAGTCGTTCTCAGGATCGAATGGCTTGTGCAGGAAGTTCGGATCGATTTCATCAAAGTGGCTTAGCTTTGACTTGTCGATTTTTTGCAGCATATTTTCTTCACGCATTTTCGATACATAGTAGGTTGAAGGAACCACTAGATCGTAGCCGTCACCGTGAGTTTTCAGCTTCGCGTACATGGTTTCATTCGACTCGTAGGTCGAATAAATCACTTTAATGCCAGTTTCTTTCGTGAACTGTTCCAGAACTTCTGAAGGGATATATTCAGACCAGTTGTAGAAATAAAGCTCTTTGTCTGCGGCTGTTGCCATGTTCGAAAACATAGCCATTGCGCAAACACCACCGGCCATTAAAGAAGACCATTTTTTCATTGTTATATGCTCCAAACTAAATGGGATTTTGAGAGTGTTCTCTAGCGAATGTACTAATTATGGATGAAAATCATCAAGGTGAAGTACTAACCGCTTCTCCTGCAAAGTGTCGTTATGCTCAGCCCATAAGCCGAACGTCTGATGTTTACCCTTGCCACAAGGGTAGCAAGGTTCTGTAAAAAGCACTGATAATACAGCGCTTTTAAGAGTATATTATAACAGGGAATGGAATGACTATGATATGGAATATCAACGACTAATAACTGTCTGAACTATTAATAGTCAAAATTGGTATATTTTCGGTATAAAAAAGGCAGCCAATTGGCTGCCTTCAAAATAGTCGATTATTACTGGCCTGCTTTCAGCTCCAGGAAGTAATTTTCATATCGGATGTTCATTTCGCCAACCGCGTCCTGCCACTCACCGCGGTCAAGGTCTTCTTGCGGTGGGAATAGAGTAGGGTTGTCTTTGTATTTCGCGTTCGATGCTTCAACCGCAGTCAAGTAACCCGTTTCTTCAGAAATTTTGGCTGCCACGTCTGGGCGCAACAAGAAGTCGATCATCTTGTGTGCTGCTTCAACGTTCTGTGCGTTCTTGGCAATAGCAAGGCTATCAACCCAGAAAATACCACCTTCTTTTGGCCAAATTAGCTCAATCGGCAGGCCTTCTTTTTGCGCAGCGGCTGCTGAACCATTCCAAAGCATACCCAAGCCGACTTCACCAGCAAGATATGGTGCAGCAGGGTTGTCAGAGTTGAATACCAAGACATTTGGCATCAGTTTTTTCAGTTCTTCGTAAGCTTCATCGATCTGTTTAGGATCGGTGGTGTTACCTGAGTAACCTAATTTACGCAGAGCAATGTGGAACACTTCTCGCGTGTCATCCATAAGCATGAGTTGGCCTTCAAGCTCTGGATTCCAAAGGTCCGCCCAACTATCGAAATCAGCAGGGTCGTACATGTCAGTGTTGACTGCCAATCCTGTCATTGCGATAACGTGTGGGATCGAGTAGTCGTTGTTTGGGTCAAAAGGCTTATCCAGATAATTCTTATCAAGCTCTTTGTAGTTGGTTAGCTTTGATTTATCGATTTTCTGTAACATGCCTTCATCGCGCATTTTAGCAACGAAGTAAGTTGACGGCACAACCAGGTCGTAACCTTGCGGGTGGGCTTTTAACTTAGCGTACATAGTCTCGTTCGACTCGTAAGTCGAATAAATCACTTTAATACCAGTTTCTTTAGTGAACTGCTCGCGTAGCTCCGTAGAAATGTACGGGCCCCAGTTCATAAAGACTAATTCCTTGTCTGCCGCATTGGCAACGTTAGTAAACATTGCAGCAGCGCATGCAGTACCGGCTAGAAAAGCGGACCATTTTTTCATTAGATTATCATCTCCAAAACCCTTTTAGGGTGTTAATACAAAACAAGTGGCCCGAAGGCCACTTGCTCGTTCTTTGGCTAAAGCCAAATTTAAAGCGGTGTTGCTAGCCTTATTTGATCTTCTCTCGAGCGAGTAGCTGAGAGCTGACAACCAGAATCAAGGATACAATCAGCATAATTGTAGCCAATGCATTCACTTCTGGTGAGATACCCACTTTAACCATGGAGTAAATCTTCAAAGGCAAAATTTCGTAGCTTGGACCTGTCACGAATGAACTCACAATCACGTCATCCAGCGACAGGGTGAAGCTCAATAACCAACCAGCGGCAACGGCAGGCTTGGCTAGCGGTAGGATGATCTGTTTCAGGATTACCCACTCACTAGCACCCAAATCTCGCGCTGCTTCCAGCATTTTTACATCAAAGCCTTTCAAGCGGCTGTAAACCGTTACCACGACAAATGGTAGGCAGAATGTAATATGCGAAAGCAACAGGGTCAGGAAGCCTAGCTCTGCACCCACCAAGATAAACAACGCCAACAGCGAGATTGCCATAACGATATCAGGAGACATCATCACTACAAACAGCATGCCATTGACAAAATGCTTACCGCGGAACTGGTAGCGGAAGAGGGCAACAGCCGTCAAGCTACCAATTATCGCTGCAGCGGTTGCAGAGAACACTGCAATGTTCAGTGAGTGCCATGCTGCCTGCATCAAGCTGTCGTTGTTGACCAACTGGTGATACCACTTGGTAGTAAAACCACCCCATTTCATGCCGAATTTGCTGGCATTGAATGAGTTAACAATCAGAATAATGATTGGTGTATATAGGAAGGCATACACCACAGTCATAAAACTGAATTTAAATGCGCGTCCCATTATTCAAGCTCCACTTTACGGTTAAGCAGTTTGCCTGCCCGGTAGTAGGCGTACAGCATGACTGCCATCGCGATCGTCAATGCAATACTGGTTGCTGCACCGAACGGCCAATCACGGGCGTTCAATACCTGGCTCTTAATCACGTTACCGATCAGTAGGTTCTTCGCTCCGCCAAGTAGGTCGGACACATAGAACATACCAAGAGCAGGTAGTAGCACCAGTAGACAGCCAGCAATGATGCCTGGCATGGTCAGTGGGAAAATCACTTTTACGAACGTCTGGAGCTTGTTTGCACCCAAGTCACGCGCTGCTTCTATGTAATTGTGGTCTAGTTTCTCAATCGCCGAATAAAGCGGCAGCACCATAAACGGCAGAAGAATATAAACCAGGCCAACCATTACCGCATACTCGGTGTACATGATACGTAGCGGTTTGTCGATAATGTCTAGGTAGAGCAGGGTATTGTTCAAAATACCTCGGGTACCCAGCATGATCTTCAGGCCGTAAGTACGGATCAATGAGTTGGTCCAGAACGGCACAATTACCAAAAACAGCATAAACGGACGCCATTTCTCTGGCATCTTTGCAATCGCATAAGCAAACGGGTACCCAATCACCAAACAGAGTAGTGTGGCCACCAGCGCCATGTAGAACGAGTGCATCATGACCTTGGCATAAAGCGGATCAAACAACCGGATGTAGTTGTCCAATGTAAAGGTCATTTCAATTAGGTTTGCATCATCTCGGGTCAGAAAACTGGTTCCGATGATCATCAGGTTGGGAATGAATACAAACAGCAATAGCCAGCCAACAATGATGGTAATGATGATGTTTTGAAGATTAAGCTTCTTGTTCATCTGCCAGCACCACTTCCCAGCTTTCAACCCAAGTAACCGCAACTTTTTGATCCAGGGAGTGGTCCACATCAGGATCATCTTCGTTGAAGAATTCACTTACCATGACAGACGTGCCCGTCTCCAACTCAACCACTGAGTCAAGCGTCATACCTTTGTAGGTGCGTTCACGGATGTAGCCAATGATGCCTTGTGCTTCGTCACCATTATTGATTTCTTCAAGGCGAATATCTTCAGGTCGCAGCAATACCTTAACCTTGTCACCTGGGCTAACTGGTAGCTTGCAGTGGATCATGGAAGGGCGGCCTTCAACATTTGCCAATACACGGGTTTCGTCTAGGCGCTCTTTAACGACGGCATCAAACACATTGATTTCGCCGATGAAACGCGCAACAAATAGGTTTTCTGGCTCTTCGTAAATTTCACGAGGAGAGCCGTCTTGCTCAACGTTACCAGAGCGCATAACAATGATACGGTCTGACATTGAAAGGGCTTCTTCTTGATCGTGGGTAACGAAAATGAAGGTAATCCCTAGTTTACGCTGCAGCTGTTTAAGTTCGATCTGCATCTGTTTGCGAAGTTTGTAGTCCAACGCAGACAGAGATTCATCTAACAACAAGACTTTTGGCTTGTTCACTACTGCACGGGCAATAGCAACACGTTGTTGTTGGCCACCAGATAGCTGATGCGGTTTACGAGGAGCAAACTTCTCAAGCTGCACCATGCGTAACGCTTCCATCACACGCGGTTCAATTTCACTTTCAGCGACTTTCTGCATACGCAGGCCGAAGGCAACATTTTCATATACTGTCATGTGCGGGAAAAGCGCGTAACTCTGGAATACAGTATTCACATTGCGCTGTTCAGCCGGAATTGCTGTCACATCTTTACCGGCAATCACAACTTGGCCCGCATCGGCATTTTCAAAGCCAGCGATGAGTCGAAGTACCGTTGTTTTACCACAGCCAGATGGGCCAAGGATGGTAAGGAATTCACCATCATTCACATTCAGATCGAGTCCAGTGATAATTTGCTTGCCATCGAAGCTTTTGCTCAGCCCTGTTAGCTGAATCACTGGTGCTTTAGTTGTTTCTGCAGCGTTCAATTCTACGAGATCTCCACCTAGGGGTTTCATAGATAATCCCCCCAACTATTAGGTTGAATTTAGGGGGCGCATAATAGTCCCCTAAACGTGTAATTCAAAGCGTTTTTTTCCAATTTTTTTGACTATTTTCGTACAAGCGTATCTTTGTTTTATGACAGCCTAAGTGCCGTACTAACAACCTGATAAATTAAGCTTATAAATCAATAATTAACCCTAACTGTTCGTTAGGCATAACCTATTAATCATAGTGTATTCAGGGGAGCAGGCTAATTCGTCATCGAAAATCGTACTCTGAATGCAAAAGCCGCTTTTTGTTCCAAAGTTTCTCTATCGTGCCTAACTAGCGTACAATCACCGTCCAAGTGTGTAATAGTTAGTGAAATACAAATGAATAACAAAACATTCCAAGTTGGCGGTTCAATTGAAAGAGCATTGAAAGGTGAGAGTGAGCTCCAGTCACTGTCAGTGCTTCAGGAAGCCTGGAAAATCACTGCCAAGAACTTTTTGACTTTCTTGCCTGCGGTTATTGGTCTGTTTCTGGCTCAGGTCGCACTGCTTTTGCTTGGCCTGCAGGTGCAGCTTGGAAGTGCCGGCGTATTTTTCGACGCAATTATGACTGGTGGTGAGATCTCAGCCTCGGTCATTGAAGCGGGTTATATGGCAAACTTTTGGTCTGATGTATTAAGTGCCCCATTATTGGCTGGCGTGAGCTTGATGGCGTTAAACCATGCAGTCGGCTTACCAAGTAAACCAAGCTATTTAGTTAAAGGATTCCCGTTTGCACTGGTATCCGTTATCACTGTATTGCTCAGTGCGTCACTACAGGGCATTGCCAATGCAATTTTCCCAATTCTGGGCATGCTGCTTTCAATGGGCTTTAGTTTGGCTATCATGCTGGTTTGTGAAAAACGTTTATCACCATTAAAAGCAATTCAGTTTTCACTTATCGCAACTTTACGTAAACTATTGCCGATGACAGCCATTTTTATTGTCATCCTAACAATGTTTATTATTTCATTTGCCACTGCTGGTATCGGTTTGATCTGGACGATCCCATTTTTCTTCAATGTGAAAGCCATCATCTACCGCAATCTGTTCGGTGTGTCACTCCATGTTTCAACCGTTCAGAAAGGCCAAAACGATAACGACCAAGACCAAGGCCAGCAGGGGGATCCAAAGGTTTTTGACGCGTGATAAAAAATATAACAACCAGTAATGTCGCCATTCTTGCATTAGTCAGCGGATTGACAGCATGTGGTGAAATACCCTCCCAAAGCTCAAACGATGAGGCCCCAGCGGCCTCATCACAAAATGCCAAGCCTGATTTTTCTCAAATAACCGACGTTAACCAAAAGAAAGCCGCTTTCTTTGATTTCCTACGCCCAGCGGTTGAACATGAAAACCAACGGGTTGATAAAGAGCGCCAGTTTTTGGAAAGTATTAAATCGACCGTCTCCGCAGGAAAGACCCTTTCGGGGGATCAACGTACCTATGCCGATAAGCTAGCTGATAAATACAAACTGGCACTCAATGACCAAGGCGTGACAGCAGAATGGTTATCAGCAATGCTACAGCGAGTCGATGTTCTTCCTGAGTCGCTTGTCTTAAGTCAGGCGGCTAATGAATCAGGGTGGGGAACATCACGCTTTGCAGTGGAAGGAAACAACTATTTTGGCCAATGGTGTTATCGTAAGGGCTGCGGTTTAGTTCCAAATGCCCGAAATGAAGGCGCTAGCCATGAAGTGGCTGTTTTTGCGTCGCCATATTTATCAGTACAAGCTTACTTCATGAATGTAAATACCAACCGTGCTTACCAAGACTTGCGTGACATTCGTGCTGCTCAGCGGGTTTCCGGTGAGGTGATTGAAGGCACTAAATTAGCAGAGGGGCTAAGCCGTTACTCAGAACGTGGTCAGGCTTATGTTGATGAGATACAAGCTATGATCAAGCATAACAATCAATATTGGCGCCAAGGATAAAGGATGAAGTTGACCTATTGGCTATTAGCAGGCTTATTTGCCAGCACATCGCTCTATGCTCAGGATGCAGCAGCTCAGAACATAGAAATGCGTTACAGCACGCTTTACAGCAAGCTCAAGCAGAATGTGAAAGAAGGGCATGAAGATGTAAAAATTGCTTTGTTCCTGCTTAACCAGCAAGACGGCAGCGTTTGCCAGATCCATGAAGGATCAATGCGCAAGGACGAGCATTTCGAAGAACTTGTTATTCCGGAAAACAATGAATTGTCAGTGCCTATCGATAGCAACTTGCGCCAGGCCAACCCAGACGTCACCTTTGTTATTGATGATGGCATTACCTGTGATGTATCGATGCAAGTTATTGCAAAGAAGGATTACGGAACCTCTATTGAGCAATCGGAAGTGGCAAAGCTTGTGCCTCAGATGAACCAGATGTTGTCTGACCTCGGTGGGATGTTTTCTGGTTGGTTTATGCCTGATGTCGAAGGTGTGGTTGTTCATTTTGACAATGGCGATACCAAAGTTATCGATCTCCCTTCACTCTCTGACGGTGAAACCGTGAGTTTTGCGCAGCCAGCAGTAAAAGTAACGCCTTGGATCCCCCAGGCATGATATAAAGAAATTACTCATGAAAATAAAAAGCCCGGATACTAATCCGGGCTTTTTGTATAAACAAAGAAGAAGTTAGACATTTAAATCACTATTACTTGCTTTGATTCTGATACCTCCTTTTTGATGTTCAGTCACTTTGACGCCATCTGGCGTTTCGTAAGAGATATATAGCTTGGCGTTGTTATTGCACCATTTCGACACTTGAGAAGTGAGAAGAGAGTTAGGTAAGTAACGAGAGTGGCAACATTGGGTAAAGCTAAGCTGAGCTTGACGCTTGAACTCTGAAGCAATACGAGGGTAGAACAGGTCTAGTTTTTCATTTCCATCTTTATTGCAGAAGTGTAAATTTGCTTTTAACTTTCCTTTTTTATACCTCAGCTTGAGTTTGGCTGGAATATTATCGTTAATAACGGGTATTTGAACATCCAAAGTTTTTTCAATGGGTTCATGCGGTAGAAATAGATTTGTCAGCATAAGACCTCCTTGGTTTAAATATATCTTATGCACTATTTGAAAAAATATTTTCTACCGATGTCACACATACTGAATGGCAGCTAAATAAGATGTGGGTTCTATAGTGGGTGATCAACCTTTTACATTTCTACACACTTTAACTTCGGCTAGACCGAGGTAATGATAAGGCGTAATCGAAACGTGCTTATAATAACACAACACAAATTAAACTACAGAAGCAGATTTGTGCAGCATACATACGCATCCACTGTTGGAAAATTAATCAAAAATGCTGCCTTTGGTGTGATTTGTATGTGAAAAAGTGGTCAGCGCTCTAAGCATTCTTCATTTAATCCACAAAAAACTGATTCATCGCAATTCATTTAACTGCTCCTATCGGGATACTTGCTGGGTACATTAAATTACTTGACCAAAAATGAGTGGGACATGGATAACTTAATTGAGCGTTTTTTACGATACGTGAGCTTTGAAACTCAATCTAACCCAGCCAATGCCCACTGCCCAAGTACTGAAGGGCAGCGTGTATTAGCTCAGCAGCTGAAAGATGAATTGGTTGAACTTGGCCTTTCAGATGTCACCCTAGATGACAATGGCTACCTAACAGCTCGCTTGCCTTCTAATGTCAGCCATGAAGTGCCAGCGATAGGCTTTATTGCCCATATGGATACCGCACCTGACGCATCAGGTAAAAATGTGAAACCTCAAATCGTTGAGAATTATCAAGGTGGCGATATTGCCCTCGGCATTGGTGATGAAGTTCTGTCGCCAATTCAATACCCAGATCTCAATAAGTTGCATGGCCATAACCTGATCACCACTGACGGCACCACTTTGTTAGGGGCTGATAATAAAGCGGGGATTGCCGAGATCATCACAGCAGCCGCTCATCTTATTGCGAACCCAGAAATCCCACATGGTGATATCTGTATCGGCTTTACCCCTGACGAAGAAATTGGCCGTGGCGCCAACCTGTTTGATGTTGAGAAATTTGGTGCCAAATGGGCTTACACCATCGACGGCGGCCCTGTAGGTGAACTGGAATACGAAAACTTCAATGCCACATCAGCAGATGTTATCTGTCATGGTGTCAATGTTCACCCTGGTACAGCCAAAAACAAAATGGTTAATGCGATGAACATCGCGGCACAGTTCCAGTTGATGATGCCTGCTGAAGACACACCAGAATGCACAGAAGGCTACGAAGGTTTCTATCACCTTAAATCCATGGAGCCTGCGGTTGCCCGAACTGAACTTGGCTACATCATCCGTGATTTCGATCGTGAAGGCTTGGAGCGCCGTAAAGCTTTCATGCAAGCCAAAGTTGATGAGCTTAACAGCCAGCTGAAGAAGGGCCGCGTTGAGCTCGTTTTGACTGACTGCTACAACAACATGCGTGAGATGGTAGAGCCTCATCCACACATTATTGAGTTTGCCAAGCAAGCGATGATTGAGTGTGATGTACAGCCTTTGATCAAACCTATCCGTGGTGGTACAGATGGTGCACGCTTGTCATTCATGGGGCTTCCTTGTCCGAACATTTTCACTGGCGGCTACAACTTCCACGGCATTCATGAATTCATTACGATTGAAGGGATGGAGCAGGCTGTTAAGGTTATTGTGAAAATTGCCGAAAACACAGCAAAGAGCACTCAGGCATAATTAAGCACTGTTCAAATTGAGTATTCGAAATACCCAGCAATCGCTGGGTATTTTTTTACCTCATGCCGAGGAAAACAACATCGTTATTGTGGTTGTATATGTATAGATGTGCTAAATTTGTTCATATATAGACAAGTGGAGCGGTAATTATGAATGCAGCCCAAGCCAATCAATCCCAGCAACTCGCCCAAGCAGGCAATGCCGTTTTGCCCATTGTTTTCAACATTCTTGATAAATGGTCTTGCAGCCAAACCCAGCAAATGGCACTGCTTGGACTAAGCAGCCGTTCGACGCTGAATAAGTACCGTACTCATCCTGAGTCAGCAAAGGTATCGAAAGATTTACTGGAAAGAATGAGTTATATCCTCAATATCCACAAATGCCTGCGGATCATGTTCTCGGCGGAAGAGAGCGTATATAACTGGGTACAAAAACCCAATAGCCATCCTTTTTTCGCTGGCCGTACAGCAATGGAAATCATGTGCCAGGGCAAAGTTGTTGACCTCTACCACGTCGCAACTAGGTTAAATGCATGGCGGGGCGGACAGTCGTAAATGGACATTTCAATTAATAATATGAATAAAGCGTCTTTTTCTGACCAGCTTTGTTACCGGTTAATCCCTTCAAAATATCCACCGATTAACCTCTATGAGGATGTTGCCGAGCCGGAACAGCTTGAAGCAATTTTCGCCATTGAGGCAATCACCAACCCAAGGTTAGTAGAAGAGACAGGGGACTTCGGGCGTATCCCCCCTGAAGAGCGATTAGTCGGGATCCCCCACTGTAGCTATATCATGGCAGCATTT
This sequence comes from Photobacterium sp. ABD4_091, assembly GCF_056160145.1. Lineage (NCBI taxonomy): Bacteria > Pseudomonadati > Pseudomonadota > Gammaproteobacteria > Vibrionales > Vibrionaceae > Photobacterium > Photobacterium sp. ABD4_091. Next base: position 230,366 of record NZ_JBSWWQ010000004.1, on the reverse strand, counting down.
ACTCATGTGAATCCTGACGGGGCAAGGTTCAACACATCTGATTTTGGTGGTTACTATGCTTCTCCCGAAGTGAACACTGCGATCAAAGAAACTGTGCACCATATGGAGCGGGTGATGGGCTATACCAATGAGCCAGCTCAGGATATCCAGATGCGCTGCATTGATGCTTGGTTCAATGCCGACTTAGTGGATTTGCGTGAACAGCACCTGTTAGATTCTACGCTGTATCACCCGACCAATTATGCACATTCACAGGCACTGGCCAGCGATATCAAAGTGGCGAAAGGAGACGGTATCGTTTACCAATCGGTACGGCATCAAGGTCATGATTGCTACGTACTGTACAAGCCAGTATTAGTCAATAAAGTATGCCAGAGCAGGCATTTTACCTATAAGTGGAATGGTGATTCGGTCAATTCTGTTCTTGAGCTTAACTTAGTTTAAGAGTTTAAGAGTCTTAGAGTTTATGGCACTGGAACATGTCCAGTGCCTCTAGTGGGATTGCATTAAGTACTTGGCCTACAGCTTAGGTTGGTTCTTCACTTCCGGGTGTTTTTCTATTTCATCCACCATCCAATCATTGAGGTGCTTCAAGATAGCGAGCACCGCGTGATCTTTGGTTCCTTTTTCATCTTCCTCAATCTCTAACTGCTGCTTGGCGTGGAGGCCGGTTTGGTCTTCAGCAATATGAAGCCAATCAGGGTGCCAATAAAAACTCATGCCTTGTTTGGTGATCCAGTTATGAACCCCTGACTCTTCACCTTTGTAATCAAGATCGCCTGCCGTGTATTTCATTGTCAGTATCCAAAAGCTCAAGGTGTGATCAGTATAAGCCGGATAATGAAAAAGCGGGCTGGCGCAAAATGGTAAGTGGTGGTTTTTCGTACTGGTAATCTACCGCCATCAACTAGCGATGAGGAAACATTATGTACATTATGAGCAGTATGTCAGCAGAATCATCAAGCGGTATTAACGGTACTTTACAGCTTCTAAAGTTAGAAGCACATGAATGGAAGCTGCAAGCAGAAGAGCTTAAAGTAAGCTTGAAGGTCGCAGAATGTAAAATCGCGCAAAGCACATCGCTATATAGAAAATCTAAGTCAATGGATGGATTACAAGGCATCAAGCACGCGACATTAGAGCATGAAAGGCTCGAAGCAAAGCTGAAATACGCATTGTCAAAGCTAACCACCACAAGAGCACAAATCACCTTCTTGAAAAAAGCCGCTACTATCTAGCGGCTTTTTTATGCATTACTAATGCTTTAATTCAAACCTTATTTATTTCAAATAGCGTTGTTCAAGGTGCTGTTTGAAATAGTTGGCATTAAGCCTTTCTCCTGTCGAATCAATCAGAAGCTGATCGGTAGAGACTGTCGAGGCGCGTTTCCAAACATGGCGGTCTAGCCAGTTAAAGATAGGCTGGAAGTTTCGCTCACGAACCAGGTTATCAACATTCATCTCTTTGTTGATTGCCGCCATAAACTGCGCCGCGTACATTGCACCTAGCGTGTAAGACGGGAAGTAACCAAAGGCGCCGAACGTCCAATGGATGTCCTGCATACAACCGTCGGTGAAATTTCCTTTGGTTGAAAGCCCTAGATACTCAGACATTTTCTTATCCCATAGTTCTGGGATATCTTCGACTTCAATCTTACCTTCAACCAGATCACGCTCAATTTCATACCGCAAAATCACGTGGGCAGGATAGGTGGCTTCGTCGGCATCAACACGGATGTAGCTAGGCTTAACCCGCGTATTGAGCAGAGTCAGGTTCTCCGCAGATAAAGCTGGGTCATCATTGCGCTGGAAGGTCTCAGCGGCAAGCGGGGCAAGAATATCGATGAACAACTCACTGCGTGATAACTGCATTTCAAAAAATAAGCTTTGAGATTCGTGGATACCCATCGAACGAGCGGTGCCCACGGGTAATCCAGCCCATTTTTCTGGTAGACCCTGCTCATAGCGGGCGTGACCTGTTTCATGAATAACGCCCATTAAGGCCGAAGTAAAGTCAGCCTCATCGTAGCGGGTGGTAATACGAACGTCAGTAGGCACACCACCGCAGAAAGGGTGAACGCTTTTATCAAGGCGGCCATGGTTAAAGTCAAACCCGAGCTTAGTCATCAATGAACGGCTTAGGTTTTCTTGCTGTTCTACCGGGAACGGACCAACAGGTTGGATAGTGATATCCTGGCTTTGGCGTTCCATAATGTTCTGAATCAACTCAGGCAGCCAACTCTTTACTTCACTGAACAGTTCATCAAGCTCAGTTGTCGTCATGCCGGGCTCGTACAAATCGAGTAGGGCATCATAACGGCTTAGTCCTGTTGCCTCTGCACGGATTTGAGCTTCTTGCCTGGTTAGCTCGACAACTTCTTTTAGGTTTTGGCTAAAACCTTGCCAGTCATTTTTTTCACGTTGAGAACGCCACGCGTGTTCACACTTGGAACATGCCAGAGATTTCTTTTCAACCAGATCAGCGGGCAATATGTTGGCCTGTTGCCAACTGCGTTTCATTTCGTTCAAGCTGGTTACTTCATCTGCAGCCAGTTTTTCACCTTCAGCTAGCTCAAACCACTCAGAAAGTTGTGGGGCTGTAGAAAGCTCATGCTTAATCACTGCAAGCTCTGCCAATGCTTCAGACCGTGCCGTATTTCCCCCTTCAGGCATCATTGAAGCCTGGTCCCAGCCACAAATGGCTGCAAGGTGTTCAAGCCGAGAAATCTTTTTATTATGGTGTACTAGTTTTTCATAGAAAGTCATTGTCATTCCTTTATGTTGACTTATCTCTGCCTGAGAAAATGTTACTTTACTTTATCCTAACGGCATTTTAACGCATGCGCTATGACTTGATACTTGATTAAGAAGAGAAGTAGAAGCGATCAGCGTCGAATTACGAGATGTAGAACGTGAAATATTGCTTATTTTTTTATATCTTGGGTTAAAAAGACACCAACTTAAATAGGCAGTTGTAACGGATTTTACATTAACGTAAGACTTCGTAAAGCAGACAAGATTTCGTTCTTAGGTTAGATATACTGCTCTCAATAACACCATCGACGGCGAGAAAAATGAATATACAACTGAAACACACTTTTCGCACCTTAGCTGCAGGTACTCTTTTTTGTCTTTCGGCCTCTGCCTTTGCTGCACCTACAGTCATCCCTGATGCCCCGGTACTGGGCGCAAACGGTTATGTATTGATGGATTACCATACTGGTCAGGTTTTGGTTGAAAAAAATGCCCATGAGCAACTAAATCCTGCAAGCCTGACTAAGCTGATGACGAGCTATGTGGCTGGTCAGGAAATGAAGAGCGGTAATATCAGTGAAGAAGATCTGGTCGTTATCAGCCGTAATGCGTGGGCGCGGAACTTCCCAGATTCATCAAAGATGTTTATTGAGGTAAATACCGAAGTCAACATGATGGATCTGTACCGTGGCCTGATTGTCCAATCTGGCAATGATGCGAGTGTCGCAATCGCCGAGCATGTAGCAGGCTCTGAAGGCGCGTTTGTTAGCCTGATGAACTCGTGGGCAAAAAAGCTGAACATGAACAACAGTTCTTTTTCTAATCCGCATGGATTGGATAGCGATCAGCTTTACTCCACCCCATACGATATTGCACTGCTTGGTCGCGCACTGATCAAAGATCTACCGAATATCTACGCAATCTATAGCGAGCGTTCGTTTACTTACAACAACATCACCCAACGTAACCGTAATGGTCTACTGGGTGACCGCAGCTTAAATGTAGACGGTATGAAAACTGGCTACACCAGTGGTGCAGGCTACAGCTTGGCTAGCTCAGCAACTGAGGGAGACATGCGCTTGATCTCTGTCGTGATGGGATCAAGTAGCCCTAAAGTACGCGAAGCAGAGAGTAAGCAGTTATTGAACTACGGTTTCCGCTTCTTCCAGACTGTATCACCGCACAAGCAGGGCGATGAGCTTATCAACGAGAAAGTGTGGATGGGTAATACCGACACGATTTCTTTGGGCACAATGGAAGATACTTACGTGACCTTGTCACGTGGCGATGTGAGCAAGATGAATGCAACTGTTGAGCTAACTTCAGAATTAACAGCGCCAATCAGTGAAGGGGAAATCGTTGGTAAGATTTTCTACCAAGTTGATGGTGAAGACGTTGCCGAAGTGCCGCTGGTTGCTCTGGAGTCAGTTGAAGAAGGCGGGCTATTCAGCCGTTTGATTGACTACATCAAGCTGTTCTTTATTGGCTTGTTCAAGTAATAAAGAGCACTGACGCTCAATGATAAAGCCGTATCCATTGATACGGCTTTCTTCTATCCGTATAATCCCCCCCTTACGAAAATCCAATCAGGAAATCAACCGTCGACTCTGTCGGCAGTGTGAGTAATCGCAATGAATCAAACAGATACTAGAAAAGAAACACTTGAGTTCAACAAGCTTCAGAAGCGTCTTCGAAGAAATGTTGGTAATGCCATTATTGACTACAACATGATCGAAGAAAATGATGTAGTAATGGCATGCATAAGTGGTGGCAAGGATTCATTTGCGATGCTGGATATCCTGTTGAACCTTCAAAAAGCTGCGCCAATCAAATTTGACGTTGTTGCCGTTAACTTGGATCAAAAGCAGCCAGGCTTCCCAGATCATATTCTGCCGGATTACTTTGAAACGCTGAACATCCCTTACTACATCGTAGACAAAGATACCTACTCGGTAGTTAAAGAGAAGATCCCTGAAGGCAAGACAACATGTGGCCTATGCTCCCGCCTGCGTCGTGGTACCTTGTACTCCTTTGCAGAGAAAATTGGCGCCACCAAGCTAGCGCTTGGCCACCATTTGGACGATATCGTAGAAACCATGTTCCTGAACATGTTCCACGGTTCACGCCTTAAAGCGATGCCACCAAAACTACGTTCTGACGATGGCCGTAATGTTGTGATCCGTCCACTGACATACTGCCGTGAAAAAGATCTGATCAAATATGCTGAGCACAAGGAGTTCCCAATCATTCCTTGTAACCTGTGTGGTTCGCAAGAAAACTTGCAGCGCCAGGCAATCAAGGCAATGCTGATTGACTGGGATAAAAAGACACCGGGCCGTGTAGAAAGTATTTTCAAATCAATTCAGAATGTTAGCCCTAGCCAGTTAGCAGACCGTAACCTGTTTGATTTCGTTAACTTGCCACTTGATCGTGAAGGCGAGCGTGAAGAATACGAATTTAGCGAAGCAGTGGTCTCATCGACCAATATCGATGAATCGATGTTTATTGATGTAACCAACATCTAATCTATAAAAAGGGAGAATATCAATGTTCTCCCTTTTTTAATGCCATTATCGATATCCTCACGCTACTCCTACCTGATTGAATCTCTTTTCTTTACGACTTTCTTTACTCTATCTCTAGAATCGTCATGAATGCTTAACCGAGAGCTATAATATGCTTATTGCTAAATGGAATGACTATTTGTGAGGTAGGGATGCCAGTTCATTTAATGGAGATGCGGTTTTATACTTACGGGGCAATAAAGATCTTTGAAAGAAGAAAATCCAGATTACACCGGTTGCGTTACTTAATCACCTTATGCGGGATAGCATCTCCTGTTCTTGTCATGATTGTCGCTTTTACTAATAGCCAACGCTTCATCACTATAGCAACACTGGTTATTATCACATCCATTGTACTGTTGGCTCAGTTATGCCTTTCTCTTTGGTCCTTGATAGCAAAATGGGATGATCAGCATGAATATGCCACCCAAGCTTTGACATCAAGTACTTCCATGTATGGCAGACTAAATGCGCTCATAAACAGTAATGACTCCATTTCAAGTAGTGTGTTATCAGCAATAAGAAATGACTATCATGCCCAGTTTCCAGCTGAACACCTTTATAAGCTAACCGCAAAGGAAAAGCGTTACGCTTACCGCCAAAGCTTGGTTAAATTTGCGCAAACTTGTTCCTCTTGCCAATTAAAGCCAAGTGATATGAAACCCTCCAGCTGTGACTTATGCGGGAAGTTTTAGAATTTCTAGAGTTCATTCTACAATCCTATTAACATTCCCTTTAGACAACCCGATAATCCTTAAGCGCATTTGTTATTAAAGGGCATACTATGAACCTTCATCATCTCGACCTTAATCTGCTCAAGGTTCTCCTAGTACTCCTGGAAGAAAAAAATACTCATAGAGCTGCTGAGAAACTAGAGACTAGCCAGCCTGCAGTCAGCCGCGCATTGGGGCGACTACGTGAAGCATTCGATGACCAGCTTTTTGTTCGCCATAATCGTGGCCTAAAGTTAACACCACGAGCAGAAGAGTTGTACTCGGTATTACCTGGGATTTATTCACAGCTAGAAAAAGCTTTGGAAAGTCGGCAGTTTGACCCTGCTTATATGGAAGGGCGTTTTCGGATTGCCTTGAATGGCTTTTTAATCGAGAGTTATGGCACCGAAATCTACCGACTGTTCAATCGTGCATGCCCAAAGGTTGAATTGGAGCTTTACAGCTTTGGATCGAGTACCGTTGCTCAGTTGCAAGATGGGCGATGCGATCTGGCTATCACCTACCAACCACTCACTACGCCCAAAGACATTTACCAAAAGAACATAGCAAAAAGCCAAATTGGTTTTATCTGCCGGCGTGGTTTTGTCCCAGAAAGTCAGCCGATACCGATTGAGCAACTCGATAATTACCGCTGGGCAGCAATGGTGGTGCCTGGTTTCAACCAGCAAATGGAACTGGTAAAACAATATGCCAATTTAAGAGAGAAACCCGCCTTCCGAAGTCAGCATGCTCATCCAATTCTTCAGGCATTAAAGACCGAGGACATGCTGTTTATTGCCCCAAGGGAGTTATACAAAATCGTTGATCAGCAAACCTTCCAATTTGTAGAAATGGATGAGGCTGACCAGCCTGAACGGCGAGACATTATGGACATTGTCATGGCCTATAACCAAAAACATTGGAACACAGAGAAATACCATTGGTTAGAGCGTGAAATAAAACGACTAAAAGTTACCACGCAATAGCTGAGCATTAGAAATGACATTTTAGCATTAAGCCTTCATTCAGAGATGCGTTCTTGGTATTTCACTAATCCATTTCTGCCATGGGTTTAAGACATTCATAGCACTACAATGTGTACATCAAGTGAGGGAGTTCAAACCTCACAGAAGATTTCTCAACACTCTCAAGGACTGAGGGTACTGATAATAGACACAGAGGTAGGTTATGAAAAAATCAGCTTTCGTTATCATCAGCGCTTTGGTTCTGTCTTCACAAGCAATGGCAAATGATGTATTGGACTACCATTTATCAACTGCAGGAGAGCGTACAGCGCCAGCAACACACTTAATTCAGCAGGCAAATACACCGGCAATGAGTGTGATGGAAGCTCAGCTGACCACATCAGGTGATGCTTCAATGCCGGCAGGCCACGTCGGTGATGGTCAAGTGCACGACTCAAGCACTTCTGTGTTCGAGTATCATTTCAATACTGCTAACTAACCCAGAAATCGAATCCTTTAAGGGCTGTTATACCCAAGCTACTTCAAGATTCAGGTTCAGCGAGAATTTCTAAGCTTATAGACAAGGCATTGTTTTGAAGATCTAGTGGCTCTAAATCGAAAAACAATAACGCAGTATAGAAGCTTAGAAAACTCGCCCTTCGGGAGGGTGTCAGCCCATCCACTCCTTCGTTGAAGCTTTTTGAAAGGGAATGCCATTCCTGCAAACCTTCGCCTTGAATTGAATGCGCTGACAGCCCTCTGAATCCTACATCTTGAAGTAACTTGGGTATATATACTAATCAGCCCTTTTTAATTTTCAGCGTTTCACATTGTGCACCTGGCTCACAGAAAAGGGACTGAATTTAAATTGGATGTAAGTTGTAATCAGTTATAATGGCGGAAGACAACAAATCATTATAAATCAATATTATGCTTATACCTTTCATGACTCGCTCTTCAAAGCCGCTCAAAACAGCGCTTGTTGTGCTTTGCTTATCAAGCTTGGCAGGCTGCTCATCATCGCAATCCCAGCAATTAGGTATGCGCAGTAGTACTGTTACCAAAACCCCGCAGCAAATGAGTAACCTCGAAATCTGTGAAACCTATGCTTTTGGGCGCAGAGCTACCCATACGCGAGTTGCAATTGCCAGTGAGTGGAACCGCAGGAATATCAGCCATGCTTACTGCGATAAAATTAGAAATGAGCTGTATCTCACGGCCTTTTTGAAAAAACTGGCTAACGCTGAAGAGAAACCCGCCAGCAATCAAGTTCAGCCGGTCCAGCCTATCGAATTGCGATAAAAAGCCTCTTTCGAGGCTTTTTATTTTGATACTCTTTCTTTTCTGGCTATGGCAGGTTAGGGCTCAAAGGGCTCACATATCCCTCAGGCTTCAGTGCCAGTAAGTCACAATTGAGGCTATCGATGGTATGCTCTGCGGTATTACCAATAAAGACAGCTGATAAGCCAGTTCGCCCGGTGGTGCCCAAGATAACTAATTCCGCATCGATATCTTCAGCAACCTGGGGAATAATATCTTCCGGAAGCCCTTCAAGCACATGTGTCTGCTCTTCAGGTAAGCCGTGCTTATGGCGTAGCGCCTTCATCGATTTGAGATGATGCCCTCTGACTGCATCGGTATACGAAGCAGGATCAAACTCAGGTAATTCTATAGTGATGTTAACTGGCGTCGCAGGGTAGGCGTTAACCAAGTTAACTTCGGCACCCAGCAGATCAGCAATAGATTTAGCTTCATCAACGATAGAGTCATTGAGTTTGTCGTGGGTTTCATCATCAGCGGCAAGATTAACACTAGCCAAGATTTTTCCGTTTTCTGGCCAACTATGATCTTTCACCATAAGTACCGGACACGGGCACTTACGCAACAGGTGCCAATCTGTCGGTGTAAAAATCACAGATCCAATCTTATCGTGGTCATGAGTTGCTTTGATAATTAGGTCATGATGATTACTGAACACTTCGGCAATAATGGCTTCATAGGGACGGTTGTGCCACACAACCGTCAACTGAATATTAAAACCGTCATCGGTATAAGGACGAATCAAGTCTTTCAACCACTCTTCACGCTGCATAACAACACCACGACGCATCGCTTGCCTTTCATCAGCAGATAGCATGGATGTCATCTCATACGAGAAGTCATAGATTGCAAGGAAAAGGGTGATTTTTACATCATCGGAACGACGAGCAAGGTGAATAGCGCGAGACAATGCTGGTTGATGATCCTGCGCCGGATCGGCAACAACGAGGATATTGCTGTATTTGGTCATAACTGCCCCCTTACACAAACCGTGTTGGCATCTAAACCAGTCTCTGTTCCCTCAAAGGAATGATATCTATCTGTCACTTTCGGGCAGAGAAACATTCAGAGTTATCTTACCAAAATCAGTTGCTTGTTATGAAAATGTCACAAAAAGCGTCTTTGGCTACTAATAACTTTAACGTAAAGGGTAAGAATAGGGGAGTAACGTCGGGAAATTAATATAAAAAAAGTGATACGGGTCGCGTATCACTTTTTCAAATCATCTAATTAAGCTAAGCATTTAGGCAATAGTGTTTTTGTTCACACCAGCTAGCTTTGCAAGATCTTCATGGTTAAGGATAGTAATGTACTTACCTTTAACACTCAGCATTTCAGACTTCTGGAAACGACCAAGCAAACGGCTGATAGTCTCAACTGTCAAGCCTAGGTAGTTGCCAATGTCACCACGTGTCATTGTCAGGCGGAATTCACGAGGAGAGAAGCCACGCTGAGAAAAACGCAGAGACAAGTTGTACAGGAAGGCTGCAAGACGCTCTTCAGCGTTCTTCTTCGACAGCAGCAGAATCATTTCCTGATCGCCTTTAATTTCGTTACTCATCAGGCGCATAATTTGCTGACGGAGTTTTGGCATTTTCCCTGACAGATCATCGAGAATTTCAAATGGAATCTCGCAAACCATTGATGTTTCCAAAGACTGAGCAAAGCTCGGGTGCATCATTTCATTGATAGCATCAAAGCCAACCAGATCACCAGCCAAGTGGAAAGCAGTAATTTGCTCATCACCTTGCTCAGTGATAGTGTAGCTTTTGATCGTCCCCGAACGGATTGCATACAGCGATTTCAGTTCATCACCAGCCTTGAAAAGCTCTTGGCCTTTCTGGATTGGCTTCTTGCGTTCGATAATTTGATCTAGCTGATCTAGCTCAGACTCATTCAACGTAAATGGAATACACAACTGACTGATGCTGCAATCCTGACAGTGGATCGCACATCCGCCTGATTGGATACGTTTGGTTGTTAGTTTGTCTGAAATCATAAGCCTGTCTAACCAATTTGATGTAGGTCAATATTTTAACATAATATGAATCATTATGACGAGTATTAAAAATGACTACATTATTTGTTTGATTGCGATATAACCAGTATGAACCCCGTAAGCCAATAACAGCAAGGCGCTCGCTCTCTTAAAGTAAAGATTCTTAAGCCACTTCTGCAGTTGATTAGCCATCGTTCCTACTGCGAACATTGCCGGTAAGGTGCCCAAACCAAAAGCTAGCATCACACTTGCACCCGAGGTGGCACTACCTGCTACTGCCGCCCAGCTCAAAGTGGAGTACACCAACCCGCATGGAAGCCATCCCCACAATGCTCCAAAAGGTATTGCAGCGAAAGGGCTACGTAGCGGTAGTAGTTTCTTTGCCATTGGTGATAGAAATCGCCATAGGCCTTTACCTATCACTTCAATTTTACTCACACCATGCCACCATTGGCCGATATACAATGCGAGTAAAATCATCATAGTAGCTGCAAGCAATCGTAAAGTGGCTAACGCAGTTACTTGGCTTCCATAGTTTGCAAGATTGGCAAAGGCGCCGCCAATAATCGCTCCGGCAATCATGTACGACGCGATTCGGCCAAAATTATATAACACTAAATATGGCCAACGGGAAGTCTGCTGATTGCTCTGGATGCCAAGGGTGATAGCTGCTGAAACCCCTCCACACATGCCCAAACAGTGTCCGGCCCCCATCAGGCCTATTATGAAGGCAGCATAGAAATCAGCGCCCACCCGGTTCACCATTTGTTTGATTTGTTAGATCATTCGCCTTGTTTTCGGCTGGTTTTGACTCATCCTCATCAAACAGGATGTCATAGCCTTGGCGCTCAAGATCCTCAAACTGCTCACTGCGGACAGCCCAAAGAAACACACAGACAGCTATACATACGAGCACAATCGCAATTGGGATTAACAAGTAAAGACTAGCCATTTTCTTTTAATAACCTTAAAGAATTTGAAACAACTATGATCGAACTACCTGACATGCCAACGACAGCAATGTATGGAGCCACAAAGCCTGCAACGGCCAACGGTAGGATGATTAGATTGTAGCCAAGCGCCCAAGCTAGGTTTTCCCTGATAATCTTACGCGTTTTCTGAGCCAGTTTTCTGGCACGTAAAATCCGAGATAACTGGTCACCCAGTAATACCATATCTGCTGATGACTTGGCTATATCGGTACCACCGCCCATAGCAACAGAAAGGTGGGCACCTGCGAGCACTGGGGCATCGTTTACACCATCACCAATCATCAGAGCGACTTTGCTTTTTTCTAGGCTTCTGAGGTATTCCAGCTTGCCTTCAGGCGAAACGCCTGCTTCAAGGTTATCGACCCCCAGTTTATCGGCAACGACCTGTGCCGATGCTGAATGGTCACCGGTCAGCATGGTGACTTGAATCCCTTCAGACTGGAACTGCTTGATAAGTTCTGGGCTGTCTTTACGGATTGGATCATCTAGCATAAAGCTGGCAACAAGCTCACCGTTACAGCTTAGCCATACCTGAAACCGGTTATCACACCCCGAAAGTAGTTGCTCTTTACTTGGGTTCAGCTCCAGGACAAAGTCGGCTTTACCAATGCGCCACTCCTTGCCATCAACATTTCCCGACAAGCCGCTACCAATGACATTCTCAACATCATCGAACAATGGCTTTTCATTACGGTAAACAGAAAACGCCCTTGCAATAGGGTGGTTAGCAAAGCGTTCTAGTTCTGCCGCCATTTCCACTGCTTTTTCTTCAGGGTAATTGCTGAAGGTCTGCGTTTCCACAAGGCGAATATTGCCTTCGGTCAAAGTACCTGTTTTGTCAATCACAAGTTGGTTCACATTACACAGCGTTTCCAAAACATGGCCACGGCGCAGCAAAATCCCCAAACGCCCAAGGCTTGAAGTAGAGCAGGTTAGCGCGGTCGGTGTTGCAAGAGACAAAGCACATGGGCAAGTAGCGACCAATACCGCTAAGGTGATCCACAATGCATCCTCTGGCTGATGCTGATACCAGTAGAGCCAAGTACCCGCAGAAATGATTAAAATAGCCGCAACAAAGTATCGCGCGACAACATCGGCAACTTCAGCCACCTTTGGCTTAGAGCTTTGCGCTTCATCTTGTAAACGAACGATATTTGAAATCAGCGAGTTCTGGCGGTCTTTGGTTACCTTAAGGGTTATATGGTTGTCACCATTGATAGTACCCGCATAAACTGCATCACCCACGACTCTTGAAACAGGCATCGATTCACCCGTCACCATGGACTCATCAATAGCCGTTTGGCCTTTTAGAATTTCACCGTCTGCAGGCAGGCTTTCGCCAGGCAACACCGTGACAACGTCACCCACCTTCAGTGTCTTGGCAGCGACCTGTGAGCCGTCTTCCAAGGTCGCCATTGCTGGAACCAATTTTAACAAGTTAGCACTGGCGGCAGCGGCATGGCGTCTTGCGCGCATTTCAAGAAATCGACCAAGCAATAAAAAGAAAGCGAACATCGAAATCGACTCAAAGAAGACTTCGCCTTTTTCCATTACGGTTGCATAAAGGCTTGCCACATAGGCAAATAGCATGGCAATAGAAACAGGGACATCCATCCCTAATGTTCTTGCCCGCAGGTTACGCCATGCATTGAGGTAGAATGGAAGTGCCGAGTAGAGCATGACAGGGGTTGCGAAGATTAAACTGACCCAGCGGAGGTAGCTTTTGAACTCTGCGTCTAAGTCGCCAAAGATTTCAAAATACAATGCCACCGCTAGCATCATCACCTGCATTGTCGCAATACCCGCAATACCAAGCCTGTAGAGATAGCCCTTCATTGTGCGGTGGTATTGTTGTTCTTGAGCATCAGCTTCAAAAGGGGCGGCTTTATAGCCTAAACGGTGGATAACACTCAATAGGTGGCTGAGCTTTACACTTTCAGGTTCCCAGGCTAAAAGTGCCCGGTGAGTCGTAGTATTAACCTTGATTGATACTACGCCCGGCTCGCGCATCAACTGCTTTTCGATAAGCCATGCACAGGCGGCACAGGAAACACCATCCAGAGAGAGTGACGCTTCTTTGCAATTCTCGCTCTCACGGACAAATTCTTGTTGAATTTCATCGTGATCATAGAGGAGGAGGGATTGTAACTGCTGAGGTACCAAATCCGCTTTTTCGGCCGGGGCAGTGCGGTACTCGTAGTATGAGGTGAGACCACTATCGACAATGGTCTGTGCAACTGCCTCACAGCCAGGGCAGCACATCTCACGGATTTGGCCAAGAATTTCTACATGGTGATGGCAATCCTGTGGAACAGGATCGCCGCAATGGTAACAGTCTTTCGTCATTCCTTAATCTGCCCGTACAGCGAAATCGGGTCGGATGTTGGCAGGTTAACACGTCCTTGTAACATCCAGTCTCCATCAAATGGCTCTAGCTCTACAAACCATGGACCTTCTAAATGCTCAGGTGATTCAAAGCGATAAGTCCCTGATAAATCGGCGCTCACCATTTGGGTAAAGTCTCTATTAGCTAGAGTACGGTGTGTGAATGTCACACGCAAATTTGGATAGTTATCTAGATCACCTTTATTGAAAAAAACACTAATATCATTATCACTAACGGCGACCTGCGCTTTCAGACTCAAGGCATCGGCGACGCGAAGGCGGGAGAGGTCAAGGTTAATAGCCTTGCCTTTTTTGTAATAGTCCTCGGCCACGAGATCAACTTTATTCTGAGAAAAGATATAGACGGCTGTCAGGCTATACACAATTGAAGTCGCAGGAATGGCAAAAACGAACCAAGGCCAGAACTGCTTATACCAAGGTTTACCCATATTGATTACCTATGTCGCTTAGAGGGATTTAGCCCCTGAAGATAACAGGGGCTAGTCGTTAAGTCTCAGATATTTGTACAAAATAATTGAACAAATTGTAACTGAGCATTGGCTGGATTGTTACTGTGGTGTGTCTTGGCTTAGATTCCAAACATAGGCCGAGATAATCTGCACTTTTTCTTCGCCTAGAATATCTTTCCATGCCGGCATCACACCTTGACGGCCGTGAGCAATTGTTGCTTCAACCGCACGGCGAGAGCCACCGTATAGCCAGGTGTTATCAGTTAGATCCGGTGCCCCAAATGCAGGGTTACCTTTACCATCTGTACCATGACAAGCCGCACACACAACAAACTTCTGTTTACCAGCAGCCGCTTCTTTGGCATTAACGCTACGGCCAGACATGCTTAGTACATAACTGGTCACTTCGGTCACACCGTCTTTACCCAAGCTATCAATCCAACCTGGCATAACCCCTTGGCGACCTTCCATGATAGTCGTCTTGATCGCTTCAGCTTCACCGCCGTACAACCAAGCGCCATCAGTTAGGTTAGGGTAGCCAAGCTGGCCGCGGGCATCAGACCCGTGACACTGTGCACAGTTCTGCAAGAACAAACGCTGGCCAACTTTGATTGCTTCTCCACTTTGAGCAATCTGAGTGATTGGCAGTAGCATGTTACCTGACTCATCATATGCTAGCGTTTTGAACGTTTCACCGAAGCGAGCTTCGGCATCGTCTAACTCTTTTGCATATTGGTTCAAGCGCTGCTCTTTCTGCGCATTAGCAATTGCCAGTTTAGATTCCTCGACAGAACGCACGGTTTGATCCGAGCTCTGCCAACCAAGCATGCCCTTGTAATTACCCAAACCGGGGAAAAGGAAAAGGTAAAGTAGGCCGAAAATAATGGTGCCCCAGAACATGTAGGACCACCATTTTGGTAGCGGGTTGTTGATCTCACGAATACCATCGTATTCGTGACCCATATCCTCACCTTCTTCAACACCCATTTTGTCCTTGCTACACCAAACTAGTAGGGCAGCAATACCGGCTAGGGTACCCAGCGTGATGATTGTTATCCATAGACTCCAAAACGTAGTCATGTTTCCTAACTCCTGTCATTCTCACGCGTTGCCGTATCTTGCTCTTCGTCTGCAAAAACAAGATTTGCAGCTTCATCGAAACGAGATTTTTGGCGCTTACTGTAAGCCCAAAGGACAATACCAATAAAGCTACCGAACAGTATTAATGTCCAAATGCTATGAATGGTTCCAATATCCATGGTGCCCCCTTATTTCATTGCGTGACCGAGTGACTGAAGATAAGCAATGACTGCGTCCATTTCGGTCTTACCTTTCACTTCTTCACCGGCATTAGCAACCTGCTCATCAGTGTAAGGTACGCCGAATTGGTTCTTGAAGATTGCTAGCTTCTTCGATGTCAACTTGCCGTCCAACACGTTTTCTTCTAACCAAGGGTAGCCAGGCATGTTCGACTCTGGCACGACCGCACGAGGGTTGCGCAGGTGAACACGGTGCCAGTCATCTGAATAACGGCCGCCAACACGAGCGAGATCAGGACCAGTACGTTTGGATCCCCAAAGGAATGGGTGTTCCCAAACACTTTCACCAGCAACTGAGTAGTGGCCATAGCGTTCTGTTTCAGAACGGAATGGACGGATCATCTGGCTGTGACAAACGTTACAACCTTCGCGGATGTATACATCACGGCCTTCCATCTCCAATGCGGTGTAAGGGCGAAGGTTTTCAACCGGCTCAGTAGTCTGGTCTTGGTAAAGTAATGGAGTAATCTCTACCAAGGCGCCGAAACTGATAGCAATCACAATTAGGATCGCAAGAAGGCCGACATTTTTTTCTACAATTTCATGACGATTATTAGCCATTGTCGGTGCTCCTTATGCTGGTTGCTCTGTGGCTTTCAGACTTTCTTTTGGCGCAAGAATCGTCTTATATGCGTTGTATGCCATTAGGAACATACCTGCCAAGAAGATTGCACCGCCTACGAAACGAACGAAGTAGAACGGGTAAGAAGCCTGTAGCGATTCAACAAAGCTGTAAGTCAAAGTACCGTCGGTGTTAACCGCACGCCACATCAGACCCTGCATCACACCAGAAATCCACATTGCAACGATGTATAGCACCGTACCAATTGTAGATAGCCAGAAGTGAATATTAATCAACTTGATAGAGTACATACGCTCTTGGCCGAATAGTTTAGGGATCAAGTGGTAAACAGCACCAATCGATACCATTGCAACCCAACCTAATGCACCAGAATGAACGTGTCCGATAGTCCAATCGGTATAGTGAGAAAGGGCGTTAACTGTCTTAATAGACATCATTGGGCCTTCGAAGGTCGACATACCGTAGAACGATAGAGATACCACCAAGAAGCGAAGGATTGGGTCATAGCGTAGTTTGTGCCACGCACCAGAGAGCGTCATGATACCGTTGATCATTCCCCCCCATGATGGCGCAAACAGAACCAACGACATCACCATACCCAAAGACTGAGTCCAGTCAGGAAGAGCGGTATAATGAAGGTGGTGTGGGCCTGCCCAAATGTAAAGTGAGACTAGCGCCCAGAAGTGAACGATAGACAGGCGGTAAGAATATACAGGACGACCTGCTTGCTTAGGTACAAAGTAGTACATCATCCCCAAGAAGCCCGCTGTAAGCAGGAAGCCTACCGCGTTATGTCCGTACCACCATTGGATCATGGCATCGACTGCACCTGAGTAAACCGAATAGGATTTAGTCATCGACAGTGGAATAGCCATGCTGTTAACAATATGCAGAACAGCAACGGTTAGGATGAAGGCACCAAAGAACCAGTTAGCCACATAAATATGCGACGTGTTTCTTTTGATCATTGTACCGAAGAAAACGATGGCATAGGCTACCCAGACAACAGCAATGGCGATATCAATCGGCCACTCCAGCTCTGCGTATTCTTTACCGGAAGTCCATCCCATCGGCAATGAAATTGCCGCGGATAGAATGATAGCTTGCCAGCCCCAGAAGGTGAACGACGCTAATTTCCCACCAAATAGTCTTGCCTGACATGTACGCTGTACTACGTAATAAGACGTAGCAAATAGCGCACTGGTACCGAATGCGAAAATCACTGCATTTGTGTGCAGCGGTCGTAAACGGCTATATGTCAACCAAGGAAGGTCGAAGTTTAGTGCCGGCCATACCAGCTGAGCGGCAATCAATACACCAACGCCCATTCCGACAATTCCCCAAAGGATAGTAACTAAGGTAAATTGACGAACGACCGTATAGTTGTAGTTTTGTTCAAGCTGCTTTACTTGGCTCATGTTGCATGCTTCCAATTTTAATTGTTCAACTACACTCTTTTTCCTTGTGCGAACAACAAGTTGTCGCAATGCCACCCAAAGCTTCAATAATTACAGTGTTGTTTTTTTAAACACCCCAGTAATTAAATTGCTATTTTGTTGTAAAAGTGGCATTTTCAGTGCCTTATACTACTTTAGATAACTAATGATTGACAGGGTCAAGCCCACACAATGTTTACGGTTAAGCAACATTTATGTGAAAACTTTGACCTCTGTAACATGGGAAGCACGTAAAATCATGGCTGCAGAAAAACTTACCAAAGGCAGACTTATCCAGATCCTTTTCCTTTTGACTGTGTTAATCACAGCATTTGTATGGAGAACAGTTACCTATGAACAAAACAAGGGTGAAGATATAAATGCAGTAACTTGCGAGTTAACAGCAGAAAAGTGTATTAATACGCAGGATAATAGCCATCTAAACATTTCAATCTCACCTTACCCAGTGGCTGCAAACCAAGAAGCAACAATACAAATTAATAACACAAATGTTAAACCAGAAGCGACGGTGGAAGGTGTGGGAATGTACATGGGTGTTATCCCAGTAACCTTTGAAAATACACAAGAAGGATGGTTAGGTCGATTTACTGTCCCAGAATGTATGCATGATGAAATGCAGTGGGCAGTGACAATCAACCAAGGCGAGAAAAAGATAATTGCCAACTTCATAGTAAAAAGTCATTTAGAATAAATAGCTTATAAACTTAACCTTAAAATTATAGGGTTTATAAGATTAAACCCTATAATCCACATGTAATTAACAATTTTATTTATATTAGCATACTGGATGAAAAGTCATAATTTATTCGCTGTAAATCATCTTTTTCGTCATACCACCATCAATCACGATGTTTTGCCCGGTAATAAATCCCGCCTCATCCGAAATCAAATAAGCAACCATTGAGGCAATGTCTTTAATATTCCCCACGCGACCGACGATATGTTGGTGATGATCAATGTCACTGAGTTCTTCACCAGTTGTGTTGATCCAGCCCGGAGAAATGCAGTTCACACGCACTTCAGGGCCAAGACTGGAGGCTAGGGAGTGTGTTAAAGCAACAATTCCCCCTTTGGTTGCACTGTATACCTCAGTGTTTGGCTCTGATTGTAGGGCGCGAGTAGAAGCAATATTTACAATGCATCCATTTGTCTGTTTAAGTAATTGCGAGGTATATTTTGCAAATAAGACAGGCGCGGTTAAATTTACCGCGAGTGTTTTATTCCAGTCATAGATATCTAATTCATGAATAGGGGCATTATAAGGATCAGCAATGGCAGCATTGTTAACCACTGCATCTAGGCGCCCATGCTGTGATATTATCTCGTCAATTAATGTAACAATTTGTTTTTCATTGGTGACATCAAGTTGTTTATAGCGAATTAAAGGGTTTTCAGAAACCAATTGGAAGCCAGCATTTTCATCAATATCGACTGCTATCACCAACATACTCTTAGAAAGATAATCAGCTATCCCTTTGCCAATTCCGTTTGCACCGCCTGTTACCAATACCACTTTGCTTTCCATCGATCCCTCATTCATCAACCTTACAACTGATACCCACAATAGTACTGGGTATATCTAACATTAACGGTCATTACATCCAGATCTTTAATTAATTACAATAAAAAAGCAGACACTCTAACTGATGCATGTAAGAATAAGCCTACATAGCTTCAATTGAGTTGTATTCCATTAGGTTCCCCTTGAAGTTAGTCGATAACGTTAAAAACTTAATAAATCTATAGAAAAATTTCCCCATGGATATCGCAACAAGCTTTTCTTCACAAGCAACAACATCTGATGCCATTCAAGAGGCCATCAAACATTTACAAGCAAAGCTTGCCAACCCAAAGTTAATCCTTGTTTACTTTTCAGAAAAATATGACGTTGTCACTTTTCAGGAAGCACTGAGCATTGCCTTTCCTAATGCTCAAATTCTCGGTTGTACCTCATGCCAGGGTGTTATGACTGAAGGTGGGTATCACCATGGCCAAGGTGTCGCACTGTGGGCTATCTCCGATTTTCATGGTGCCTACGGAACAGCAATTGTTTCAACAAACAATTCAAAATATGACATGGCAAGACAAGCTTTGCTTAAAGCAATCGCTAATAGCGGACGTTTTGGCGAACTCCCGGCCCTGATCGTATTGCATGCCAGCCCGGGTCACGAAGAGGAAATCATTCAGGGAATTGAAGACGAACTCTGTACATCGGTACCGATCATTGGAGGAAGTGCGGCTGATGATCATATTCAGGGAAACTGGTCCATTTTTACTCAAGAACAACACGCGCAAGAAGGTGTCGGGATCAGTGTAATATACCCGTCTTGCCATATTAGCTATTCGTTCCATTCTGGGTATGCCAGCACGGGGCAGTCAGCCAAAGCAACCAGAGTTGAGGGCAGGGAGCTGATAGAGCTTGATGGGAGACCTGCCATAGAGGTTTACCAGGAATGGATGGATGAAACCTTGGGTGAGGGAGAAAGTATCATCAGCAACAGCAGCTTGAACCCATTGGGGCGTGTTGCCGGTGTTGTGCATGAACTACCGTATTTTAAATTAGCGCACCCCCTAAATACGACGGAGCGGGGTGGCATAACACTGTTTGCTAAAGTGGAAGTCGGCGAGACCTTGTATTTCATGCAAGGCACTGAAGAACGCCTCATTACCCGAGCTGGTCGAGTCATCAATGCGGCCAGTAATATCTATGCAAATGATGCCAACCTTAATCCCATTGGGGGAATCACTATATACTGTGCCGGTTGTATGCTGCGTGTACAGCACCGCATGGAAGAAGTGGCGCATTATGTTAAGAGTGCAATGCAAACAGCTCCATTTGTTGCGCCGTTTACCTTTGGAGAACAAGGGCAATTTGTGGGTGGCGAGAATGCCCATGGTAACTTAATGATCTCTGCTGTTTTGTTTCATAAGGATTAAGCAATGGCGAACTATGAATCCGAAAAACTTCAAGAAACATTGCTTGATTTACTAAGGACCCGAGAACGAGAAAAGCAATTACGCGATGAAAACACTGCCATTTTGGCAGGTATAGCGGCTATGGCTGGTGCTAATAACAAACGCCAGGTCTTTAACAGCTTATTGTCTGTGTTGAGGAAGTACATTGGCTTTGAACACGCGCTTGTTCTAACCCGTGAAGATGAGACCGCACCGTTACAAGAGCTAGTAACAACTTGCCGCTTTTTTGAATCCAGCATTTGGCCGATAGGCAATACCTTCATCCGTTCAATGAACGGCGACAGTATCGCATTGTATGATCCAAACCAAGTTCATGAATTCAAAGAACTCTCTGCTGAGATGAGACCGTTTTGTCAGTCTGTGTTACTAACAGGGGTTAAGGTAAGTTCTGGTGATGCTTTGCTACTGTTTTTCCACTCACAAAA
The DNA here is from genome assembly GCF_056160145.1 of Photobacterium sp. ABD4_091. NCBI lineage: Bacteria > Pseudomonadati > Pseudomonadota > Gammaproteobacteria > Vibrionales > Vibrionaceae > Photobacterium > Photobacterium sp. ABD4_091. Next base: position 209,445 of record NZ_JBSWWQ010000004.1, on the reverse strand, counting down.
AGGACAGTTTACGCCAAATTGCCGTAGGGTACTTGAAAGGTTCAGGCCGCTGCTTGAGCGCGCGATCATTGACATTGATTACCGCGAGCGCCTGCAGTCTTTAGTAACTGCACGTACGCAAGAACTGACCCATAGTCAGCAGCGATTCAAAGATTTTGCGAAAACCGTCGGTGATTGGTTCTGGGAAGTCGACCCGGAATACCGGTTTACCTATATATCGTCCCCGAACCTGACCAATCATATCGTTGATAGTAATTGCATTCTCGATATTTTTGGGAGCGCTGACAAATACCGGAACCGGTTACTCAATATATTTGAGCAACAAATCGCGTTTGAAGATCTAGAATGGCGTCTCCCCGAAGAAGAAGGCGGTCTGTGGATCAGTTTGAGCGGCACGCCGTACTTTAGCAAGCAAGGGCAGTTGCTAGGCTACAGGGGAACAGCAAAAGACATTACTAGCCGAAAACAACAAATCGAAGAGATCAAACAAGCGAGACGACAAGCAGAAGAGGCCAACAAGGCCAAATCAGAGTTTCTGGCCATGATGAGCCACGAAATTCGAACACCGCTAAATGCCGTACTTGGCTTATTAGATATGCTTGGTGACTCTGGTTTGGATGGCAAGCAACAAAGCTGGGTGAATCAGATGGATCAGTCAGCTCAGCTGTTGCTGACTATCATCAATGATATTTTGGATTTATCACGAATCGAATCAACGAGCTTTGAGCTGTTTAACAGTAAACTTTGCCTATCTGATTGTATAGATCTCGTCATTACTCAGCTGCATGACCAAGCTCATAAAAAAGGGATTCACCTCAGCAGCAGTATCAGTCAGAGTGTGCCAGAACACATCATTGGGGATAAAAATCGCATCTCACAAGTCTTGTTCAACCTTGTAGGCAATGCCATCAAGTTTACCAATGATGGTTCAGTTTCAGTTGACGTAAGCAAGGTAGATAACAAGCTAGAAATGAGGATTTCTGATACAGGTATAGGTATTTCACCTGAAGCTCAGAAGCAACTGTTTAAGCCATTCAAACAGGCTGACGGCAGTATTACCCGAAAATATGGCGGCACAGGCTTAGGTTTGGCGATTAGCCAGCACTTGATCACAAAGATGCAGGGTGAAATCCAGCTCCAGAGCCAACTCGGCACAGGTAGCTGCTTTACAGTCATTTTGCCGCTAGACACCCATGAAGTCGAAGATATTGAAGCTGAAATACCAATAGCCAATGTTGAGCATCTACCAAAGCTTAATATTTTGGTGGCAGAAGATAGCCCAACAAACCAGTTAGTCGCTAAGCTGATGCTGGAAAAACGAGGCCATAGCGTAAAGATAGCCAACAATGGGCAAGAGGTTTTGGATTTAGATGATACCAGTTTAAGCCAAGTCGATATTATTCTGATGGATATTTCCATGCCGATTTTGGATGGGATAACAACGACAAAGATCTTAAGAAGCAATGGCGCGGGCATTCCAATCATAGCTTTGACTGCTAATGTCATGAAGACAGATCAGCAAGCTTATTTTGAAGCCGGCATGAATGACTTTATCGCCAAACCAATCATAGCCGAAGAGCTCGATAAAATGCTGGCAAAGTACCAGTTGCTAATCGCCAGCCAGCAATAACGTAAACATACTGACTAAAAACCGCCGAGCTCAAAGAGTTCGGCGGTTTTTCTTTAGGCTTGATGAAATCAAGCCTAGTAATTAACACCATGTTTTTAAGTACTGCTGCAAACTGACCATTTGCAGCAGTACTTAAAAATAGGTGTTAATTACCTATTTTATGGTAAATAGCCAATACTGTTAAATTGTACAGTAGTATGAGAGGCCGCATCATTAGAAGAGACAGCAGGGCAAGCGAGTACGTGGAAATCACTGTAGATACACACGTTTCTAGATGTCTTATTTAACATAAGGTACATAATGCGCACTGAGGGATAAAATATTAACAATGTCTGTCAGGTTCTTGTGGCTTATGGGTCAAGCCAGAAACGTCTACTTTTGGAGGTTTAAAATGTCTTGGAAACAGTTAGTTAAACTAGAACGCGTACCTTTTTATCTCTCAGATAATCGCTTAGCGTCTTGTGGCCACAAACGTTTGGTTATGTCCGATATTTTGTCGTTGGCTACGTTTATCGGTGCTGTCTATCAATCCGCGTTTGATTAATCGAAAAGAACTTTCAATAAACGATAATTTTGCGAGGCACATCATGCTACATGAATCCTTCGTCAAGCTGTTCTGGCGTCACTTCGACAACATCGCTGAAGCTTCAGCGTGGTTTCACGTTCGTCCCATCACCGTCAAACGTTGGTTATCCGGCCAAATCGACGTTAACCCTATGGCCGAAAAACTTCTGATTATTCGAGCTCGTGGCTATCTGCCCGATGATACTCGCTGGCAAGGATTTCGAATTGATGAAGATTATTGTGTCATCGTCACGCCAGATGGTCGCCGCTTCAGCCCCAAAGAACTGATGTCTTGGGCACTCCGTTATGATGAATACCACGCGTTAAAACGACTCTACGAATTGGACTATGTGCCCGTTCGTTCAAATGTGGTCACGCCGTTACCGTTCCGTGGCGGCCGACGGCTCAAACAACCCATGCACGAGACTGTCAGCAAAGACAAAAAGAAAAAGTACCGGAGTATTCAAACCAAGCACGCAGCTAAGAAGTAAGCTCCCTAGCCTTTACTATTTGATCCGTTAACTGACTCTAAACTAATGAGTTATTTCGTTCCCAAGTAGTTCTTCATTTGCATACTTGGAACCTCAATTACACATTCAAGGATGATCCGATGAGAAAAATATTTGTATTGTTGCTTGCTGTCTTAATCACAGCTTGTGGCGGCGGTTCTGGTTCAAGTGCTTCTGGTGAAGCTAACGCTGGTACAGAATCAGGTACACAATTTGATGGCCTATTTCTATCTGGTGAAGCTGTCATGCTGGTTGATAAAGCGAATGCTGGCAAAGTTCTCATCTCTGATGGTTCGGCCATTTTGTACTTTGACCGTATCTATACGATTGGCAATGAACTGAGGTTAACCGGTGTTGCTGCTATTGCTGATGGGTTATATTTCTACGACCCTGAGCAAGTCGTTAATATTTACTATGACGGTAATACAGCAACGGTTTCTACCACCATAAACAACGAACCATTTGTGTACTCGTTTGATCGCCAAAGCAATACGCTTGAATCGCTAGATAACCTTGTGGGTACTTTTACCGATCCTATGACGGGTGAATCTTGGTCACTCGATAGCGCTGCGAACCTAACAATCAACGCTAATTGCACGTTATCCGGCAAACTGATTAGTGAAGTATCGTTCTATCACTCGGTAGATGTTGATGCGTCAGGTTGTTCAGATACCGATTTTAATGGCAGCTATGAAGGCATGGCGTTTAATGTAACCGTGGATAGCACCAAATACTTGGCAGGTTTCATCTATAACGATGGTAAAGAAGCTTATATGTGGGGTTCTGTCCCTCTAAACTAAGCAAATCAAAAAGCCCGCAGAAATGCGGGCTTCAATACACCAAAATTAGCGTTGTTCATCATTTTGCCATTCCAGCTTCAAGATACGTTTTTCATGATGCGTTATCATTTTTTTTAGTTCGGTTAAAACAGCCTCATGTGCCTTAACTGATCGGAATAACAGATAGCAGATGATTAACGTGGGCGGATTAACGCCTATTTCGGTAAAGAGTTTTAGCAGCTCTCCCACACAAGCCCCCTAGCCTTTTTCCTTGCGAACCGTGTCGAACAAGCCGATAAACATGGCAGCAATGACCGGGATTGTACCGCCCAATTGCGCACCGGATTCACCGACTGTCACGGTGACCAAATCACTATTGCCTGTCAGTAAACCAACCGCAGCACTGCCAAGCAACATCAAGCCAGTTTTGGTACTGGACTGTTTCAAATCAATCATAACCATCCTTTTTTACGTAGAAATTTGAGTGTATACGCGCCGATAATCACGCCTGCAACGCTGATTGCTACCGAAGTAGCGGCTTTCTTGGTTGTCATGCCAATGCGACTCCTTCCATGACGTCCTTGATTTGATACTGGCGGCCGACTTCCATCCGGGCCATGGCCTGAATCAACACTGCAGCGGTGTTATCGTTGGTCGCATCGAGAGCCTGGTACTTGCCGTAACCTGTCCAGCTGGCAACCATATTGGCGTAATGGTCACTGTCATTTTCATGGCTCGGCGCGAATGTGTGGATGATATCGTTAATCGTTGTGATCCCGCGCTTTTGGTAGCTGCGCAGGATGCGGGCTGCGGCTCGGAAGCCCCATTTATCATCTTCGAAAATAACAAAGCGACCATCGCTCGACACTTGGCCGCGCCAGTTATTGTGTTTGCTGTATTCGATATTTAGCGGATTGTGGTTGCGGATACCCCGCGGCATTCCGGTAGTCATGTCTTCGTTCATCCATGTGTTATTTGTTGGTTGGCGTGGCTGGTCACTTGAAGCGACCAGCTCTTTGCGGCTATTGAGCCATAACAGCACCATGGCAAGTGCTATCAGCCATTTCATTGATAGAACCCGACACCGATGGGCATCATGCTGTACTGATACCAGATATGCCATAAGACGGGATTGGCCTGTAACGCCTGATACTCATCAACGCTATATTGAACGGTTAACGAGTCAGGCTTGATATCAATAATTTCCGCACTTTGGTAGTCCTTGATATTGGTAATGAAGTGCTGCCGCGGGTTATGGAAATACGGGAAATGCCTGCTATTTTTGTAGCAAACTTGGTTGTTGTCCAAGAACTCGAATTCCGGAAACATCCCATGATAAATGAACTGCGAGTAGCCATGCGGGTTGGTCTGGTTGATGAACGCTTTCGGATCTGCACCATGAATAGTGGCATGCCATAGTGCGGCGTTGTAAACGTAGCAATAACCCCGTGCATCAGAAATTTCCAAGAACGGCGCCACCATACAGCGTGGCGAGACACCATGCATATAGAGGCTCATTTCCCCAGATTCAACCGTCATCGGGTTATCGATAGCGACATTGTCTTTGAGTTCATACTCGCGAACGGCATCCACGTAATCCACTTTCATCGTGCCGTCTGTGTCGACTTTCATCATGGCAATGCCGACTTTGACTTTTGTCCCTGACCAGCCCGTTATCGAAAAACGCGCTTTGAGCTTGTCATGGTCAAGGCCATTGAATGGCACGGTTGCCACCTGATACAAAGTAAACGCTTTTGCCCTGCATTCTAGTACGCCACTTGCACGGTCAAAGGTATCAGCCCAAGTGAAATAGCGGCCTGTGTTATAGAAAGTCGCCTCCTGACTTTCAGCATACGGCAGCTCGACCGCCCAGCTGTCGCTGACCAGCATTGAACCACGGCCATTGCCAATGGCTAAATCCAGGTTCGGCGTTTGACCTTCAACCATGGTCATTTTGTTAAAGTCGGTCACATTGGATTGTGATTCATATACCTCATTGAACTGAGGGTTAGCCAGCAGGTTGACTGCTTTGTTCTGCAAACGGCTGTACAAGTCATTGGCAACGCGTTCGAACTCTTCTGCCAAGTATTCAACTTTGTTCCGTGGACTCCCTACGGGCAGACGTTCCTTTAATGTCTTTTCTGTCATCGTGTGACCTCGATAATTTGGATTTCATCACCGTCAGTACCCGCAAAACTCAGTGCGGCGGTGGTTTCAAGTTTGAGCTGTTCGCCTGCTGCCAATGTCCAGCCAGTGCCTAGCGTGATTGCATCTACGTTAGTTGAGCTGGCTTTCAACAAAACGTGACAGCGTGACGTATTGGCATTCAGCTCTGCGACGCCCTCAGTGATAGCCAATTCACTGGCTGCCATGCTTTCGCCGCCAACGGGTTTGGTCAGCATTGGCGTGGTGGCATAGACGCGAACCGCTTGCCCGCTTTCCAGTTTGACCCGGGGAAGTTCGGTCACGGCGACCTGCTGGCCTGCTGCCAACGAGACATCAGGAAGTTGTGACACGGTCACTTGCTGGTTGTCTTCCAGCTCCACCTTAGGAAGCTGGGTGATATTGACTGACTGGTTCGCCTCAAGCTCCACCTTAGGTAACCGCGATACCACTACCGCCTGTCCGTCCACTAATGCCACTTGCGGTAGCTGTGCAACATTTACCTGTTGGCCGGGTGACAGGGTCACTGATGGCATTTGTGTAACCGCTACTTCTTGCCCGTCAGTTGGCGGAATATAGCGGCCAAAGCCACAAATGATGGTGACTGCCCCAGCCTCGCCCATGTTCTCAACAGTCACGCGGCCTGTCAGTTGCGGGTCGATAATCTGAGCGCCCTGCTTCAAGCGGTAATCGCCACGCTCAGTGGTGATAGATACCGACTCAGTACACGCCTCGATATACATGAACTCGCCCACGGCTTGAAACTGTGAACGCTGGCGCGGCTGCATGATTTGGTGAAAGTTCATCGCTTACCCCCAAGCATCATGATCGCCATGAATGTCATTACCAAACCCACAACGATGGTCATTTGTCGGCTCGTTGCCACTTGGCCGCCATCGGAGTTCATTGTTGCCAGTTCCGTTAAGGCTTCTAGGTTTTCTGTGTTCTGTGCGGCTTGGCTTCCGGCTAATCCGGCGACCATTTGCAGGTTTTCGTGGTGGGCTTGGCTCACTTCTTCAATGGCGTTATTGCTTAGTTCGGCATTAAGCTGCATCGCATCACCACCGAATTGAAGCGCACCTTCTAGCGAATCACGGCCAAAGTTCATGGCTTCATCGATGGCATCTTTACCAAAGCCGAGTGCCTTATCGACCGAGCGCTCTCCCATATCTAAGGCGGCTTTAGATACTTCAGTGTTACTTTTCAATGCCTCTGTGGTGACTTGGGTGTTGCTACTTAATGCAAGCTCTCCCATTTCGGCCGCTCGTTCCATGGCCCCATGATCGGTCATCGTGACATTGATATCGGAATCATTGACGCCGGATAGCATCAAGCCATTATTATCACCACTGGCAGCAGCCGAACCGCTAATGTTGTCGGTGTTATTCGTGGTATTGGTTGTAGTGGTAGTCTTGTTACTACTCTTACTCTTCCCGCCCATAATCTGCCTTAATCATCAAATATCCTTCCCCGTCCTTACCATCTTCAAACACTGGCAAGCCGATCATGCGTAAGTAACGCAGTTGAGCTGGGCGCATGGTATGGCACCGGATGAAACGGCAGCCAAGCTGCCGACCATATTCAAACAGTGCTAATGCTCCCGCTTTCAAATCCCCAGCAAAGGCAACGGCGACAAGTTCAAGGTCATCATTGGGATATTGCTCAACCCTAATTAACGCGTAAGAATCCCCGATTTGATAAACAGCTTCCCTGCCTGCCAGTACTTCCCTGTAAGCCTCTTTGGCATAATCACCCAATGCAGATTCAAGTAAGGGGATCGCTTCTTTCCATGTGCATGGCTTCAAAATCATTTCTTCACCATGATGTAGAAAACGGCGACACCCGCCAGTAACAATGCCCACGTTGGAATACCGTTGTTACTGCCCATGTTGATTGAGCCACCTTTGAAGCCCGACTCATTGCTGGTTGAATTGCTATTGGTTGTTGTGCTGGTTGCAGTAGATGGCCCTGCCGAACCACCTTGCAAACCACCACCGCCAGTTAGTGAGGTCATTGCACCAAACATTACTTCACGACTCCTGTAATATTGAGCAGCCATAGCAACATCAGAACAGCCACCAAGATTTTGAAAGTACGAGCGAAGGATTCGCCGCTAAACAAACCAGTGACATAACCAATGGTTCCGGTCAGTAAAGGCCAAAATAGAAACGGCATTATTTCCCCCTAAGCAGAACAACCATAGCGAGCAAAACCATACCGCCCCCCATCAGCATCATGGGAGTGTTGTTTGATGGCATGGTATAAATCGGTTGTCCTGTCGGTTGCTGTGCTGGCTCTTGATGTTGAGGTGTCCGGTTTTCTTCCGGTGCAGCCGAGGCGACTTTATTAGCCTCGTTATCGAACCAAGAATCTAACCAGGCTTCACCACCTGTTGCAGCGGTATCCCAAACCCCGCCCAGTGTTTCCCCAAGGCTATCAAGTAGACTCATCGCGCCCCCTTAGCCTTTGGTCGGCAATGCGTTTACCTGTTCGACGGCTTCGATGATCACCGGTACGCTACCGACTTCCGATTTATCCAGCTCAAATGCGAGTTGGCTACGGGCGGCAGTATTCAACATGCCATCAGCACCAAAGCCGTAACGGATGAAATCGAGGCTAAACCAATCAGGGTTTTGCTCTTTCTTGGCCTGCGCCAAGTCGTAAGCGTTATCTTCTTTGGTGACGTTCATTTCTTCGAAGTTGTCACGCAGAACGCGAACACGATCGACGGAGCTATCAAGGAAATGGATGCGCTTGAGGTTCAGTGCCGGGCTACGTTCAGAGAAATCAAACGGCGTGCGGCCTGTTGCCGAAGCAAACCAAGTGAGTTCATAGATACGCGGCATGTAGTAACGAACCGATTGTGCTGGCAGCACATGGGCACGGGCGCGGATACTTGGCGCGGTCGTTCCGGCTAGTTTTGACTTGAGGGTGATATACACAAACCAGATTTCCCCAGCCAAGGTGACAAGGTCAGTTTGGCGTACACCAATCTTGGTGCGCAGCGTGGCATCACCAAAGGAAATGACATAGCGCCCGTCTTGAGCGTAGTTCTTGCGGTGGGCTTGTAGCTTGACCAGCGTTTCACCAGTGATATTGATTTTGGCCGAACCATTCAATGACACTTCAATACGTTCAATGTCGCTTGGATCGGTAATGTCCGTAACCAGTTCAATGCTGTGGTACGTTGGTCCCGATACCAGACGCAGTGACGCACGGTTGCCCCAACCTACACCCTCAACCGGGTCTAGCTCTTTGGGGCGTGGCGCGAATGGGGTTTGCACTAATTCCATAATGCAGCCCCTTATCCGATTGCGTCTTCAACGGCATCAACGTTGTTCGATGCCCAGACAACCGCGCCAGCGACCATTAAAGCGATCACCCCGGTGATCACATAGCCCTTAGTTTTTGCACTCATGATGTTTGCTCTCTGTTGGTTAACAAAAGTTCCCCATCAGGAAAGCAAGTGATTTGGTTTTAAGGCAAGCACAAAAAAGCCCGCTAAGGCTATAGGTTAGCGGGCTTGAAGATTGTGTGAAATAAATCAAGAAATAGAGCTAATATCGCTCTCTAATTCTTTAACTATTGTAGATATTCGTTTTCCAAAAAATTCATCGACTTTTGTGTCTGGAAGCTTATCAACAGCTTTCATCCCTAAGTATGTCGAAAGTACTGTTCGTTTATCCTTAACGCCAAACTCATCAAAATTAACTATGTATCTATGTTTTCTTTTATCTGTTATCTTAGACTCATGAAATGTTTTGACGAACTTTTTAACATTTACTTTTCCCTGAACACCAAATCGAGCACATAACTTTTGAACGGTAAAGTCCATTTCCCGTAACAACTGCATATCATTTATTTGTGAGAAATAAAAAAGCCACCCTCTTTTAGTATCTTGGAATATACAGCCCGTTATACGTAAATTTAATCGCCACTCCAAAATTGACAAATGGCGATTAAATTGCTCTATGTCAGACTTTGTGCTCAATGAACGATATGGTTTGGTTTTATATTTGAATGTTGTGAAAATCTTAGCTAGGGAAGATTCAAGCTTGTAAACACTTGACTTTCTAACTGTTATATCACCATCTTTAAAAAGGTACCCTAAGTAAGAAAAGGATTCGGATATGTGCCCCCTCTCGCTTTTATCATTCTCATCATCAAGGGAATGACTTTCTAAGTTTAGCTTTTCAAATTCATCAGAGAGTGTATTGAGAATACTATCTACAGTATTCCCATTACATAAAATCACTATATCGTCAACATATCTTAGATAGTAGCAGTTTAATTTCTTAATTTTATCATCCAAGTCTTTGAGATAGACTTCTGCTAATATATTTGAAATCGCTAATCCTTGAGGAACACCTCTTGTATTAAAAGGCGCCGACTTGTCTGGCTTTGCTACAGTTGCAGTTCTTAGAGCGCTTAAAATTATCTCTTTGGCTTCTTTCTTCCTAAACTTTACACCAAGCTTTTTTAGTAAAATATGATGCTCTATCGATGGGTAAAATTTCTGTATGTCAATTTTCAAAAAAGTGTTGTAGTTTGACTTTTCAATTTCACCCTTTAATTTTTCTATTTTTATTTTGGGTATTTCTTGAATAACATCATTTTTATATATTCCTTGCAGGTAATTTGACAGAATTTTAAGGGTTATACGGTCTCGAATTGTAGGTATTGATATTTGTCTAGGCGGCTTACATGAACCTTTAGATACAAGCTTTTCTTTATATTGTGTAAACTTATAAGTTCTATTAAATATTTTCCTATTGATTATTTCAGTTTCCTCATCAATTTTTTTAATGAAAATATCAGAGCTAACTCCGTCATTACCAATAGTCCCACTACCATGAATATAGTTTAGGTATGTATCCTTTATATTCTTTGTTTTAAAATCTCTATTAAAGACCAGATAAGGTTGCAAGGCCATAAATTACACCTACTACAAAAGGAGCCCATGATAAAATAAAGCCCAATAGACTTAAGTTGTTATCTACATCTAGCATTTCTCGCTCAGATTCTTTTAAAGGTCTTGTTATTCCAGCCTTATTAAACCTAGCTTTAATATCATCTATACTTGAATGATTTTCTGTCTGATGCAATAGATTAAAATATTGTTCTCTAATTATTTTTAATTCTATGTTGTTTTTTGTATCTTCTGCTTCTTTTGCTAAATAGTATAGCTTCTGTAGGTTTATGTAATTCTCTTTTAGCTCGACGCCGCGACCTTTATAATTACTATTTGAAATAAATAATGATAATACAAGTATAATCGTGCTTAATAAACACAAAGCAACATTATCAAACTTCGTTGATTTATAAACTAAAAAAATCACCGATAGACATACACTCAACAAAGAGTACGATATTAGTAATACCTGACAATGTTTTTCTTTTGCTAGTAGCCTTTGCGAAGTTTGTATTCTCGCAATTCTTGTAAACCAAATGTTATCTGAAAGCTTTGACAATGTTACCACCCTAAGTTAAAGGGCTTGACTAATGGATTAATTACTAAGCATTAACGCTATATCAAGATATAGCCAGGAGGGAAATAATATCATCTACTATCCCCTCAATGATTAAAAATCATTATTTATTACCATCACCCAGTCAAACTAGGTCTCTGTCATTAGCCAAGCCATGTGTATGATGGCGCATATGTAAGGGCTTGTAAATGAACATTTCATTTAAAAGACTGAAATCGTTACCTTTCTCACCATGAAATCTCCGATGTCACATATTCTTTTCCGTCTTGTAAAATATATTGGAGCTTTTTTAGCTGGGTAATATCACCTGCCGGTATCCCTGTCTTTTGCTGCAAGTACCGCGCACTATCATCAGCTTTCTGCATCATCACACAGGCGAACTGACAGTTATCAATAATTGTTTTCGATACTTCCTGCCCACGCTGGAACATGTTGATGGAATGAAGACCAAACTTACGCCCTAGCCTCAAGATTTTGCCGTGGTAGCCCGTGGCTTTGCCAGCAGTGCTGGTATGCTCGGCAACTTCTTCGCAGATCACCTTTAGTGGTTTCTTGTGCTTACCATTCCCCATTCCCCAAACGACCATGCAGAATTTATCGAAATCTTCCTCTGTAGTTTCGTGCTTGGGATAGTAGGCGATCTTAAAGCCTTGGTTGGTCTTGCGCCCGGCAATTAACGCAGCAGCAAAGGCTTTTAATGTGGCATAGATGCGAACCTGGCGCCCGGCTAATTGTCCTTCGTAATCGCCCAGTGGGTCAAAAATGGCAACTTGGTCGGTTGGTTTGATAAACAGCTTTTTGGCTGCGGAAGTTTTCCCGCAGCCAGACATACCAACCACATAGACATGATGATTACTCAGCGCATTGTTTTGGTTGATAGGTTGTAGTTTCAAGCGGCCTCCTGCTGTTTATCATCATTAGCGGCTTTCTTGGCCTTTTTAGCCAATTCAATATCTTCAACTTTAAGGCTACGAACCTGCATATAACTCGATAAGCCGAGCATACCAATGGCAGCTACAGCCATGATTTCATCCATGTACTTAGCCAACCAAGGCGGCGGATTGCCGCCGTATTTCACAATCAGCGGTGCGATCTTTTCGGCTACGCTTTCGGCCTGTTTCGGATCAAATTCAAACCGTGGGTGAACCATGGTTTTCATGGTCTGCTCGATAGTCATCAAGCCCACAAACACCATCGCGCTAGCGGCCTGAGTTTCCATTTCCTGCTGCTGTACTTGGGTATCGGCGGCGGTTGGGTCAAAGTCTTCATCCAAGCTGTTGATGAAGTCTTTTTCATCTTGCTCATTGTGGGTTTCCAACCCTTCGTTGGTATTTAGCTCGTCTTCATTGGCGGCTAGTTGTTCGGTTTCCATAATATTATCTCTCTAATAATTAAAATCGGGCAATCGCACCGCCAGTCAGTGCACCAAGTACGACGCCAGCAATGATTGATTTCCAACTGAACGGTTTTGCATCCTGTTGGGTTTCTGGTTTGGGTTCAGTTTGGCTTGATTGCGGTTCATCCTTGGTGCTATCAATACCAAGCTCGGCTTGTTCCGGTTCGATATTCGCCTCCCTTTCGGCTACTGATTCCACGGATGGCGGGGCTTGCTCAGCATCTTGCAGTGCTTCAATACTTGGGTAATGCTGCTCAAAGCGTGACTGCCAGAATGTTCCGGTTTGTTGGTTAGTACCGCAGTCATCACAAATCGCATATAGGTACTTTGAACGCTTACCCCTTGCTCGGTGGATGGTGCGAACATTGCCGCACTCACACCGATTAATCCCTTCGACCTTGTTGGCCGACGCACGAACGGGCATTGATTCAGCCATGTTTCCCCCTTTGCTCTAATTCCATCAGTTTGTTGTTTACACCTTGCATCCAGACCAGCACCAAACGGAGCGGAGACATGATTTTGCTGGCGAACGGGTTTTTCGCCGCCTTGTTTACTTCGCCTTTGAGCTGGTCAGTGATTTGGTTCAGTTCTTCCATGTGTTAGCGTCCTTTACGCGGCTAGTTGCTGATTTTGATACCATTCGAGATCAGCTTTGGCGGCTGACACATCGAGTTCGGTGGGTTCTTCCCTGTTTGGAGCAAGCGGGTCATTCAAGACTGATTCCCAATAAGCCTGTTTGAGCAAAAAGCGCTGGTACTGTTGGCTGTACTCTCGTTGGGCGATAGCTCTGGCTTCAGAAACGTTTTGCTGATAATCGAGATCATCATCTTTGGGCAGCATGGACCATCCTCGAGCACCTGCTGCCCAAAGCAGAAAATCGTAGGCTTTGTCTTCGGCCTGTTCGCCTTCAAACGACATACAGAACCGGTTCTTGGTACTGGCATGAATGCCACGCTGTTTGATTTGGTTATGGATGGCTTGCTGTTGGCCTTCAAGCCGGGTAATTAAGACGGTCAGCTTTTGGATTGCCGCCTTTGGTCGTTGGGCTTTTTTAGCAATCGCTTTGGCCTTAATGGCGCGTTCTTTTTGTTTATCCAAACGATAAAGGCTGCGCTGTAATGGCTTTTTCCAATGCTCCAGCCTGTAACCACACTCTTTGATGATCGCAGCCATGTTATGGGCTTCGAAATTGGCTAAACAATCCCAACCGGGGGCACGGCTACAACGAGCAATGTTATAGCGGTTGCCTTTGATTAACCCTTGGTCGGCGTTCTCACCTTTGGCGGCATAGCCAACAGCCTTAATGATGTAAGATCCAGCCGCTTTGGGTTGGCGGATTCGCTCCAAGTGGGCGAACCCATTACCCCAAATACCTTCTAATCGTTCAGACCAGGCTTGGAAATATTGCTTATCCACTTTCCAGTTCATGATTAAGTGGACGTGCGGATTGGGTTCACCATCATCATTGGCCGGACACTCAGCTACCCAGATGTAATGGAATGGCTCGGCTTTGCCATCGAGCTCGAACGGTTCGCCATCTGCATCAATGCCGTGCCAGCCACGCTGGAACATCTTTTTGATGCCATCAAGAAACCGCGAGACTTCACGGCCTAACGTAGTTTCACCACCAAAGATGGCGTTGCGCTGCTCAGTGGTAAAAGTCAGTGTAAGAAACGTGGTGAACCCTCCTTCACAAGCGGCAACATAAGCCCCCGACTCGAAAATCTTTGTTACGGCACGTTGGGTAAGTTTTTCGGTGTAGCGTTCACCGCTTTGCGGGTCTGGTGCATCACCCGGCCGGGTTTGGGTGTGGTGCAAAATGCGATAGCTGCCCGACCATTCACGGTGCATCAACCGGACGGTTGATAATCGCTTGTCCATAGGCGCATCAGGAAGATCATACAGGCGGTCATGGTTGTAGTGGGACTCGGTGCTGTCCAACTCGATATCACGGCGCTGTGACTTACGTAGCCTGCCCACACGGCTGGATAAATTAACCACTTTCGGGTGTGTCGGACTTTTGCGCCCTTGGACAGGCCTATTGTCTCCGTCACTTCGTGCCGCCGCTTCGCGGGCGTGTTCGGCGATCGCTTTAGTGCGCACATAGTGAAGTTGGGCAAACTGATTAAGTTTTTGCTGCTCGTGTTTTAACCACTCAGCGGAATTGGAACCAAAAAAACCAGCTTCATGGCTGGCAATGTTCTTTTTGGTAATGTCATGTGGCTGGACGGAGCCAGCCACATACAAGAGATCGTTTATGGGGAGCATCAAAGTCCTCCCATTTCTGTGACTGCTCGCCGGAACGCAACATAGATACGGCGAAACTCAGCAGCATCGTTAAGAAAAAATGCTGAAGCTTCTTTATCACCTAAACGCTGATGATGCCTGACTAATTCCATTGAACGATGCCACTCATCTAGTGCATGTTGCGCCATAAAGTCAGCCGTCACAGGCTTATCCAAAGGAATGGTCACATCATGTAATGGCATGGAAGAAACCGCCGCCCCCAACTTGGGGGCTTTGGCTACTTGCTTAGGGATTTGGCTTTGATAGGCTTGGTTGCTGCAATCACTACAACCACAAAAGTCACCACCACACTCGCACTTATCATCACCAAGATGACGGGCATCTGTATATGGTTTTACTGCTAAGCAATCTTGGCAAAGTACTTGGTTATGCATGGCCTGACTCCTTATCTAAACAGTCAGGGCAAACAATGAACCCCATTTCATCACGTTCGTAATACCCTGCAATAACACCACATGAGGAGCACTTAGTGCTGTCATCTGAGCAAGCATCACAAATCCAAACTGAAGAGTCGTCTGTTTGGTACTCGTAACATGCTTCAGGTTCACCGCAACACTGGCAGTTCATAATAATGCTCATGATTAAACCCCCTTGTGGAATTTTGCTAAGGCGGCTTGCAACTTGGGAGATTGAGGTACTGCGTGTTTTACTATTCGATTAACCATTACCTCATTTGCTGCAGCTTGGGCATCAGACAGCATCTTCGTTGTATTAGCTTCACGCCGACAAAAATATGCGTCATCTATTAGAATTGTCATTTGAAGAAAATGACCATAGCAAAATCGTCCTTTTCGGCTTGCTCGTTGCAGTTCGTAAAATGATTTGTATAGCTCGCGCATTGAAGGAAATTTCATCGTGCACCTCCTGCCATCAAATCACGGTTGTGTTGAAAGACGGCGAGTTGCTTGAGGTACTGGCGGTGCTCTTTGGCGCGTTGTTTGGTTGTTTTGAAGCCGAATTTTTCGCGCAGTTGGCGAACGGTTTCGAGAGATTTTTGAGTGAGTTCAGGTTTTGGATTAATACACCCAGCCATATCTGGGCAGGGTCGATGAATCGGATTTACAATAGCTTTTTTGACGTTGTCCATGTCTGTATCCCCATACAAGCAAGTTTTTGATATGCAACAATAGGATTAGTCAATATCAATTCGACGTCAACATGGCTTCAACTGTGGTTTTAGACATTTTGTTAGCCTAAAATTTAACAATTAGCTGATTTTCGTGGGTAATTTATGACTTACACAAATGAATTGTTGGATATGGTCAAAGCCAAGTACGGCCTGCCCTCGGACTATAAACTTGCCCAGAAACTTGGGGTAAGCCGCTCTCGTTTGAGTAAATGGAGAAATGAACTAAACTCTATGGATTGGGACGTTGCCTTTCAAGTCGCTGATTTACTTGAAATTAATGATCAAAAAGTAGTTTACGGGCTACTAGAAGACAAATATAAAAACCCCCGCCTTATCAATGCCTTAGGTGAAGGAAAGCCTGCATAGCCTTACAAATCAGTGGTTTACCACATGGTACATAATGCGCACTGAAGGGTGTAGCCACAAAGCTAAAGTGTCTCTTTTCTACAAAGTGAAAATGTCCTGTTTTTCCTATGTTGATCAGACCCTGTCTGATCTGTGTGAGATGAACTGAAGATGTTGGTAACCATGAATGATAAAGAGATTTTACGCCTGAGTGCTATCCGCGATGTGTGTGAACACCGTATTCGTCGTTCCGATGCTGCACGTATCCTTACACTCAGCGTTCGCCAGGTACAACGTTTAGTGACACGTTTTCGTGAATCCGGTGCCGCTGGTCTTGTCCATCAACGCCGAGGGAGACCGTCTTGATAGTAATTGTTATCGTTTGCTCAATCAAAAACCCCTGACTTTGGTTCAACATTAGCCTACGAAAAACTCACCAAGCGCCATGGCATTTGAGTCTCACGAGAGACTCTCCGCCAATGGATGATCACTTATTATTAAATTATTGAGACTTGTTCCTAAATCAAAATCCATATTCGCTGAATTCTTCATCAATTAACTGCTCAAAATCACGTAATTTAGTGAACATATAGGTAGCAAATATTTCAGCATCTAGGACAGTAAGCATTTGGTTTGATTGTTCAAGGTAAGATAAATAGCGAAGTAACGCCCAGCGGGTTGGATAATACGAAGTTAACAGTTCAAGTCCCTCCTCACCTACCTCAAGTTTGATCTTGTCGGCAATATTATCCAGTGTACTTAGTAGTTTATACCCATATTCAATGGCCTGTTTTTCTCCCATTTGGCAATTGTAAAACTGCATAAACTCACTAGTAATAATTGGCTTAATCATGACTTTACACTGCCAACGAATAGCTCCCTTTTGCTACTTTTAACCATCTTACGAGATGTATTTGAGCTTCTTCAGCGGGATTGTTTCACTGGCTACTATTCCTGCTTTTGTTGTTAATAAAGGTCACTATCATCGGCTTTTTGCATCATGACACACGCGTACAGGAAGAAATCAATGATGGTACTCGACACTTCTTGCCCACAATGGAACATATTGATTGAGTGTAGGCCAAACTTACTCCATAGCCTCAATATTTTGCTATGGTAAGCCGTAGCTTTGCCCGCAGGTCGAACAGTCCATCTCTAAAACGCATTTGAAAAGCCAAAGAAACGTACATGTGGGGATCCGTGGAGCTGAACTGATCTCTCCTGCTGAGCAGAATATGGCTTTCCGATAAAATTACAGTGTCACTAAGAGCTAAGCGCTAAACACAAAAAGTGACACTGTAATTCGTTATACTAACTTTACTCCTTTCCTTACTCCTTGCGCGAATAGTCGTGGCCTACTTCCATCCTTGCCATTGCCCTTATAATGGAAGTCGCCGTATCGTTATCTTGCATGTTGAGTTTCTGCTGCTCGCTAAAGCCAGACCACTTCGACACCATTTTCGAATAGTGCTTGCTGTTATTCTCTTTACTTGACGCGAAAGTATGAACAATATCGTGAATGTTGGTTTGGGAAGCCGAAATGCTGAACTTTCCCAAGAACCGGAGCTTTATTTGAAGTTTGTTTTTCGCTTTCATCCTCCCCTTTCTAAAAAGCACTATTCGTCTTTGTAACAAGGGATGTAATCATATGTTCTAGGGTGTTTTTCTTTTTTAACCAAGAATAAATTATAGTGCATCAGAGTTAACACCCTCAATTAAACGACTAAAAATCAGCACCTTGTAATAATTAATAAATTAATTCATATTAATTATCGCCAACAAATATTTCCATCTGCTTCGCTCTCATTTAATCTCCGCACCGCTTTAGGAGATGAACACAATGAAAAACACTTTACCTTTACTTGCCCTTGGCTGTGCCATTACAACATCAGCAATCGCAAGCCCTGTTGAGCTTCAGCAGAACTATTCTTACGTTTCGGCAGGTTACCAATATTCGCTATTTAGCGAATACCTTCCGACTGATCTAAACAGTCGCTATGACAACATGTCGGGTTACTATGCCCGGGCAAGTATCAACCCTGTTGGCCAGGTGTTCCTGGAAGGCCGTTACGATGATGTATCTCGCGATCGTCTTGGTTTCAGCCAGTCGCTAATAGGTCTGGGTTACTACACCCCAGTAGGTAAAAACAGCTCGCTTTACGCAATGCTTGGCGCTGAAAAACTATCGGCTGAATTCGACCTTTCGAACCCATTATTTTCAAATGTTTCGACAACCTATTCAGATACTGCATTTACCGCGGAGATCGGTGGTAAATTCAACCTTATCAAACGCTGGACAGCAGAGCCCGCTATTCGCATTGCGACCTTTGAAGAGACGCTGTACGAACTTCGTTTAGATAACCAAATTCACCTGTCAGATGCATGGAGCCTCGAAGCAAATGTTGCTCACCGCGCTATTGATTTAGGTAGCACTGCAGTGGCTGAGCTGCCGGTATTGAAAGAGATGAACTTCCGACTTGGCGCTAGATATCAGTTTAATATTTCATAATTCAACGATAATTAATATTAATTAACTGACAATTTGGGTTTTCTAATTATTGTATGTGCTAAATTTCGAACGCTATACAATAACAAGGAGATCCAAATGCTCAGTAAAGTCATCCCCACCCTACTTTTTGCCGCAGCCATTGCTTCAGCCAGTGCAGAAGTCACTCTCATCAATCCTTTACATGTCCCAGAAGCTCATCAACAGGCAGTACTCGAGCATTGGGAGCAAGCGAGGGACTTTCTCGAAATCCAACCCGGCTATATTTCGACAAGTTTACACCGCTCTATCCAACCAAATAGCCAATTTCACTACATCAATGTCGCAAAATGGGATTCTGTAGAAGATTTCCAATCTGCGATTCGTGCAATGAACAAGTCAGTATCACCTTTGGACATCCCCGGCGTAGAGTTTTACCCGTCATTATATGAAGTCATCAGAAACTAAAAGGAATTTAGTATGAAGCTATTGAAATTTGCACCTCTTGCACTTGGTTTAGCACTGTCAGCTACTCCTGCTCACAGCGCTGCCTATGGTGTCAGTCTTGAATGGAATACAAGTGATGCGCAGGCCGTTTTTGAAGGCATGAGTGCCCAACGCAGCGAATTTTCGAAACTGGTAGAACAAGGTGTTATCCATGATCTCTTTGTTCGACATTCGACGATCGATGGCAAGCAATTTCCAATCATCAACTTTGTTATGGAAGCCGACTCTGCCGAACAGGTACTAAAAAGCCTTGAGCCGTTGCCTTTCTTCAAAGATGACGTCGTAAAAGTCAGTGAGATCAGGGATATTGGCACTAAATGGCTGGACAAGGAAATGGTTCAAAACACCTACTCGCTAGAGCTTACTTGGTTAGAACCGCAACAAAACTTATTGGTAGATCAAATACTGGGCAAAGATCTGCAAAAAGTCGTCAATTGGAACGCGCAAGGCATTGTCACATCGGCTTATCTCAGCGTCCAGGAATTTGATGGCAATATGAAGCAACCAACCTACTCGATTGCTGTTCAAGCCAAAGATGAAGAGCATCTTCAAGAAATAGCTCAAGAGCTTGAAGCCGTTAAGACCGGAAGCGCCTCGTATAACATCATGTACCTTGGCTATAAGTTAAACATTTAGTGCATCAAAAGCCGGGCTTTGACCAAAGCTCGGCCTTACACAGCGATATCGTTATTCAAATCTTAGATTTTTACCCTTCGCAACATTGTTTTGAGCTATGTGTTCCCCTAAAATCCCCAGCTCAAAGTGGTGAATATGAGGAAAATAATGCGTGACATAACAACACCGGTTTTACTCGGGGATTTTAAAATTGACCCTGTTACACAAGTATTGATCCGCACCACTGATCATCAAAGTGTCAAACTTTCGCGCTCGGAATCCTTAATTATCTGTATGTTAGCGGAACAGCCTAATGTCGCTGTCAGCCGTGATACACTGCTAGAAACTTGTTGGACTGGCAAGGTTGTCACGAACGGCTCCCTTACCGTAGCAATAAAACATATTCGCTCTGCCTTTTCCCAGCTAGGTGCCGATGACGTCATTGTGACAGAGCCGAAAAAAGGCTACCTGATCCGCGTAAACACGAAGAAAAAAACCGGCGATATTGCTAATGAAGAGCCACCAGCAATATCGGATCTCACCGATCTAGCTGAGTCAGATGCCGTAGATAGCTCCGTAGAGCAAGTCACCAGGCAACCAGTAGGTATTAACCTAACTTCACGGTTATTTACACTCTCCCAGCGTTACCTCGTCACAATAGTGGCGTTTTTCTTAACGGTTTTTACTTTGTCTCAAATGGCTCTGTTCGTTGAGAGCACCCGAATCGACAAGCATTCGGTACTTTACGATGGCCAAGCAATTCCACCAGCCGTTGTAAATGCAATCAAAAGCAATGCTGATCCTAAAGCCCGAATGATCGCTTATCCTGTAGGTGGCATGTGTGACAGTTACCAGCTGATCGCCATTGATAAACAAACTGGTTTTACCGATCTATCTTCACGCATCGAACAAGGTGATTGCCATGGGTAATTTCATGAAGAAGGCTTTATTGGGTGTTTTCTTAGGTTTAGTTTTTACGCTATGTATAGGGGTTGCTTCAGCACTCACTACGAATAGCCGGTATCAATTCGAATCTAGCTATCCCGGCGTCGGTCATGAACGACTTGCAACAGTTATGACCCACGGCCGTATCAAGATGAACTTCCTTGGCTATAACACTGCAGACAAAATCACGATTGCCAAGCAATTCTATGGCCTTTTCTTACGCTATGGCTCTCACTATCTGGTGATTGCCAAAGAGCAAGATACGGCCGACAACAGACAGTCTCTGACTGCACGTAGTTTTTATATCATCGAATCCGCCGACAAAGCCGCGTTTATTTCTGATCAACGAGGCATGTTCATCACCAGAGATAACCGACCACTATATTTAAACAGTGTGATGATCGGAAGCCCTCTCGTCAGCTAAAGCAAAGAAGCTATCAATTGGGTAGCTTCTTTTATCGCCTTATTAGCCCTACTATTTATACCGATTTTAATTGATTTAAAAATAGACAACTAAAAAATTATAGTGCGTTAGAGGTATTGTATTACAGACAGAGATCACAATAATTTTCATTATTGCATCAGTTGATTACTGTATTTCCCTATCATAATATTACTCAAGCACCTGTCGTTATCTTGGGATACATAAGTGCTTTTGTTGTACTTAGCGATAACACGATGAGTTTAAGGAAAAACAGTATGAATAAGTTTCTCATCATTGAAGATAATAAAATGATGGCCAAAATTATGGCCGAGCTGCTAAGAAAAAGCGTCCCTATCCAAAAGCTGCTTTACGCACCCACTGCGCAACACGCCTATAATACCTTGCTTAAGAATAAGGTTGATTGTGTGTTTCTCGATCTTAACTTATGCAAACCATTAGATGGTATCGACGTTTTGCAATATATTCGGCAGCAATACCCCTCTCTGCCCGTGGTTATTGTAACAGGTGATAGTGAAATGGATACGGTTAAGCGAGTCATTTCCCATAAGCCTAACGATTATTTGGTTAAACCGCTTTCAATGCAAAAGGTTCAACGCTGTCTTGAAAAGCTGAATATATTGCAGTTGAGTGACGATTGATCCCAATAACTTGTGACAGTGTCATGTTTTGATCGTCAAGGCCAAGAATAAGTGACGCTGTCGTTATGGCTTAAATGACAGCTTAGCCCCATCAAAAATAAGTTTATTCATCAAATCTCTCACCGCTTGCTGCCCTCGCTCGTCAAACTCTATCCCAAGCTGCTTATTGACACCTAGTTGCTGACGATTACACACTTTTCCCGAAAGTGGATACACCGCCTCTGTTTGGGGATGCCGAACTTCCACAGTCACAACTTGATTAATCTCTATCAGAGGTCCATTCGCCTCGATAAAAAAACTGCAACCAGACGACGAAAGATCTTTAAGCATGACGTTAAGTGCCCGTGAAGGAAGAATGATTTTACCTTCAAGATTCACATTGTAACGGGGTTCTTTGCGAAGCTGAACGACGTCGATTTGCGGTGGGATATCAACGACCAATAGCGGAACCGGATCCAACAGAATATGGCTGATCTTCGTTCTAACATTAACCAGAGCACCTTCTCCTTTTTCTGAAACCGCTTTAATCGTCATACGGTAACCCAATTGGAAAAATTGCTCTCTTTCTACTTTATTGACTTTAGGTAGTTCGATAAACAACTTATCTTTACCATTGGTACCAATAAAGATGGAACTGACTTGATATAACCGCCCCACTGGCGTTTTTACACTCAGCGTTATTTCACTACCATGGGTAATTTCCATCAAACCTGGTAGCGAAGGTTTAGACTGCTCCCTCATGCGATTTTCCATCGCTCGTCGTTTAACTTGACTTAGTTGCTGGTTCACCCTTAATCCTTACTACCCAACTTTAGCGCTAATACTGAATTCTAATCGTTGTCGAGCTGTATCGACAATAGCCCAAAGCAGCAAATAATCGCTACCGGGTATAATGCTTGGTTGAATTATTAATATCGTTCATTGTTAGGAAACTGTGTTTTGATTGCAAAATTGATTTTCCAATAATATTTCTCCCGCAAGAAAAGCCATCAAAGATATTGACAGAAATATCGGTTCGACCATAATGCTATCTTTTAAGCGTTATTCTACTCATGGCAATTACAATAAGAGATATCGACAATCACTATTACATGATCGAAGAACTGAAGTCGATTACTGAGAGCAACGTCACAACCAAAGCATTAATCAAAGGCGGCTATATGGCCGTCGAACTTGGAAAGGAATTAGAACAAGAAAGGGAAAAAAGAATAAAGGCAGAGCAAGCTTTGGACGAGCTACAACAAAAAATAAAACACTACCTTGCCAGCCATCAAGCTTTACTCGACGTTGCTACATCTGAACGCAAAAAAGCTCGCTAAACGGACATCCACTTTTTAGGGACTCTAACAGCCGTCAGGCTCGCTTCTACGGCTGTTTTCCCATTGGCAGTAAGACGACATGTCAACTCGGTTGTACGCTCCTCGAATGCCACCACAACCGCTTCCAATACGATTTCGGCGTCAATAGAAACGGGACGCAGGTATTGCAAAGACAGACTGCCCGTTGCATACCATATCTGCTCCCCTTCACCGATTTCCCTCCCAGAGCGCCTGTAAGCGTCTGCCATGGCGGTACAAATACAATGGCAATCAATCACAGTAGCAATAATGCCACCATTTAGAAAATGCGTAGGAGCTGCACAGTGGTGAGCTTCAGGCGTAAACCTACAACATGCTGTCGTAGCATCTGCGCCCCAATAACTTTGGATCTTAAGCCCGTGGGAGTTTTCTGTCCCGCACCCGAAACAATGATTCCCTGTTATCTGGGCTTGAAACGATAAAGCATCGCCTTCCCGTTTTTCTGTGGCCTCATCCATTCCTTTACCTCCCGTATATACACATTCTTAATACTAACAAGTATATACAGCTCAGCTACAGATGTAGGCATCCGTGTTATAACGCTAACCTATTTGCCTTACCACCAGCTCTGTAAACCCGGTAGTATCGTCTTGCTCACGCGAGAATGACAAATTGGTATATTCAGCCAAGCAAACCTCTGCGGTAAAAGAAACGATTGAGCCATCTTGGAGATGTCCGCCATAAACACGGCCCGTTTTATCAGCAACAGAAATGTGCAAATGCACATGACCTGGAGTCAAAGTCCCGCTGAGTGTCAAAATTTCTAATGGTCCTGCAAGCTCCAGGCTTTCAGACTCATTGGCAAGCCGTATAGACGCATGAGAGAGGCAACCGACACAACTTAACAGTGACCCTGCTTTAATGTCTTTTTGCTCCACATAGGCCAAAATAGACTGCTTCAAATCGGTGCCAAGTGTTAAACGAAATGCATGAGGTGTAAGCATTTGGGTTACCTTTATCTATCTGTACAAAAAAGCTCCCCGTTTTGGAGAGCTTTCTAAAATCAATGATGGCCATCATGGGAGTTAAGCACGTCTTCCGCGCTTCTTAGAGCCACCACTATAAGGGAATACATTGTGGATGCGCTGTTTAACTTTAGAGGGCACCGACTTTGAGAACACCAGCTTAGTGGTAAAGCGATTCTTATAAACTTTGATCCTGCCAGAGAATGGCTGCTTATGCGCAATATCTTTACAGCCCGCCAAAAAGCCATTGGGTATCTGACCTTTCTGCTGGGTGAGCTTTCCATCTTCGAAGGTCAGCACCATGATCGGCCGATCCTTGAACACAAAGACAAAGACAATAACGGCAAGGGCAATCACATAAAGCACGAATTCCATGCATAGCTCCTTTATAAGTTCCTTTTCATGCCTAGCTCTACAAAATGGTCGATAAAAGATACACGTAGAAACCAGCACACCTCAGTCATATTTTACAACATGTTAGCTGTACGCGCCTGAGCCCAGTTAACAACTCTGCGACAAACACCGCTCCCCGTTAGGCTTACTCTAGGTCAAGCAACTCATGAAGATCGTGCTTCAAATCCAGTACCTTTCTACTCGCCTGCTCAGTCTTGTTCGACTCACTCAGCAAGTACTCAATGGTGTCAGACAAGGTACAGTCTAGCTCTTTGGACTTTTCCGCCAACTTCTCCCATACACGGAAATCCAGATCAATCGATTTCTTGCGGGTGTGAACTTGTTCGGCATTGAAATGACGCTTTCGCTTAGCACGGATAGCCTGTTTAAGCTTTTTATCCAGCTCAGGCGACATATGGGTATCTATCCACTTGAGTACCTTGGTTGGCTCATGTTCGATAGCGAGGAGTTCATCAACAGCGGCTTTTGCTTCACTGGTATCTATATACCCGGTGATCGCCTCACCTTCTTTCCATTTTTTTACTAGGTAATTCCATTTCCATCCGGCTTCAAGGTTTTCAAGCTGCTGATATTTCATAGTCGTCAGAGATTCTCGATAAGTCTAAACTTAAGTGGTGACAGTGTAACTGTAAGACTGCCAAAGCTCAATTCCATTTTGAACTTTAAGCGTTTGTTTTTAAGCCGATCTCAACTGAACTGCAAATCGTGTCAATTACATTACACACTAAGCTATTATGAGGCCATTGATTCATTTATACTGCTGACTTTTTCACATTAACGAAATAAAGCACACGCCCATGCATGAACAAAACTGGCGCTCGATGACTCCAGACTACTCTCAGTACCAAGCCATCCTTGAACAGTACGATGATCTTCTTCCGGCAAAAACAGGAACCTTGCAAGATCGTCTTTCAGATGCTGTGCGCCGGTTTACTGCAGTTGAACTTCAACCACGAGTTCTGCGTATCACGGCACCTGACAACAAGGTATACCGTGATTATGTCATTGAGCTGATTTCACAACAAGCCGAAGCCAAGAATGAGTCACCGGTTATTGTTGCTGGCGAGAACGTTACCGAACAAAGTTTGTTTGGCGCCGTTTATCCCCCAGTTGAAGAAAACAAGATCAACAAACAGCAGGTGAAGCACGGGCTCGTTCACCAAGCCAACAATGGCTACCTAGTGCTGTCCGTCGGTGCCATTCTTGCCAACCCTAGCCTTTGGCCTCGCCTGAAAAGCATTTTGATGAACGGCACGCTGGAATGGCAAGCGGCTTCTAACAAGTCGTTATATCCACTGCCACCAGCAGAACAGCTCAATATCAAGCTAGTGCTAATTGGCGACCGCTTCCTGATGGCCGAGCTGGAAAATGCCGAACCTGATATTTCTTCTGGCTTTACCATGTACGGTGAGTTCGAGCAGGACTTGGTGATCAATAAAGATAACCTGCCGCTTTATCTTGCCTACCTAAAAGCAATTATCAAAAAAGCCTCATTGCCTGATCTTGCCGATACACAAGCACTAGAGATGGTGCTAAAAACCGGTGCTCGCTACGCTGAAGACCAAACTCGTGTACCACTTTGTCCTATTTGGCACCAAAGCCTGTTGTGTGAAGCCGCGTTGGAGTCTCAGGGTAGCAAAATCAGTGCTAAGCACCTGAAAGATTCTATTGAGGCCCGTGAATACCGCGAGTCTTACCTGCCAGAGCGGGCAATTGAAGACATCCACCATGGTCAGGTTGTTATTAACTGCCAGGGAGAGGAAGTGGGCCAGGTCAATGGCCTGACTGTGGTTGAAGTGCCAGGCCACCCTCGCGCCTATGGTGAGCCGGCGCGTATTTCTTGTGTCGTCCACTTTGGTGACGGTGATATCTCGGATGTTGAACGTAAAGCTGAACTGGGCGGCAATATCCACGCCAAAGGCATGATGATCATGCAAGCCTTCCTAAGTACTGCACTGGATCTCGATCAACCACTTCCGTTTTCGGCCTCTATCGTATTCGAGCAATCCTATTCAGAAGTCGATGGCGACAGTGCTTCTTTAGCAGAGCTATGCTCTCTGGTTTCGGCCCTTTCAATGCAGCCAATTAACCAACAAATCGCGGTTACAGGTGCTGTAGACCAATTTGGACGTGTACAGGCTGTTGGCGGTATTAACGAGAAAATCGAAGGTTTCTATAAGGTGTGCGCATTCCGTGGCCTTACCGGTAACCAGGGTGTCATATTACCGAAAACAAACTTAACTAACCTATGCCTTAATGACGAAGTGTTAGATGCCATTAAAGCCGGGAAATTCCACTTGTGGACCGCTGAAAGCGTTGATGACGCACTACCTCTACTTACCGGCCAAGCATTCCGCAGTGATGATGAGGATGCTGATACCTTATTAGCGAAAATCGCTGAGCGAATTGATATCTTCCATAACGGTGAAATAGTTAAGCATGTCGGCTTGTTAACGCGACTTCGCCACTGGTTTGTCCAGCACTGATCCGAGTTGTCTGGCGTACATGTGTAAGCTAAATTGCCTCCATACTTTTTAAGGAGCTTTAAAGTCTGATGAAACGCCAGCAATCTTATAATTACGACGAACTTGTTGCATGTGGTAAAGGCGAACTTTACGGTCCTGCTTTTCCATCCTTGCCATCTGACAACATGCTGATGATCGACCGTATTGTAAACATCACCGACAAAGGTGGTGATCACGGTAAAGGTTTCATCCAAGCAGAACTCGATATCCGCCCTGACCTATGGTTCTTCGATTGTCACTTCAAAGGTGACCCTGTAATGCCTGGCTGCCTTGGCCTTGATGCAATGTGGCAGCTAGTAGGCTTCTTCCTAGGTTGGGCTGGCGGCGAAGGCAAAGGCCGTGCTCTGGGCGTAGGCGAAGTGAAATTTACTGGCCAGATCCTACCTGAAGCGAAAAAAGTAACCTATGAAATCCAGCTTAAGCGTGTTATCAACCGCAAGCTAATCATGGGTGTTGCAGACGGTCGTGTCTTGGTTGATGGCAAAGAGATTTACGTTGCTAAAGATCTGAAAGTTGGCCTATTCAAAGATACGTCATCGTTCTAATCAAACTCAGTTCTGAGTATCTAAAGGTCGCCACTGGCGGCCTTTTTTGGCTCCTAAGTTCCTAGATCCTAGTTACTAGAAAATCAAATACTTTGGCCTTAGCTTCCCTAGGATCTAGGGTCTAGCCACCTAGGAACTCTGAAATAGAAAGAGCCCCTGTTCCTAAGAGGGGCTCAATAAGGGAGATATGAAGGGAGGTTTATTATTTAAACAGGCCAGATTGCAGATCTTCTCTTGCTTCTCGCCAGCCACCTAGCCAGTTCGTACGGGCCTCTGTCGATTGGTACGGACAGTCTTCACTGGAACGACCATTTATGCCAGCCTTATAGCCTTGAGATTGTGCGCGCTCCAGACGATCCCGCTTTTGTCTCTTCATAAGTTCGATCCTCATCCTTATCATTTACATTCATTACTATTGCATAATGATGGAGCTATGGTGTCTCCACTATTAAGAATTAGCTAAACAGAAGCGGAGATCAACTCCCAAAACAAAACAGGCTCACAAATTGTGAGCCTGAGTGTAATTTGACCAATTTTGACAAAAAATTACTTTCTTCGACGGAACCCTAGGAAACCAAGGAAAGCCATCACTAGCATACCTAGTGATGCACCGCTTCGCTTAATAGTAGACTCTGACTCTGGGCGAGTCTGAACAGTTGGTTCATCTGCCGCAGAAATTGGGATCAGCTTAACTGCCACTGTCCGTTCTACGCCAGGTTCCCCACCTTGACAGAAAGAGTCTGTTGTCAGATCGTCATAGCCACCTTCACATTTGAAAGCCGTCGCAGAGATAACGCCAGCATCATTGATACCCGTCGCATTGAAGATACGGTATGCATTCGCAACGTTATCACCTTTGATAGTTCCATCATTAGTCAGGTCATCAAGGAAATATACATCGCCTTTGTTCAACGCAACCGAGCCTTCAATCTCACTCATTGCATAAGTGAAAGCACGCTGGCGACGGAAACGCCCATCTACCTGGTTTACTGACTCACTATCTAGGCGGCCAACAATCTGGTTATGATTGTTAATCGCTTCAGGATATCCATTTGCCCCACTGAAGAAAATCTTTGAAGTCTCGCTTAAAGTATCAAGGAAAACCGGTGAACCTGGCTTTGCAGCATTATCATAGTAAAAGATACGTTCTGCGTATGAACGGTTATCAGCATTCCAGTTTTTCGAGAAACCCACTACTTTATTGTTAGCATTGACATCTGTCGCTATCGTAAAACTATAGAGCCTATCACCACCATTCTCTAACGGTAGCCCCGGAATTACGGTTCGAGTAAAGTTCTCAGCGTTAGCTTCACTTCCTGCAGGCAGCTCCCAAATCGCCGCTTGCATAGCATAGTAGTCACCGTCGTAGTTCTGAGTAGTGTAACCCACCACGACTGGCTGGCCATTAACCAGCTCAACGGCACGGGCAGCAGCCTGGAAAGAACGGTCTTTGTTGTCTGGGTCTAGTGTAGCTAGGTCATTCTTGGTGAGCAGCTGGGCGTCAACACTACCCGAAGTGGTATCATCTACTGTCCAGAATACACCGTCATTGGCAAATACAGACAACTGACACTCTTTGGTACCGTAGAAGCTATCTAACCCTTCACTGAACCGTTCAGGGCAGGCTCGGAAGTTAGACTCATTAAAGGTTGGATCATTTCGCTCGCTGCGGTTATTCGGTACCTTGTTATCACTGTCATTGAAATCACTTCGCGCGTAAGACGCACTACCGACTACAAGTAGGTTGCCATCATATTCAACCGCATCCCAGGCCAACGTTTGGCCGGCGGTTGTAGTCAGCGAGTCTGAGCCTGCTGGCGCAAGGCCCACTTTCGCGTCACCCAAGTTAACAAAGCCACGCTTGTTGAACTGACGAGCATAACGGGTTGAGTCGTTGGTATCAGTTCCCTTGAAGAAGGCACCTGAAGTTACACCAAGCACAAATTCAGAGCCAGCTTCGGTTGTGCCCTGGGCGTTAATCACGCTGTTTGTTGTCTTGCGATCAGTAACAAACTCACCCAATGCCCCTTGAACCGTAGGATCGTATCCATCAGCAGCATCGGCGAATGTTTCAACCTCTGTCAGAGATGATGCGCCATTTAGTGCTGTCGCATTCGAGTAGAAGTTAATGCCCCACGCTTCCTGCTCGCGGATCAAACCACCGAAACCACTGCGGTCTGAAATGTCATTGGTGTTGTAACCTTTACCATAGAACTGAGTACGCGCCCATTCACGGCACGTATTCGGACCTAGGTTACGGTCACAGTAACTATAAAGGCGGTCTTCATCGTTGATACGCTGCAAGTTATCAAGGATAAACGGCACTTCATCGCGGTAGTTGATCCCATCGGCACCAAAACGGCTTTCGCCGAAGACCGAATAGTTACCCTCGTTACAGTTGCCGTTAAAACAGTTATCGCCATCAGCAGAAGCAGTAATACCCTGACCGTAAAATTCTACTTTCTGATTAATCTGGGACTCTAAGTTACTGTAATAACGTTGAGTCGTGATATCAGAGTTATCCGTCACTTCAACCACACGGTAAACAGCGGCATTGGCGCCTGTTGCACCGGCCACCAATACGGCCAGTGCAGACAGTTTTAAAGTCTTATGTTGCATTAAGCTTCCTTCTGCATTGCTTCAAGCTCTTCCCAACGTTCAAATGCCTGCTCAAACTCCGCTTCTACTTCCGCTAGGCGGTTCAGCGTGGCTTGAGTGTCATTTTTCACATCCTGGAAGAAAGCAGGATCGTTAATTAACTCCTGCAATTGCGCAATTTCGTTTTCCAGTTCTTCAATTCGTAACGGCAGGTCTTCCAGTTCCTTTTGCAACTTGTAAGAGAGCTTCTTACCAGCTTTAGGACGGGCAGCCTGACGCTGCTTGTTCTCTTCTTTCTTTTTGGCTGCTTCAATTTGAGCAGCCTGCTCTTTCGCTATTTGACTTAGCGAATTAGCACGTTGTTCCTGAGCATCGTGGTAGCCGCCAACGTATTCGTCAATGACACCGTTTCCTTCGAAAATCCAGCTTGTTGTCACAGTATTATCAACAAACTGACGGTCGTGGCTTACCAACAACAAAGTACCCTGATAGTTGGCAAGAATTTCTTCCAAAAGTTCCAATGTTTCGATATCTAAATCGTTAGTTGGTTCATCAAGCACCAATAAATTATTAGGCTTTAGGAAAAGTTTCGCCAACAACAAGCGGTTTTTCTCACCACCCGATAGTGCTTTCACCGGTGTACGGGCGCGGCGTGGATGGAATAGGAAGTCCTGAAGGTACCCTAATGCATGGCGGGTACGCCCGTTGACTGTCACTTCCTGCTTGCCGTCGGCAAGGTTGTCCATTACCGTCTTTTCTGGATCCAATACTTCACGGTACTGATCGAAATACGCGACTTCAATTTTGGTACCACAGTGGAAGTGACCCTGTGACTTCAAATCACCCAGCATGATCTTAAGCAGTGTACTCTTGCCGCAACCATTCGGGCCGATAAGCGCAATACGATCACCACGCATCACATTGAAGCTGAAGTCTTTAATGATCGGCTTATCACCGTAGCTGTAGCTGATATGCTCTGCTTCAAACACAATCTTGCCCGAGCGCTGGGCTTCCTGCAGCTGCATATCGGCTTTGCCGACCACTTCACGGCGCTCGCTACGCTCCCGACGCAGTTGCTTCAATGCTCTAACACGGCCTTCATTACGAGTACGGCGGGCTTTGATGCCCTGACGGATCCATACTTCTTCCTGAGCCAACTTTTTGTCGAATTCGGCATTTTGCTCGGCTTCAACACGCAGCATCTCTTCTTTTTCTTCAAGGTATTTGTCGTAGTCACCAGGGAAAGATGCCAACTGGCCACGGTCTAGGTCAACGATACGGGTTGCCATAGAACGGATAAATGCCCGGTCGTGAGAAATGAAGATAATGGCACCACGGTATTCTTTCAGGAAGCCCTCAAGCCATTCGATGGTTGACACGTCAAGGTGGTTAGTTGGCTCATCAAGAAGCAAAATATCAGGATCGCACACCAATGCACGGGCCAATGCTGCCTTTCGTTGCCACCCACCAGACAAATCTTTTAGCAAGGTTTGTGGCTGTAGCTGCAGGTGCTCAAGCACTGAAGAAATCTTGTTATCGAACTGCCATGCGTCCGCGTGATCAATTTTCTCTTGGGCACGGTTTAGTTTAGAGAAGTTAGACTCGGAAGGATCATGGGTGATCAAGTCCAGCAGGCGATGGTATTCCTTCAATACCTGGCCGATTTCAGCCAAGCCTTCTGAAACATAATCAAATACCGTCCCTTCTGCATCACGCGGTGGATCCTGCTCCAAGCGTGAAACACGCAATTCTGATTCACGCTGAATGCTGCCATCATCAAGCAGCACATCACCGGCAATCACTTTCATTAAAGTAGATTTACCCGCGCCGTTACGACCTACCAAACAAACGCGCTCATTTGGCTGTAGAAGAAACTCTGCTTTATCTAGCAGTGCATGATCACCGTACGCCAACTGGGCGTTACTGATATTAATTAATGCCATTGTTGTTTAACCATTGTGCCAACTCGTCGGCATCAAAAGGCCAACCGAGCTCAGGGCTGTTTGAATCTGAATCTGGACTAAGAATAGAAAGCACAGGAATTGTGACGCCGTAACGAGAAAAGAGCGCGTCATCAAAGGCAATATCTACCACCTGAACGCGCTCTTCTACACCGGCTTGAACGAGCAGGCTGTAAGCCTGCTCGCAAAGATGACACCCTTCTGTGCTATGCAGAGTAATTAGCACTTAACCTTCCTTGTGGGTAATGATCCAGCAGTTATGAATTTGTTTGTTGCGACCAAAGTCCATTGGCAACGTTTTATCAGAAATGTTCTTCGCTTGTAAGCCAAGTACTTCAAGTTTCTCGAAGTCCATCTTGAAATGGCGCTTATTATTCGAGAAAACAATTTCGCCATTCGGGCGAAGCATACGTTTGAGGTTTTCAAGCAGCATGATGTGGTCACGCTGAACGTCAAAACTCTGCTTCATACGCTTCGAATTAGAGAACGTTGGTGGATCAATAAAGATAAGATCAAATTCACCATCGGCCTCTTGCAGCCACTGCAAGCAATCAGCTTGGACAAACTGGTGCTGACGGCCAACCTGGCCATTCAGTTCCATGTTCTCCTGCGCCCAGCGCAGATAGGTGTTAGACATATCGACAGTTGTCGTTGACTTAGCACCACCACAGGCCGCATGACATGTTGCCGAACCCGTATAAGCAAACAGGTTAAGGAAGTCTTTACCAGCAGCCATCTTACCTAGCTGGCGACGGGTGATTTTATGATCCAAGAACAAGCCGGTATCCAGGTAATCGTACAGGTTGACTTTAAGATCAACACCATACTCATTCACGACCATATGGCGCTCTGCGCTTGATAGCTTCTGGTATTGGCTCTTACCCTTCTGGCGCTCACGCACTTTTAGGATAACCTTATTGTTCTCAACACCTGTAACCTGAATCGTCGCTCGCATGATATCCATCAAACGTCGGCGGGCTGTCTCTTCCGGCACTGTCTTAGGTGCTGCGTATTCCTGAATAATCAAGAAATCCTTGTATTTGTCGATTGCTGCGTTGTAGTTAGGCAAATCAGCATCATACAAACGGTAGCACTCAAGGCCTTCTTTCTTCGCCCACTTGCCAAGTTTGGCAATGTTTTTCTTCAAGCGGTTAGCAAAATCAGGCGCCACTTCGGCTTCTTCGATGCGGCCTTCAGCTTCACCTTCAACATGCTTAACACCACCAGCAGTGATCAGGTATGTTTTAAGCACACAATCCAACGCACCGTTACGCAGTTTGAACTGCTTGTCCGCACGCATACGCAAGCAGCTTAGCAATTCATTTGAAGACGAATAGATAGACGCTGTTGAACCGGCAAACGCAAGCTTCAAACGGTTACCTAGATCACTATATAGAGAAATCAGCTCAGGCGTGGTGCCCAAACGCTCACCGTAAGGAGGGTTACACAGGATCACACCTTCAGAGAAACCTTCAGGGCACGTTAGCTGAGTCGCATCACCGTATTCGAAGTCAATCAGGTCTTTAACACCGGCACGGCCAGCATTGTCTCGGGCGATACTCAGTACGCGGCGATCCATTTCACGGCCAAAGAATTTAGTCGTTACATTACCTGGGCCACGGCGTGCTTTTACTTTTGCTTCCGCATGAATTTCTAGCCAGCCTTCACGGTCAAAATCTTTGATCGCTTCGAAACCCCAGCGCTTGCGTTTGATACCCGGTGCAATATTGGCAGCAATCAGAGCCGCTTCAATCAGCAAGGTGCCTGAGCCACACATCGGATCCAACAGAGGCTTTTCAGGGGTCCAGCCAGATTTCATCACCAATGCTGCAGCATGGGTCTCACGAAGCGGTGCTTTACCCGCTTCGCTACGGTAACCGCGCTGATGCAAGCCACTACCCGCCATATCAAGGCCCAGCACACCTTTCTCACCAGATAGGCGCATATGGATGCGAAGCTCTGGACGTTCACGGTCGATGCTAGGACGACGCAAATCGGCCTTAGTGAAGCGGTCAACAATGGCGTCTTTAACTTTCATTGCACCGTATTGGCTATTGCGGATTTCGCGGTTAGTACCGTTGAAATCAACAATAATACGAGTATCACTGCCGAAGTAATTCGGCCAGTTAATTGCCGCAGCCCCCAAATACAGATCCATATCGTCACGGACATTGAATTCGCTCAGTACCTGAATGATACGAGATGCAATACGTGTCCAAAGACAGCATCGGTAGGCTGTTGCTTGCTCGGCCTTGAAACGCACGCCGGCATGGACAACCTGAACGCTGTCTGCGCCAAGTTGCTTAAGTTCTTCTGCAAGGAGGTTCTCAAGACCTCGTGAAGTGATAGCTAGATATTGATTCATGGAGTTCTTTTCACACTTATGTTGCGGTGAATTATAACTGAAAACCCAGTAAATACCTTGTCATAAAAGGTTCTAACCAAGCTATTTAGCTAAAAAAACAGCAGTCAAATGCCACTAATGCCAGATTACTTACTTTGCTCACTACCTTCACCCGTAATCTCACCCGACATCGATCACACGACAACGATGAAATTTTAGTGTTTCCATTGGTAAACAATACAGGAAAATTGATTGTGCACTATTGTAAACAAACGATCACTTTGAGTGTACCCACAGAACAAGACAATGCACAAAACCATTATCCACCACAGGAAACACGACGCAATTAAAACTATAAATCAGATACTTATATGCAGCCCCAAATGTAGAAACAAGAGAATTCAGTAGGTGCTTGCTAACTTGCTAGCCGAGTATTTACCTCTAGCAGAACAAAGGCAACACCAGCCACCCCTTATAATTTCCCACCGGGAATTAATGACCGTAGGGACATAATCCAACCAGCCATATAATTATTCGCTCATGTAACTTAGTTACACAAAAAGGGAAAACAGGGAAATAATGCATTATTTATTGTGTTTTCTGGTACAAAATTATGGTGTTTTTTTATGCATAACCCGCAAAATGAGGCAGAAAAAAAATCATAAAAAGATAAAATAATTAGAAGTACATCACTCAAAATGTTGCTTTATTAAACAAGGAAATTAAGAAGCCCCTTGTACAGACCTGTGAACCACATCACTATCCCTAGCGATCTCGCACCCTTTATTTGATGACTTGGGCTATCCATTTCCGCCAACCAACACGAAACTCTCCCGCTACGCTCGGTATAGAGCGCCAGGTAACGAACAAGAAATGATTTCAGACTAAGCAATAAGCCCCGCTTCAGTTTCAATGGTGCTGCTAATCAGAACGAGGATTGGGGTATGGGGTATGAGGTATGAGGTAT
The DNA here is from genome assembly GCF_056160145.1 of Photobacterium sp. ABD4_091. Classification (NCBI taxonomy): domain Bacteria; kingdom Pseudomonadati; phylum Pseudomonadota; class Gammaproteobacteria; order Vibrionales; family Vibrionaceae; genus Photobacterium; species Photobacterium sp. ABD4_091. Next base: position 173,822 of record NZ_JBSWWQ010000004.1, on the reverse strand, counting down.
GAGGTTTGGATTTACTATCTGAATGAACTAGCTTGAAAGCTACTAGGAACGGGACAATAAGGAATAGGCAGAAAGTAAGCTGGCAAGCGCCAGTACCCTTTTAACCGGTTCTACTGAAGCAGTTAAGCGGATAATAAGAAGAGAAAAGTCAGGTTGTTTTGAGGTATAGAGCTGTCGGCCTAACCAACCAAAGCTAGCGTGATAGGTGCTTCTGCAGCCCTCTCATAAGCTGCCATGCGATCGTTCATGACCTTGATGGTTTCGCAGAATGACATCTCTTTAGCGGCATTGAGAGGCAATGAGGTGGTATCAGCCATCATACAAAGGCTTGCTGAGCCACTGTTCTCGATAATCAGGAACTGGCCTTCACCAAGGTCGGTGTTTAGTGTGACAATGTCACCTAGCTGAGGAGAATGTGCATTAGCTTGCTGGTTGAAAAACCAACTTTTCGGCATAAGAGGCTTATGAAAGCGGCTTGCAGCTACAGCATTGAGTGCAAGCTCTGCTTTTCTTGGTGCAGAAAGCTCAAGAAGGGACATCCCTTCTAGGAAAGATTGATAAGCAGACGCATCGTCAACCGTAAACGTCGAACGAGCAAAAGCGCAAGGAATTAAGTTTTTGGTAGGAACTGCAACGCGGAAAACCATGTCGTCCCCAAGGTCCAACATGAGAGCATCGTACTTCTGGTCGTAATACCACATCCATGAATTATTGGGTTTCAACATAAGTACCGCTCCATATCCGTAGTCCGTTACAAAGCTTATCCACTACAACAAACAAAACTTTAGAGCAAATTCTACTGCCCTATCCGCAAATAAAAAGAGGAAGGAATGTGGGATATTTACGATACAAAATATGAAATTTTGACAAAATTGCTATTGATAAGGTGTTCGTCATGAAATCGACATAAAAAAAGTGCCTGCAAAATTGCTCTTGCAGGCACTCAGTATCATATGTTGGTTTTAGTTACTTCACTTGTTTAGATATTAGTGACAATATCTTTAACCAATTTAGGGCCGTGGTAGATAAAACCAGAGTAAATCTGTACCAGGCTTGCACCAGCAGCCATCTTCTCACGAGCAGATACGGCTGAATCGATACCGCCTACACCGATAATTGGCAATGCACCATTTAATTCTTCCGCCAGCATACGAATGACTTCGGTACTGCGGTTCTGTAGTGGACGACCGCTTAGGCCACCTGCCTCATCGCAATGCGGCATGTCTTTTACCAGAGAGCGATCAAGTGTGGTGTTAGTAGCAATAACACCATCGATGTTATTTTTGATCAACGACTCAGCGATCTGCTTGATCTCATGATCTTCTAGATCCGGCGCGATCTTTAACGTTAGAGGTACATACTTGCCGTGTTTTTCAGCCAGTTCTTTCTGCTTCTCTTTAAGTTGAGCAAGCAGATCGTCTAGCATCTCACCGTACTGAAGTGTACGCAAGCCCGGAGTATTTGGTGAAGAGATATTCACCGTGATGTAGCCCGCATGCTCATATACCTTATCCATGCAGATCAGGTAATCTTCTGCGCCCTTTTCGATCGGCGTATCTTTGTTCTTACCGATGTTGATCCCGATAACGCCATCGTAGTTGGCTTTCTTAACGTTCTCAATCAGGTTATCAACACCCAGGTTATTGAAACCAAACCGGTTAATAATACCTTCAGCAGGAATCACACGGAACAAACGAGGCTTATCATTACCTGGCTGTGGGCGTGGTGTTACTGTTCCAACTTCGACAAAGCCGAAACCCATCGCACCAAATGCTTCAATACATTCGCCGTTTTTGTCTAGGCCAGCAGCTAGGCCAACAGGGTTTTTGAATTTGATACCCATCACTTCAACAGGACGCTCAGGTACATGTTGACGATAGAAAAGATCAAGAGGAGTGCCAGTAAAGCGAGAAAAGTTCTGAATAGCTAGATCGTGCGCTTTTTCTGCATCAAGCTTGAAAATAGCGGATCGAGCGAGGCGGTAAAGCATTGTACCTCCTAATAAAAGCCCCGTATAAACGGGAGGATATTATTCACACTTTGCCGCTATATTTCAATCACTAATTTCAGTTTATCTTGAATAAATCGCACTATCCCCTTCAATCTGCGGTTAGATTGTTGAAATAGTTACTTTTATTTTCAACCACAGAAAGCAAACGTTTATATCGTGTTATTCAACAAAGAAAAAAGCCACCATTTCAACAATGGTGGCTTTTTGGACGGCATTTAATGATATTTACAGCTTTTATAGGTATAAAATTCCCGCAAAGCTTATTTTCATCATTATGCTACTGTTTGGCAGTTTAAATTCAATAGCATAAGCTCTCGAAGTGCGACAGAGAACTTGGCAAATTCATGGGTTGTACCCACTTTGAACTCAGCCAATACCGTATTCCAGCGGTGTATCGCTGATTTATGCTCGTCCATCCAGTTCTCAATCAAGCTTTCAGCATCAGGTGCTTCTAACCCACTGCTGATGACGGCCAGGGTTAATTGACGCTGCTGCCAATCAAGATCTTCACGGAACGAAGCACGTGCCAGTGCCTGCCAATGGTTCTCCACCGGCTGGTTGTGTACCTGTTTGAGGAACCAGTGTAATGACAGGTCAGCACCAACCACAAAGTAAACACGCGAGATAAAGTCGAGATCCTTGTCGGAATCCGTCGCGATTTGAGCAATGTCCATCGCCGAGTACAAGCTGCTTAGACGAGCAATGTTATGAGCGAGATCTTCAGGAATCCCCTGCTTAATCATCGCATCTGCTTGCTCGTTGTGCTCCTGCACCTCTTCCGTGACAAGGTAACGCTCAAGGTTCTCACGTAGCTTGTTCACAATCGGCTGATAGAAGGCAATCAATTGCTCGATACCCAACTTCCTATCGCGGTTACGCAAGATCCAGCGTGTTGCTCGGCGTAGCATTCGGCGGCAACGGTAAAGTACTTCGTACTGCACTTCTGCCGGAATAACGTTATCCAAGGATCGAACTTGATCAAAGTACTGCTCGAAGTTGAAGACTTCACGCCCCACAGAATAGGCCGATGAAATCTCTGCCACTGTCGCCCCAGTCTCTTCTTGCAAGCGGGTAACGAAGTTACAACCCATTTCATTAGACATCTGGTTAGCCAATGAAGTGGCAATCAGCTCTTTACGCAGCGGGTGGTGCTCCATATGGCTGCGGTATTGCTCTTGCAACTCTTTAGGGAAGTAAGCTGGCAATAGTCGCGCGTGGTAAGGATCATCAGCAACTTCTTCGGTGACCAATTCTTCCTTCAATACCATCTTGCCGTAGGCAACTAACACTGCTAACTCAGGACGGGTTAAACCCATTCCAGATTTTTCGCGTTCGGCCAGCGTATCGTCATCTGGTAGGTATTCCAGCGCACGATCCAACTTACCTTCTTTCTCAAGATGGTGGATGAAGCGGATCTGCTCTTTAAGTAACTGAACTTGCTGCTGCTGTGTGACTGAAATCGATTCACTTTGGCAATACGCGTCATCAAGAACAATCTCTCCCACTTCATCTTCCATACGCTCCAGCAACTCATTACGCTGTTTGTATGTCAGATCGCCACTGGCTACCAGTGAGTTAAGCAGGATCTTGATGTTTACTTCGTTATCCGAGCAATCTACACCACCGACGTTATCGATAAAGTCAGTATTGACCAATCCACCCTTCTTCGAGAACTCGACTCGGCCTAGTTGGGTCAAACCTAAGTTGCCCCCCTCACCAACGACTCGGGCGCAAATCTCATTACCGTTGATGCGCAGTGCATCATTAGCACGGTCGCCCACATCAGTATGGGTTTCTGATTCAGACTTGACGTAAGTACCTATACCGCCATTCCACAGAAGATCCACTTCCATTTTCAGGATCAAACGGATCACTTCGTTCGGTGTCAGGCTCTGCTTGCGCGTACCCAGCAGCTTTTGGATCTGCGGGGTCAGTTTGATCGACTTGCTGCGACGGGAGAAAATACCGCCACCTTCTGAAATCAGCTTGACATCATAATCTTCCCAACTTGAACGAGGCAGATTGAACAAGCGCTCGCGCTCTTTCCAACCTGTCGCGGCATCCGGGTTAGGATCCAGGAAGATGTGCATGTGGTTAAAGGCCGCAACCAAACGGATATGCTTAGACAGCAGCATGCCGTTACCAAATACGTCCCCTGCCATGTCACCGATACCGGCACAGGTAAAATCTGTTGTTTGGCAGTCTATGCCTAGCTCGCGGAAATGGCGCTTGACCGATTCCCAGCCACCTTTGGCAGTAATGCCCATTTGCTTGTGGTCATAACCATTTGAACCACCCGATGCAAATGCATCTCCCAGCCAGAAGTTATAATCATCTGATACAGAGTTTGCCAAGTCTGAGAACGTTGCGGTGCCTTTGTCGGCTGCTACAACCAAATATGGGTCATCCTCATCATGGCGGACAACATTGGCTGGTGGATTTAGCTCACCATCAATGATGTTATCAGTGACATCAAGCAAAGCACGGATAAAGCGCTTGTAACAACGCTGACCTTCCGCCCATATTTCTTCACGGGTTGTCAGTTGCGGCTGACGCTTACAAACGAATCCACCTTTTGCCCCTACTGGAACGATCACGGTGTTTTTCACCTGCTGGGCTTTAACCAGGCCAAGGATCTCGGTACGGAAATCTTCCTGGCGATCCGACCAACGCAAGCCACCACGGGCAACTTTACCACCACGCAGGTGAACACCTTCGATATCCGGTGCATAGACGAAAATTTCAAAGAAAGGTACTGGCGCTGGGATCTCTGGGATCTCCGACGGGCGCAACTTAAGTGACAGCCAAGGTTTCGGCTTGCCATTGGTATCTAGCTGATAATAGTTAGTCCGTTGCGTCGCTAGGATCATTTCCATGTAACGACGAATGATCCTGTCATCATCCAAGCTCTCTACATGCTCAAGCTTCTCGTTGAGCTTGGCAATCAACGCCATCTCTGCTGCTTCAGAATGCTTACGGCTTGGGTCAAAGCGTAGCGAGAACAACTCAACCAGCGATCTTGCCAAATCACTATGTCCTGAAAGCGTTTCTTCGATGTAATGCTGACTGAATGGGAAGCCGACCTGGCGCATATAACGAGCAAAACTTCGCAAAATAGTAATTTCGCGACCGGTTAAACCCGCACACAATACCAAGCGGTTGAAGCCATCACTTTCTAGTGCACCATGCCAAATTGCCGAGAAGGCTTCTTGGAAACGATCACGTGCTTCACCCAAGTCGATCCCTGTGCAAGCATTGTGTAGCATGGCAAAGTCAAGGATCCAGTAAACCGTTCCGCTCTTGGTGATCACTTGGTACGGTGATTCCCCAATCACACGAAGACCCAAATTTTCCAGCATCGGCATGACATCAGAAAGGTGGATTGGCTCATCGCGATGGAACAATTTCAGTTTCACAAAACGTGAATCACTGGCCTCTTCCTGTGGGCGATAAAACAACATACCCAGCTTGTTATCTTCACTAAGATTTTCAAGCTGCTCGATATCAGCCACAGCTGAACCTGGTAACATCTGCTCTTTGTAAGAACGCGGGAATGCGCTGCCATAGTTTTTCGCCAGCGATGTACCGTTGCTTTCACCAAAGTTGGCGATAAGCGATGCACTCAAACGATCATCCCATGATGCAGCGGCTTCAACGAGGTTATGTTCGATAGCTTTGATATCCACATCAAAATTGTTATTTTCTACTCGCACGATGTAATGCGTTCTCGCCAGCGGACTTTCTGAGAAGAAGGTGGTGAATTCGACATCCTGCTCTGATGCAAAGTAGTCTTTTAGCACTTCTTGTGTCTTGCGGCGTAGCTCGGTGTTGTAACGTTCTTTGGTGACATACACCATGCAAGAGAAGAAGCGACCGAATGGATCACGGCGAACGAATAGACGCAGCAAATCCCGGTCTTGCATCCGAACCACACCACAACCAACGTCCAGCATCTCTTTTTCGTTGGCCTGGATAAGCTCGTCACGCGGGTACGTTTCAAGTAAGTTATTCAGCGCCTTCCAAGAGTGAGAGCCTGCTGGGTATCGGCTTTCTTCCAAGATCCGCGTCACCTTATTGCTGATCAGCGGGATATTCATGGTCGACTGGTGATAAGCCGTCGATGCGTATAGACCGGTAAAGCGGTGTTCACCGATAACATTACCGTCTTTGTCAAAACGCTTGATACCGATGTAATCGGTGTAAGCCGGACGGTGGATTTTCGACTTGCCATTGCTTTTTGTTAGGATCAGCAAGTCGGGTTTACGGGCTTCAATACGGGCAGACTCGGGAAGCTGTGACAGGCGAAGAGTTCTGACTTTATTAGATTTGCTTAGAAGCCCTAGCCCCGGCTCATCGCAAGGGCGTAATTCGTAATCACCTTCCACAGGTACAAGATCGTACTTGTGATAACCCATGAAAGTAAAATTGTGGTGCGTCACCCAGTCCAAGAAGGCAATGGCTTCTTCACGGTGCTCTTTGTTTACTGGAAGATCGGCTTTTTTAAGATCTTTGACAATCGTCTGCATTTTGGCTTGCATCAACTGCCAATCATTAACTACCAAATCAACATCTTGAAGGACAAGCTCCAGTTCTTCTTTTAATGCATTGAGCTCTTTCTTGTCGTTTAGGCGATCAACCTCAATATGAAAGAGTGTCTGCAAGTCGCCATCGTTACCACATGCCTCTGTAATCGTACCTTCTCCATTGCGTTTGAAGAAATACGGGCCGTTAAGCATCATGTGGCTGGTAATACCCAAGCGGGTTAAGGTCATACGAACAGAATCAACCAAGAATGGACGATCCGGCGTAATGATTTCAACTACGGTATGCGGAGACTGCCAACCATAGCGGCTAAGAGTTGGGTTATAAACACGAACAGAGATTTGGTCTGGCTTATTTTGTACAAGGTGATGCCATAAACTCAGTACAGCACCATAAAGGTCAGATTCATTCCGTTGAAGCAGATCATCATCTGCCAGTTGTCCTAACAATCGCTGAGCAAACACTTCTACTAATGACTGCTGAGGTGTCTCAATCTTATCCTGGATTAAGGTATACACTTTCTCAAGCAGTACCGGCACTATAGGGTCAGGTGCGGTCATAGCAATGCTCCATCGTTATAATATTATCAATCAAGTATAGAGTTTTTATAAAGCATCCAACGGTTGGTTATCAGGGGAACATACCGTCGGAAGACGCTCTCCTGCGTGACTGCTATTGTAGGGTGTTTTGTTGCGGAATAGTTACGTTAATTACTCTAGCTAAGCAGGAAAAAATCGAATATGTGACTGAGGTAGATATTTTGGCTGGCGGGATAATCTGAGGTTGGTGAAATTAGCATCAGGATAGCGCTAGACTAATGGGAATTGGTATAACCAATTATTTTTAAGGTTATTTTTCTTATTTCATAAGATTATTAAATCTAATGTCAAAACTATACGAAATAGGTATTAGCCTCCTTTATTGGTACCATGGTTTACATGCCAACCAAAATCAAATGTTACATTTTCATCATTTCCCGATTACATGATTTGCTCAATGAATTGCAGTTTATTCGCCTCCGAAACCGCCACCCTGAAACGGCCACGGATACCGATTTGAGTGAGGAATGGGCGCAAGCGAGAAGCAGGTAACTGAAGCCGCAAACCGTTATCAGTCATCACAAGGACGTTGCTCGCAGCGCCAGAATAATGTTGGAGGAACTGCTGGTAACTTATGTGCATCGAGAAAGTATAAAATTTCATATCGGTGATCGTTATGTGTGTTTCGTTTAAGGTAGTTAGATTTGGATAAAATAAGGGGCAAGCTAGCTTGCCCCTTTCTCTATGAGATCTTCAGATTAAAGCTCTAACGCTTTCTGCACTTTCTCAAACAAGTCTTTTGCTAGGTTATCTAGCTGAGACAGTTTTTCCAGCTCAGTACGCATTAGTGCCTGACGCTGTTCATCATACTGGCGGTATTTCAAGAACGGTTCAATCAAACGAGAAGCTACTTGCGGGTTGCTAGTGTTCAAGATAGTCAGGATTTCAGTTAAGAACTGGTATCCCGAACCGTCTTTAGCATGGAAACGAACTGGGTTATTAGCACAGAAACTTGCCACCAAACTGCGGGTACGGTTCGGGTTCTTGATATCAAAAGCTGCATGCTTCATGGTTTCACGCACATTGTCGAGTGCATTTGCCGCCGGGTTCTTACCTTGCAGCATAAACCATTTATCCATCACCAAACCATCGTGGGTCCACTTATCGCTGAAGTCTGCCATTTGCTCGGCACGGCAAGCTAGCTCAGCATTGTTCGCCACTGCCATTGCCGCCATAGTATCTGTCATATTGTCAGAAACTTTGTACTGCTTAGCGGCTAGGTTATTACCTTGCTCGGTAAACGCTAGGTAGCCTAGGCAAGTATTGCGAAGAGAACGTTTTGCCATTGCTTCGTGTTCGATAGTGTAAGCTGCTTGCGCTAGCGAATGGTAGATTGCACTGAACTCATCTTCCATTGCTACTGCCAGTGCTTTTTCAAGCTCACCGACAACGGTATTAATTGCATCAACATCGACGGTTTTATACCAACCCGCTACTTCGTTTTCACTTGGCAGCGTTAGCATTTCAGCAATGAAGGCTGGATCCAGTTTTTCATCAAGCAGTACGCCGCGGAAAGCATCAACTACTGCTTCCGGCAACTCAATCGACTCACCCGCCTGACAACGAGCGACATTCTGTTTAATGTATTTTGCCAGTAGGATTTGGCCTGCATCCCAGCGTGCAAACTCATTACGTGCGTGCACCATCAGGAAAATTAGCTCTTCATCTGAATAGCCGTATTCCAAGATAACCGGTGCAGAGAATTCACGCAGCATTGAAATGACTGGCTGCTCTTCGACGCCCTCGAAGATAAATACTTGTTCAGCTTCAGTCACATCCAGCACATTGTGGACCGACTTACCATTACACTGTAACGGAATAACATTGCCTTTGGTGTCATACAACTCGATATCAAACGGAATATGGAGCGGTTGCTTCTCATCCTGCCCCGGTGTTGGTGCCGTGTGCTGCTTAACCGTGACACGGTAACTCTTCTCTTCAGCTAGGTATTCTGTCTCAACCTGCACAACCGGTGTACCAGACTGACTATACCAACCACGGAATTTCTCAAGGCTAATACCGGATGCATCTTCCATTGCCTGAACAAAGTCATCGCAAGTTGCCGCCGTGCCGTCATGACGCTCAAAGTACAGCTTCATACCTGCCTGGAAGTTTTCTTCACCCAGCAAAGTGTGCATCATACGAATAACTTCACTGCCCTTCTCATATACCGTCAAGGTGTAGAAGTTATTCATCTCAATCACTTTTTCAGGACGGATTGGATGAGACATTGGGCCGCGGTCTTCTGAGAACTGAGGGCCACGCATAATACGAACATTGTTAATTCGATTCACTGGGCGAGAGCCCAAATCTGAAGAGAACTCCTGGTCACGGAAAACGGTCAAGCCTTCTTTCAAGCTAAGCTGGAACCAGTCACGGCAAGTCACTCGGTTACCTGTCCAGTTGTGGAAGTACTCGTGGCCGATCACCGCTTCAATTCCTTGGTAGTCGGTATCGGTTGCCGTCTTCGCATTCGCCAGAACAAACTTGGAGTTAAAGACATTCAGCCCCTTATTCTCCATCGCGCCCATGTTGAAGAAATCAACGGCGACGATCATGTAGATATCAAGATCGTACTCTAGGCCGAAACGCTCTTCGTCCCACTTCATCGAGTTAATCAAAGACGTCATTGCATATTCAGCACGATCAAGGTTGCCCTTATCGACAAAAATTTCCAATGCAACATCACGACCGCTGACGGTCGTATATTTATCACGCAAGACATCAAAGTCACCAGCAACCAATGCAAACAGGTAACTTGGTTTCGGGAACGGGTCTTCCCATTGTACCCAGTGGCGACCATTTTCTAGGTCACCGCCATCAATGCGGTTACCGTTACTCAACAGGTATGGGTACAGTTCCTTGTCGGCAATCACTTTGGTGGTAAATCGCGCTAGCACATCCGGGCGATCTAGGTAATAAGTGATCCGGCGGAAGCCTTCTGCTTCACACTGGGTGCAATATGCACCGCCAGATTTGTACAAGCCTTCAAGCAAGGTATTTGCTTCAGGGTTAATTTCCGTTTCAATCAGCATATCGAACGAGGCAGGCAAACCGTTGATAGTGAGCATCCCTTCGCTCTGCGCATAATTGGTCCAGCTCTCGCCATTGATTTCAATGCGAACCAAGGTAAGCGCATCACCATCAAGTTCCAAAGATGTCGCACCTTCCACCTGCTGCTCAACCTTGCTGATTGCCACAACACGGGTAGCGGTATCATGCAGGTCAAATTCGAGGGAGAGATCGGTAATCGTGAATTCTGGTGCTTTATAATCTGAACGGTATTTTGCCGTTGGCTGGATTGTTGGTTGTTCGGCCATGTTTATTCCTTCTCTTTCCGCTATTTATCTTGCGGTATGTGTCCATTATTCTGCGTTAACCCGGTACAGACAAGTTTAATACCCTGTTTTGACGATATGTTTCTCAATTGCCATATTTGTCGGTCAATTAACACACAACCAACCTTCGATTTTGCTGGTTGGGCTTTGAAATCTAGCTTATCATCTTTACTATACTTAGCTTACGAGCAGTAATGGTTACCTAATTTACGCTTTACAGCAAGATCACCACGCAAACAATGCGTTAACAGAACACCTTCAAAAAACACAAAATGTCCTCTGTAGGCTTGCCGTTAGTGGCTTTTAGGCGTATCGTACTGCCCCTAATTTTTTCAACGATCTGAAACATTTTGAGACAACCCAGTCTCAAAATAGGGTAAAATCTCCGGATTGCAAAAAACAACCAAACTAGTTATGAATCATTTTGGACACACTGGGATTATCGACTCCCTGCTTGATACTGATGCATACAAATTGCACATGCAGCAAGCCATTTTTCATCAATACCCCAATGTTGAAGCGGTTGCAGAGTTTCACTGCCGAAGCGACGAAGATCTCCGTCCGTACAGCCAAGAGATTCAAGATCAAGTCGATCGACTTGCAGGTCTCTCTTTTTCCCAGGAAGAAATCGAGTTCCTCTCTACCCTTAGCTTTTTCAAGCCTGACTTCCTTGAGTTCCTGAAGTCATTTAAGCTTGATAGCAAACAAGTTCACATTGATACATCAGGCGAACAACTTGCGATAACCATCACGGGGAAGTGGCTTGATATCATTCTATGGGAAGTTCCACTTCTCGCGATCATTTGTGAAGTACGCTGCCAGCGTTGCTACCCAGAAGCAACGGCTGAAGATGCCCTGGGTTCATTGAAACTGAAATTAGCTGAGTTCTATCAGAGAGCCCAAGATGAAAACATTAACCTTGACGCTTTCTCTTTGGTTGACTTTGGCTCACGCCGTCGTTTCTCTCGTCATGTCCAGCATCAAGTGGTTGATTACCTCAAAGACCACATGCCAGAGTTCAAGGGAACGTCTAACTATCACTTGGCTCGTACCCGTGGCCTGACGCCTGTCGGTACCCAAGCCCATGAATGGTTCCAGGCCCATCAGCAGCTTGCTGGTGAGTTGGCTGATTCACAGCAACTTGCGCTCAACCGTTGGCTTCAGGAATACCCTGATTCTCTGGGTATTGCCCTCACCGACTGCATCAACATGGATGCTTTCCTACGTGATTTTGACCTGCGTTTGTCCGAGCGCTTTGTTGGCTTGCGCCATGATAGCGGCGACCCGATTGCCTGGGGCGAAAAAGCCATTGCCCACTACCAGTCACTTGGCATTGACCCGAAAACAAAATCACTGGTGTTCTCGGATAGCCTAACGCTAGACAAAGCATTAACCATTTACAAGCACTTTGCCCACCGCATCAATATTAGCTTTGGCATCGGTACCCAGCTCACTTGTGATTTACCGGGCGTGAAAACGTTGAATATCGTGCTTAAGCTTACAGAGTGCGAAGGCCGACCAGTCGCTAAAATTTCTGACGAGCCGGGAAAAAGTATTTGTCGTGATGAAAACTACCTGTCACAACTCCGACAGGCTTTTAAAATTGTCAGCTAAGCCTGAATAGACAACGAAAAAGCGAGGTATCAACCTCGCTTTTTGTTTGTCCTGTTCGAGCTTTTTTAGCGCGGTGTCGGTAAGCCTGCTTACTCTCTTCTCATTACCGCTTCCATTCCAAATTGCTTATTACTCAGCGTTAGCGTATTGCTGCCCAGACTAAACTGACTATCTTGCTGGCCATCTTCGTATATCAGCACAATGCGGTCGTCTTCAATGAAATAAATGCCACGGTGCTCTTTCTTCTTACCGTTTTTACCTGACACTTCTGCGGAGAACAAAAAATCGGGGCGAAGCGATAATGCAATTTCAGAGACACCGTCTCCCACATCTGTCCCCGAAATTTGAGATGAACGCCAGTTTCCCGGTAGGTTTTCTGGTGCAAGCTTGGTAAAGCGCGCGCCATCTAACAAGAACTGGTTGTAACTTAACATGTAGCTATGCTGCTGCTCAGGTTGTCCGTGTGATAGGAAGGTTACTGTCGTCTCGTCAATATCGTATGTCCCATCCCACTCTTCAACATTGCCGTCCGTTTGGAGAAGGCGGATAACAAATCTGTAGTTGGATTTAAATTTGATATTCATCGCACGGTAATTAGCACCTTCACTTTCAACCCCTTCATCGGTGTTACTGAACCAATACCAATCACCTAGCAGTAAAGGATAATCAAATTCCGTCAAATCTGTCGATTTCGCACTGACAGCAAATGTTGTAAAAAACAGGGTTACAGCGATAATTACATGTTTCAGCATAGCATTCCCCTAAAACTAGAATTGATCATCTACATTTAACCCTAGACGCCAATTGGCTAACCGAGTGTAAAAGTTGAGATAGATCAGTGTTTATCTTTCGCCTGTCTCAGGGCTGAAACAGTAATTATGCTTTAAAGATGATTATGTTAGAACAAATAAAAACGGCACCCAGGGGTGCCGTTTTTTATAGAGGTCTTGCCTATTCTCACAGACTAGCTTTGCGATTTTGCCAAATCAGCGGTAATAGCAACCGCTTCTTCAAGGTAAGCATCAGGGGCTTCGTAGTCTTTTGGCACATCATCCAATGTGGCAAAAGGTTTTTCACCATCGGCCTTCTGACGCTGATTAAGCCTTGCTAGGCGGTCTGCATCATCTTTGTCCTGCTCAGCAATACGCTTATTCTTATTCAAAGAAATGGTATTAATGTCTTTCTCTTCACGGTATTTAGCAATGTCATCTTGGATAAAGCCAAATTCCATATCCTTGCTGATCCGCTGGTCATGCTTCGCTTTCAACGAAGGTAAAACCGTCGAGAAGTTATAGAGCTTCTGATAATCAGCGGCCTTGATACTGTCCCAAGGCAATGCATTATCTTCAACACTCTCACCCGTTTCAGAAGGATCAACCGCTGTCGGGAAAGCCAAATCAGGCACAACACCTAGATTCTGGGTACTACCACCATTAATGCGGTAGAACTTTTGAATAGTATATTGAACATGACCCAAAGGCTTGTCGAACAGATCATAAATGTGGTTCAGTGAACGGTGCTGCTGTACCGTGCCTTTACCGAATGATTGCTCACCAAGAATAACTGCACGTCCATAATCCTGCATTGCTGCTGCAAAAATTTCAGACGCCGATGCACTGTAACGGTTAACCAATACCGTTAACGGGCCATCAAAGTAAACGCGATCATCAGAATCACCATTCACCTTCACCCGGCCGTAACTATCACGAACCTGGACAACCGGACCACTGTTGATAAACAAACCAGTGAGCGCTGTTGCTTCAGTCAGTGCACCACCACCGTTATTCCGCAAATCGATCACGACACCATCGACTTGCTGATCGTTTAATTTCGCCAATTCCTTCTTGGTGTCTTCTGACAAACCCACATAGAAGCTCGGGATCTCAATAACCCCAATCTTCTTGCCGTTTGCCATTTCAACCGAAGATTTCGCGGCACGATCTTCTAGGCGGATTTTGTCACGGACAATTGTGACATCGTAACTTTTGGCGTTATTCCCCTCTGGAAGTATCTCCAGAACAACTTTGCTGCCTTTGGGGCCTTTGATCAGCTGTACGACATCATCTAGTCGCCAACCAATCACGTCGACCATGTCTTTACCGTCTTGCGCGACACCTATGATTCTGTCACCTGCTGCCAGCTTTTTAGAAGCTGAGGCCGGGCCGCCCGCTACCAAAGAGCGAATAACGGTATAATCATCAACCACTTGCAATACAGCACCAATGCCTTCCAAGGAAAGGTTCATTTCAGACTGGAACTGCTCAGCGTTACGCGGTGACAAGTAGCTGGTATGAGGGTCAACCTCTCGAGCAAAGGCATTCATGTAAATCTGGAATACATCTTCACTGTGAGTTTGGGTCAAACGCTTAAGCGCGTTGTTATAACGCTTACCTAAGGTATCTTTGATTTCATCCCATTTTTTACCCGCGAGCTTCAGATTCAACGCATCATATTTTACCCGCTTGCGCCAAATTTCATTGAGCTCGTTACGATCCTTAGCCCAGTCCATTTCGGAGCGGTCTAGCACCATATCTTCATCAACATCAAATGTGATTTCGCGGTCAAGTAATGTAAGTGCGTATTGATAGCGGTCGTAACGACGCTTCAGCAATGTATTGAAAATATCAAAAGCCGCTGATGTGTCACCTCTTTTGAGCTGATCATCTAGCTGCTCTTCCCATTTTTCAAATTGACGAATGTCAGAAGCAGTAAGGAAGCTTTTGTTGAAGTCCAGCATCTCGATATAGCGCGTAAAGACACTGGAAGAAAATTGGTCATCAAGTGAAAACTGCTTGTAATGTGATCGAGTAAAGCGTGAAGCCACTCGTTTACTGGCAGTCGCATGCTGTTTTTCTGGTTCCAGCTGCGGTAGATCACTTAACGTGTATGTTGCCTCTAGGGCTTGTGCTGAAGCTGCTAGCATCATGCCAGCAGCAATCAGTGAGAAACGGAATCGACCTTTCATGCGTCGAGCATTCTCCTTTACGAACGCAGGTGCTCCGCTTTAACTACCATGGTCAAACCATTTGATAGGCGAACACGCACATCGTCCTTATTAATTTCAACGATAGTTGCCGGCATGTTTCCGTTGCCCATGTTAACACTAACGTTCTTGCCAACGACGACTTCATCAGCAGTCAGTGCACGGGTCGTTTCTGCAGGCTTTTTATTTAGCTTAGTCGTTTTTTGTTTTGTGTTCTTTGGTTTAGCAGTTTTTTGACGAATTTTTTTCGCCTTTGCTTCACCATCCTTGCCAGCAGCTGCTTTTGCTTCTGCTTGCTCTTTACGACGCGCACGTACTTTAGCCTTGCTTTCTTCAAGTGCTTGTTTCGCGTGATCTACGTGTTCTTGTTCTAACACACCACAATCGTTGCCATCAAGGTCAACGCGGTTTGCACCCGCTTTTACACCGTGAAGATAACGCCAGGAAGAAGTGTATTGACGCAGAGCGGTACGCAGTTGAGTTTTACTTACTTTAGGGTCTTCGCTTAGACGCTCAGCCAGATCTTGGAAGATACCAATCTTAAGTGGCTTCGCTTCACCTTCAACAGTAAAACATTTTGGGAAACGCTCAGCAATGTAGGCAATGACTTCTTTACTGTTCGTTAGCTTTTCAGAGTTTTCCATGGACTTTCCTGACAAAAGCGAGTTTCCTCGCCGTTAGTACTTTAATCAAAAAGAAATTGTTCCGCTATTATAGTTACCTAACGCTGAAAAACCACCGAAAGCATGCAATTAGAGTCTTTTTTGTAGTTCTTCTAACAAAGAAACTAGTCCATCTTCGTCGGATTGACTAAATCTTGATAAGATTGGGCTATCAATGTCCAATACACCGAACAATTCACCTTTTACCGAGAACGGGATAACAATCTCAGAATTGCTCGCAGCATCACAGGCAATGTGCCCTTCGAACTGATGTACATCCTCAACCCGCTGAACACAGTTCTCGGCAATCGCCGTGCCGCATACACCACGCCCCACAGGGATCCTCACGCAGGCAGGTTTACCCTGGAACGGCCCCAATACCAACTGGTCACCTTTTAGAATATAAAAGCCAACCCAGTTAATCTCTTCTAACTCCATGGCCAGTAACGCACTAATATTAGACATATTAGCAATGAGATCAGTCTCACCCTCAACCAATGCTACCGCTTGTTTCGTCAGCGTTTGGTAATTCACTGATCCAATTTCCATGGCTTACTCCTTTTATAGCCGCTAAAATGGCTTTTTATCAATAATGGGAATCATTATCATTGTGAAAAACGATTCAAACCAAATGATTAACTGGTCTTGGCTATTAAAGCAAGCAAAACATCATCGTCCTCGCTTGATTGCTGCCAATATCATTGCAGTTGTCGCGACTCTTATCAGCGTCCCTATCCCACTGCTGATGCCTCTAATGGTTGATGAGATCCTGCTCGGCAAACCCGCAGGTGGCATCGAGTTTCTGAACCACTTTTTACCTGAGTCGTTACACCAGCCAACCGCTTATATCATGCTCGTGCTGTTGTTTGTTGTCTTGATGCGTGTAGGAAGCCAAGCGCTAAATATCCTGCAAAGCCGCCAATTTACCTTGGTGGCCAAAGATATTACCTACAATATGAGGCAGCATCTGATCGACAAGCTAGGCTGTATCAGCATGCGTCAGTATGAAGAGCTCGGAAGTGGCGGTATTACCTCCCACCTTATTACCGATGTCGAAACCATAGATAAGTTTGTTGGCGACACCCTAAGTCGATTCTTGGTTGGTTTCCTTACCGTTATTGGGACCGCTGCCATTCTTCTTTGGCTAAACTGGCAGCTCGGCCTCTTCATTTTGTTGGTCAACCCTGTTGTCGTGTATGCCTCTAAGCTGATGGGAAACCGGGTAAAAACACTCAAGAAGAAAGAAAACCAGGCCTTCGAGCGATTCCAGCAACGTTTGGTTGAAACGCTTGACGGTATCTACCAGTTGCGTGCCGCGAACCGTGAACGTGATTTCCTTGCCCAGCTAAAATCCAACGCCAATGATATCCGCCACGATGCCGATAAATATGCTTGGCAATCAGAAGCCGCAGGCCGTATTTCCTTCTTGCTGTTCCTCGTGGGCTTCGAGCTGTTCCGGGCGATGGCAATGATCATGGTGCTATTTTCTGATCTGAGCGTTGGGCAAATGTTCGCGGTGTTTGGCTACCTCTGGTTCATGCTCGGCCCGGTTCAGGAACTATTAGGTATCCAGTTCGCCTGGTACAGCGCGTCAGCCGCTATGCAACGCCTCAATGGGCTTATTGCCATTGAAGAAGAAGTACGCCCAGTCCAGAGAGTGAATCCATTCAGCAGTGATCATAGCCTTGATATTGAAGTCAAAAATATCCATTTCGCCTATGATGAAGATAAAGAAGTCCTACGTGGCATGAGCTTGCATATCCCTGCTGGTAAACGGGTTGCATTGGTTGGTTCTTCTGGCGGTGGCAAGTCGACACTGATCCAGCTTCTGCTTGGTATTTACCAAAAAGATGCCGGTGATATCTTGGTCAATGGTCACCCGATAGAAGACGTAAGCTATGAAGCGCTGCGTAACAAAATGGCAGTGGTCTTACAACACCCTGTATTATTTAATGATACTATGCGCCACAACCTTACTTTAGGTGGTGATTACACAGACGAACAGCTGTGGCAGGCACTGGAAATTGCTCAGATGACCGATGTCACCCAACGCCTAACAGAAGGCTTGGATACAGAAATCGGTCGCCAAGGCATTAAACTGTCTGGCGGTCAGCGTCAAAGGCTGGCCATTGCCAGAATGGTGCTAACTAACCCTGAGTTCGTTATTTTGGATGAAGCGACATCGGCACTCGATACTGCCACAGAGGCCGCTTTGCACACAGCACTAAACCAATTTTTGGCTGATCGAACCACGCTGATTGTTGCTCACCGTTTATCTGCGGTTAAACAAGCTGATGTAATCTACGTGCTTGAAGATGGACAAGTAAGCCAAAGTGGGACACACCACGAATTGGTTAACGAAGAAGGCCTGTACCAAACACTGTATGGCTCTGTACAATCAGCTGAAAATCAAAATGATGCAGTTGCGCAAGTACCTGTAGCCAGAATGAACCTAAAATAATAATATAGTGTTCATTTAAAGCCATTTTTAAAGGAATAAACGTTAATGACCACAGCGAGACTATGCCCCGGCTGCGATTTACCTTTGCTGCCGAAAGTCGCTGAACATGGGCAAAGTGCTTACTGCCCGCGCTGCAACACCCGCTTGTACCGTGGTGGTCATTTCCGTTTTTCCAGCGAACTCGCTATCGCCCTTGCCTGTCTGATCCTTTTCATCCCGGCTCATATTTTCCCATTGATCACTATCCGCTTGTTCGGTGTCATGATCCCGGCAACGCTGACCTCTGGTACTTTCTCGCTTGCCCCCAACTTCCCAGTTGTCGCGCTGCTGATCTTATTCTGTAGTTCCATCGCGCCATTATTGGTGTGCGGGTCTGTACTCGGCGCGCAACTAGGCCTGAAATTCCGCCGGATCAAGCTGTTTCGTCGTTCCTTATGGCTTATCGAGCACCTAAAACACTGGGCTATGTTTGATGTTTTCCTGGTCAGCCTTGGCATTTCGTGCTTTAAGGTACAAGATTACGCCGATATCTTCGTAGGCCCTGGGCTTTACTCCTTGGTATTGCTCCAGTTGCTCATTGCCCTGCTCCTTACCCGTATCAGCCTCAATCGTTACTGGGAAGCATGGCAACCTGAGACCGAGCACAAGAAATCCAGCCATGCTCGCCACTGCCATCACTGCCACATGACACAAGACGACCATGAATATTGTGTTCGCTGTGATTTCCCGCTTCACAAACGTATGCCACACTCTATCCAGAAAACGTGGGCTTACTTAATCGCTGCGACGGTATTTATCTTTCCAGCGAACCTATATCCAATTTCTATCTTTCTTAATAATGGCAAACGTGTCGAAGATACCATCTTCTCCGGTGTCGCCTCGCTGGTGAACTCCGATATGCTAGGTATTGCCATCATTATTTTTGTTGCCAGTATTGTCGTGCCTGTAGCCAAAATCCTTGGCCTGACCTTTATCTTGTTGACCATCCAATTCAAGCGCAGCGTCAATCACCTGCAGCGCATGAAGCTTTACCGTTTTATCCAATGGATTGGTAAATGGTCAATGATGGATCTCTTTGTTATTTCGATCATGGTGACCTTAATCGACCGTGATCAATTACTCGATTTTACCCCTGGCCCGGGCGCAATTGCCTTTGGTGTCGTGGTGGTACTGACAATGCTAGCCGCTGAAAGCTTGGATTCTCGTCTGATATGGGACAACTATGAACAACGGACCAAACAACCAACAACCTAAACCGGTCAATATAAAGCGCGACCGCGGGATTTCCCCGCTCTGGATCTTGCCCGTGCTTGCTTTGGTACTTGCCGGATGGCTTGTCTTCAAAGCCGTCAATGAGGCCGGTGAACGGATAAAAATACACTTCAATGATGCAGCTGGCTTGGTTGCCGGGCGGACGACTATCCGCTACCAAGGGCTTGAAGTGGGTATCGTCCGTGACGTCAACTTATCAAACGATTTAAAAAGCATTTTTGTTGAAGCGGATATCTACCCTGAGGCCGTACAGACCCTTCGTAGTGGTACGCGTTTCTGGCTGGTGAAGCCTAAAGCCTCTATTACGGGCATTTCTGGCCTCGATGCCCTTGTCTCTGGTAACTACATTGCATTGCAGCCCGGTGAAGGTAAATTTGCCAATGAGTTCAACGCACTAGACAGCCAGCCAGCAGATACGCCAGTCGGAGAAGGCTTAAAAATTCAGCTGCGCGCACCGCATTTGGGATCTATCAACATAGGTTCGCAAGTGCTCTATAAGAAGATCCCTGTTGGTGAGGTATACAACCATAGCCTGAGCCAGAACAACAAACAGGTTATTATCGATGTCTTGATCAAACCGCAATACGCCGACTTGGTGACAAACAAAAGCCGTTTTTGGAATGTCAGCGGTATGAGCGCCAATATCGGCTTTAACGGCGTCGATGTGCAATTTGAGAGCCTGTCAGCGATGATCAGCGGTGCAATTGCCTTTGACTCCCCAGATAAAGGGTTGCCTATCGAGCCCGATCACCTGTTCCGCCTCTATCCAGACCTGAACACCGCAGGGCGTGGTATTGCGATCACTGTCGACCTACCAGAAAACAGCAACATCAGTACCAGTGGTGCACCGATTGTTTACCGTGGCCTGCAGATTGGTCAGATTTCCGATATCCGGCTAGATAAGGAAAGAGGCACCATTGTCGCCCACGCGGCTATTGAGCCCATGATGAGTGATCTGCTGACCACAGGTTCAAAGATGTTGCTCGAGGAGGCCGAACTCTCCCTTAATGGTGTAAAAAACATCGGCAACCTGTTACGAGGTAACTTCCTTACCCTTATTCCAGGCTCAGGTGAAACCAGTCGGCAGTTTGTGGCGATTAACCAAGATGAGCTTCAGGAGCAACAGCCTGGTGTCGCCTCATTTTCTCTCTATGCGGACGACAGTTATGGTATCAAGCGTGGCACCAAGCTCAAGCACCGGGGCCTGGAAGTTGGCCGGGTCAAGTCAGTCAGGCTGGACGGCACCAAAGTCCGTTTTAACGTGATTGTCCGCCCTGAATACACCCAACTCGTCCGCTCAGGCAGCCGCTTTTATATTGATGGTGGTATCCAGGCAAATTTAAGCGCCCAAGGGCTAGACGTCTCTGTGCCGCCGGCAGATCAATTGATCAGTCAAAGTATTAGCTTTACCAGCTCAGGCAACAGCAAAGTACTTGGCCAATACCCACTGTACAAGAGCCGTCAGCTTGCCAGCTTGGCAGCGGAAAAGGCCAAAGGGTTTGCAACGATTAGCCTTTATGCCGACGAGCTCCCCCCTATTTCAGAAGGTAGCCCAGTGCTATACCGAAATATGGAAGTGGGTGAAGTTTCACGTTACGCCCTCACCCGTGACGGCGTCACGATTAAGCTCAAAATCGACAATAAATATCGCCACCTCATTTCGGCTAACACCGTTTTCTGGAACCGTTCTGGTGTAGAAGTCGATGCAGGACTAGATGGCGTGCAAATTAAAGCGGATCCTATCAGTACTCTGATTAAAGGCGGTATTGCCTTTGACGAGCTAGAAGGTATTTCTGGCCGTAGTGGAAACCGTTATAAGCTCTACAAGAGCTATAAGGAAGCCAAAGATTACGGCCTACTGGTCACCATGATTGCCGCCGATGCAAAAACCATCAAAGTGAATACTGATATTCGTTACCAAGGCGTCAATGTCGGTAAAGTGGTTGAGACTGTGCCTGATTTCGACACCGGTAAGGTCATTGTCAAAGCCCGCCTGTTCCCTAAATATGCTGAGCTGTTGGCAAAAGCGGATAGTCAATTCTGGATTGTCAGCCCGAAAATAAGCATCACCGGCGCCAAGAACCTTGATACCCTGCTCAGCAGCTATATTGCCGTAACGCCAGGCAAGGGCTCATATTCTCAGAGCTTCACCCTTGGCAATGCTCAACTGCAAAACAAAGGGCTGAGTGTGATCTTGGAAACTGAAAAGCGTAACTCTATCAGTGAAGGTACCCCACTGCTGTACCGTGATATCCAAGTGGGTGAAGTGGTAAAAGTCAGCCTTGGCGAACTGGCCGACAGAGTGATTATCGAAGCGCAAGTCGAACAGGACTTCAGCCACCTCGTCCGAACGGACAGCGTATTTTGGAATGTGTCCGGCATCGATGTGACGATTGGCCTGACTGGCGCATCTGTCCAGAGCGGAACAGTAGATAGCCTGATCCGCGGTGGCATTGCTTTCTCAACACCTGAAAGCCAACCGCTTTCTCCGATTGCCAAGAGCAACAGCCACTTCCTGCTGCACAATACCGCCAAACCCGAGTGGAAAACCTGGCGAACAGCCATACCGAAACACTGACCACGAAGGTAAATGCAAAGGTAAAAAAGGAGCAGCAATGCTCCTTTTTCGTATAAGCAGGTAAATTTCAATATATATCTGGGTGGTAGGTCAAATTTTAAAACCTACTCGCCATGGACGGCGAGTTGGAGCTACACGGATGTATTTATGCGCTTTTAAAATTTCGTCCTACCACCCGGAAGAGTTTCAAATAAGGGCTCTATCTCCCTTTCTTTTACCTATCTACCTATAAATGATAGACTTCCGCCCCACTGCTAGATAATCGAGACATTCCCTTGCATCCTAATATCCATATCCCAGACGCATTCATCGAGCAAATTCGTCAAATCATGCCAGCGCACCTGAGCATGGATGAGTTCATCGCTATCTGTAAAACCCCTTTGCGTCGCAGCATTCGCATTAACACCTTGAAAATCAGCATAGAAGACTTTCTTGCCCGTGTGGCCGATAAAGATTGGACTCTCACTCCTGTTCCTTGGTGTGAAACCGGGTTCTGGATTGAACGTGAAGATGAAGAATCGGTCTCGCTAGGCAACACTGCAGAGCACATGGCTGGCCTGTTCTATATCCAGGAAGCCAGTTCGATGATGCCTGTTGTCGCGCTGCTAAAAGACAACGACAGACTAGACTGCGTCCTTGATATGGCCTCGGCGCCTGGTTCCAAAACCACCCAAATTGCCAGTGCGATGAACAAGCAAGGTGCCTTGGTCGCCAATGAACTGGCTGCGAGCCGTATCAAGGTTCTGCACTCAAACCTCCAGCGCTGTGGCGTTTTCAATGCCGCCCTGACTCACTTCGATGGTTGCGTCTTCGGTGGCTGGGCGCCTGAATCCTTCGATTCAATTCTACTGGATGCACCATGTTCCGGTGAAGGTGCCATCCGTAAAGATGATGATGCAATGGCTAACTGGAGCCTAGATTCCGTCGAAGACATCGCTGCTGTGCAACGAGACCTTATCGTCAGCGGATTCCAAGCCCTGAAACCCGGTGGAGTCATGGTTTACTCTACGTGTACGCTAAACCTTAGCGAGAACCAAAAAGTTTGCCGGCACCTCAAAAACACATTCGGAGATGCTGTTGAATTTGAATCGCTCTCTGATTTATTTGATGGTGCAGAGAAGGCACTAACCGAAGAAGGCTTCCTTCACGTTTACCCGCAGATTTTCGACAGTGAAGGCTTCTTCGTTGCACGTATTCGCAAACTTGCTGCTGTTGAATCTCCTGCAGTTAAAAAGCGTAAGGGTAAATTCCCATTTAGCCCTGCGTCAGACAAAGATAGCCAGGCTATTGCTCAAGCATTCAAACAAGATATTGACTTGAATATTCCAGCGGACAGTGAGATCTGGCTGCGTGACAAAGAAGTATGGTTATTCCCAGCAAAACTGCGCAAACTTCTTAGTGAGATCCGTTTCCAGCGTATTGGTATCAAGCTAGCAGAGCAACATAAAAAAGGATACCGCTGGCAGCATGAAGCCATTATGACCCTGGCGACTGGGCAAGAGAAAACCGCTGTCGCCCTTACCGCTGCGCAGGCTAAAGAATGGTTTATGGGCCGCGATATCCGCCCAGAGGATTTATCCGGCAAAGGGGAAGTGATTGTCACTTACCGTGATTATCCAATCGGTATTGGTAAGTGGGTCGGTAACCGCATCAAAAATGGATTGCCACGCGAACTGGTGAGAGATACCAACTTATTTGACATCTAATTCCACATTTTGAGCAAGTAAATTGTAGCTGTAACTACTAGCATTAAGTTACTACAACAGTTTTGGTCGAATAACAGGATATTTTTGTTAAGTATCAGAGATGAATAACATTCTTAGTGGTAAAACTGGCAAATCATACTGCTTGAACTAACATTGAAATTGTAATTGATCTCCATTTACTAACCAGTTAGCGCAAGGCTCTCACGAGCCATTCCCCTAAGCCCGAAACAGGAGTCGTTTCGGGCTATTTTTTGCCTTATACCTTCTGCGATGTCATTCATAATCTGCCGTCCTTTTCGTTCATACCCTAAGCGAACTTTTACCACCCCGCTATAGCGGCCTTATGTAATCTTTTTAAAATTAGATAGTTACCACCATAACATTCCGTTCGATTTTTTCGAATGACTTCACCGATTTTTTCCGCTTTCTTACAATGCTGTCCACTCGTATAGTTAGTTCCAAGCCAAACGGCAATGCATTTCAAGGAGCATACTATGTCAAACGTTCTAGTACTAAAATCAAGCATTCTCGGTGACTACTCACAATCAAACGGTCTTATCGATCACCTGGTTAATTCGATGAGCACCTCCGCTGTTATCGAGCGTGACCTAGCAGCCCAGCCATTGCCAGTCCTAGATGGTGAAATTGCCGGTGGCCTTCGTGGCGGTGATAACCTAAGCGAAAAGCAGCAAGCCGCACTCGCGCAGTCTGATCAGCTGATCGAAGAAATTAAAGCCAGCGACACCATTGTGATTGGCGCACCTATGTACAACTTTTCTATTCCGACCCAGCTAAAGAATTGGTTTGATTTGATTGCACGTGCAGGTGTGACATTCAGCTATACAGAGAACGGCCCCGTTGGTCTACTTACTGGCAAAAAAGTCATTGTCGTAACCACCCGCGGCGGTATGCATAAAGGCGGCGACACGGACATCATGGTTCCTTACCTGAAAACCTTCCTAGGCTTTGTTGGCCTAACCGATGTCGAGGTCGTTTACAGCGAAGCCCTTGCAATGGGCGATGAAATGGCGGCGAAAGGTATTGCCCAAGCGAAGCAAGAGCTAGAGAGTTTAGCGAATTAAATTGGCGCGATAGTACGCCTAGAAAAAATTAGGCAGTGCCTTCTCGCGGCTCTGCCCACATCATTGCCTTACCCATTCTCGCTACTGTGTTTTACTGATGGGTAAGGCTTTTTTGATCTTATCTTTACACTGAAATAGCCTTAAAAATCGAACTGCACATACACCGTGTTGTAGTTACTCCCCCCCTTGATCCGACCAAACTGGGAAGCACTTTCAAAGATAGCCGAGCGATGGTGCAAGCTATAACCTAACCATACTCCGTCCAACGGCTTGTGGTTGAAAACATCGCCCAAGTTCACATCAAAAGAGAAGTCGAGATAGTTCAGTAATTTACTCGGTTCATAACCTTTACGATCCATCTCAGACTGTTCAATGTATGTAATTCGGTTAACATAAGAAAGGCCTTCAGCCACACCAAAGCGCCACTCAACAGGCCAGTTGAAGGTATAATAGGCCTTCACAGCCATGACGTACTCTTGAGTCGAGCTTTGAACATCAGAGCTCCAGTGCCACACAAAACCAGGCGTTAAATATATATCAAGAGGTAAGCCAAATAGTTCATCGGTTAAAGGATGACCATAGAACACGGACGTGAGTTGGTTGTTAAACTCATCTTTCTCTCTATTACCCGAAAATATCTCACCAATATTGGATGGCGTCGCCCAACCATGAGCAATACGGATATATGGTTTGTTGCTGATACTCAATTTTCTTGGCTTCTTGGCATCGTTGAAGAAACCAAAACCAATATATCCCTCACCCTGCCAATCATCACTGACAATGGCTGAGTCCCGAACATTACTATCAAAGTAACGCGCGTAAGCCCCACCTAAAAGATACAGATTTGACGTTACATGGTAACTAAAAGCTGTGCCAACTTTTAGGTCGACCCCCGAATCAATATCTTCAAAGTTAAGGCCATAATAGTAGCTGTTGTAATCACTATCTTTCCAAGTCAAAGAAGCCTTCGGCAGGAATCTCCAATCATTGTATTGATAGTCACCCCCGAGGGTTAGCTGGGAGCTATATCGCCCACTCGGATCTGACAGTATTTCAAAATCGGTATAGTAGCTCTCATCCCATCGGTACTTATACTGAAAACCATAATCAGCCGTGTCGCCGCCTATCTCATTCTGAAAAGAAGAAGGGATATCGATAAAGTGCATCCGAATGAGGGCGTTTACTTCCCAGTCTTGTTCACGGTATAAGTTGAGACCACCTTCAGTACCGTTAATGAATAAACGGTCTCCCTGATAAAACATCATAGGTACAAAGGTTGATACCGTAGAATCCTCGACAACAGTGTCTGTGGCATATGGAATGGTTGCACCACGCATAACCGCAGCGATCCCCCATTTCTGTTCACCATCCCTTTTCTTGCGTAGATCATCCACAGAGATAAAGCCCAAAGGCTTCGCCTCGTCAATAGACGCTGGTTGTTGGCTTTCTGTTTCACCAGCAAGTGCCACCAATGGCAAACAAGCGATGAATCCAAGACATTTAGACAATCAATGACCCTCAAAAATAACCGTAACAATAATAGTAGCTATTAGATACTTATATATACCTGAATTTAAGTACATTATTGTCGTGTCAGGGTAAAAAAAGCATAAAAAAAGCCCGATATTGATCGGGCTTTTATAAAAAGGTTTGAAGAATTACTGCTGAGAAGCGATCTCTGCTTTCTTCAGGTCTTTAACGCTCTTGCTAACTTCACGACGCTCTTTAGAAAGCTCAGCACTGATGATGATGTGGTCATCAACACGGTCTTCGTAATCGCCTTTCATGTTCTCAACGATTTCTACGATCTGATCATGCGTCATATCAGCTTTGATGTAATCAAGTAGGTTTTCAAGCAATTCAACACGCTTACGGTTGTCACGAATTTTACGGTCGTTGTCCAGGATCTCACGCTTTAGCTTGTTCTTACGACGAGTTTGACGAACTAGCTCTAGGATAGTGTTCATTGTTTGTCCTTATATGAATCTACAAAACCTAACTGCCCCCGTTATAGCAGAAAGTTGTATTGCCACTCAAGTCACATTTTGAGCAGTTAAACCAAAACTGGCTGCTTCCTTGACATATTTCAGTTTCAGTAAAGATATCGCCAATGGCTTACAAGCCGCTGCCGAGGAAACTCTTGTCATCACATAGGCATACAACAGATACATCACAAATCGATGAAATCAAAAAGTAAGACTAAGTCAAACTTGTGAGATTATTTCAGTGCCGGTTCAGCTTACTGAAAATCCTGTGAAAGCCCCCACAAAATTCTTATTTTTTTATTTGCAATTAGCCCAATGCTGCCTAATCTTTGAATTGACCAGTAATGTTTGGCGTTGATACAACAGTGACTTCTGAATCGCTTCATCTAGCAATTTTTTTTGCAAGTCCAACTGGAGCAAAAGGATTCAATTGTTACCCGGGTAAGGTTAAATAGTATTGGCATATGTACAGATGTAAGTTATTCAGGAGACAACATGTCTAAAGCAACAGGTACCGTTAAGTGGTTCAATGAAGAAAAGGGTTTCGGTTTCATCACACAGGACAACGGCGGTGCTGATGTATTCGTTCATTTCCGTGCGATCACTGGTGACGGCTTCAAAACGCTAGCGGAAGGACAAAAAGTAAGTTACGAAACTGAACAAGGTCCAAAAGGTTTACAAGCTGCGAACGTGGAAAAAATTTAATTTTTGTTCCCACTTGCATAAAAGGGCTGTTTAGGCCCTTTTTTACTTTCTGATTAATACCTTACTGCCCCCACCAAGCACTGAATTAGAACAACTGTTCTGAAATCGACCTTTCACTCTAATACGCTGCCATATTAACCAAAATCACGATAACCTTTTGTTTAACCATGCTAAACCACTGGTTTTGCTGCCAAATGAATCACACTTTTCAATATAAATATTTAAATTTTAAAGTATTTGCTTGCCAGCCCAGTTCTCGTGTGGCCTAATGTGCTTGGCCTGAAATGCAGACCTATTTATGCAACAAATTGAAATAGAAAACTTCGTTACACCGCTTCACCGAGCGACGTTGTCCTGAAGAGCTCAACATTCTTTTGTCCATAAGTAATTCATTATGATGGCTTAAGTACGCAACAAGCGTTTTTTACATATTTTATTCAGGAGACATCACATGTCTAAAGCAACTGGTATCGTTAAGTGGTTCAACGACGAGAAAGGTTTTGGTTTCATCACTCAAGACAACGGCGGTGCTGACGTATTCGTTCACTTCCGTGCTATCGCTGGTGAAGGTTTCAAATCTCTAGCTGAAGGCCAGAAAGTATCTTTCGACATCGAACAAGGTCAGAAAGGTCCTCAAGCTGCTAACGTTGAGCGCATCTAATTCGCGTTAACGTGAAGAATTTCTAAAGGGTGCCTTCTGGCGCCCTTTTTTGTGTCTTATCTATTGTGCCCGCTTCCTTATAATCACCTCTCCCATCACTTTTTATTCAGTGCGCCCCGCACTACGTAACAATTTTGAAACAAATTAATTCCTTGTCGATAAGAAAGCACCTTTTTACATAGCTTTCACCATACACTGGAGTCAATGTTTCTGCATTCAGGGATTAATGACTACATGGCAGTTCCACGCACCCCACAAACACAATCTATTAAACGCCTTCTCATTTCAGGATCGGTCGCCATCTTTGTCCTTATTTTTGCCTTCTTTGCCACGGTTCATACGATTCACAGCACCTATACCCAACTTCAATCGCTGCAAAGCAGCATACAGTCGGCGTCTAATGGCATGCTTATGATGCGTCGCCATGAAAAAGATTATCTCGCTCGAGTCGACTCACAGTATTTATCGAAAATGGACGAAGCCTATTCTGGTTTGAAGGAGGGCGTCACCGTTATCAACCAAGCAATCGAAAAGCACGGTATTTCTACCGGATATAATGGCCAACAAGCAATAGCTGACATTGATAGCTACCACCAGCAATTCGAAACAATGAGCCACACCGTAAATATCATTTTCGGTGAGCAAGGATCGGGTAATCTTATTGACCAACTAAAAGATCGTGCCCTCGCCTTCGAAGCAAGCCTCATTTATAGCAGTTCGCCAGAACTTGATACGCTTTCGCTCTCTACAAAAGACCTGATGTATCAATTCTTCCGTGATTTTAACGACCAATTACTGCCTCAAATAGAAAGCAACTTACATGCAATCGCTACAGTAATTGAAAGCACCTCGGCACTACAAAACTCATCCACCAGCTTTCGTGCTTTCAGGCAGGCCTTTTACCAGCTTCAGCAAACTTATAAGGCTTTCGGCTATTCACATAATGACGGAATGCACGGTGAGCTCCGCAGCACCATTCATTCTTTGGAAAATACCCTCAATGTCCTGTTTATAGAAACGCCCAAGCAAATTGATCAGGTAATGATTAAATATGAAAATTACAAACGCGCTGTTGCTTTTGGTTTATGCCTCGCCATCATTTTGGTATTGATATACGTAATTAGGCAGACCAATAAACTTGAGCAAGATTTAATCAATGCTCGTGAACATGAAAAGCAGGCCAACAAGGGAAAGAGTGCTTTCCTTGCCAATATGTCCCATGAGATCCGCACTCCGCTAAATGGCATATTGGGGATGACAGAAATTTTATCTGACTCAAAACTAAGTGCGATTCAAAAAGACTACCTGTCAACGATCAATGCCTCGTCGCAAACCCTGCTGATGCTCATTAATGACATCCTTGACCTGTCTAAAATAGAATCTGGCCATTTAGAAATAGCGCCTCATCCTGTGCCCTAAAAGAGATTGTTTTCGATACAGCCGCTTTGATTGCACCTAAGGCCCAGCAAAAAAGCGTTGAGCTAGTGGTTAATATTGAGCCATCTCTACCCGATTACATTAAAGCGGATGAACAAAAAGTCCGCCAGGTATTAATGAACCTGGCTTCTAATGCGATCAAGTTTACCGAATCGGGAGCAATAACCTTCACAGCAAGGCTGTTAAACCAGACGCCATCACATACTGAGGTATTCTTCTCGGTTCAAGATTCCGGGATAGGTATTGAAGAAGATAAGCAAGCGCATATCTTTGAAGAGTTTAAACAAGAGACGAGCCATACATCATCGCAATATGGCGGAACAGGCTTAGGGTTGGCAATCTCAGCCAAAATTGTCGAAATGATGGGGGGTGAAATCCAACTTGATTCACATAAGGGCATAGGCAGCACTTTTTCATTTACTCTGACTTTCCAGAATGACGAGCAAACCATCGACACGGTGCAAAGCCTGCCCATTCTCTACCTTGCCAAAAAACCAAATAATTTGCTTGTTACTGAGATAAAGCGCTTTGGCTATGAAGTGTATGACTACCACTCTGTCGACGCATTACTGGCTGTCGATAACCCCTCTGCTATTGTCCTCATCGACAAGCCAGGTATGCTAAGTGCAACAACGACCAAAATGCCACAGCAGAAGATAGTCTACGTGCGTCAAAATGATGAAGTTGTCCATGAAACGGCTGAAAATGTGGTTGCTCTCGTTACCGCTCCGTTGTTTGGCATGCGCCTGAACAACATTTTAAAAACCGCTTTTGTTAACCACCCAACAGAAGAGGACAGCGAAACAGTCATCGCCCAGCATCACAAAGGCATAGATGAAGAGACTAAGGCCAAACAGCAAACGATTCTGATTGTTGAAGACAATAAAGTAAACCAGCAAGTCGTTTGTATTAACTTAAAGCGAATTGGCTACCACTACCTCATTGCCAATAATGGCCAAGAGACTGTGTCGATATATCAACAGCATCACCAAGATATTGATCTGGTATTAATGGATTGCATGATGCCTGTTATGAATGGCTTTGAAGCAACGCAAGCCATCAGGCAGTGGGAGCAACAGCAGAACTTAGTAAAGTCACATATTATCGCCCTAACGGCTTCCATTCTCGACGATGATATACAGCAGTGCTTCGATAGTGGCATGGACGACTATTTGCCCAAACCTTTCAAGCGTGATGTTTTGATGGAGAAGCTTAAAAAACAAGTTAACTTAAACCATCAAACGGCACTTATCTCTGACTAAGCAGTTATACCAAGCAGGCGAAAGCCTGCTTTTCTATCATTCCCATAGATGCGCTGAAACTTTCTAGCATACCTTTGAGCTTGATAAGCACCTCGACGCTTTCCAGTTGAGTAAAGAGGGTTCTGTCAGGGGGAAGCTTGTTATTACTCTTTAAGAAAACTGGTCATCTAACTAATACAAAGAGTGAAAGACTAATGACATTAACTCTGCAACTGTTGCAGTCGAACTTTCAAAATAAAATCACACATTACTCATATAGCGATAAAGCATAACTTATATCCTCCCTGTCATCTTAATTAGTTAACAGGGAAAACTATGCAACCTTTCTACAAAGCACTCTGTGCAGCCGCTGTTTCTGCTGCGTTACTTGCAGGCTGTAATAGCAGTAACTCAGACTCGGGAAAATCAGGCACTAACCCTGACCTTGATCGTACACGTATTGGCATCTTGACTGATACTCAAGGAGGTGGCGATGCTGTTGCTGTCAATCAAATGGAAGCGATCCTTGATTTGTACCGTGATAACGGCGTCAATATCGTCATTGCAGTTGGCGACCTGACCAACAGCAATACCGAGCACGAATACGAACAGTGGAAAGAGTTAGCTAGCCAATACTCGCATCAAATCACGTTCCTTCCACTCATGGGCAACCATGACCGTAAACCAGGAGATAACTATACTTGGAAGCGAATTATGGAAGAGTTCATCCCTAAAGATAACATCAACCATATGCCTGGCCGTCAGTACCAAACTTACGCTTATAGCTATGAGAATGTACTCATGGTACAAATCTCCGATCAGGATATGCCGTATGCCTACGATTGGGCCGAACAAGTCATCGCCAACAAAACCGATGATATCGATCATGTCTTTGTTTCTAGCCATAGCCCTTTCGTGGGTCCATACCGTGGTGGTGTAATGATGGAGCGAGTCGTTGCCCGTTGGAACGATCAACGTGAAAACGACATGTATACCCGAGATCAAGAAAAGTGGCGCAAGCTGTTTACTGATAACGATGTCATTTTCGTCTCTGGCCATGACCATCAATACAGCCGCTCTGTTATTTGGGATAACGGTGCTGGTCCTGATACTCAAAGCTTCAATACGGAGCCTTCTGCTGAGCCAAACCACCGTTTCTTCCATCATATCGTAACAGGCAACGCATCTGAAAAAGGTTATTACAACCGAGTCGGAGAGTTCGAACGCATTCAGAGCATGGTGATGTACAAAACTCGCTATGTTAGCCCGAAAATCCCAGATCTTGATGACCGTGCAGAGTGGGATCAGGAAATGATCGACCGTGATAGCGTGGCAACGGGCGACTTAATGGTGAATGCCTCATGGTTTGATATCAATGGTAAAGAGATCCAGTATTCAGCCTTCTACGACACCTTTACTCAGTCTTCAGATCTACTCACCAGTGCGGATTGGAAACTATTTGACCGCTTCGTTAGAACACCACAACGTTGTGACAAGGTCGTCTATCCAACCAGTGTGCCTTTCTCAGCTACTTACTACAGCGCTGTTGATACCAACTACCGTACCGTCAATTGTTATTCCGAGAATAGCCACCGTGCTCGCCTAATTGATGGTAACAACCAAGTATTCAACCGTGTCGATCAGGCGCTTGAAGGGGCACTATGGATGGGTTGGACAGATGCAGATGCTATGGCTCGTATGTGGGATATCATGCTGACTAAACCAAGTATTCGCAGCTCGCAATCAGGCCCTGACGGTAAACCATCAGATCGTGACTTTGTGGTAGACGGCCGCTCTGGCTTGAATTACAACCATGCTAAGCGTTTTGAAATCGATGAAGGCCGCATGCGCTGGTATCCAGCGACCTATGATATGAAGAAGCTGGTAAGCCTAAGCTGGCTAGAAGCCGATAAGTCTACTGAGTCTGATATCTTGATTGTCAGCGGTATTCAGAGCCAGACAGGTACCTACACCAACGCCTTCGGCGCAGAAAAAGACATCACTATCGAGCCAGGTTGGCCGGGTACGTCAGCGGAGGATATTGAAGCTGATGGCGATCACAAAAACCTAAATGCCATAGAAAAACAACCTTTGGTTTATGATGGTTTGCTTGCCGAAAAATCCCCTAACCGCCTGAACGAATCCAGAAGCTGGATACTTGACGACTCAGTGCGAGCTGATGACTTCGTACTTGAAATGGCTGTACCTGAAGGTTTGGATGCCGACAAGCTTACTCTAGCGATTGACGTAAATGGCGAATGGAAGCCTCTCGTTGATGACCACTGTATCAGCCAAGAAGCTTATAACAAGGAGTTCCTCACCGAGCAGCCTGAAGACATTGCTGGGCTGGGTTGTGATGAACAATGGACAGTCGGACAGTCAAATAACACCTTCTGGGCTAAAGTGGACCAAGACGGTCGTTTTGCCCTAATCAAAAAATAACATTACTCAAGGAGAGGCTTTGCCTCTCCTCTTTAATACATTATGAAAAAAGCACTCTTTACGACATTATTAGTCAGCCTACTTTCTGGTTGCTTAAATCAATCACAACAAAGCCAATTGAATCCAACAGACTGGTCAGAATTAATCCCTAATGACCAGCGTGAAACTATCCTTGCCCTCATTGAAGAAGAGCGAGCCTTTGCTAACGAGTACCATGATGATCTCACTGGCCCCCAGGCACAATCGATGGGCATTGGATTTGCCAATATCAACCAAGATATCGTTTTACAAGACGTTAAACTGGCAGGGTTTGTCGTACCGCTCGAGTGGGATGACTATGCAGTGACTGAGTTTTTACTTGTGCCCTATTTTGGTGCCTGTATCCATATGCCGCCGCCACCAGCAAACCAGATGGTTCACGTGAAGTACCCTGACGGGGTTGAAAATTTATTGCTACGCGATGCAATCTGGTTGGAAGGAACACTGGAAGCACAAGCAAAAGGTTTTGATGAATTAGGCGAAGTTGCCTACACAATATCAAACCCTACTGTGAGTCCTTATTAATACTTATGGAACACAGCACTCTCACGAGGCCTCACTAACGAATGTTAGTCACAAGGCCTCGGAGAGAAACGATGTAAAGGCAGTGATTTTCATTAAAACGCTAATAACCCCAGCCCAATGATCGTCCCGGATGCAAACAAGGAAATGATACAAAAGCCCATGATATCCTTAGCATTCAGGCCAGCAATACTCAAGGCGGGCAATGCCCAAAACGGTTGGATCATATTCGTCCATGCATCTCCCCACGCAATAGCCATTGCCGTTTTAGCCGCTGGAACACCCAACTCTGCACCAGCAGGCATCATTATTGGAGCTTGTACAGCCCACTGACCGCCTCCTGAAGGAACAAAGAAGTTAACAATGCCAGCACTGATGAAGGTAAACAGCGGAAAGGTATATTCATTTGAAATACTAACAAACATATCAGACATTCCTCCAGCCAAAGACACTCCGTCAGGCCCTTTAGCAACCATCATACCCATGATGCCAGCATAAAATGGGAACTGAAGTAAAATACCTGTTGTATTTTTCGTCCCCTCAGCAACAGCTTTTAATAACCGTTTTGGTGTCCCATGCAACAGGATTGCAGTAAACAGAAAAATGAAGTTAACAATATTGAGGTTAAGAGCAAAACCATTCTCACTGAAATACATCACAATGTAAGTAAAGCCTAATAATGCCAATAAGCGGTTTACCCAAGGAGACTGCTCCAGTTTCTCGGCAGGGGTTAACTCTTTTTCTTCCTCTCTCTCCTGAGTGCCAGGTGATGACAATAGCTCTGGAGATATTGTTACGACTTGATCAGCTGATGGGTGCATAGAGCGATTCAATAATGGAATTGTAATCAGCATTGCTAACAGAATAACGATATTCATGCTTGAGAACAGCGTATCTCCGGTTGAAACAGGTGACAACACTGCACCAGCAGTTACAGATTCCAAATTGCTGCCCGAAGCTAGAGCCAACGGAACAGAACCGGAAAGGCCTGCATGCCAGAATAAGAATCCAGTATATGCTGACGCGATGAGTAGTCGATAATCAACCCCTTTTACTTTGGCTGCAAGTTCACGTGCGAAGATAGCACCAACTACCAAGCCAAAACCCCAGTTAATCCAACATGCAATCGCTGAAACAAAAGTGACGATCAAAATAGCATGCCCTGGTGTTTTAGCTGTCATCGCAAGATACGATAAGCCTCGCCGAAACACAGGAGCTGATGCCATTGCATGGCCAGTTACAACGACCAGAGCCATCTGCATAGCAAAAGTTAATAATGACCAAAAACCACCAGAAAAAGCATTGACCATTTGTAATGGGTTTTGTTGGGTCACCGGCATAGCAATAAGGAATACAGCAAAAGTGAGTAATGCGGCGAATAAGAATGGATCAGGTAAATAACGTTGTACCAATGCGGTACATATCGTTGATAAACGCTGGATTAAAGTTGGTTTTTGATAGGATAGAGTTTCAGTAGCCATTTCCATCTCCTTCAGAATATGTCTACAACGTTATTAGGTATTATTGAGTTATTTCTCATTCATATTGAAGCTTAACGTCAGATAAATTGACACTTGTAAATTCAGGAACTGGATTTGCAAATTGTGGAAACTGTAACACTTTTTCTTGGCACGTAAGCCAATGAGGGGCTTAGGCTGACCAAAATCAAACTCGAGTCTGTGGTGTAGTAACGTCCAGCCCAACTACCACCGGTCGATGAGCCAAACCCTGACGGAACGGTTAGTGCCACACCAGCACGCCATTTCGAATCTAAAACCCGGACATAATAAATTGAAGGCACCAGTATTGGATCGCCACTATCTGGGGTACCGCCACTCACTGTCGTTAGCTCTTCATCAATATCAAACTCACCGAGATACTGAAAAAGCAAACCAGACACCACCAGCGAATGTTCATTCAGGCGGGTCATACCTGCTGGGGTTAAATAAGCGGTTTCTGCGCTGTCCGCAACTGCAAATAAACGGGTAAATACCGGCGCAGCACTGTGCGCTGAGCTTACAAATAAAATGAAGACAGAGATAAGCGCTACTTTCACCACCCCCCCTGCTTATTTCCAAATTTATCTTTAAGACTAGCAGTGATGAACTGCTTGCATTTTGCCATCCTCAGTTATGAGTCTGACTTATTAAATATAAGAACAACTCCGCCTACATTTTACAACTTTGAGAATATCTCCTAATTTTTTAACACAACAATCGTAAACCATATTGGGATTTCTATATGATGCGGCCGATATTGCCTCTCGCCATTACAACCACTTTTATCTCTGGTGCTTATGCCATAGAACCTATTCCTACCAAAGATGGATTTTCTGGTTTCGTGAATGTCGGTGTCGGCGGCATGAGTGTGGAATCAAATACGTTAGCCCAATTTGGTTCAGTTGATTTAAGTAACAACACCATCAATTCAATTAACAGCTCTCCAAGCAGTGAAGACTCAGCAATACCGGTTATTGCCGCTGAGATTGCCTATACCTTTGCAAATTCCCGCACGCAAATATTTATTGGTAACCAGTTAGAAGACTATATCCGTTTTGATTTCTCGACCTTGGCTGGTATCAGACAAGAGATAGGGAAAGCCGGCGTCTTAGGGGCCAGCTTTCTTTATACCCCAATGGCAACGGAAGTATGGGCAGATCCGTTTTTAACAGGTAGCCCAAGAAAGAAAACGGATCGTACAGCCAACGGCTATCGACTGATTTGGGATCGGATGTATGGCACCGGTTTAGAGCTCAGATATTCTTACCGTGATGTCGATATTGATGATGAGCTAAGCGGTGTTTCGCAAGGCTTAGTATCTGAAGAGCTTGCCTTACTCAACCGTAATGGCGATTTTCATCGTTTTACTGCGCAATACACGTTCACATGGGACTCCCCTAGGCACCGGTTAGTGCCGTTGTTCTCTGTCTTCGACCTAGATGCCGACGGGGATGCGATGGCTTATGACGGTTACTCGCTCGGTGCAAACTATATCTACTCCATTAACCGATGGCGCTTGGTAACAAACCTCTACATCTCTGAACTCTCCTTTGATGAAGGACACCCATTATACGATGATAGAAAGATTGACAGCAGCCAGCTTGGCGCCAGCTTCTCGACCTTTTATGCCAGTCCGTTTGGTTGGAAGAACTGGCTAGCAAATGGCACGGTGGCTTGGTTCGATAACGACAGTGACGTTAACTTTTATGATTCTACAGTCAATTTGTTCAGTGTAGGGCTACTTTACCGCTTCTAAGGCAGAAGCAACTCAACCGCACAGTAAGCAGCCGGATAGCAACTCTGTATCCCCATGCAGATAGCTATCCGGTGTTATCAATATAAACGCCATTATCAATTTTTTCTTTAAACTGTTTCGTTAGCCTCTCTCATTATCAATGTTTCCAAAGCTGCTATTATTCATAGCGTTACCTAACATCGTAGCTGGATACCACGCTTTATCTCTCCAGCTCTGAGATTACTTCATCAAGGAATACAGCAATGCAAAAAGTGATTCTTGTTACTGGCTCAACCGACGGCATCGGATTTGAAACAGCGAAAATGCTCGTCTCCCAAGGACATCATGTGCTTTTGCATGGTCGTAATCCTGCCAAGCTCAAAGACGTAGAAGATCAACTCAGCCAGTTACAAGGTAACGCAAAAATTGAAACGTATGTCGCTGATTTATCAAAACTGTCGGATGTTGACGTGCTGGCAAGCGAGATCAAAGCCAAACACACTCGACTCGATTCCCTGATCAACAATGCCGGTGTCTATAATGCACCAGTATCGACAACCGATGATGGTTTTGATGTTCGCTATGCCGTGAACACCTTTGCCCCATACCTACTGACCAAAGCATTACTGCCTTTACTTGGTCAAAGCGGTCGAGTGATTAACCTCTCCTCTGCCGCCCAGGCAACGGTTGATCTAGCCGCACTCGCTGGCGACAAACCATTATCAGCCGGGGATGCGTACGCACAGAGTAAATTGGCCATTACCATGTGGTCACGCAGTTTAGGGCTCGCTTTAAAAGAAAGTGGCCCTATGATTGCCTCGGTAAACCCTAAATCACTGCTTGGCAGCAAAATGGTGAAAAGCGCATTTGGTATTGCAGGGAGTGATCTGAGTGTCGGGGCTGACATACTGGTACGTGGCGCCCTGTCTGATGAATTTGCCAACGCTCACGGCCTTTATTTCGACAACGATATCGGCCAGTTCGGTCAACCGCATCCCGATGCATTAAACGATCAAAAAGTACAAGCCGTCATGACTGCAATGGATGCAGCCTTGGAAAAATTCCAGAAGTAGATAGTAGATTATCCACTTCTATAGCTAACCACGAGTTATCACTCAAAGCCCATGGCCTTTTTGGTCATGGGCTTTTTGCATACAGTTAATATATTCAATCACACGCTTCTCTAGTTTTCATTATCAATTAAACCTATAAACTGATTCACTATAGCGGCCAATTATCATCATGAGTATAGGTTGTTATGCTTCTCCCTCTTACAAATTGGAGACACACTATGCATTATGAGGGCAAGATTTACCGGCCTTGGACAGAAGCAAACAGCGTATTGATTCAGACGACCTTGGGCTGCAGCATGAACCACTGCACCTTCTGTAATATGTTCAGTGATAAGCGTTTCCGTATTCGCGATATCGACGACATTTTCCAAGACATCGAATCGGCAAGACGCTTCTACCCTCATGTTGAGTCTATCTTCCTAATCGATGGCAATGTGATGGCAGCACGCACGGACTTTCTACTTAAGATATTTGAAAAGATCAAAGCAACATTTCCTGAATGCCAGAAGATATCACTCTATAGCGGGCTGAACGATCTAAGACGCAAATCCCCAGCCGAGCTGAAAGAGTTAAAGCAAGCAGGACTGAGTATGGCCTATGCCGGACTTGAGTCTGGTGACCGAGTGGTGCTTGAGCGGATTAAAAAGCGTATGACACCCGAGCAAGCGCTTGAGGGTATGGCACTCGCTAAAGAAGCCGGTATCGAGATGTTGCTGTCGTTTATCTTCGGTTTGGGTGGACGAGAGCGCTCTAAAGAACACATTATCGAAACCACTAAACTGCTTAACCAAATGAAACCGGAACAGAGTTGGAGCGAGAAGTCGCACGTGGTGAATTTGTATTGCCAACCCCACTGCAAATTCTCGAAGAGGAAAAGTACCTGCTTGAGCACCTTGATTTCGAGACCATGTATTGGGGTGATCACGGCAACAACATCGTGTCACTGAAAGGCATGCTGCCCACCTATCAGAAGCCATTCCTCGGACAGGTTAACAATGCGATTGCCACTAACCCAATTACCCAAGCAAACGTTATTCAAACTTTTTCTTGGTAATTAAAAAACGCCGGCATTAAGTATCACTCTCCATGTCGGCGTTTTTGAAAAATTGAACTCTGCAAACTCGATTCAGCTATTTGTCCAGGATTAAGCTACTTGTCCCAGTATGGTGGGTTACCATAATACTCATTGAGATAATCAATAAAGGCCCTAACCTTCGGTGCCAGCAAACGCGAACTCGGATATACCGCCCAAATTGCCGTATCAGAAATCAATGGATAATCTTTTAAGATCTGAACCAACTCCCTCCGCTCCAGCTGCTTATAAGCACTCCAGGTTGAATTAATCGCAATACCCAGCCCATCGGTACAAGCATCACGCATCGCATCACCGTTATCGGTTCGGAAACAGCCTTTGGTTTTTACACTTATCGGGCCGTCTTTGCTGTCAAACACCCAAGTGGTTAACCCTGCTAAATTCACACATTGATGTTCACGCAGATCATGTGGCGTCTCAGGCTCACCATGCATTTCAAGGTATTGCGGTGAGGCGCAGATAATACGATTATCCGGCGCGAGCTTACGGGCAATGAGTGTCGAATCTTGCAGTTCGGCATCACGAATAGCGACATCAAAGCCCCCCTCGACCATATCGACAATGGTATCGCTAAAACGAAAGTCGACGGTTAAATCCGGATAACGGGCCATAAAGCCTTTCAAGGCGGGAATAAGATGAAGGCGACCAAAAGAAGCTGGGGCAGTAACCCGCAGCGTACCGACAGGCAATGCGCTGCCCGCACCGACCGAGGCTCTGGCCGCTTCGACACTCGCCAGCACTTCTTCGGCATGGGGAAGAAAAGCTTGTCCCTCCTCCGTCAATGACACTTTGCGTGTCGTGCGGTGGACCAGCCTTACCCCAAGCCCTTCTTCAAGCTTGTTGATATGGGCACTTGATACTGCCGGAGACAATCCTAGCTCTTGCCCTGCCATACTGATGTTATGGGTTGTCGCCAGCCGAACAAACAATTTCAAATGTTCAATATTCATCGGGTATTATCAATCGATTTCGAATAATTGCGATAATTAACTATCAATTATCAACCCCAAAACAAGTAATGGCAAGGCAAAGGCAGACGAGCTATTTCAACTTGATACCTGACAGTGCATCAAATAGCGCGCGTTTATCGGCCTCGGATAGATACTGCATATCAAGTGCGTTCGAAAAGCCTTGCCAATCTGTTTCAGTCAACTTCCCTCCTGCTTGAAGGAAAGCAAGGATCTCTTGGTTGATTTGATCACCCAGGGTAATTAGCGCAGGCCTGACAACTGTTTTAAGATCTCTTGGCTCGCGGCTTGTTGGTGCATTAAGTAAATCAGCCCGGTATCGATATTGAATCGCCTTGGCTGCGGAAATCTGAGCCCGAAAGAAACCTTCAACGCTCTGGCTATCCAGACCGACTTCCGCTGCCGACTGCGACGCCTTGCTGATCACCACATCTTCACGGGCAATATCTTCAATGGGCAGATTATGATTCGCTTTATAGAGCCCCACGTCTTCCATATAACTCAGCCGCTGGGCGATAGCGTTAAATAGCGCGTTGGCATGCGCACTGGCAGAAGAAACAGCCAATGTTTGAACGGATACCATACACAACACACTCATCAGTACTGCCTTAATCATCATTAATCCTTTTATGTACCAAGTTAAATCAATGATATTGCCACTTAATATGCATTTCAATGCTCATCCAAGATGATACAAAATCTAGGATCGCCCTTAGTTAGCATTTCACCCGAGGAATATCCCGCCACCGTGTAGTGTATTGCGGTGATAATAACTCCCGCCGCATCGCCCACTTGGGGTTGATCCCTTGAGCAGCAAGAAGCAAGCTATCCCTGCCATAGCGCTGGTTGAGGCTATCGAAAACCTTCATCAAAGCCGGGTTAGTGGCTGACTCATCGAATAAGTCACCCTGCACATGCTCTGCACTAACCAAATCAATCAAACCGACACCGATTTTGTAATAGCGTATGCCCGGAGCATAGATTTGATCGAGCAATGAAGCTACAGCCCTGATGATGGCTGTGCTGTCATCGGTGGGATACGCAAAGCGGTAAATTTGCTTAAAGCCCTGCGGCCGCTCATCGTAAGGCGAGTTCGAAGCAAAAACCATCATCACACGCACAAGGGAACGTTGTTTTCTCAGTTTCTCTACTGCAATTCCCGCGTGCTTGCAAAGGGCTTGGCGCAAGCTGTCAGGGCAAGTAATACGCTCACCGACGCTACGGGTAGAAAAGATCTGTTTCTTATCCGCCCGTGCTTGATCCCATCCCTTGCAAGGCTCGCCATTAAGCTCACGAACGGTGCGCTCTACCTCGACGTTGAATGACTTCCTTGCCAGTCCCGGCTTCATCGCAGCAAG
Source organism: Photobacterium sp. ABD4_091 (assembly GCF_056160145.1). NCBI lineage: Bacteria > Pseudomonadati > Pseudomonadota > Gammaproteobacteria > Vibrionales > Vibrionaceae > Photobacterium > Photobacterium sp. ABD4_091. Next base: position 132,216 of record NZ_JBSWWQ010000004.1, on the reverse strand, counting down.
CTGCAACGCTGTATTGATACCCATAAATTCCAACCGTTTGGCTATCCGCCGACCGATCCCCCAAACATCCGAAGTTTTCATCTTTGCTAAAATCGCCTGCCGTTCAGCGTCGGTTTCAATAACACATACCCCTTGGTAGCCCTGCACTTTTTTGGCAGCATGGTTAGCCACCTTGGCAAGCGTTAACGTTGAGCCGATTCCCACACATACAGGCAAGCGACACTCGCGCCAGACCGCTCTTCGTAGTTTCTGGGCATGGAGGGGTAAATCCGGAATGGCTTGCCGACAGTGGTGGAAAGCCAGGAAAGATTCATCAATAGAATACACATGCTGCTCTGGGGCAAAACGGCCAATGACCTCCATCATTTTTGCCGACAAATCACCATAGAGCTCATAGTTCGACGAGCAGGCAATCACACCTTTCGCCTCGCACAAGCCGCGCATTTCAAAATAGGCTTTGAACTTCTCAACCCCTGCCTCTCTGGCCTGCCGATTAGCCGCGACAATACACCCATCGTTATTCGACAAAACAACCATCGGCTTACCGCGCCAATCTGGCCGGAACACCTGCTCTGCCGAGCAATAGAACGAGTTGGCATCTACCAGCGCGTACATCAGCTTTCACCACCAAAGATATGGCTCTTACGATGGCAACGGATAGAACGAGTCACCACCCCTTCCAAGGTGAATTGATCATGCTGCGTAACAAACACCGGCATGTAACCTGACGCTGCCGACAGTAGCCTGCGCTGCTTGGTATCAATAAGCTTGCAAACAAATTCACCGTTGAGGTTTGCCACCACCACATCGTGATCCTTCACCTCGATATGGCGGTCTACTATCAGCACATCCCCATCATAAATACCAACACCTTCCATACTCCGGCCTTGTGCCAAACCGATATAAGTGGCGCTGGGATGTTCCACCAGCAGTTCATCCAACGACAACGGAAGCTGCAGGTAATCCGCCGCTGGGCTTTCGAATCCGGTAATCCCCGCACTGGCATAAAATGGAATAAAGTTCATAATTCACGAGATACTGTTTATTTATACAGTATCATTGTTATCCTAGACTCAAGGATGGTCAAGATGCACCTTGATCAATAGCTGCTTTTATCACCACCACCGCTATGGAAGCGGCTGTTGAGCGAATTTTGGAGAGCAAATCATGTGTGGAAGACTGAACATTCTCGCTAACATGCTGAATAATCAGGTACCTGACGAGCTGAGAGTGCGTTATTACACGAGTGATAATCCTGACCTCAGCCCCAGCCAAACCGTTTCGACGATTTGCAGTCGATCTAGCCCTATCAACGGCAACACCGGCCTACAGCAATTTGATATGACATGGGGAATCAAACCCGCCTGGGCAAAGAAGCTATTGATTAATGCCCAGGTTGAAACTGCACTGGATAAACCCACCTGGAAAAACGCAATGCAACACCGGCGTTGCATTATCCCTTGCTCGGGTTGGTATGAATGGCGTGATGAAGGGGGATCAAGAAAACAGAAATACCTGTTCAGCCATAGCGACGGTAAGCCCTTGTACATGGCAGGGCTATGGTTTGAGCCTATAAACGGCACAACACCCGAATTAGTCACCCTTACCACTACGGCTGATGAGGTTTGCCGACCTTATCACCACCGGATGCCGCTGTTGGTTAACGTTAACGAGATTGAAAACTGGCTGGGCAACCAGCAGCCGATTGAGGCTTGGTTGACTCAATTAGCTCAGGCTCAATTAAGCCAAGCTCAAGACCGAGCTAGCCCCCATACTTTTCTGTCAATTAACCCAACGAGATAGATTGCGTTAATTGGTAGCGCTCCCGTTTTCAGATGTTGCTCTTCATCCAAATAGGCAATTGGGTAATACCTATTCCTGCGAACACCATGAATGAATTTCACTAATTCATCGCCTCACTCCCCCAACCTCTCTAATGTACGCCTTAAGTACTACTGGAATGGAACCAGTAGCTTTCCAGCCCTATTACCTCGCTAAAGGATGGTAACGCGCGGTAGGGATACCTTCGAAAGGCTGATATGTTAAAAATACTAAAACAAGAATACACTCTGGTTGTCGGTATGCTTGCCATTTTATTTTTTAAAATGGCTGGCAATTCCCTGCTAGATGGAAATAGCTCCCCTATTTTATACCTGCTCACCACAGGCATTTTATTTTACGTGGTAATGACCGCTATTTTTGCCGTTGTTCGCCACTCCGATGCCATGGCAATTCGGCTCGGCGATCCCTACGGCACGCTTATTTTGACGCTATCTGTCGTCGTACTTAAAGTCATTATGCTTTCATCATTGATGCTCACAGGTGACTCAAATCCCGTCTTGGCAAGGGATACCTTATTTGCCTTGATAATGGCGGTACTCAATGGATTCGTCGGTATCGCTCTTTTGATTGGCGGTGTAAAGCATCACACTCAGACCTACAATATAGATGGTATTAAAGCTTATATCGTCGCTATTATCCCACTGGCCATGTTGAGCTTAATTTTACCCAATTTCACCAGCATGGATGACTTTGGCGGTATGTCGGTGGGCTTGACCTGGACGCTTGTCCTCGCATCGCTTGCCCTATATGGCGTTTTTCTCTTTGTCCAAACCCGAAGCCATACCCACTTCTTTATTGACGCCGACAATAAAGACAAGCATAACGCCCTAAGCCAGCTCAGTAGCAATGGTTTCCATTCTATGATGCTCGTCAGTTACTTGTTTGTGGTCGCCGTTTTAGCTAAAAGCTTAGCCGTTCCAATCAACGACAGTATCACCGTAATGGGGGCGCCAGCAGCCTTGGGCGGTTTATTGGTCGCCCTGATCATTCTTGCTCCTGAAGCCTCCGGCGCATTGAAAGCGGCAATCAATAATCACCTTCAGCGCGCAATGAACCTGTTCTTTGGCTCGGTACTTGCTGCCGTCGCCCTGACCATACCCGCTGTATTGCTAGTTTCAGGGGTGATAAACGAGCCCATCCGATTAGGTTTAGACCCCGCAGAAATGGTACTGCTTGTCGCTACCCTGTTAATGACCAGCGTGAGCTTCAGCAGTGGCAGAACCAACTCACTCAACGGGGCAACCCACCTCATTCTGTTCTTCGCCTACATCATCCTGATGTTTGATTAAAACAATTTTGGTAAGGGCTAGATGATGCAACAAATCCTAATGGCTATTTGGCTACAAGACTTTGATTCTTTACAAATCATCAACCCAATAGATCTCTTGCTATTGCTGCTTGGTACTGTGCTTATTCTAGAGTTCAGCTTAGTGTTTTTACCGCTACCTGGTGTGGGTTTAGCATTATTTATTGGTGGGCTAGTTAGTGTAGGCGCTGTTGACCATTACAATGCAATACTGCTGCTGTCGACTGCCGCTTCTATTGGCACCATCCTGGCCTATCTGCAGGGGCGTTGTCTGTATGGCACAAGCTTGATGCACAACATTGTACATCGCCTCCCCGCCAATGCTCTACCAAGACTAACAAGGATGCTAGACAAGTATGGGTTCTGCGTCCTGTTTATTTCACGCTATATACCGTTTGTGCGTGTATTAACCCCGATGTTAATGGGCGCGACACTGTTCGATTTTATTCGTGCAGTACTTATCAGTATCACCAGTTCATTAATCTGGGCCATGAGCTTAGTGATCATTGGTACCCAAGCCATGAAACTTCCTTTTATGGCTATCTATCAAGAGCTCATCACTAAGTGGTTCTTAATATTCAGCTTTATTGGTTTGATGATAGCGCTTATCACCTTATTTATACATTGGATAAAGCAACAATTTCTTAAAATCGACAAGGTATAAACCATGACACTTATTTCAATACCCTTACAACTAAACGACACCGAACAGTTCAGTGAGCTATTGCGATTTTGCATAGAGACTCAGAGCGCTGAGTTGCTGCACGAATATGTTGAGTCCGCCTCACCTGAGGCAGTTACATTGGCATTCAGGCAATTATCAAACAATGACCGCATTACTGTTTGGGTACTGCTCAGCAGCCAGTCGCCAAAGTTCGCTGCCAACCTTCTTGATCTTTTTACTGATAATGAATTGCTCGAGCTATTCCGCCAGCTCCCATTAGAAAACACCATCGAACTGTTTAAGTATCTCCCCTCGGTAGATAGAAGGTTGCTAATAAGCCAGTTACCGCGTCACCTTCAGTCGCAACTAAAACTCGCTTTACCCCAGAAATGGCGCAATGAAGAACGAGCAGCACTGATCTACCCGGAATATTCAGCTGGCGGTATATGTAAGAATGAAGTCATCAAGCTGCATGAGGAGGCAACGGTCGCGGATTTAAACGCAGCGTTACACTGAACATCCAAACTCAGAACACTTGGAATGGCGTTATATCTATTTGCGTGATGATATGAAAACCTTCGTTGGCGCATTAAGGCTGAGAGATGTTTTCCTTCAATCTCCAGATACCCCTCTCAAGCAACATATAGACCCATCGATTCCGGTGGCTCAACCAGAGCTTGAGCTCCATTCCCTAAAAATCATCTTAGATACAACTCAACACCCGGTTATTCCCGTAGTGAATGAATATGGGTTTCAAATCGGCACAGTTGGCTTTAAGCAAGTTAACGAAGCCCTTTATGAACAATCTAAACACCAACTGCTTGAACAATCCGGTGTATTTGGCGGTGATGAATTTCGAACCATGTCGACAATAACCCGCAATCTGCGCAGATTGGCCTTCTTGTTACCTTCCGTTGTTTTAAGCTACGCCGCGGTCTCTATCATTGCCGCTTTTGAGCCCATCATTGAACAGATAGCGGTGCTGGCGGCCATTTTACCGCTTGTTGCTAACCTTTCGGGAGCAGCGGGTAACCAGGCGGTCGCGGTATCAATAAGAGAGCTTTCCGTCGGCCACCTTACTGCCAAAGATCTGTTTTACGTTGTCAGCAAAGAGATCCCCATCGGCCTTATCAACGGCATTCTCATTGGCATTGTTTTAGCCGTACTGACTTTATTGACTCATGGCAGTGAGCATATCGGCCTACCACTGCTCATTGGTATCGCCTATGCCTTTTCATCGACTCTCGCCGTCATTATTGGCGGTACATTACCGTTGCTTTTAAGGCGCTTGAGCCTTGACCCCGCCATGTTGTCTAGCCCTGTTTTAACCACATTAACCGACGCTATCTCCTTCTTCAGTGTCCTCTATCTCGCGCAGTTATTCTTACTGTAAACGCATCACGCAATACCCACTAATAAGAGTTCGCCTATGCATATTGAAACTTTATTCACCTTCCTAACATTAACCGTTATCGGGCTATTACCGATGATGAACCCACCTGCAGCCGCCACAGTATTGCTGGGGTTAAGTAAAGGAAAAGATAAAAGCTACATCGTTTCTCAAGCCAAAACGGTCGGCGTTTATTTATTCTTCGCCCTGTGTATCACCTTTTTGATTGGCGCATCAATATTAGAGCTATTTAGTATCTCGATACCAAGCTTACGCCTTGGCGGTGGTATTATTATTGTTGCGATCGGTTTCAACATGCTCTTTCCCAAGCCAGACACGAGCAATGGCCCTCCAGAACAAGATTCTATCGCCTTGGTACCTTTAACCATTCCATCACTCTGCGGCCCCGGTACCATGGCATTGATCATTAGCCTTGCAGCAGAATTAGCGAGTCATGGAGATGACCTGCACATGCCAAGTGTATATAGTGGGGTATTATCCGGTTTCGCTGTCGTTGCTATAATCGCTACATTTACCCTAAGTATGGCTTATCCCTTGCTCAAAGCCCTTGGCCAAAACGGTATTAACGCCTTTACCCGGATTATGGGCTTCCTACTTATTTGTATGGGGGTACAGTTCTTTACTCTGGGTATTGAAGAGATTGTCCAAGACATCTACCAACTTCTATGAAGATAACACTTTCTTCATTAAGCTATTGAAATAAAGCGCCCTAAATCTATTCTTAAACAAGTACAGTTAACTCAAAGTTAGATACTAGATAAGAAATGCAAAGGGTATTCGATGAAAGAGATCCGTGATTTAGACTTAAACCTTCTAAAGTTATTGCAAGCCGTGGTTGAAACGCAAAACACACATGCGGCTGCCGATAAATTGGGGATCTCACAGACCAGTGTCAGCAGAGGGTTGGCAAAGCTAAGGGAAACCTTTGGCGATCAACTTTTTATTCGTAAAGCCCATGGTATACAGCCCTCTGAACTGGCTGAAAAGCTTGCTGAAGCCGCAAATGAAATGTTTAATCCAATAATCAAAGTGGTCGACTCTTACCGCGACTTCGATCCTCAAACATTCAATGGTGAAGTCACTATCGCCTTAAACATCTTCCTGCTTGAGATCTGTGGCGAAGGTATTTTTACCGCATTAAGGGAAGCCCTTCCCAAGGCCAAATTCAAATTAAAATATTGGCAAGAGGGTTCGCTCGCCGAAATGCTAAACGGCCATATCGATTATATGATCCATTTCTCAGCCTTTCCGTTACCACAAGATATCTACCAACATAGGATAAAGGAAATCAAACTTTGCTTAGTCGCTCGCAAAGATCACCCGATTTTAAAAGATGGCAGTGAATGGGAACGTATTCACCAACTGCCCATCGCTAAAGGTATTGTTGACGGCATCAACTCTAAGCGCTCGCCGGTAGAAGAGCTGTATCTATCTAAAGGCTACAAAGCAAACATCGAGCTAGTATCACACAGTGCTCGTGTCATCTTCAGCAAATTAAAAAATACCGATGCGATACTATATGGCAGTTCGTTTATGTTAGAGCTGGACCCTACATTGAGTACCTATCCATTACCGACAGTGCCCAAGGAAATTCGCCAAATTCAAGTTAGCGGTGGCTACTTGCAGTCGAAGCGAGGCTTCCCGCTCAACCAATTACTGCACCAGATAATGCAAACCTACTTTGACGATCTCATCCAACCCGAATAGATAAAACAAAGACAGGTGATTAATGCTCACCTGCCTTAACTCACTTGAATGTAACAAGCTATGCCGTAGCATCTTTTCTAGTTGCCGAGGATTGAGCGGGATAAATAATGGTGTCCTTGATTTCATATTTATATTCGAAGCTAAAATCAGGGAATGGGTAGTTGTTGCTTTCATGCCATTGTTTCACCGTTGAAGAGGCTTTCTCTTTTAATTCCTCATCTATCGCAGATACCTTTCCTGCAAATTGATACTGGTTAGAAAAAGCTAGTTGCGCCCCTACCGTTTCAATTTGCCGCATCACCATTAACAAAACATCTTCTTGTACGGCCATAAACTCATCATGATCACGACACCTGATATAGGCAAGCACATTCACCAAAATGCCATACTCACCTACCCCCATGAAACGTGCTCGCAGAGGCTCGGCTTCTAACTGAGGGTGTCTTAAAAGTACCCGGCGGATATTTACCAAGAGTAACCTAAGCTGATCCCTAGTTAACTCAGCACGCACTCTGAAGGTATGCTCCATCCGTCGTTTATCCCGCCGCTCTAGGTTATCTATCTCCATATTGGCAAACTCAGAGTTAGGAATAGTGATCAGTGAACGCTCTAAGGTTCTTATCCGGGTCGAACGTAAACCAATACTTTCAATAGTGCCAAGTTTGTCACCATAACGGCAAAGCTCACCAATCTTAATGCCCCCATCGGCATATAGGGTTAATCCATTAATCACATTCTCCAACACTGGGCGGATTGCCAATGCAACGGCTAAACCACCGACACCAAGGCCAGCAACTATTGGAGAAATAGAGAACCCCATAAACTCAACCACGTAAATAGCCAGTATTGCGATCGTTAAGCCGCCAAAGATGCGAGCCAATACGGTGATTAACGAGGAGTCGACCTGCTTCCCCCCATGCTTATGATAGGCATACAAGGTCGCTATATAGTTGAACAATGCCATGATTAACCAGGCGGTAAAGAAAAACTGCCAGAGCAAAAAAGCCGTAGACAGCAGCTGGTACACATTACCAGTGATCCATATACCATTGTCGATTACTAAGCGTGTTACCAACAGGATCACTACTGCGCTAAGCATTGAAAATAACCGCCCAAATTGCCAGCGTTGGCCTCTAGACTCCCAATAGCTATTCCAGCACTCGCCTAACTTAAAGCTCACTCTTATAAGCAATTTACAGAGCACGAAAATGCCCAATAAAGCGAACCATTGCCATAAAGGCAGCGGACCATAGAGCTGGACAAAATCATCGGGAAGTGCATAGATGAAACTTTTAGAAAACAAAGGGCCTGGCGTAACCAGAAACTCTTGATAGTAATCAGTTCGCGATGCCAAGGCATAAGGCATAGCTTCCATCTTGCGGTACCAAGACGACAATTGCTGAACCGTATTGGCCGAGAACACAAATTGACCCTGTCTATTACCGGTCTGTCTATTACCGGTCTCTAACCGCACGATAGACAGATCCGAGTTTGCGAAACGCCAATAGCTAATATCTTGGGCCTTTTCGTGATCAGGTGCGGCTTGTAACACTGTGCTATCGAACCTGTCGAGGATCTCCCGCAATAAGATAATTCGCTCCATCATTACCACAGTTCGAGTACGGTTAGGCACCAAAGAAAGATCCATTGTTCTGATAGCCTGATTGTATGCGTGCTTTGCTTCTTTGGACTCCAACGATTCAGCCTGCCAGTGTTTTATCACTATCTCCGAGTAGTACAGGAAATTAACTAAGGTGTGCTTTGGGCTAGACGTGTCGGCGAGTGAAAACGGAGAGTGAGCAAGAGTTGATGCACTACATAGCATCATGAAAAAGAACAATGAACGCCGAATGAGTAATACTAATTTCATGATTGTGCCCTTGACCTGTTTCTTGAAACAACTCGCTGCTTTGAAAACTAACTAAAGAGATAAAAGCGCTCAGGTGAGCGCTTTTATTCCAAGAACAACCTATAAGGACAACTACTTGAGGTGCTTGGCGAAAAACTTGTTAATCTCTCTTATAGCATCATCAGACTCGGGCACGTCTGTTACTAGACCGCTAATATAATCACCGTGCGCCTGGCCGTCATACACGTGCAATTGGGTGTCTACATTTGCACTGCGTAGCAAACGGTGCATACGAACCGTATCACTCAATAACAAATCACGTGTACCCGTTATGAACAGCGTCGGTGGAAAATCATCAATTTCGGCATATACCGGTGACAATAGAGGGTTTGCTAAATCTTCACCGTTTGCATATAAGTCAAACGTCGCTTGAATAAGGCCATCGCGCTTCCCTAGAGGATCTAACCCCTTCAGCGTTAACCACGAATCCGATATCTCTTTTAAATCCGTTGCCGGCGTACCCGCGTAAATTGCACCCGGTGTCGGTAAATCCATTTGCTGCAATTTCAGCACCGTCGCCAAGGTTAGGTTGCCCCCTGCAGAGGTACCGAATATTGCTGTCGCTTCTGGCTTTTGCGTTTTGGTTAATTCTTGCCAAACAGCGACTGTATCTTCTAATGCTGCCGGGAATGGGCTGAGTGGTGGTTTACGATAATCTATAGAAATAACTTGCGCGCCAAGACCGTTAGCGACCCATGCTGCTTCACGAAGTGCTGAATCCCCCCCGCCAAACACAAAAGCACCGCCGTGAATATGGATCAACCTTTTGTCTTTATACTCTGGGGCAACTTTTTTAGGTGTCACAAAGAACGTCTCCACCCCAGCATAGGTTTTCGCTTCGTACGTCACACCCAAGCGCTCCATACCTGTATGGGCTAACTCAATCCCAGGTGCATTGAATGCTTTTTGAAAGGCCAGCCACTCTTCTGTTGACTCAGGAACAGGCATAACTGGTGGCTGTTCACGATTTTCAATTATTGTCGCCATCTCTGATGAAATGCCCACTGGTGTCGGGATAGAGCGTTCATCTAAAGTAATGTTAGCCAGTGCAGGTGAGCTAGACATACTAACCAATAATGCTGGAACAATAGTGCGTAACAATTTCTTTTTCATCATGACTCCGATAACCGGTTTGATTAATGACCTGTGGACTGTGTCGCCATTATTCAGCACATCGCCGCCCCAATCGATGAATTAGAGAAATTCAAACCTGCACTAGATAAACCTACGCATACCGCCAAATATGAATTACTCAAACCCATGGATATCTACGTAGAAAGCAATGACAATGTGGCTATCAGAGAAGGGATGATTAAGGGGATTAGAATGAAAAAGTACTTGCCTGTTATTGTGATATTTAGCTGTTACCTCGCGTTCTTTTTCGGACTTGTAACTAGGATATCGGCGTTGTGAACAAAGCTTGTGACATGTCGACCAAAGGCTTACCACTATTGCTGATAGTCAGGTATTAAGTGGCAAGCCTAAATGGTTTAAAACAGGTTGGCGTAAACCAGTTTTCCCAACATAACCGTACACACGGCTATCAAGGCCGGCTTAACCACCTTGCTACCCTTATGATGAACCAGCTTTGAGCCGTATTTAGCACCAATCCACTGACCGGCAGCCATTGCCAAACCCAGTAACCAGATAATCTCACCGCCAGTCATGAATACCATCACAGCGGCCAAATTGGTCACCAGCAATAACAGTTTGGCATGGGCCACCGCTTTGGCTGCACTGAACCCCAGCAAGGAGACAAAACTGATAACGAAAAATGAGCCTGATGCTGGACCAAAGAAACCATCATAAAAAGAAATCAATGCCCCGAAAGTAAAACCATACATCCCCATCGATATCCGGCTTTGGGTATCAAAATCTGCAATCCGTGGCGAGAACAAGATATACACCATGGCCGCTAAGATCATAAACGGCAAAAACTGACTCAAAGCCGAAGACGGTATACGTTGTACCAGGAAGGCACCAAAACCCGAACTGACAAAAGAGAGTATCAAAGGCACTTTCAGGCTCGAGAAGTCAATCATACCCTGCTTGGCAAAATAGCCGACTGAAGAAATCTTGCCGAAAATAGCCTGAAACTTATTCGTCGCCAAAGCCTGTGCAGGTGACAAGCCAGCCAATAGTAGCGCAGGGAGAATAATCAACCCGCCTCCACCTCCAATTGCATCAATAAACCCAGCAATCAGGGCTACAAGAAAGAAAATCGCGACGATATCTATTGTTAATTCCACACTTAACCTACAACAGTCCACAACGTTGAAGGCACGTATGTTACCCAAGTAAATGAGTCGTTGCTAAGCTATCTGTGTAACAATTTTCTAGTTGGCATTAATTACACGAAATGAGTTGAAAAGGGATTGCATATGAAAACTCAAATCTTGCTAACCTCTTTTATCGTCTTCAGTAGTCAAGTTACTGCCGACACCCGCGTACCTTTCTTTGATAATGATCCCAATACGAAATATGCCCCTACATACAACTTCGAATATAAGCCTATAGATAAGGATGTCTTGGAAATATGCGGTGACTGGGGCTATGTCGTGACTAACAATGATTTAGAGTCGTTGTTTAATAGACACCCTGACCTTACTGATAGGTTACTAACTATAGACAGTTCTCTTACTCAAAAAAAACTTGTCAGGCTTTGGGCTGAAAATGATGGCTTTACGCACATATTCTGTGGTGAAAGAGAGAAAGATGGCTCACTTGGCGGGTTACATTACGCCCCTAGATATAAAGCGCTTTTTGAACAAAATCATATATCAATGTGTAAGCTAGGGACAACTAAATGCTTTGACCCGTCCAAAAATGAAATTATAGAGGATAAAGGCATATATTCTGTCCCTGTAAGTTACATAAAGCCCGATAGTAGAGAAGGCTGGAAGCCAGTGAACGGTTATAACCTCGAAATGAACGCCGATGAGATCCTCTATGAGGCAACTAGAGGATACTTCAAGCTAAACGAAAGAAAAGGATGCTTCCTGGACATCCCTGAAACCAATGATTACCCCGCCCATACGGCAGTCATCGTCAGCACCAGAAATAATGCCATTACAACCTTCTATTCTGTTGGCGCCAAAGGTAAAGCATTTAACGCCCGTCGATACAAAACAAAGGATTGTGAGTAAGTGATCATCCATTTATTATCTGTGTTTTTCACTGGCAGAACACAATATCACCCATACAAATAATTGCTCGCACTTAACTGGTATGGTATTTTAAAAATGATAAATTAACACCTTAAAGGATATAAGGTAAATGCTATTATATGAAGCACCAGATTATTTTAATGATAACATTCATCTTTTATTAATATCAATGTTATCCTTAGTAGTGTATATCTTAAGATATAAAACAGGTGCATTAAAAGAAAAAATCGGTTATACATTCTTTTTTACGGTCTCTATGATTGCATTTATTGACAATTATTCGATCAACTCCTCAATACAAAGTGCCCTCAATGGAAAATGTACCCCTTCTGATTGTGAAGTGATAGTTGGTAAAGTAGAAAATTTTAAGTCCTATCCTGGTAGAAAAAAGTATATCACTAATGAATTTTTCATTTCTGGCAAAAAATTCATCATCGAGCCAAGAAATATAAGATATGGATATAATAAGTTATATGAGCAAAGAGGTGTCTTTAGAGAAGGAAATGGTAACTTTAAAGTATTACTTTATAAAGATAATATTATCAGAATATCAAGGCTCTAATTATAATTTTCTTCATCACATCTAAAAAAGAAAACCCTCTTTATGTCGAAAAAATGTTAGTTTTCAATGCCCCTATAGTGCCGGCTTACAGAAGCTAATTCCACTAATCTGCCCCCATATTAACTTGGTTTAACTAGGTTAACTTAGAAGCCATAAAGTACACGACATCAGAAACTGTTGAGGTTTTGAGCACAAAATTAGCCATGCCCCTCCCCCTAATTCTTTGTTATCATTAAGCCAGATGACACTTTATCCGTGTGAAGATAATAATGAGCAATAACGACAGTCAGCCGACACTGTTTTGGCTGGATTATGAAACTTTCGGTGCCAACCCGGCACTAGACCGCCCTTGCCAGTTTGCTGGTGTGCGTACCGACATGGATATGAACATTATCGGTGAGCCGCTGGTGATCTACTGTAAGCCGCCTGTGGATTACCTACCTTCACCTGAAGCTTGCCTTATCACCGGGATCACGCCGCAGGAGGCCCATGAGAAAGGGCTGTCAGAGCCTGAGTTCATTGCTCGCATTCACCAAGAGCTGTCCAAGCCGAATACCTGCGTGATTGGCTATAACAATGTGCGCTTTGATGATGAAGTTACCCGCTATACGCTTTACCGTAATTTCTACGATCCCTATGCTTGGAGCTGGCAGAACGGTAATTCACGCTGGGATCTACTGGATATCATGCGTACGTGTTATGCGCTGCGCCCGGACGGTTTGAACTGGCCGACCAACGAAGAAGGTTTGCCAAGCTTTAAGCTGGAGCACCTGTCTGTTGCCAACGGTATCGAACACGCTAATGCGCACGATGCGATGGCCGATGTATACGCCACTATCGAGCTGGCAAAAATCATCAAACAAAACCAGCCAAAGCTGTTTGACTACTTCTTCAAGCTACGTAACAAACGTAAGTTGCAAGAGCTGGTTGATATCGTCGAAATGACCCCGCTGATGCATGTGTCTGGTATGTTCGGCGTAGGGTGCGGCAATACCAGCTGGATTGTGCCGATGGCATGGCATCCGGATAACAAGAATGCCGTAATTACCGTCAACCTGGCGATGGATCCTACCCCGCTTCTCGAACTCTCTGCCGATGAGCTGCGTGAGTGCCTTTATACCAAGCGGGCAGATCTCGGTCCAGACGAGCTACCAGTCCCTCTCAAGCTTATTCACCTTAACAAGTGCCCAGTACTTGCACCGGCGAAAACATTGCGCGCTGAAGATGCTGCCCGTATCGGTATCGACCGTGAAGCTTGCCTGAAGAACCTGGCAACCTTGAAGGCGCACCCAGAAGTACGCGAGAAACTATTGGCTATTTACAGCGTCGAGCGTGAGTTTGAAAAACACGACAATGTCGATGCCATGCTCTACGACGGTTTCTTTTCCAACGCTGATCGCTCGACCATCGATATCATCCAGAAGACGCCAGAAGAAGAGTTGGGCAAGCTAGAGCTCAATGTCAGTGACGCACGTATCAAGCCCCTATTGTTCCGCTACCGTGCCCGAAACTTCCCAATGACCTTGGATTACCAAGAGCAGCAGCGTTGGAAGCATCACTGCCAGGATTTCTTTGAACAGAACCTACCGGGCTACATGCAAAACCTCGAAGATGTTGCCATGGAGCACCAATCGAGCGAGAAGAACATGAAGATCTTAAAGGCTGTCTACGATTACGTACAAACACTCGTATAAGTTAGACACTATTGCGAGCTGTCGACTCGTCGCCAGCTATCTGAAATCTAATCAGAAAAAATCAGCCCCTTGTACTCGTGCAGCCAAGGGGCTTTTTAACTGTCATGTTTCTTCGTTGTGAGATTGCGCAACACTGCATGTGCACCAACACTAAATAAGATGGATATTTAATAATTGTCATTCATGGATTCGAAGGCTGAATTGTAGTGATTGATATGACAACACAATCTTTAACACGCTGTTTCCGGTTTCCTAATGTCGACTTCGAGCCAGATGTCCACTTGCTGGTATGGCGGGACAAAACAGAAACTTCACTTACCTTGCATGAGTCTCGCTTGCTCGAGGCGCTGTGTTATTGCGCAGGCGAAGTGATAAGCCATGAGCAACTACACAACAAAACCTTCAGCCAGCTAGACCCTTACGAAGATAGCGGTAACCATCACTACGACCTCAACACGGTGCTTAAAACATTAGCCGCTAAGCTCGAGCAGCAAGGAAAAATGGCAATCAACATAGAAGTGGTTGCACCATTTGGCTTCCGGGTGCCATTGCCGGAAAAAATGTGCCGGCTGGTACATGAACCGGATAAAACAGAAAGCCCTGAAGCCCCTCCTACTCAAGAGCAGGACAATCAAGAGTTTCAGTCGGCAACAGAAGAAATAGTAAAAACCAGTGTGGTGCACAAAATATCTGTGGCGGCATTGGTGATAATGGCACTGGGTGTTATTACTGCCTCTTTTATGGACTATTTGTAACTGGAGAAATCCAAAACATAACTGGGAAAATCCGAAGCAACTAAGTGTGGCTTAGATCACATTTATTTTGTATGATAAATGAGTTTCTTCATCCAGACCTGAAGGGCTCATGGCATATCTACGTTCTTTCTTTATTATTTTTGCCTGCCTTATACTAGGCAAAGGCATTCAACACCTTACCGGTTTAGCCATCCCGGGTAGTATCATCGGCATGCTGATTTTATTTACCGTCCTCTCTATGGGACTTATCCCAGCTCACTGGGCTATGCAAGGCTGCCACCTGCTTATCCGCCATATGGCACTTTTGTTTGTGCCTGTCGGCATCGGCTTGATGAACTACCTCGATCTCCTTACCAATAACACCCTTATCATTCTTCTTAGCACTATCGGTAGTAGCGTGGTGGTTTTCGTTGTAATTGGCTTGGCAACTCACTATAAGGAAAAACAATGATCTGGCTGCTGACAACTTTAGTCGTGTTCTATACGGCGCGTTTCATTTCCAAGCATATCCAGCACCCGATCGTTAACCCGCTTCTTATCTGTCTGCTTGTGATCATTCCGCTGCTTATGTGGCTCGAAGTCCCCTACGAGACTTATTTCGAACAGAACAAATGGCTTAACGCGCTACTGGAGCCCGCTGTGGTTGCTTTGGCCTTCCCGCTGTATGAGCAGTTGAGCCAGATCCGCAAGAAGTGGAAGGTCATATTCTCGGCCTGCTTGGTGGGCAGTGTACTCTCTATGATTACCGGCGCAGGTATCGCTTTGGCATTAGGTGCTGATGCCCAGCTAACGGCTTCTATCTTGCCTAAATCTGTCACCACACCTATCGCTATGGCCGTTGCAGAGCAAGTTGGCGGACTACCGTCTGTTGCCGCAATCATGGTGATTATTGCTGGCTTGTTTGGTGCGGTATTGGGTTATCCCCTGTTTCGATTAATCGGTGTAAAAGCCCCTATTGCCAAAGGCTTGACCATGGGGACAGTTTCCCATGCATTGGGCACGGCAAAGGCGGCAGAAGAGAATTATCAGGAAGGGGCATTTAGTTCATTAGCATTGGTCATTTGCGGTGTAATCACTTCAATTTTAGCGCCTTTATTGTTTCCACTCATCATGGCAGTGTTTAGCTAACTTGTGCTAGTAATCGAATACAAAACTAAATCACTGATAATATTCTATAATTTTTTTAGAACCTGTGTGACCCGACTCGCATTAATGCAATAACTGCAACAATACATTGATAAATGTGATCAAGATCACTCAAATATACAATTACCAAGCCTACAATGTTTCTCCATACACAAGACGGAGTGAAAACTCATGCACACTAAAGTAATGGATGCTTTAGGCGCTCTACCCGCTGATCTAGCTTCTGCCATCAAACCTGTGTTAGAAGCCGAGAATTTCGATGCCACCTTAAGCCCTGAGGTGTTTGCTCAGTTAATGTCGACAACCAACATGACTGACAGTGAATTGCGTGTTGCATTACTTCCGCTTGCCGCTGCTTATTCTGTTGCTCCTATTTCTAATTTCTATGTTGGCGCAATTGTACGCGGTGAAACGGGTACGCTCTACTTCGGTGCTAACATGGAATTTGTTGGTGCTTGCCTTTCTCAAACGGTTCACGCCGAACAATCTGCTATCAGCCACGCTTGGGTGAAAGGTGAAACCGGTATTTCTGATATCACCATTAACTACAGCCCTTGTGGTCACTGCCGTCAGTTCATGAACGAGCTAACAACGGCTAAAGAGCTAGTTGTACAACTCCCTGAGCGCGCAGCAAAATCGTTGCAAGAATACCTACCGGAATCTTTTGGCCCTGCCGATTTGAACATTACCGATGCGCTGCTGACCAAAGTGGACAACGGTATTGAAACCGAAGCGTCTGAAGAACTTGTTCAGCTTGCTTGCCAAGCAGCTAACCGTGCCCATGCCCCTTACACCAAGAACTTCAGCGGTGTGGCACTGAAAGCCAAAGACGGTAAAACCTTCATCGGTATGTATGCCGAGAACGCGGCGTTTAACCCTAGCCTTCCTCCGCTTCAGGTTGCTTTGATTAACATGAACATGGCAGGTTACCCACTGGCAGAGATTGAAGAAGCCGCATTGGTAGAAAAAGCAGACAGCACTATCAGCCACCTCTCTGACACGCAAACCACACTGGAAGCGTTGAACCCGGATATTCCGCTGTCTTATGTTGCTGCTTAACTTTTTCTGACTGTATAAACCAGATAACTTAAAAAAACCGTCAATTGGCGGTTTTTTTATATCTGTGCTTTTTTTCATTGTTGATTCTTTTCTATTACATAGTGGTTTTCTCTTGCTACCGGTAGGAGTATGATTTTCAAGTTATAAACTCAATCAATCATTATTTCATGTCGCATCAACATAACCCGATCCAAGGAGCCAGCTGGATGATCACTGCTGGCTTGGCGTTTGCCATCGTCAACAGCCTGGCACAGTACCTGAGTATGGTCCTCCATATTCCATCAACCACTGTTGCTCTGTTCCAGTATTTCATCGCTTTGGTCGCTATATTTCCCTGGCTAAGAACCCTAGGGCTTCGCAACGCCCTGCGCACCCAGCATTTCGGCCAGCACTGTTTTCGCGTATTGCTGGCTGTTATCGGTATCCAGCTATGGCTTTGGGCACTGGCCTACCCTGTGCCTATCTGGCAGGGTATCGCCCTACTCATGACTTCGCCGCTATTTGCCACCATTGGTGCTGGCATAATCCTGAAAGAAAACGTCGGTACCGCACGCTGGCTGGCGACACTTGCCGGATTCAGTGGTGCCATGATCATCCTCGAACCTTGGTCTGATAGCTTTAGCTGGGCAACATTATTGCCAGTAGCCGCTGCGTTTTTCTGGGCATGCTACTCGTTGATGGTCAAGAAGATGTCGGCCAGTGAATCACCAACAACGATTGTGGTGTACCTGCTGATCCTTATCACGCCTTACAACCTATTCCTTGCTGTGCCGGAGTTCACTCTGCCGCAAACCGGTTTCACTTGGTTATTGCTTGGCGCAGCAGGCTTGCTAACAGCGCTAGCACAGTGGGCTATCGCCAAAGCCTATGCCATCGCCGACGCTTCATTTGTACAGCCTTTTGATCACGCTAAATTACCGCTCAATGTCCTTGGCGGCTGGCTGGTCTTTGACTGGGTGCCACCAGGGCGCTTGTGGTTAGGCGCTGCGGTTATTATTGCTTCTGTTGCTTTCATTACCCAGTGGGAGAACAAAAAAGCGCGATAGACGGAAAGTTAAATCGCTGAACCAAATCCCCCCCTGATTCAAACTCAATCCTCGGTTGCTTTAATAGCTAAAGCAACCGGGGGTTGTCTTAATCGCACGACAAATCTCATTTATCCACCGTCTACAATCACCCTAACCAATCAGATGTGAGGTTTTCGGAATGTCTTGGCGCGCTTTAGCTTTCTCGTTTTTTGGTGGCGCTCTGCTATCACTCTCTTCAGTGTCGCAAGCCCAATCTTTTGTCACTATCGGTACCGGTGGTGTAACCGGTGTCTACTATCCAACAGGCGGTGCCATATGCCGTCTGGTCAATAAAGACAGGAAAAAACACGGCGTGAGATGCTCAGTTGAATCTACCGGCGGCTCTATTTACAACATCAACAGCATACGTGCGGGCGATTTAGACTTGGGGATCGCCCAGTCAGACTGGCAGTACCACGCTTACAATGGCACCAATAAATTCGAAGCCAAAGGACCGTTTAAATCACTGCGCTCATTGTTTTCTATTCACCCAGAGCCTTTCACTGTGGTCGCCCGGGCAGATTCCGGTATCAAGAGTTTCGAGGATCTCAAAGGCAAACGGGTGAATATCGGTAATCCGGGATCAGGTCAACGCGGGACAATGGAAGTGCTGATGAAAGCCTATGGCTGGAAGGAGAATGATTTTGAATTGGTGGCTGAGCTCAAAGCCTCTGAGCAATCCAAAGCCCTGTGTGATAACAAAATCGATGCAATAGTGTATACCGTCGGCCACCCGAGCGGAGCAATAAAAGAAGCGACGTCTGCCTGTGAGAGTGTCATTGTTAACGTCTCAGGCCCAGTTGTTGATAAGCTAGTCGAAGAAAATAGCTTTTATCGTAAAGCGACTGTACCGGGGGGCATGTATCGGGGCAATGAAGGTGACGTGCAAACCTTTGGTGTCGGCGCCACCTTTGTCTCATCGGCCGCAGTGGATGAAAGCATCGTTTATGAAGTGGTGAAGTCGGTGTTCAATAACTTCGAAAACTTCAAAAAGCTTCACCCGGCTTTTGCCATCCTCACCAAAGAACAAATGGTCGAAGATGGCCTCACCGCACCACTCCACGATGGGGCAAGAAAATATTACCTGGAAGCTAAGCTCATAGAAGAGTAATAATGAATTAACCTTCACAAACAAAAACGAGGAGCCCGTTTTAACGATGCTCCTCGCTTTTTCCCCAAACAACTTGGGCAAACAGTATCTAGCTATTAATTAGAAGCGGATACGGAAACCTAGCTGGCCTTCAAGGTCTAGGTCGACATCTTCAACTACATACAAAGTTGGGCCAACTTCGCCGTAGAATTCAAAGCTGTTCACCGGTACCTGGAAACCAATACCACCGCGAACACCCAGTTTGTTGTACTTGTTGTCAACGTACTGTGCACCCACAAAGGTGTATAAGTTGTTCATACCCGGATCTTGGGTCAGCGAGCCTAGGTTGAAGGTTTTGTCGAAAGCCAAGCCAAAATCGTCAATACCCAATGAGAAGCGCAGATCATTGTGCTTGTATTGGATACCCGACATCGGGCTACCGAAGAAGATACCGACAGCTTGAGATGCGTGAGCCGAAAACGGAACTGCAATCATCAGTCCCAGTGCTAGCAGATATTTTTTCATGATGTAATCATTGTCGTGGCTAATCAAAACTGCGGCTAATCTAACCGCAAAGCCGAGCCATTTCGACCCTGACAACTGACTAATGACATAACTTTGACAATCATGACAGAATATTGCTGTGATTTTGTTGTCACGCCAAAATCAAGCTCGATGACGATAAAACCACCAGCCCGATGTTGTTATAAACGATTCTAAAATTATGCTTTTTTTCTTCCTCAGCACATTGCATAAATGTCTGAATAAAACCAAGCGCAAACGTTTGCGCGAAAGTAAAATTACTGTATGATCCGCACTAGTTTCACGTCACCTCCAGTAAGGAATTCCAATGTTAGGATCTGCAACCCGCTTGAACGCAACGCGTGTACTTCTTCTTGGCTCTGGCGAGCTAGGCAAAGAAGTCGCCATTGAATGCCAACGCCTTGGCCTGGAAGTTATTGCCGTTGACCGTTATGCCGATGCACCTGCTATGCATGTTGCCCACCGTAGCCATGTTATCGACATGCTTGACGGTGAAGCCCTGAAGCAACTGATTGCCGATGAAAAACCTGATTACGTTGTCCCTGAAATTGAAGCCATTGCAACGGATACGCTAGTGGCGCTTGAAGCTGAAGGCTTGAATGTTGTGCCAACAGCCAATGCCACCAAGCTGACCATGAACCGTGAAGGTATCCGTCGCCTTGCCGCAGAAGAGCTTGAGCTTACTACCTCTCCTTATCGTTTTGCTGACAACTACGACGATTTCAAAGCCGCTGTAGAGCACGTTGGGATCCCTTGTGTCGTGAAACCCGTAATGAGCTCATCGGGCAAAGGCCAAAGTGTCATCAAATCACAAGAAGATATCGAGAAAGCTTGGAATTACGCCCAGGAAGGCGGTCGTACCGGCGCAGGACGTGTGATCGTGGAAGGCTTCATCGACTTCGATTACGAGATCACTCTTCTGACCGTTCGTGCGGTAGACGGCACCCATTTCTGTGCGCCAATCGGCCACCGCCAGCAAGATGGTGACTACCGCGAATCTTGGCAGCCACAAGTGATGTCAGAAGAAGCAATCAAAGCCGCTGAGCACGCTGCAGGGAAAGTGGTCAATGCACTGGGTGGTTACGGTATCTTCGGTGTCGAGCTTTTCGTGAAAGGCGACCAGGTCATCTTCAATGAAGTGTCCCCTCGCCCGCATGATACCGGCATGGTTACGCTGATTTCGCAGGAGCTATCAGAATTTGCCCTGCACGTTCGTGCTTTCCTTGGCCTACCGATTCACACTATTCATCAATATGGCCCATCAGCCTCTGCGGTGGTACTGGGTGAAGGTACTTCAAAGGATATTCGTTTCGACAACATTGCGGCAGCCGTGGCTCGTCCGAATACCCAGATCCGCCTGTTCGGCAAACCTGAAATCAACGGCCGCCGCCGCTTGGGTATTGCGCTAACTCGCCGTGAAAGTACTGAAAATGCAGTTGAAGATGCCATTGCAACAGCAGCTGACATCAAGGTTGTGTACTAGTCACTTGTTGGGTTAGTTAACTGATACAAAAAAGGAGCCTGATGGCTGTCTCTTATACACAAGTCCCCCGCCTCATGGCGGGGGCTTTTTTTGAACTCTTTTTCTTTATTGCGATCCGATCTTACACAATATGAGTAAAGGTCATCATCATGATAGGGAATTCTACTTTAGAATGGGCTCAACAAACCTTTTCGCATGCCAAGCTTGGCGACTCTAGACGTACACAACGACTAGTCCAATTAGCCAGTGATATGGCATCTAATGTTGGAGTGTCTATTGTGCAAGCCTGCCCTAATCCCGCCTCTATTGAAGGGGCATATCGCCTCATCCGTAACCCTGATGTTGAAGCCAATGCGATAGCTGAAGCCGGTTTTGTGGCAACAACTAACGAGGCTGAAGCGCATGACTTATTACTTGCCCTTGAAGACTCCACCGCTCTAACCTACACGCATAAAAGCCTCTCCGATGAACTTGGTCACGTGAACTCGGGAAATCGAACCCGGGGGATGCTAGCTCACTCTGTTCTGTTGTTTGCACCACGCGAGCAAAAGGTTGTGGGGCTAATCGAACAACAGCGGTGGACGAGGGATATTGCGACTCGAGGCCGGGGACATAAGTTCGCCAAGCGACCGTATGAAGAGAAGGAGACCTTCAAGTGGCAACAGGCATCAACCGCAATGTCTGAACGTTTAGGTCAACTCCAAGCCCGAGTCATTTCAGTGTGTGATAGGGAGTCAGACATCTACGAATACTTACATTACAAGCTGACCAACCAGCAGCGTTTTGTTGTGCGCTCGACCTATAGTCGCTGCATTGAGGAAAGTGGTTATAAGCTCCATGATTATGCAAAGGAGTTATCCCCATCGGGACAACGAACTGTCCATATTGCTCAACGGGGTGGTCGCAAAGCGCGTAAAGCAACATTAGATGTATGCTTTGCTCCTATTACGATTAAGGTTCCAGCCAATAAGTGTGGCAAGTCACTTTCTCTGTATTATGTTGGTTGTAAAGAGCGAGGTGACAACAACGAAAAATTGGAGTGGCACTTACTGACTTCAGAGCCAGTGACAACGTTAGCGAAAGCCCAGGAGATAATCAGTTACTACGAACAGCGCTGGTTGGTTGAAGAGTTCCACAAGGCGTGGAAAAGTGATGGAACCGATGTCGAAGCACTGCAACTTCAATCAAAGGACAACCTGGAGAGAGTTGCCGTCATTCAAGCGTTTATCGCTATCCGCTTGTTACAACTTAGAGCAGAAAGCCGCGGACAAGAAACCAGTAGCTGTGAGTCTGTTCTACCCGGAATATGCTGGAAATTATTATGGGTCAAACAAGAAAATAAGCCCTTACCAACAACAGCTCCAGATCTGAAATGGGCTCGAGTTACATTAGCAAGGCTAGGCGGATGGTATGACAGTAAGCGAACAGGGCGGCCCGGTTGGGCCGCCCTATGGCGAGGCTGGTATAAATTAGCAGCAATTCAAGAAGGATACCTTATAGCCCAATCCTTTACCTCTGATGAGATGTGATCAAGAGACAGCCTGATGGCTCCTTTTTTAATCAGGAAAGCTTTTTGATCAAGAAGCTTTGATCAACCACGCCTCTTCCGCAAAACGCGTCAGTCCACGCTTACGGCGAGGGTGTGTTTCATCAGCATCATCACGGGCCAAGTGGCGGATTTCACAGCCGGAAAAAAGGGCTTCAATTTCATCTTTTACGACAGAGAATGGAGGGCCGTCCATTTCGTGCTGTGGGTAATCCAAGGTGATAAGCAAAATACGGCCGCCCGGCTTCACCATTGAGAGTAACTTCTGCACATAGCTTTGACGCATTTCCTGGGGCATCGCGATCAGTGCTGCACGATCGTAGACGATATCGACCGGATCGACGTTGGCAGTAAAGTAATCACCACAGTGGATGGTAATTTCATCAAACTCATAGATTGATTGGCCGTTCCCCACAGGGATCACCATCGGGGTGTAAAAGTGTTCAGCAAAGAAAGCACGAACGGCAATCTCACTCAGCTCGATGCCCACTACTTTTTCGTGCTTAGTCGCAAGCCAGGTCAAATCAACTGACTTACCGCACATAGGTACCAATACCGAATCTTCATAAGTAGGTTGTACTTCTTGCCAGTATTTCTCAAGCATTGGGTTAGTGTCATCAAGGTGGAAACCAATTCGGTTTTCCGCCCAGCGGCTATGCCAAAACTCTGCATCCATTGATCATTTTCTCTTTTTTAAACTGACTGTGGGCTTTATATCAGACTTGGCTAGATATGGCTAATCCAACTTATACCACCGGTGCATCCATAAACGGAGCGATAAATAGGCCTGTAAAGCGTTGAGACGAGCGTTTACCTAACAACACGAGCCTTGGTATTGATAGTAAAGATAACCGGCCACAGCGAAGCACAGAAAACGAACACAACGCACAACAAACACACAGGCTTTGAATACAAAAAAAGGTGCCGAAGCACCTTTTCCCGTTAGCTAGATTTCAAAGGCAAACCCAGCTAATACCAATCTGGTATAAGTCCCTGTTTGGGTGTTACGCCGGAAAAATATTTGTCATTGCCGAGGCAAGCAAGCATTTTAAACAGTAACGCCGAACAACGATTTATGTAGCGTGGTATAAAATCTGTTCTTCAATTTTCTTTTATGAGAGTCATTGAATAAACGATAAATGCTAGCGAATTATGAAATTCGGAATAGCTTAATCGAGTCACGGCGAACAGTTACACCACGGAAAGTTACCGGCTCAAGCAACGTCATAAGCTGCTTAGATACGAAAAACTTACCGCCGTAGCTACGGTCACCACCACGATTTACCCAATCTGCAAATTCATCTGCCAAGTTGAACATAGAGTTTCCAACAAGCAGAACCAACACTTTAGCGACTTCACTGTCATTCTGTTTATTAAACTCCGCGTCGCGAACTTTCTTACGATATTCTTCGACGATTCTTTCTAGGCACTCAAATCTGCTCATATACACCACCACAAAAAAAGAGGTGCGGATACTACTGCTCATACACGCCGAAATCAACCCACCCAAGGGGTATTCTTGGCAGAAATCTGTAATTTTTTCGTTCTCTTAACAAGATTGAGGGCATTTATAAGGAAAATGACGACTTATGTCATATTTTTCACCTTGCCAATAAGTTACATTTTAAATGTAACTTTATTGATTTCGCCTTGGCTCGAAGTAAGAGATGTGACCATGAATGACCACAAAATAGACGCCACTGTCTTAACCGGCAGTCTAAAGACAGAATATAAAACGATTGAGGCGATGGTGAAGATCTACTGCCGCGATCATCACAAAGTACCAGGTTTATGTGAAAAGTGCGTCGACTTCTTAGCCTATGCACTGACAAAACTTGATCGCTGCCCGTACGGGGAAGGTAAACCTACTTGCAAATTGTGCCCGATACATTGCTACAAGGCTGATTACAAAGAGCAATCACGCACCATCATGCGCTACAGTGGCCCGAAAATGCTCTATCACCACCCTATCCTTGCTATTCGCCATTTAGTGGCAGGCAAAAAGCCGGTACCAGTAAAACCGGCACCGAATGCTTCTAATCGGCACAAACGCAAGCTAAATCAACAATAGTCAATTAATTACGGTAGTAATCGACGACTTGAATAGCGCTGGGTGTTTGATTGCCTTCCAATGATAATTGAAAGCTTTTTCCGCCTTGCATCTGTACTGTTGAACCACCGCGGCCAGTCACACTGACCCCTTCAATCTTGTCAAAAGAGCGTGACTCGCTGTAATGCATAGTGACGGTCAAATCCACATCTTTATTGGACGATAACTCAAACTGGCAGATCCCAGTCAGGCAATACACATCCACATTTCCATCGTGGTATTTCACATCATCAACATTTTTGACTGGTTGTGCGGTAATTTCCAGTTCCTCTCCACACCCCGTCAACATCACAGTACCAAGTACTGCGGCTAGCATAACTTTTTTCACACACCCTCCACTATCCCGTGTGTTTTCATACGATTAATATCACACCAATTCGCTTGATAGTACAAGTGGTAAAATCCTATTCAAACGCTTAATAGGTAGCCGCCCTCTCCTAAGCAAAAAAACGCCAGCGATCAGCTGGCGTTTTGGCTTTTAGAAAGCTTCTATCGAATAGTCAGACTGTACTCATTCAGCCTCTACTAAATCGGACTCCGCAATATCAGAATCAATGCTGAGGTGTCAGTGATTTGGCTTCTTTTTCCTTCTCTAATTCTTCACCTTTTCGGATCAGCTTGGTGATCACTTTGGAAAGCGCCAAGGTTACGAATGCCATAACAACAGCCAATATAGCAAGGTTGAAGAAGTAGCTCGCGTAAACACTTTCGATTAGCTCTTGAGTGAGCTCAACATCTTTTGGCAGTGCAATTTTGGTGGAGATAACCGCGGCTAAAATTCCACTGAGTGATAGTGCGACCGAACGCAGACCGATTGAGAATGCAGACAAATAGCGTGGCACCATCTCGAAAATAAAGCCAGCACCCAGAGCACCAACAATCAACTCAGCCAAAGACTGGAAGAAGTGCACCCACAGGATCCAATCCGCAGAGATCTTACCGTTTTCACCTACAAAACTAGTAGACAAACCTAGCAATGAGAACGCAATCGCACTGAAAATAAACGCCGCTGCGAACTTAGTTGGAATGGATGGAGAAATGCCTTTTTTCTCAAGCCAACCATAAATGAAGATGACCGGACCACCCAATACAAAGCACCATAGTGGGTTAAACGCGGCATTGGACTCAGGGCGAATTGGGATCAAGCCAAATAGGTGGTCACCCATTAGGTTAATCGCGTAGATGTTCATCGATGTCAGCATCTGGCCGTAGTAGAAGTAGAACACGATCATGATGAAAATAAGGATCAACACCCCGCACATTTTGTATTTGAACGCGGTGCTAGCTCGGGTGATTTCAAAAATGAAATAACCAATAGCGCCAGCACCCAGTGCATACAGCAGGTATTTACCTTCATCGAGGTTCGAGAATACCCAGAACACTAAACCCAGCATAACTGCAGAGCCGAGTACAAAAGCCCCCCACACTTTCATAGACACAGGCCGACGGTCAATATCATTACCCACCGCAATCAAACGATCACGAAATAGCACGAATAGAACCAAGGTAATAGACATTAACCCAGACGCAATATAAAAGTTTCCTTGATACGCTAAAAACGCCACCATGAATGGGAACAGGTATTTTGATGAAAAAGAACCTAAGTTATTAATGGAATAGTTAACCGTCAAACCCTGCTGGAACGAGTCTCGGTTATCCGCAGCATAGGAATTACCCAATAGGACTGTTGGGCTAGTAGCTGAAAGTCCCCTTGCATAGCCGATTAGGGCAATAGCAAAAATACTCAATGGCACATTCAGCGAACTTGCACCTGTACCTAATATAAAGAAACCTATGGTGTATGTGGTGTAGCCAATATATACCGCACGAAATGAACCAATGTATCGGTCAGCAACAAAGCCGCCAACAGCTGAAAAAACCGGCCCCACAGCGCCGAAAGCACCCATCATCATAATGGTTTCTGCTTCGCTATAATTTAGCTCATCAAGAAAAAACTTCGTCAGTAGTACGTAGGTGCCGTAGAATGCTGCACCCCAGAGAAACTGCCTTAAGATAAGAACTCTAGCGATAAAAGGGAATCTAGAATTTGCGTCTTGCATATTATACTCCTTCAATATTATGCACTGCACAAACTAGCAATTTACAACTTAAAATTTCATGATCAAAAGCAACTTATTCAACAAACCACCTATGCTTGACGCACTTTTTTGCATATATGTGATATTGATATAAAAACGCCAATAAGCAGCTGATTAAGAAAGAAATAATAAAGACATTAATAACGGTTAGGACTGCTCAAACAGGCCGTATTGTATGATGAATATTTTATACAACAGGAGTTGTGGCTATTTATTAGCCACAACTCCTTAATAAAGTGAATTGATGAGGTGTAGTGACAAGGTGAATAGACAAGAGGAAGTGACAAGGCCATATCTATCATGAAATCAGTATGGACAGGCATAGCTGGCCATTAAGAATAGATACCGAGGGATTGTTCTATATAAGTTCAAATTCTCTATTGCAGTTGCTTATAAAAAAGCAGCGTTGCGTCTAGGCCGCCATTGGTACTTATCGCAAAATTCGGAATTTCACCCGCAAACTCAAACCCCATCTGAACATACAGTTTTGAAGCCACATCTCCTTTTCGGGTATCTAAAACCAATAAACTCCTACCTAACTTAATAGCGGCATTTTCCACAGCGGCCATTAAGGCTCGCCCACATCCTTTACCTCTTTGCTGTGGCAGTACCATTAGCTTTTCAATTTCTGCCCGATGGATGCCATTGGCTTTTTGGCATAATGCTAATTGTACGACACCCACCACTTTATCACCGTCTGTAGCTATAAACAGGCGCCGCTCCCCCCTCGTAAGTTCAGCATCAACATTGTGCCAGTAAGAAATGGCTTCCACTTTCTTTATTGGAGGTAAAAAACCGATAGAGGCTCCGTCATTTACACATTCAATTAAAATATCAATTAAGCCCTGTTCAACCTCTGCGGTTGTCACTATTTCCTGAACATCCATGTAAACTCCTTCCCTCCGCTTCCAGCCCATAACGCTGTTCAAATATAAACCAATTTGACATGACATAGCTTACCTAGCAAGGATAACCAGCAACCCTCTATCCAAGCTTTCTTATTAATACATTGTGATAAGCGGCTTGTCACATTATTATCGACCTCGTATACATACCCCAACAGGATTAAAATAATGAAAGGTATTCTTTCTGTTCAGTCACATGTCGTTTATGGGCACGCAGGAAACAGCTCAGCCGTTTTTCCACTTCAGCGCATGGGGTTTGAAGTTTGGCCAATCCACACGGTTCAATTTTCAAACCATACCCAATATAAAGAAGGTTGGACCGGGCGTGCTTTCGCTGCAGAAGACATCACCAACCTAGTATCCGGCATGGAAGCGATTGGTCAGTTAGAGAACTGCGAAGCTGTTCTAAGCGGCTATCAAGGTAGCGCTGAGCAGTGCCTGGCTATTCAAGAAACAGTCAACAAGGTCAAAGCGGCCAACCCAAGTGCATTATATGTTTGTGATCCTGTGATGGGCGCTCCAGACAAAGGCTGTATTGTTGCCCCTGGTATCGCGGATAATCTTATCAATACCCTAATGCCTATGGCCGACATCATTGTGCCTAATCAGTTTGAGCTAAGTCAGTTTGCTGGAATGGAAATAAACTCCCTGGACGATGCCATTAAGGCATGCCAGATTGCTTTGGAAAAAGGCCCTAAGATGGTGTTGGTTAAACACCTTCACAGTGTTTCAAGCGAAAAATTCTCAATGATGCTTGCGACACAAGAGGGCTGCTGGTTAGCGCAACGTCCTCACCTGGAATTCGACAAACAGCCTGTTGGCGTTGGTGATTTAATTTCAGCGCTATTTACCGGCCAATACCTCGCCAAAGGCAATGCTGAAGAGGCTTTCAGCCACTGTAACGATGCGTGCTATGCCGTATTGAAAACAACTTCACAGCGTGGCGAATGGGAGCTTCAAACCATCGCAGCACAAAGCGAAATTGTTGAGCCTCGTGAGCACTTTAAACTAGAAAAGCTGTAACGTAGAAAAACTATAGCGGTAGCCGCCACGATAACGGTAACTCCTATCAGCGCAGAGAGCACACCATGCCCTCTGCCGTTGATAGAATTTCTGGCAGGCAGCGAGTTTAAGCCACTGATTGAGGCACGCGCGACTTTGCCAGCAGTGACTCAAACTCATCGGCAGGTAAAGGCTTGCTGAAATAGTAGCCTTGCCCGTAATCACAGCCATGCTCCAGCAGATACTCTGTGTGCCATTGGGTCTCGACCCCTTCAGCAACTACACGGATATTCAACGCCTTCGCCATTGCGATAATCGCATTCACCAGCTCGCGATTCGATGCATTGTTATCAATATCGACCAAGAACGACCTATCGATCTTTAGTTTGTCGAAAGGGAACTTTTGCAAATAGCTCAAGGCTGAATAACCCGTTCCGAAGTCATCGATGGTTAACTCTACGTCGCGACGGCGAAGCGCATTCAGCAAAGTCACAGCCTCTTGTGTGTGGTCGAAAAGCAGGCTCTCTGTCACTTCTATATCGAGCTTACTAGGCGGAAGCCCTGATCGGGTTAGTCCTTTTTCAATTTGAGCCGATAACTTGTCACAGTACTTGAACTGCACACTTGAGAAGTTAATCGACATATTGATAGGGAGAATACTCTGCCAGCGCGCTGCACTCTCACAAGCCTGGGAAATAGCGATTTCACCTAACCGGTGGATCAAACCATTTTTCTCAGCCAGCACAATGAATTCATCGGGTGGAACAAAGCCATACTTCTCATCTTCCCAGCGCATCAATGCTTCGGCACCGACGATTTGATTTGTCTTCAAATCAAATATCGGCTGGTAATGCATGACTATCTGGTTATTCTTAATCGCTTGACGAAGCCTACCGTCAAGATCTAATGAGCGCTGCACATCCGTCATCATACTCGCATCATAGAATCGGTAAGCATTACGCCCATCCTGTTTAACCCGGTACATGGCTGTATCTGCTGCAGCTAGCAACTGGTGGGTGTTGGCACCGTCCAATGGGTAAATAGACATCCCAATACTGGTAGTAATAAAGAACTCTTGGTTATTCCAGATAAACGGCCGCTCAAACAAGGAGAGTATCGCCGCGGACAAAGCTTGCGCGTATTCTTCACTACTCAGGTTTGGAATAATCAGTAAAAACTCATCCCCTCCCAGTCTTGCCAACTCCGCTGACTCGCCCACCACAGACAATAGGCGTTGGCTCCCTTCGGTTAGGATATAATCACCCGCCATATGCCCCAATGTGTCATTGATCTGCTTGAAATTATCGAGGTCAATAAACATTACCAGCACATTATGATCATGGTTAGCAGCATTAGCGATAATACGCTCTAGCTGTTCATTACCGTATTTGCGGTTAGGCAGACCAGTCAGTACATCATGGGTGGCTTGATAGGCCAATTTCTGCTCAGAGGCTTTTCTCCGGTCGACCTCTTCCATCAACCGTTCATTCTGTACCGCGAGTAAGCGCTGTTGCTTGTGCGATTCTTCAAACTTCGTTTTTAAAATAATATTTGCGCTATTTATATTAAAGGTATAAAAAACGCCGATAATCACAGGTACAGCCAGAAAAGATATACCTGCAACGAACCATCCAGAAGTAAAAATATCTTTCTCATTAACTGGGGAAAACCAACCTTTTAAATAATAGGGTGTTTTTTCTATCGGTATTTCAAAAAAGACAATATCTGAGCTTTCAAAAACATCGTTAGATATAGAGTCCCAAACCAATATGTCATCACTTTCCGTAGAGAGCATCATTCTACTTCTACTGCCTTCATATTCCTGCGCAGTTAGCTGCTCAATAATTACCGATATATTTACATCGGCAATTAAATACCCAACAGGACGCCCAGAATAATAGACAGTTTTGTATATTTCAATGTGCGGGGTTTTCGGCTCATGGCTCGCATGCAATACATGCTCGACTCCGCCAGTGTTATTAAAGCGCTTGGTATCAATATGCTTACTAATTTTTTCTGCTGTATCGACAATCACTGAGCCGTCAAAACTGCTCAGGATAAAACGTTCATATACAGGTACCCCATTGATTAACTTGGTTTCAATCAATTTATCCAGCTCATAGTCGAGCTTCAACAGGCTTGCCCCAAGGCCATATTCCATCGACATGCCTGATGCAAGGTTGGCAAAGAACGTCGACATAGATCTATTCGAGGCAAAATCGGCAATCTCTTCACTGGAGACGGTAAAGAAATACTCCAGCAAGCTGGCATAGCTTTCTACTTTAAGCGTCATTTCGCGGTGCTGCGATTCATTCAACCTGGTTTGACCAAGGTTGGTCACAGCTAGTATCAAAATCAAGTATGCCGCCAGCAATACTGCGGCGAGTATAATCAGATTACTGCTTGATCGCTTTTGTATCCATTTCTTCATAAATCAGCTTCATTGCTTTCCCGAAAATAATCGCCATAGAAATAGAAAACCGATGGGTAATGCTTTTCTATAAGGGTCTGATACGTTCCATCTTTTCTAATCTTAGTTAAGTATTGGTTAAATGCATGACGTAACTCGGGGCTATCTTTCCTAAAAGCTGCTGCCATTCTCTGTTCTTGTGATATTGGCCCAATAACTTTTATCTCTCCCGGCCATTTTTCTAACGCAATTAAGGTATCTGCCACATCTAATAATGTCGTTTCCGCATCATTATTTAAAATCGCCGGTACCATCTCATTTAATTTTCGCCCAGGCTCAGGAAGAATGATATTTGCCCCGGTTTCATAAAGTTTGTACAAGTTAGGATCAAGACAAGAGTACTCCATTGCCAGCACATCTTTGTTTCCAATCAGGCTTTTTACAAGCCGAATATCGTCATCAATGTTACCCGTTGGCTTAATGGGCTGTAGAGAAGAGTCTTCACGAGCCACCAGCCATACCGCTGAAGGAAAATAGTCATCAGAAAAATCGACTAACTCTTCTCGCCAATCTAGCACTGTTGCACCATTGGCGATAATGTCTCCTTCAATTGGCTTTATCTGCCCCCATTCGAATTGATTATTGGCATAAAGCACATCTTGCCCTGTCAGCTTTCCTACCACACTGTTCCACTGGGCAGGTATATACTCATAATCAACACCTAGAGATTTCGCAAACCCTTTCACGATATCGACATCCAGCCCACTGAGGGATTCAAAATCATCTGTTTTAATGTAAGAAACGAAATTCGCGTACGGCACACCGATATGCCTAAGAACGCCACGCTCCTTGATGTCAGCAAGATCCTCAGCTGCAACATAGCCACTAAAAACTAACCCACTAGCAAGCGTCGTAACTGCTACAAGTGCCTTAAAAGATTGCTTTGTACGTGTCATTAAGCCCTACCTTCTTTCTTGATTAGGGATAAACGCCCAGTAAACTGGGCGTTGTCGTTAAGCCATCACTTCGTATAGATGCTTAATCGCTTTCACTAACCCTTTTACATCTCTCTCGTTGTGGAATAAGTGAGTTGATATACGCAATGCATAGGTAGACTCTGCATCGTCTTTATATAGCTTGAAGTCAGTAGTACGAATGATGTATCCATACTCTTCCCGCAGCCTGTCCCTGAACTCTGTCAGTCGCTCGCTATCGCTAGCGTTAAATGGGAACGGGTTGAACGTCGTAAGCCCGCTATCTAGCCCTTTAACATCAGGGGAGAATACCAGTGCTTGGGGTAATGCCTCTGATAGCAAGGCTTTGCAAAGCTTGCTCAAAGACAGAATGCGCGATTCAATACGGCGACGACCAATTTCATCCCACATTTTGCAACTATCAGCCAAGGCTTGTTTTGCCGGATAATTGTCATTGCCTATATATTGCATCTGCAGCTGGGTACCTAGGTAGCCAGCATGAGAAAGCGAGGAATTGATATACCAAAGCGGATTTTCTCGATCTGACCAGTAATCATCCAAACGGTTTGCATTGTCGCGCACATACAAGATCCCTGTCGCCCCAGGTCCACACTGCCACTTGTGCCCAGAACCCGCATAAAAATCACAGTCCATGTCGTGGAAGTCTAGATCCATCATGCCTATGGTATGAGCACCATCGACCAACGTAGGCACCTTGTAATCGCTCGCAAGCTTACATATTTTCTTCGCCGGCAACCGTGTACCGGTTTTATAGGTAATATGAGAGAATGTAATCAACCTTACATTGTCATACTCATTCAATGCTGCCCTGAAGGCTTTCACATAATCTTGCTCTGTGACCTTTTCTGTACCGGTATAAACAGGTAGCTCAATTTCAACGACTTCAACGCCAAATCGTTGTTTGACCACATTCAATGGTGATGTGGCAGCAACATGTTCATGGTGTGTAGTGAGAATGACATCTCCGGGCTCAAAGTGTAGGCCATTGATGATCGAACACATACCATCTGTGGTATTGCGGCTTAAAATAATTTCATGAGGATCAGCGCCAAAACCTGCTGCGACATCTTCAACCATTTCTGAAACATAAGGCCAGCCCCCAAACTTTCCTTCCATATCCCATGGATGCTTAGCTACCGTTTTGTTATTTTCGTGAAATGCCTGCAAAACAGGTTTCGGCATTGAGCCAGTGGTTCCAATGTTCATATAAGTTGAATTTCGGTCGAGGATAAATTGACGCCGTACTTCTCGCCAAAATTCTTCATCCTTGCTGTTTAGTTTTAGAGACTGCCAGTCGGTTAAATCATCAGCAGCTAATGCCTGCCCACTAAATACTGCACTGCCTGCCCCTGCAATCGCTAGCCCAGTTGTTGTTTTCAAAAATTGCCGGCGATTGAGGTTTTTTAGTTCGGTCTCTGAGTGACTCATTTTTATCTCCCTGTGTCGTGCACGTAAAAAGTCGAAAATAAATAACAATCCAGTCAATAAATCACAAAAAATTACCAAATGTAACAATTCTTTTTTAGAATACAGAGCAATATCAAACTATCTCCATGCAAATTCGAAGACCGAATTTACAAAACAACCATACCTAAACAGCAATGTTTAATTTTTTGCACATCCATATACACATGCACACCTATATAAATAATTAGACCAAAACTTATAGAAGGGCATAATCTTGCTGATTATTTTACAAATAAAAACGCCCCGCATTAGCAGGGCGTTTTTATTTGTAAAAATAGTCATAACAAAGCCTATTAATTTTGTTAGCCAAAGTCATTTTCCTCTTCAGCAGCACAATAGAGCGCATAGGCTTCTTCGGTGTTATCAAAGCCCTGTTGTTCGGCTAATTCCCATGGGCGCTCACATTGCTTTGTTTTGGCACACCAACGGTATCCAGCGGAGCTTTTGCACCCATGCTCATCTTCATCGGCTCCTGCCATTGGCTCAGCAGAATCATTACAGCCAACCAATAAAACCCCACTTAACAGCAATAGCGCTATTGATGTTGCATGACGGCGAACCATACACACTCCCTCCGAATCAAAATGAAATGATCTACCCAAGTAAACTTAGCCTAGGTTAGTCAGTATATCCCCCCGATGAGAACGCTATCTTTTGTTAAATACCTTTGATTTACTCGAACACATTAACGAGTAACGCGCATTTAGCTGACAATATGTGAGCTGTTCAATAAACAATCAACCGCATTAATCACGCCTACCAAAGCGTGATAGGTGTAGCAAATTTCATCTTATAAGATTGCGAGCAAAGCGATACAAGCTTATCGTTTGTTTGTAATCAGTAACTTATACGCGAGCATCGTATAATGGTATTACCTTAGCTTCCCAAGCTAATGACACGGGTTCGATTCCCGTTGTTCGCTCCAAGCGCTCAGCGCTAAAATAGGTACTGATGAGTAAGATGACATGCGGTGGTGGCGGAATTGGTAGACGCGCTAGCTTCAGGTGCTAGTGTCCGCAAGGACGTGAGGGTTCAAGTCCCTCCCTCCGCACCAATCTTACCTATTCAAGAAAGTACTCCCTTCCCACATAAATACTTTTATCATCATTCAGGGATACAACTACCCTAGCTTTGATTTGCATCAAATCTTGTAAATCACATATTGAACCAATATCACACCGGTTGCACATCTTAACCACTAAGCTTTCCGTACATTCCCCCCAAAAACAAGGAGAGTAAAATGGCTTACTTAATTGTGTGTTGTGATGGCACTTGGAATGATCCAGATAACAGAGACAAAGGAGAACTTGCTCCAACGAATGTTAAACAGCTCTTTGATGTACTATCTGAAAAGCCAGGCATTCAGCGTAAGCGCTACCAGGCTGGTGTCGGTACCGAGGGGGGAATAGATAAATTCACTGGTGGTATTTTCGGTTTCGGAATTTCAGAAGACATTCGTGACTGCTACCAATGGGTAGCCGACAAATATAAAGTTGGCGATAAAATCATCTTAACCGGCTTTAGCCGAGGCGCTTTCACAGCACGCAGCTTGGCTGGAATGATCTGCAAATTGGGTATAGTCAAACTCCACAAACACAATGAAGCAGAATGGGACGAAACAATAAAAACGGTTTACACCCAAGGATATAGAGAAGATGAATCGGCTGATTTTTTAAAAGCCCACCATAACATTGAGTTTCATGATAATTCCAACACAGTGTTCTTCCTCGGTGTCTGGGATACTGTTGGTGCACTAGGCGTGCCGAATGATAAAGCAGTTGCTGATCTGTTTGATAACCCCAAGAAATACCAGTTCCATGATGTTAAGCTCAGCTCAAGAGTCGAGCATGCTAGACATGCCGTAGCCATAGATGAGCAAAGAGGTAGCTTTAGCCCTACGTTATGGGAAGGCAACAGCCACCCATCAATGAAACAATTATGGTTCCCTGGTGTACATAGTGATATTGGGGGAGGATATAAAGAAGATGGGCTCTCAGATACAGCCCTTAGCTGGATGATCAATGAACTGAAAAATGTTACGGATGATCTTATTTGGCACGAGGACATGCTGAAACAAATCCAGCCTAACCATGCCGCGGAACTTCATGATTCGCATGTTGGATTTATGAAGGTGTTAGTAACAGCTCCTCGCAGTATACCGTGCTTTGAAAAACAAACTCGTGACTTCCATGAGTCAGCGCTTGAAAGACGTGCAAAGCCCCCGATTAAGCAAGGCCCCTACCGCTTAACACAGTCCTTCACTGAAGGAAGCGCGATAGAAGTTGATATCTATGCCAAACACCCATGGTCTTGGACTGGGATATACCTGCAAGAAGGCAAAAGCTATCGCTTTACAGCAACTGGTCAGTGGGTAGATAAAAGTGTTCCTTGCGGCCCAGCAGGAACCAATGATGGCCGGTTCTACCTCGGTGAAATCGCCCATATAGCCAGTGA
The DNA here is from genome assembly GCF_056160145.1 of Photobacterium sp. ABD4_091. Classification (NCBI taxonomy): domain Bacteria; kingdom Pseudomonadati; phylum Pseudomonadota; class Gammaproteobacteria; order Vibrionales; family Vibrionaceae; genus Photobacterium; species Photobacterium sp. ABD4_091. The sequence goes on along the minus strand of NZ_JBSWWQ010000004.1, from coordinate 95,823 downwards.
AGGCCTTGGTTTTGTAGAAAGGCTATATAAAAAGCTACTCGATAAACCAGATGCGAATTTTGTTCTCACTAAGCGTGTAGAAGAAGCGCCTTACTTCTGCTTAATGGGTGCAATCGCTAATGGTGGCAACCCCAACAAAGACGGTACACACTGCCCACTCCGCCAATTCAGTATCGGTTCGGAAGCAACGATAGAGGTGAAGAAGTCGGGATATCTCTATTGTTTCCCCAATGATGCATGGGGGTTCTATGGTAATAACCGAGGATATGTAACACTGAAGGTCGAAGAAGTGAACTAGTTACTTTCGCTTATGAAACCAGCCACGGGTAAAACAAAACTTCAGAGTACAAATTACCGCCTCAAGTCATTGCCAGTATTTGTACTCTGCTGTTTTATCAAGCCAATTTCTGTGAATCTATGGGGTTTCTCTAAGACTTCGTGCAGGATTTCCCGCATAGATACCTGTTTCGGTTATATCTTTCATCATCTCCCTAGCAAGAGACGTGTTCATAGGACCCTTCGTAGAGATACAGAAGAATTCCATTATAGGTGAAAGGACGAAGGTTCAGTTATTGGCGCTGGCAGTGAGAGCAACCAGAGACATTAACCGGCTCGATAATAGTGACATTGTCATCATCACGTACGACTTGTCGTGGAAAGTAACGCACCCGCTCCGATAAAAACACCGCCTGTCAGACGATTGAAGAGTTTGGCTCTGCCCGATGCAAATACCCAATTGGATGATTTTGCCCCCATATACGCATAGAACAATAACCATGATAGTTCGAACACAATGAAGGTAGCAGCAAAAACGGTATATTGAAGAAACAACGCTTCTGAAGGGTTGATAAATTGCGGAAAGAGAGCGGTGAAAAACAATATAGCTTTTGGGTTGCTAGCCCCAACGATAAACCCACTGACAAAGTGGGCGACAAAACTTGGTGATTCTGTGGCAGTGAGGGATGGCCTTGCAATGTTGTGTTCTTGGGATGATATGGCTTTTATTCCTAAATAAACCAAATAACCAGCCCCAACCCATTTGATGAGATTAAAGATGAGTTCAGAAGAGGAAATAATTATCCCTAACCCTGTAAAGGACAGGGTTAAGATAGCCGTAATTGCAGTCAAACTACCTAATGCGGTATAAGCTCCCACCCTCCAGCCACAAACCACTCCCTTGGTCATACATAGCAAAGAACTCGGGCCTGGCGACGCGGTTAACACCAACACAGCGAGCACATAATAAAACCATATTTCTAATGTCACCGGGAAACTCCTTTTCCGTACACACATACAGTAAAGCCAAGTATTGGGAAACTACTCTTTTCCCGTTTGCTATTTGTGAACTATGTACCCAAGTTACCTCAAAGTGCAGGATTCAGAGAACGAGTTTTCTAAGCTTCTATACCGCGCTATTGTTTCTTGATTTAGATCCAAAAAAGTGAACTCTACCCATTGGATTCACTTTTCTTGTAGACTACTCGCCTTTTTTCCTTTCTACCCCAGCATGGATTGATCATTTTGCAGTCACTTTCTCAGCTAAAATCAGGCGAACTGGCAGGTATCAAGCACTTAAAACTGGCCGAAAACCTGACCGAGTTCCCACAAGAAATCCTAACGCTCGCAGATAGCTTAGAAATCCTCGATTTATCAGATAATCAGCTTAGTGCTTTTCCTGATGAATTTAGCCAACTGCACAAGCTTAAAATTCTCTTTGCCTCCAACAATAACTTCGAATCCCTGCCTGAAGTACTTGGACACTGTCCAAATTTGGAAATGATCGGCTTCAAATCCAATGTGATTAGCCACGTTCCGGCCAACTCTTTGCCCCCGAAGCTACGCTGGCTGATCTTGACCAGCAACCAAATTGAAACGCTACCGGACACCCTAGGGGAAAGGCCACGCCTGCAAAAACTGGCATTGGCTGGCAACCGCTTGAAGGCATTGCCGCAAACCATGGCCCAGTTACATAACCTGGAGCTATTGCGTATTTCCGCCAATGCATTAACAGAATGCCCTGAGCAGTTGCTCAACTTGCCCAAGCTTGCTTGGTTTGCTTTTGCAGGCAACCCATTCTGTCAAACGGATATCTCTATACAAGCCGTTCCAACAGTCTCGTCTGCTGACTTCTCATTACAGCAAGTGCTGGGGCAAGGCGCATCGGGTGTGATTTCTAAAGCGGTATGGCAGCAACCTCAAACTGCCTTCCCTGATGAGATAGCAGTGAAAGTTTTCAAGGGCGAAGTGACCAGCGATGGCTACCCAAAAGATGAACTACAAGCATGTTTAAAAGTGGGCAACCACCCCAATTTGGTACAGTCTCTGGCGCAAGTCGTTGAAGAGAGTTATCTAGCGCTAATCATGAACCTGATCCCGTCTCATTACAAAAACTTGGGGCTACCCCCTTGCTTTAAAAGCTGTACTAGAGACACCTTTCCACCAGGCTTCACGCTAAGTATTGAGGAAATTGAGAAAATCATTTCCCAAATGGAAGCGGTTTTTACGCACTTGCACACAAACCAAGTCTGTCATGGGGACTTATATGCCCATAACACCCTCTTCGATGATGAGGGGAACATTATTTTTGGTGATTTTGGTGCGGCAAGCATGTACCACATGCTAACCGCACAGCAGCAACAGCAAATCGAAAGGATCGAACGGCGAGCGCTTTATCACTTTATTGACGATCTTCTCAGCATCTGCCGCAAGGAAGATCATCATAGTGATACTTTTCTCCAGCTAAAGGCCAAGATTGCCCATTAATCTGGCAAGAGCTCTGCCTCTTATTTACTGAGGCAGAGCTCTATGGCACTTAACGGCTATAATCTTTATCTATACAAGGTATCCAAGTCACAGAGCATATTGCATGTCACTCCCTATACTCTACTCACTTAGGCGGTGTCCCTACTGCGTAAGGGCAAGGCTCGCTATTATAATGGCCAATCAATCTGTCAGGTTGCGTGATGTCGTCGCTAGCCACTTTCCAGATGAAATGCTAACTGCTTCCCCCAAAGGTACTGTTCCTGTACTGGTATGCAATGATGGAGCGGTTATTGATGAAAGCCTAGATATAATGATGTGGGCACTTGAGATTAACGACCCGCATGATCTCCTACTGCGCAGACACCCCTACTCTATTCAACTAGCTATGATGGCATTAGCACGTGGCAATGATAGTAACTTTGTACCACAACTAGATAGGTACAAAATCGCCGCCCGTTACCACCATGAGAATGAAATATATCACCGCAATCAATGCGAGCAATTTATAGCCACACTAGAAAGCCGTTTAAACGATCATGAATACCTAATCGCTGATAGCCCAAGTTTGGCTGATTACGCCATTTTACCCTTCATCCGCCAGTTTTCTCGTGTAGATAAGAAGTGGTATTTAAACGCGCCCTACCCAAACCTGCAGCGCTGGTTAACCTCTCACTACCAGAACCCACTTTATTCAATCGCGATGACTCAATACCCGCTCTGGAATAAAAACGATGAAGAGAGGTTATTTCCTCCTCAATAACTACGGAACTTCACCATAGTTACTTGCCATCAGTAACCATAGCCATAATTTTTACTGCTTTTTCAAAGTGATCGAGTTCATGTGTCTGGATCCACCATTCGCCGCCTCCATCAACAATTCAGGATCATCATTCTTATTGGCAAAGAAAGCATAAAAAGACACACCGACATTGTTTCCTTTCTGCGATATTTTCTTGCTGCAGACTGATATTATTCGCTCTCGCAAAGAATCTCGCATACTGTTCTCCTTTCAAAAAACACATCGCCCGTAAGGTTCGACTAGTTCTTGTTTTTTGTTCTTTTAGTGCTTGAAGATGTTCCTTCAGACGATTTTTCAACAACACCATCAGCACTAATATACAAGGTTACCGTTTTCCTTTTGCTCAGTACTGTTGAGTGGGTCTTGCCCACACTGATAGTCTTTGGGATACCATCTTTATAGGGGAGGTTTACAAATCCATATCACGACTTATCGAGAATAGTGATTAAAGCGCTGCGACTGACTTCAAAATCTGGCTTGCGCCATAACGAATGACATGGACTCCCCCTCATCAGGCTCTGCCACACTTGGTAAGTCTGACTACACTTCATGGAGGCCACCATGTCACAATCAATTTATGACATTGATTTAGCCAAACATTCGTTCAGTATCCATGGCGAAGATGAGCATGGCAAGAGACTGATCCATAAAACAGTAACTCGGTCAAAAGTCCTTTCTACCTTTGCCAATATATCGCCAGCTATTGTAGGAATGGAGGCCTGTGGTGCTTCACACTATTGGGCGCGTGAGTTAGCCAAGTTAGGCCATACAACGAGAATCATGGCATCCAAATATGTGGCGCCTTTCAGGACGGGTGCCAAGAACGATCTCAACGATGCCGTCGCTATTTGCGTCGCTGTCACCCGCCCTTCAACGCGCTTCGTCAAAATCAAATCACCTGTGCAGCAAGCTATCCTGCTGCTACATCGCGCTCGTGATAACTGGGTTCATGAGCGAACAGCCTTGCTTAACCAAATAAGAGCAATGCTGGCCGAGTTTGGCATCATCGCACCTAAAGGCAGGTACGCGTTACAAACCGCCATTCCAGAAGCACTTGAAGATGCTGAAAATCAATTGCCTGATCTAGCAAGGGCTATCCTCTCCGATAGCTACGATCACTTACTCAGCATCAACCAACGTATTGCCGACCAAGAAAACTGCTTTAACATGCTTGTTTTTCGTAGCCATAATGCGCAGAAAATAATGAAAGTTGCTGGCATCGGCCCCATTACTGCCACTGCTGTTATCGCCAGTATTGGTAAAGGTGAGCAATTCGATAAAGGCCGCGATTTTGCTGCCTGGCTCGGGCTTGTCCCTTCTCAATACTCAACCGGCGGTAAACCCAGACTTGGCCGAATAACCAAAAAAGGCGATAAATACCTTCGGACATTATTAGTTCATGGTGCTAGAGCAGTTATTTCAGCCATCGGCAACAAGACCGACCGCTTGAGTTTATGGTGTAAAAACCTAGTCGAACGGCGAGGCTTCAAGCGTGCTATTGTTGCTCTGGCAGCCAATAACGCACGAATTATCTGGTCGCTACTGAGTAACGACACCGAATATCAACCACTATAAAACCAAATTGTTTTCTAACGGAATAGCTGACTTCACCGGGTCATTGCAATAGCCAATGATGATGTAAGGTTCAGACCTTTTGCGGGAAAACCTGGTAATGCGGCGGGCACTGTAGATGCCTTCTAACGAATGAGGAACCGCAACCGCGTAGTGTCATCAGGGTCATGGCGTAGAAAGCCAATAAACAGACCGAATGTAGAGCGGCAGTCCCAAACCTTATATTACCTGACGCTGTTGTTGACAACCGGGGGAGTCCATGTATCCGCATTAAGGTGTGCCCCACTGAGCTTACCAAACCAGTTGAATTTCAAGCCAAAACTGCCGAGTGTAATGCGTCACCCTTGATGGCCTTATTATGCTAACAACAGGTTACAATTGAATCTTTGCCATAGAACACTTTAGATGTAAAAATGCGGTTTTCAGCCTCAATTAGTGTCTATTTATGCGATTATTAACACTTTTACTGTTGTTCTCTCCCTTTACTCATGCTTCATGGATGACTACTTGTAAAGACAGTAATGGACTAATCGACACTTATATATTTCAAGGTGAAAAAATGCTCAAGAGAAATGTTGGTAGTGGTCAATATACGCCAAGCTATACAGAATATGATATTATATCGATCGATGAGCAAGCCTTTATTGCGAATCCCTTCAGTAGTGAACTTGACTACGAAATTAAGCTACAAAGAAGCACTACACTAAGTAGTGGAGATGTTAGCACAGAACAAAGAAACTTAAGGATCAAGCAAGTTGGTGGAGCCATCGAAGTATCAATCGATTTAATTTACAGCACGAATGAACAACTGGACGAGGTTCACAAATATCCTGCTTCCAAATTTAACTGTACAAGAATCTGATCATTTCAACTATATGCATAACGCCCAATTAAGTAGTGAACAACGCTACCACCCAACCAAACCATTGTGCCGTAATCACTAAAGCCAATTCAAACCAAAATTGCCAAGCGTTGTTAATCTGCTTAAATTGTTTGTTAAATGGATATTCCCAGAAAGCGATCAGCCAAAGATATATGTCTTTGAAGTACATTAGTATCTTTCAGTAGTTCACCAACAGAGCCTAGTGAGCTAATGGCAAAACGGTTAGCAAAATCAATTGTATTACTTCCCGTTTCTTCTATTCCGGCAAGCCCCCGTTGAAATTGGTTCAACTGCATACTTCCTGAGTGTGTAAAGCTATTTAGACCTTTCCAATGATAATCTTTGAAAGCTTGTAATGAACCTTTGAGATGTGGTTTCTTATTCTCTAGATCGGCAATCATTTCTTGGAAGCTGATGGAATACTTAGAATTTTTTGCTGATTTAACACTATCGCGTTTAAACTGTTCTACTTGTTTTTCCGAAGCGCACACCTTTAACCACTCAGCTTTTATATGGCTTTCAAATAGAACTCTCAGGAGGGCAGACGCCGCACCTAAGTGCTTCAACCTGACTAAGTCAAATATTGCTCGTTGAGTGTCAAATACTACAAAGTGAAGCATTAAAGACAAATTATCTCTTTCATTGAGATCCGGCTTCATATCTTTCAATGATTCTAGAATTTCAATTCCAACATCGTTATTCAATATTTTTTCCATCCATTTAACGCTTACAATAAGGTGTGCCACGTTGAACTAACCAAGCGCACTGAACTCCATACCAAAACCGCCGAGTGTAACGCATCACCTTAATTGTTTTGTTATGCCTTAACGCCCAAGGCCTCTCTGAATTTCTTTGCATTTTCACAGTCTGGATTTATGAACCCCTTGTTTGCTTCAGTAAATGGTAGCCACTGCCAATCTTCTGCGCCCACACAGCCTAAGCGACTAGATACTAAGAGAAATTCTTTGAAATCTTCAGCTAGTTCTATTCCATGCCCTTCGCCATCATCATGACTCAAGTAAATAACTGGTTCACGACCTGGCTGCGCCAAATCAATAGCTAAATAATCACCATTACCGACCTCATGAAAAGCTAGCTTGTTATGCCAAACCAAATCATATGGATCATCCATGTTTGGAAACATTTCATCTTTCCAGCCGTTCTTATCATCGTTAAACTGAACTATCCAATCCAATGACCAATGCCTATCACCTGAGAATATTTGTGAAAGAGCCCCATCAAGCTCATATCCATCAGGAAAGAACCAACGAAACTCTACTTTCTTTGAAAAGGTAAGTAATACCTCCTTTAAAGATAGAGGCAACTCGAAACCAAGCTTACCTTCAAGAATTGCTATTTCTTTCTTCGTTGCTGGCTCATCTATAAATAGTGATTGAACTTCGCCACCAAGTTTGTCGATTGCAGCAGCAAAACGTTTCCAGTTTTCAACTATGTCGCTAGATTTCATGATTTTCCTTTGAGGCATAACGCCTAACATAAGTTGCGCCCCACTAAACTCACCAAGCGCAACTAACTCCATACCAAAAATGCGCAGTAAAAAGCGTCAACTTGATGTTTTTGTTATGGCCACATCGCCACCGTTCGCTTGAGAAAAATGGCGCTATTTACATACAAAAAGTACTAATTTTAAAAATAAAAACCTGAACATCAGCCATAGACCATTGATTGTAATAAAATAATATTTATTTGAATACGCAGACAACTAACCCTAAGATCTCAAACAGAAACCAAAACTGTTGTGGGTCATACATGAAATATACAAATGTTGTAAAAATTAGCGCAATTGGTACTCGTGGAAAAGTCAAAGGGCTTGAGTTTGCAGCAAAAGCCAATGCGGAAGGCCAATATGTTCTCAATAAAAAAGTCAGCTCTCCAACTGATGGAAACTCAACCAACAAAGCAAGAAACAAAACTCTTGTTAATAGCCTGACCGAAGCTGCAAATTTACTAGCAACTAATGACTACTTGATCAACCTTACCTGCTCAGAAGGAAGTCGAGCACTAAGAGAATATAGTAAGGTTACAATTATTCAGGGTTAATCATGTAATAACTATGATGAGCTTTACATAGCTCATCATATGTTTCGAATACGTTGATTCTCAATTTGTAGCCATAACGCCCAATTAACGTGTGAGCAGCGCAGCCACTGAACTTAACCACTGCGCCGTAAACACTAAGCTCAACCCGAAGTGAGAGCGCCAAGCGTTGCGAATCACTGTTGAATTGTTTGTTATGTTTTACCACAAACATATGATTTACTTGAGAAAGAACTTCTATTTTTAACTAGTTTTCTGAAGCAAACCACAAGGGTGAAACCAACTTGACCGACAAAGGCGACCAACCTAAAACAAGTAATTCCACTTCCCTGCCCAATGAGGCAACCCTGCTCTCTTTCAACAAGCGCCCTTTCTTTCCAACCAAAGCGCAAGACAATAGAAAATTGCCGAGGCAACTGCCAAGTTGAAATGCTGATTGACTAAGAACCTAAAAGCGACTTTGAGCCAGTTAAACAAGAAACCGACCGCCACGACCTGACAATGAAGCAACCCACGAACATTGGCATGTTTTACGGGCTGAGAGATTCAAGAGCTTAGGCCGACAATGCGAATTTGCTGAGTCTACTCGGAACAAATTGCCAAAGGGACAAAGAACTAGAGCCTAAGACATTTAAGCCTTTGAAATACAAGTAAACATAACGCCCTGTTAAGGTGTGAGCAACGCATTACCGAAGCCGCCGCATACCACCTTAAACACTAAAACCAACGCATAGTAGAAATGCCACGCGTTGCGAATCACTCTTAAACAGTTTGTTATATATATTTATTTTACTATCTCTTCAAACGGGAATTTTGATTCAATCATATTCAAAATATTATTACACTGCTTGCGATCCTTGTACTCAAACTCAAAATTCTCGGAGCCAAGTCCAACAAACTTAATTTTCGAGTCGCAAGAAATCACATAGCCGCGATATAAAGCGGTACGATCGTTGCCATATGCATGGAAATCGTTCTGCAATATCAGGTCTAGCTGATGTAGATTTTCAGGAGGCACGATTATCGAACCATCTTGCACTTTCAAAGGAAATGTCATTGTATTTGTAGTGTTTGGATTATTGTTAATCGCTACTGTTAACTCTATATATGCTTCGTTAAAAGCTGCTGCCAGAGAACCACTATTACTTACGATTAATGACAAACGATCATCTTTTACGTGAAGTTGTAAGATGTCTGGGTTAGCTCGCTTTGGCAACAGAAAGTCCGCTACAACCGGAAGGGTTGCACCAGTAACAGATATCAGGGCAACTAATAAAGCTAGCAACACATTACTAAATTGTAAATGTGACCTCCAATCCTGACGGCTTTGACAATGCGGACATACCTTGGCCCGCTCATCAATTTCTAGTCTACACTGTTTACATTCCATAATTTCACATATCCATTCGTAGCCAAATATATATAACGCCTTACTAACGGGCGATAACGCGGCTCCGCCCAACTTGAATATTGTGCCATAAACACAGAGCCAAAATTGCGACTGAAGTCGCCAAGCGTTAGGAGTCCCTGTTAAGTAATTTGTTATATTTTTTCTGGTACATTCTTACATATACCTTTTCCAGTCGAAAAACTGTGACCTTCAAAGTTCGAACAATCGAAGCCGATATTATCTTCAATACAAGAGGGGTTTGCTCTTAGCTTTAAGCACAAATCTATATTATGTTGCTTCCAGTATTGATGATCCAGGCTGAAACCAATAGCAATTAACAGCAACCCGATTAGTGGGTAATAGCGGAATGCTTTCCAAAAAAAGCTTAGAACACCAGTTACAATTGTTACAATATACCCAATCAAAATGATCATAATGAAATGGGACGCACTTCCCGCCAACCCGAAAAGTATTCCTATTGCAGTTATGGGTAACGTAAGTATAAGTATTCCGAGAATAATTATGTTTAGAATTTTCAACGTTCTTCCTGAGAATTGCTATGCGAATTAAATATAACATTTTATTTTACGTAATTACTTCGCTTATCCAACTAAAGGTAAATCAACAAGTTACGACGTTTCAATCCCTTGTACGCTTCTATTCCGAAGTTATTTCGCATATCCCACCCTAGCCATCTCAGTTAACATACTAACAAACAACAAATTTTCTACGCAATGTGATGTCAGCAGCAAATAAGCGAACTCTCTTCTAAATTTCTTAGTCATGTACCAAATGTGTTCATACAGTCATGAATACATGTATATAAACACAATGATGATATGAGAGATATCCCACAGCCTTTATCTAATATTAAAAGCCCATTTTTAACCGAGGTCACCACTTTCATTCGTACCAGGGGGCTGGCTTATTCAACCGAAAAAGCCTACCTAGGATGGATCAAGCGCTTTATCCTTTTCTCTAAATATCGACACCGTAGCCAAATCAATGCGAAGGACATCCAACCTTTCCTTGAGCACTTAGTGACAGTTAAAAATGTTGCCCCAAACACCCAAAAAACAGCTTTGAACGCATTAGTCTTTCTCTGCAGAGAAATGCTCAACCAAGACACAAGCTTATTAAACTTCAAGCGTTCGAAGCGCTCAACAAAATTACCAGAGGTGTTTAGCCATGAAGAAGCCATGGAAGTCATTAGCTTGCTTCAATATCCTTATCGGCTTGTTGCACAATTAATGTACGGCAGTGGACTGCGTGTGAATGAAGCACTTCGACTTAGGATCAATGATATAAATTTTGATGGTCTGAGTGTCACTATAAGAAACGGTAAAGGGAATAAAGATAGAAAGTCCTTATTATCACCACATATTCAGACTGATCTTCACCAACAGATAGAATCAGTTACAGTCCAACACCAACTTGATATCAAGAATGTTTTTGGTGCAGTATACATGCCCTACGCTTTACAGCTTAAATACCCTAATCACGCAAAGTCGCTAGGCTGGCAGTATCTCTTCCCAGCAAAGAATATCAGTAAAGATCCCCGTTCAAGCAGAATGATGCGCCACCACCTAACTGATCGCAGTGTTCAACTGCACATTGCCACTGCGGTCAAAAAAGCAAAAATTTTAAAGAAAGCGAACTGCCATACATTCAGGCACTCTTTCGCAACTCGTTTGCTTGAAGCGGGTACAGACCTAAGGAATATCCAAGAGTTGCTCGGCCATTCAGATATAAAAACAACGCAAATTTATACTCATGTCGTCGGCACACATTTCAGCGGCGTCAAAAGCCCATTAGGTAAGATCTAATGGCACGCTACCGCCGTTAGGACCTAACCCTCTTACGCGCTATTTTACTTGCAGGGATATGATACCTGTTTATCTATATGATTTATTTGAGCTGTTTCACCATCACATTGAAAAATCGGTCGTTTTCACATCAAACAAGGAAATGTGGCAAAAATCCATCACTTTTGACTCATTTTTCACCTAACTTGCTAAGTGAGCTTCCACAATTACTCTCTTATCTGTTACCTACTACTGTATATCCAGTGACTTTATACAGTAGTTAATACCTGTATACAGTACTGGTTATGGCTGTATTTTTGTACCCCCAATCGAATTCTACTTCTTTAGAAAAACATGCAACTCATTTTGAGTACAACAATAAATACTATAAAATCAATAATTTAACACCGATTTGACCGATAAACCGAGTCCAACCACATCACCATATTCATTTTTTAATATAAAAACACTTGCAACAGCGTCTGATTAACACTACTGTATAGACATACAGCATGTATAAATAAACACTGTTTGAGGATGATGGATTATGGCTGCTTACTTTGAACATCAAAACACGGTTTCTGCTTCTCAGGTCTACAAAGCAACATTTAACGCTACAGCCGAGGGCAATGCCGCTTCTCATACAGTAAGCTGTCCGATTGAAGTATCGTTTAATGATGAGAGCCAAGCTCAACTGGCCTACTTCTTACGAATCCTTAAGCAAGCAAGCCAACAGAGCCGCTGGATCATGTTCATTGGGCAGAATGCAGTGGTTGATAAAAACTTGCTAAAAAGTGCTGGCATTGATTTAAACAAGGTATTGGTGCTAACTAACAAAAAAGGCAAGACTGATCAGGAATTGATGGAAAAAGCTTTACGCAGTGGAAACTGCAGTGCAGTTATAGCAACAGGTGATATCCAGCACTTCGCAAGTTATGCCATGCGCGATGCGTCTGATGCGGGCGCAAGCTTTGCGTTTGTAATCAACCGTGATGAGAAATCACGTATCACATATCACTGAATACCAAGCACACTCACAGATTTATGCCCTGAAACCAATAGGTAATTCTTTCCTATACTTACAAAGCCATCATTAAGCCTGATGGCTTTTTTGATCCAGTACAATGAATGGTGTAATTAACTATTAATTGCGTGAGATACATCACTTTGAGCGTGCAATAACATAAAAAACCATCATAATACGCCTGAAAATTATAAAAATTCAGTCGTTATAACCGGATGTAAAAATGGATAAAAAACTGGGATTAGGATCGCTAACCGCCTTGGTCATAGGCTCAATGATAGGTGCAGGTGTATTCAGCCTTCCTCAGAATATGGCTGCTGTTGCCAGCCCCGCAGCAGTAATGATCGGTTGGACAATCACAGGTATCGGAATGATATTCCTTGCCTTATCCTTTCAGCACCTTTCCCGACTCAAGCCTGAAATCGAAAGCGGTGTCTTTGGCTACGCCCAAGCTGGCTTTGGCGATTTTGTCGGCTTCTGCTCGGCTTGGGGATATTGGCTTAGTGCGATGCTGGCAAATGTCTCTTACTTAGTCATCGTATTCAGTACATTAGGTATGCTGTTCGATAGCCCAAACATGGTGCTTTTCGGTGACGGTAACACCTGGCTTTCGGTGATAGGCTCATCCGTATTACTTTGGCTGGTTCACGCCTTGGTATTACGCGGGGTACAAACCGCTGCGATGATCAATTTGATCACTACCTGTGCCAAGCTGATCCCGCTGTTCCTGTTTATTTTCTCTGCCCTTATCGCATTCCATTGGGATACCTTCGTGTTTGATTTCACAGGCCTGCATTTCGGTAAGCAACACGATTTACTATCCCAAGTAAAAGGGACCATGTTGATCACCGTATGGGTATTCATCGGTATTGAAGGTGCAGTGGTTGTGTCAAACCGAGCTAGAAATCGTAAAGATATCGGTCGTGCGACGATTCTTGGTCTGCTCACTGCATTAACTATCTATGTATTCGTGACCTTGCTGTCTATGGGCGTGGTAAGTACAGAGCAACTCGCCACCTACCAGAACCCTTCAATGGCCAAAGTTCTAACGGAGATCCTGGGCCCATGGGGTAAATACATTATCGGTGCTGGCTTACTAGTTTCGGTATGTGGTGCGTTCCTCAGCTGGACAGTGCTCGCCTCTGAAGCACCTTTCTTAGGCGCCAAGGATAAAATGTTCCCTAAAAGCTTTGCCAAGCAAAATGATGCGGGCAGCCCAGTCAACTCACTGTTACTGACCAATGGCTGTATTCAGGTCAGCCTTATTTTTGTCATGTTTGCCGGCAGCACCTATGACACCCTACTGGCTATCGCTTCAGAGATGATCCTTGTGCCTTACTTCCTCGTTGGGGCCTACACGCTGAAACTAGCGATTGAACGTAAAGATCGTGGCTCGCTGTTTATTGTCGGGTTTTGTGCCAGCTTGTACGGTCTATGGCTGTTATATGCATCTGGCCTTAACTACCTGCTCCTTTCTGCCTTGCTATATCTTCCAGGCCTGTATTTTTATATAAAAGCTAAGCGTGAGCAGCAAACCCGCCCGTTTGTCGGCAAAGAAATGACGGCAGCCAGCCTACTGACAGCAGCCGCTTGTATTGCGGTCGGAATGCTTTGGAAGGGCATGATTTAACTATGCAAAAGCCAGCTTACGCTGGCTTTTCTTTTACCTGAACGATTTGTTCTTTAACTTGAACAACTGAAGATTTAGAGCATATGCGCCCTAAGTACTTCTCCATCATCATCTAGCTTGATCATCTTGCACGCAGCTTTGCTTTCAATCTCAACGAGCTGAATTTCCTCTAGCGCATAAGGCAGCTTAATCATTAGCTCATCAATATGCTCTGCCCGTGCAAGCCTCAGCAAACGGATCAGGTTGTTCGTGTCACTTATGTTTGTTGATAGCACTTTAAGTGCCTGCAACTGCAACTTCTCTGAGTCTGTCATTCCATGCGGCATTGAAGAAGTCCATGTAATTTCAAATGCTGGAATCAGCGCTTTAAGCGCATCGACAAGTGTTACTCTCTGTTTGCATGATGCTGATAAAAATGTTGTGTAATCAAATACAACATTATCTGGGTTTGAGAATTCAACTGATGTTTCCATATTCATCCCTTTAGAAACATTACCACTGTTGTTAATAACTCATGTGCATCTGGCTAAATATACTGTTAGCTAATAACCACTATACGACTAACTTAAGTATGAGCTATGTCTAATTTCTGAAAATATGGCCTTGATCTGCTTTTTGCAAGCAAAAAATCAAGGTGGAAATAACCACAAAACAATTGATTAACATCAATAAAACGTTCCGCACATAGTGATCACTATCTTGATAAATAAATAATTTTCATATAGTGATAATTGACAGAATTAATTATTTCCACAGCCAATTGCAGCAAACATAAATGCAACATTATCGCATCATAAAAAAACCGGCATATTTGCCGGCTTCTTTATTTGTTGATGTAATATCGATATTAAAATTGATAATCTGACGGAATAACAACAACCCCTTTAGGAGACATAACAAACCGCTCCGCATCCTGCTTAGGGTTGACCCCTATTTCAGTTCCAGGAGGGATCACAACGTCTTTATCAATAATACAGTTCTCAACATGGGCTCCCTCACCAATCACGACGCCCTCGAAAACGATACTGTTTATCACCACGGCTGCATTCTCGACTTTCACTTTGGGGAACAATACTGAGTTTTGTGCTGATCCGCCTTTGATCGCGACGCCATTGGAAATGATCGAGTTGATGAAGATCCCTTCATTTCCCACCGGGGATGATACGGTACGCGCTGGCGGTAACTGCTGCTCATACGTACGGATCGGCCACTCTTTTTGGTACAAATCCATAGGTGGGTAGTATGACAGCAAGTCCATATTTGCTTGATAGAACGAGTCAATGGTTCCAACATCACGCCAGTATGCATCTTGGCTAACCCGGCCGGCCGAGCCGCCAAACTGATACGCATACACCCGTTCACCATCGATCAAGCCAGGGATAATATCTTTTCCGAAGTCATGGCTGCTTTCCAGGTTAAGTGCATCTTTTTCCAAGGCTTCTTCCAATGCTTTCATTGAAAAAATATAGATACCCATCGAAGCCAAACAGGCCTCTGGATTATTGGGGATTGCCTGAGGGCTTTCAGGTTTTTCGGTAAACGAATAGACCCTTTGATATTCATCAATCGACATGACACCAAAGGCATTGGCTTCCGCTTTGGGGACTTCCATACAAGCAACAGTTAATTCCGCTTCATTCTCAACATGCTGCTTTAGCATTGGCTCGTAGTCCATCCGGTAGATATGATCGCCAGAAAGCACGACAGCATATTTGGCTTCGCTGCGGGTTAATAAGTAGAGGTTTTGAAAGATCGCATCTGCCGTGCCTTGGTACCAACTTTCACCCGTACGCATCTGCGGCGGTACCGCAGTAATGTATTCGCCCAATTCAGGATTGAAGATCGACCAACCATCGCGCAAATGTTTCTGCAAGGAATGAGACTTATACTGAGTAAGCACAAGCACTCTTCGTAAACCAGAATGCAGGCAGTTAGTCAGTGTAAAGTCGATGATGCGGTATTTACCGCCAAATGGTACAGCAGGTTTGGCCCTGTGGTCAGTTAATGGTGACAACCTTGAACCTACTCCACCAGCCAAAATAACGGTAATCGCTTCCTTTTTCATACTCTCCCCCTAGCGCAATGTCAGACAAAAAGTAATGAGCAATATATGCGCCACAAATATATGAATATAAGCAACTGAAAGTATTAAAATAATTTTTATTTATTTGTTTCCCTCTTCTTTATCGCACTAAAATGGGGCGTTAATTTAGACCGTTGCACAAAAAAAGCCCTTTTGGTGTATGACCGCACCAAAAGGGCAACTTATACCCCAGATGACCACAAGCAATTTTGCGTCTCTCAGGTATTGTTCGTTCAAATTCGTTATTGTTATGAATGCTGTTTTCTGGCGAACACTTTGTACATTCGCAGTTAAGGGCGCTCACCCGCCGCCAGACGACGTTCGATATCAGCAACCACTTCAGGTAAATCTGCAATGGTATCGATTTGGTAATGTGCACCAGAATGGGCAAAGGCATCGATAGCTTTTGCACGTGCACCAGCTAGTGTCGCTTCGTCAGCTTGCTCGAACTCAGCTTGAGTCAAACCGGCCTCGTTACCAGAAAGCAGTAGTGCAACTGTCCACATACCTGCGTTCAAACCTTCGGTAATCCCCGGTACTGAATCATCGACTTTGATACAGGCTTTTACATCTGTGACTGCAAGTTCAATCATGTTTTGCAATACCATGTAAGGTGCCGGACGGCCGCCAACAGCAAGATCATCCGTTGCAACTGAGCAGTCTGGGC
Organism: Photobacterium sp. ABD4_091; assembly: GCF_056160145.1. Taxonomy (NCBI): domain Bacteria; kingdom Pseudomonadati; phylum Pseudomonadota; class Gammaproteobacteria; order Vibrionales; family Vibrionaceae; genus Photobacterium; species Photobacterium sp. ABD4_091. Next base: position 79,149 of record NZ_JBSWWQ010000004.1, on the reverse strand, counting down.
TGTAGCCTTTTTCTTTCGCCGCTGGGATCAGCGCATCAAGTACAACGCGCGGGTAACCCGTACAAGAACCAATTTTGACCCCTTCTTCGCGCAGGCCATCAATGACCGCTTTAGCACCTGGGATCAAATCGGCATGTTCACCGACCTTGGCAATCTGAAGGGGCATGAATGTTTGGTAGATTTTATCGATGTCTTCTTTTTGCATCGTCTGGCCGAATTTTTCCTGCCAACGCTTGCTCACTTCAGGCAACTCACCAACGGCTTTGATATGGTCCCACTTGCCTAGGCCCATAGGCACACGGGCTTCAGCCAATGAGATATCAAAATCATATTCACGGCGGAACGCTTCAACAAAAATAGTGGTTGGTGCAAACGAGCCAAAATCGACAACGGTACCCGCCCAATCAAAGATCACTGCCTGAACTTGCTTAGTCATTTTTCTCTTCCTTTTAAATCTATTTATCTGCTGGCACACGTTTGGCGGCCAGCAGAATATCAATAATGGTTTAATAGAGGTTGATTGCCTTCAACTATTGGCTTTGTACTTCACTGATGGCTTGCTCGACCATGTCCATGGCACGTGCTAACTCTTCGCGCTCTATGATCAACGGCGGGCTTAGCTGCAATACGTTACCCTGTGACACTTTAAAACTCATGCCTAACTCAAGGCATCGATACATAACTTGTTCGGCTTGCTTCAATGCCCGCTCTTTGGAAGCTCGACAAGTCACCAACTCTACTCCCCAAAGCAAACCAACACCGCGAACGTCACCGATTAATGGGTATTTCTGTTTCATGCCTTCTAGACGATCCCGCATGTACGCTTCATCAGCTTTCACTTTGGCCAGCAAGTTTTGCTGTTCAATGACTTCGATCGTCGCCAGCGCAGCAGCACAGCCTATCGGGGACTTTTCATGCGTGTAGTGACCTAGTGAAACATGTGATGCCGTGTTGTATTTATCTTTGGTGATCATGGCAGCAATCGGCACTACCCCACCACCAAGCCCTTTGCCGATACAAAGAATGTCCGGCTCAATACCAAACTCCTGGTAGGTGAACCAGTTCCCGCTACGGCCCATGCCATTTGGGATATCATCGATGATCAGCATGACATTGTGTTTATCGCAGATCTCACGGATCCGTTTCCAGTAGGCCTTGCTCGGCACCTGCACATCGGTATTGCGAATACCCTCTGCAATAAAGGCACCGATGCCCCCTTCTTTCTCGATCACATATTCGAGGTAATCAGCGTAGTGAACATCGCTTCCGTCATTCGATGGAAATGCACCGCGATAGCTCACCGCAGGGGGAATGCGCTCAACACCTGCCATCAATGGCCCCATGCCTTCACGGAAACATGCTTCGCCGCCGACAGAAATGGCATCAAGTGACGCACCGTGGAATGAATCCCACAAAGACACAACCTTGTAGTTTCCGGTGACATAACGAGCAAGCTTTAACGCCATGCCAATCACCGATGTTCCGCCAGGGGCAAAAAGCACTCGGTCTAGATCACCGCCAGCGATATCGGTTAGCTTCTTGGCACAATCAATTGCCGTCTGGTTGGTAAACCGGCGCGGCGAAAACGGCAATTCCGCCAACTGTTGTTGAATGCGGCCAACAACATGAGGATGTCCATAACCCAGCTGATGAACATTGTTGCCATGGAAATCCATGTATTTCTTGCCAGCCGCATCTTCTATATAGATGCCATCGGCACCAACCAATGCATCCAAGCATGGCGTCGACATCGCCTGGTGCAAAAACACCTTGCTGTCTTCCTCCAGCATTTGCTGCGTTTTTTGATCGGCAATGCTGTTCGTCCAAGCTACACGGGCTGGGGTAATATTGGTATCACCTTCGCTACGCAGAGATTGGTCAGTTAGTGCTGAACCGTGTTGTTGTGATGCCGTAATCTCAGTCATGACACTTCCCTTATGCCCAGTACATCGAAGATTCGATCGCATCAATCAAACGATGCATATCTTCATTATGCACATCACCAATATTACCGATACGGAAGCAATCAGCGTTCGACACTTTACCTGGATAGATAACAAAGCCTTTTTCTTTCAGAAGGTTGTAGAATTTCTTGAACTCATACTCCCCCGCTTCCGGCGAGTAGAAAGACGTAATAATTGGCGAGTGCAACGACTTATCCAGCAAGCATTTGAAGCCCAGCTTTTCCATTCCAGCGACCAAAATCTGCTGGTTTGATGCATAGCGTTGGTAGCGCGCTTCTACACCGCCTTCTTCTTGCAACTCTTGCATTGCCTGGTGGAAAGCACGAACGGTGTGGGTTGGAGAAGTAAAGCGCCACTTGCCATGGTTCTTCTCCATGCACTGCCACTGATCATAAAGATCCAGCGACAGCGAGCGGGCACGACCTTCGCACTTTTCCAGCTCAGCTTGTTTGGCAATCACAAAGCCAAAGCCAGGCACACCCTGAATACACTTGTTGGCAGAGCTAATCATAAAGTCGATCCCCAGTTTACCGATATCCAGAGGAATACCGCCAAAGCTAGACATAGCATCTAAGATCATGATCTTGTTACGTGACTTAACCACATCGCATACCGCTTCGACCGGATTCAACATGCCTGTTGTGGTTTCGCAGTGCACCATTGCCACATGGGTAATACTTGTATCAGTGTCTAGGATTTCTGCGACTTGAACAGCAGATGGCTGGGCAACTTCACCAAGCTCGATAATGGTGTGTGCAATGTTTAGGTACTGTGCAATCTGGCCAATACGTTCGCCATACGCACCGTTGTTGACCACCAACAGCTTGCCGCCTTGCGGAATAATAGTACCGATTGTTGCTTCTACTGATGCGGTACCACTGCCTTGCATCAGTACACTTGTATAACCTTCAACATCTGTAGCCAGTTCCACTAACTGCTTGCGGATCACTTCTACAATGCCTTTGTTGTATTCGTCATCCCAAGTACACCAGTCTTTTAACATGGCTTCGCGAACAGTGCGGCTCGTTGATAGCGGGCCTGGGGTAAGTAGTAGATATTGATTATCCAAGTTTTCCATTGTCTTGATTCCAATTTGGACTATACCAGTTGCGATGAACTATAACGATCTTGGCTGATCGCTGTAAATCCCCTCAGCTAACAATTAACAAAAGCTTCATATTGTTCTGCTTTTTTATCTTGTCCTTTATTTACGTCTGAATTTTTACTGTCAAAAAGGTCAAACAAAACTGTTAGCAAAATGAAATATCACAATCATTGAAGTGTCATATTTCGTGCCTAGCATCTCCCATGTCGAAACAATCTGGTACAGACCAAGTAGCCTACTTAAATACTCTTGTTTGGTTACCCAAATATTTATGGAGATGACAAAATGAAAAACCGTTGGATGATTGCCCCTCTAACTGCAATTGCTGCACTTACCGCTTCTTCTGCATTTGCTGCTGAGGAACTAACGGTATACACCGCTTTCGAAACTGACATGCTGGCTAAATTCAAAAACGGTTTTGAGCAAGCTAACCCAGATATCAAAATTAACTGGGTACGTGACTCAACCGGTATTATGACAGCTAAGTTGTTGGCAGAAAAAGGTAACCCACACGCTGACGTCGTATGGGGCCTAGCGGGTTCTTCAATGGCACTCCTTAAAGAAGAAGGCGTACTGAAGCCATATACGCCAGAAGGTCTTGATCAAATCCGTGCAAACCTGGTTGACCCACAAGATGACAAAGCATGGTTTGGTAACGATGCTTTCTTTAATGCCGTCTGTTTCAACGAAATCGTCGCTGAGCAACAAGGCCTATCAAAGCCGGAAAGCTGGGAAGATCTGCTAAAGCCTGAGTACAAAGGCCACATCGCAATGCCAAACCCAGCTTCATCAGGTACTGGCTATATGCAAGTATCAGCGTGGATCCAATCTATGGGTGACGATGCAGCTTGGCAGTACATGGAAAAGCTGGACGACAACATCGCACACTACACCCACTCGGGCTCTAAGCCTTGTGTACAGGCAGGTATGGGCGAAGTGGCTATCGGTATTTCAATGGCTATCCGTGGCGCAACACTGAAAACCCAAGGCGCACCAATCGATATCATCATGCCAAAAGGTGGCGTGGGCTGGGAAGCTGAAGCCGTTGGCCTGGTAAACACAGAGTCTGATGCGGCCAAGCGCTTGGTTGACTGGTCTATCTCTGAACAAGCGAACAAGCTTTACAATGAGTTCTACCCTGTTGTTGGCCACAAGTCTATTAATGCAGAAGTGAAGAACTACCCAGATGTAGAAAACGCGATGGTTGATATGGACTTCGGCAAGATGGCTGTGAGCCGCGAAGATGTCCTGAAGACTTGGTCTGATAAGTTTGATGCTAAGTCTGAGCCTCGCTCTTAATTAGCATTCATTGAATAGAACAAAAAAGTAATTCGCTAAGCGTGACGGTAATACTGTCACGCTATTTTTGTTTTATACCTAATTAAATATGTGATGTATCAATATATCTAAATTAAAGGTATTAAAGCTGGAAATAAGGTTGACGAGATGTCATTCTCTCTTGGCTTTCCAGCCCTTCTTGCTGCTCGTTTTGAGCATCTAGCTTAGCCAGTTCTTTTTTCATTTCTGACAGCTCACGTTCCATATAAGAAATATTACGGATCAACATTTTTCTTTCCATGATGCTTTGCCTCAATCAAAAAAATACAAGAATAGAATAAAAGTCTAGATCTATACCCAAGTTACCTCAAGAAGCAGAACTCAGAGGGTTACCAGCGGATTCAATCCAAGGCGAAGCTATGCAGGAATGGCATTCCCTTTCAAATAGCTTCAACGAGGGAGTGAATGCGCTGACACCCTCCCGAAGGGCGAGTTTTATAAGCTTCTATACCGCGTTATTGTTTTTCGATTTAGAGCCACTAGATCTTCAAAACAATGCCTTGTCTATAAGCTTAGAAATTCTCGCTGAAACTGCATCTTGAGGTAGCTTGGGTATAAGAATATCAATTTGACAAGATGAAAAAGTGGTATCCCAATCAAATTCTTTTTTAGCATGGCAAAAGAATGCGATATTCAGAAATGGTTAAGTATGAACCAGCGGAAATTTTTTTCCAGAAATGAAGTTTCTTTTTTTCGTAAAATCCATGTCATTTAACTGTAACTGACTGCAACTATGTTTGGTATATACCAATTCAAGTGAGTTAGAACCATGGAAACGTATCTGAAGATTGAAAATGTCAGCAAGCAATATGGACAGTTTACCGCGCTGGACGACATTTCCCTTGATATCCAAAAAGGCGAATTTGTTTGCTTCCTGGGTCCATCGGGCTGCGGTAAAACCACCTTGCTACGTGCCATTGCCGGCTTAGATCTGGCGTCTTCAGGCAAGATCACCCAGGGCGAAAAAGAAACAACTTACCTTGCACCGGAAAAGCGCGACTTCGGTATCGTCTTTCAGTCCTACGCCCTATTCCCGAACCTGACCGTTGCTGAAAATATCAGCCTTGGCCTGCGCAACCAGGGGAAAGACAACAAAACCGTTAGCGATACCGTCAACCATTGGCTGAAAGTCATCGGCTTGCCAGACTCCGGCGTGAAATATCCGAACCAGCTGTCTGGCGGCCAGCAACAGCGTGTTGCCCTTGCCCGTGCCCTATCATTATCACCAGGTTTGTTACTGCTTGATGAACCTCTGTCTGCTTTGGATGCAAAAGTGCGATCTCACCTGCGTGAAGAGATCCGCCGCCTACAGCGCCAACTTGGCATTACTACCATTATGGTGACACACGATCAGGACGAAGCCCTGGCGATGGCAGACCGTATTGTGGTGATGAATCATGGTGTTATCGAGCAAGTCGGTACACCACAAGAAATCTACGAGAACCCAGCCTCCCGCTTTGTCGCAGACTTTGTTGGCAATATGAACTTCATTCCGGCTTCTGTGGTGAGCGACAGCCAAATCCGTATTGGCGAATCACTGCTACCTAAACCGAGCGATACATTAAAACGTGGTGAGCAAGTCGAGCTAGGTCTGCGCCCTGAAGATCTGCACTTTTTGGAAGTAGGTAAGAAAAGTGAATCAAGCTTTGCTGTTCAAATTGAAGAGTTGGAATTCCAAGGTACCTTTGTCCGCGCTGAGTGCAAGCTGCAAGGCGAATATCAAGGCAATATGTTAAAGGTTGACGTACCCATCCGTGAACTCCGTGAACTCCAACTAGAACGTGGTCATTTCCATTACGTGAACATGTCCAAGAAACACACCCATATCTTTCAAGCGCAATAAAGAGCATGGATACTGACATGAATGCAATCACCAATGCTATTTCTGAAGAGCGTGCAATGCCAGCGCACAAACTAAGCCTAGCGCAGCGCGTCACTATATTTAAGAACTCGCTAAGCCGAGATAACATCACATTGGGTGTTATTCTCATGATGCTGTTGATCATTATGGGGATCTTCGTACTTGGCCCAATGTTCGCTATGCTGCAAAAAAGCGTGCTGAACAACCAAGGCGAGTTCGTTGGCCTACAGAACTTTGCCAACTACTTCTCTTCCCCAGCTTTGTGGCAATCACTAAAGAACACCATCAACATTGGTTTGATCGTGACTTTCTTTGTTGGCTTTCTTTCTTTTGGTTACGCTTATGCCCTGACCCGAAGCTGTATGCCGTTCAAAGGGCTATTTAATGTCCTAGGCGCTGCGCCGATTCTTGCGCCATCTCTGCTTCCGGCTATCAGCTTGATTTATCTTTTCGGTAACCAAGGTATTGCTAAAGACATGCTTATGGGCCACTCGGTATATGGCCCAATCGGTATTGCGATCGGATTGATCTTCTGGACCTTCCCGCATGCAGTCATGATCCTGACGACCTCACTGAAAACATCCGATGCACGCCTTTACGAGGCAGCAAAAGCACTGAATACCTCACCGTTCAAGACCTTCTTTATCGTTACATTACCTGCGGCCAAATACGGCTTGATCAGTGCACTGATTGTGGTCTTTACCCTGGTAGTGTGTGACTTTGGTGTACCTAAAGTCATCGGCGGTAGCTACAACGTCTTAGCAACGGATATCTTCAAGCAAGTTGTCGGCCAACAGAACTTCTCTATGGGTGCGGTGACCAGTGTGATCCTGCTTGTTCCTGCTATCTTGGCTTTCACGGTTGACCGCTGGGTGAAAAAAAAGCAGCAAGGCCTGTTTGATTCTCGCTCCGTAGCCTACACACCTGAACCGAACAAACTGCGTGACGGCCTGTGCTTCCTGTTCTGCAGCCTTATCTCGCTGTGTATCTTGGCGGTTATCGGTATGGCTGTCTATGGCTCACTGGTGACCTTCTGGCCTTGGAACCTTACCTTGAGCCTGAACAACTATAACTTCGGTCAATTCAGTACTTATGGCTGGGCGCCTTATTTCAACTCTATCCAGCTTGCCAGCTATGTCGCAGTATTTGGTACCGTTGTTATCTTCATTGGTGCGTACTGTGTAGAAAAAGGCCGCGCATTTGCCCCAATCCGTAACCTGCTACAGATGATTGCCATTATCCCAATGGCTGTCCCAGGAATGGTACTTGGCCTTGGCTACATCTTCTTCTTTAACAACCAAGCAAACCCAATGTCGGTGCTATACGGCACGATGGCTATCTTGGTGCTCAACACCGTGATCCACTACTACACCGTCGGCCATATGACAGCACTGACGGCGCTCAAGCAGCTACCCGCGGAAGTTGAGGCAATTTCAGCCTCAATCAAAATGCCGCAGTACAAGGTGTTTTTCAAAGTCACCCTACCTGTTTGCCTACCTGCAGTGCTGGAGATTGCGGTCTATATGTTCGTTAATGCCATGACCACCACGTCAGCGATTGTCTTCCTGTATGCGACCAACACAATGCCAGCCTCGGTTTCTGTACTTAACATGGACGATGCTGGTCAAACAGGCCCAGCAGCGGCAATGGCGGTCATGATTTTGCTCACCGCGGCGCTGGTTAAACTGACTCATGTCGGGACTATCCAGCTCATCGAGCGATACACCCAGGCGTGGCGTAAGCGCTAAAAATCAGAAACACCCTAAACGAAATCCCCTAAGCATTCATATATGTGATGGCTTTCACTAAACGGTAATAGAACTACTATAACGTCTACTACCGTTTATTCTTTTTATACAGTAACTTATGAACTGGTTTTTGTGATATAGCTGTTATCACCACAACATAACGATATAATGTCAGTCCGATTACTTTTGTCCTTAACGGCGATAGTGATTCAAAGGTAATCGAATTTGCATTTTACATAGGGTCAATTGTGCAATATCTAAAAATCATGGAAGCCATCAACGAACAGATTGATGCTGGTCTTCTTGCCGCAGGTAACAAATTACCTGCCGAACGTAAACTCGCAGAATCATTCAATACCACAAGGGTAACCTTGCGAGAATCGTTGGCATTATTGGAAGCAGAAGGGAAGCTATACCGGGAAGATCGCCGGGGTTGGTTTGTATCACCGACGCCTATGAGCTATGACCCTACCTACACCACTAACTTCCCTCAGATGGCCAAAGAGCAAGGGCGTGTTGCCCGTACCGATTTGATTGATGCCAAACTAATGCCTGCCAGCCGTCGGGCTGCCTCGCTACTCAAAGTGCCACCCTTATCGGAAGTATACCGTGTCGATCGCCTGCGTTTTCTCGATGAACGCCCTGTTGTGGTGGTTACCAACTTCATCTTGCCGAAGTATTTTCCGAACTTGCTCGAAAAGTCTTTCACCTCTTCACTCACTACCCTCTACCGTGAAGAGTACGGTGTGATCTACTCCAAAACCCGTTACCGTGTCAGTACCACGTCCCTGCTCGGTGACACTGCGCAGCACCTTAGGGCAACCGCGGGAAGCCCTGCGATGTTAGTCGAGCGCCTCAACTATGACCAGCATGACAACGTGATTGACTGTGACTTGGAATATTGGCGCCACGATGCAATTTGTATTGAATCGGTAGCCCAACTGTCAAAATAATTTCTTGGGTTAAGAGTCAAAACAAAAAAGCCTGAATAACCTCTGATATAGTTCTACTTACTCATCAGGGTATTCAGGCTTAAGTATCTTCAGTGCTTTTACATTCCGCTATAGCTAAACCTTAGATGCCTGCTTAGGAGCAACTTTGGCCCTAGCATAGCGATAGACCAGACCAACGATAGCCGAAATCATCAGAGTAAAACTCAGCATCACTAGCCCTTTGGTCAATAGTTCTTGGTATTCACTCAGCATTGGGCTAAGCATTATCCACTTGCCCGCCAGCAACAAGATCAGACACCAGATCAGCGAACTCATTGCACTGATCACCACCATGCGCCAGGCACTCAGTTTGGCAATTCCCATTAGCATTGGCGTTAGCACCCTGACAAAAGGCACAAAGCGCGAAATGAACAGCGAGAGAAAGCCGTATTTATTGAGTAACCGCCTAGCTTTCGGCAGTGCATCATCAGGCAGCATACGCTCGAGCCAATCCACGAACCGAGTCCGGTGTAGCACCCTTCCTTGTAGATAACCCATAAAGCCACCAAAGGTGGCAGCAAAACACAATGCAGCGACTGTGGTTGGGAAGTCTAAAATCCCCAGCCCGATCATGCCGCCTGCGAACAACACCAACCCATCACCGGGCAGCGGTAAAAACACAAAGCTCGACTCCAAAAGCAAGATAAGCGTCAGCAACACCAAAAACCATTGCAATGAACTCACTTGCTGAAGGGTTTCAAAATCATGATGCCATATAGCCAATAACATCTCTTGCATATACTACTCCAACATGTAACTACCGGCTTTCCCGGCCTAAAAACTGCCTATGAACAAACAAACCGAAACTGGCTTTTTGGTTAATGGCGAGCGTTTCCAAAAATCAAATCCACTAGCATCCGGGAAGCTAGGTTCCCTTCTTGGTTAACTCGCATTTCAGCCAATACGTTGTGGATGTAGTCATTGACTAGCACCGATGAATGGCTAATAGATGAGCCTGGCCAATTAAAAAGAACAAGTAGAGAGACGATCGCAACCAAGACAATCACCCACCAGTTCAACAATGCACTTATTACCTGCTGAGAAGTCCAAGTACGTTCCATTGTCATACCTTTGTTTTCTAAAGCTCTTATCTCAAAGAGCCTGTAACACGCAGTAGCGACCAAGCAAGATCAGCTACTGATAAATTCAAATAACAAGATTTAGATATGAACTAACGACTTAGCCGAAACGGTGGCTATAGAGCAAGTTACCCTCTTTCCAGCCGGAAAGACGGTTATGGTTGTGGGGGATGTTCCCAACCCAGTGCGATTGCAGAGGGGGTAAAGCCGTTGGCTTCAACGCGCGAGATAAGTAGGAAGGAGAGTGAAATTCAAATACAAGGGAGAAAACGGGTTTGACGCCCATCCCCGCATAGTGGTCAACGCTTTTTATCCGCCTTAGCGCATTAAAGAAGTAGGCCTCATGGCCTTCATCAAAGACAGAGCGATCGTCGTCCTGAGTAATGGTTACCACATTTGTGGTTTGAACTGGCCACTGCCATGGAACCCCTATTAGCTGGGTTAAGTGGTTTAAGTGACCTAGATGGCTCGAATGACCAATGTAATCAGTTACAACAGCCGGGCTTGTCACCTTGTCATTAAACGGCTCAATAGGCTGCGCTATCGCAGTGTTTGCACACCACAATAAAACAAGCAGACAAATTGTGTAAAGACGCCTAATCAACATACAACTTACCCAATATGGACACTCAGGACATTATAATCTGCGACTGTAAACTGGGAAGCGTTAAATAGCAGGTTGTGTTACAAGTTATGTCTTTTTAAACAAGTTACTTGGCTATGATCAAATAAAGAGCCCTCAGGCTCTTTACCTATTTTCATCTGGTGAGAAAGTGCAAGCCGCCTTACCCTTTGTCGGCTTTACCAGCTGCATCGGCAAACTTAGCCAACTGTTTATCTAGCCATGATGGTTTTTGGCCAGCATCTTCCGCGGCTTCTTTGCGGCGAATGGCATTGCGTACCATCATTGCACCTGTCCAGCGAATAGGCTCAGGCGGGAAGTACCCTTTCGGGCCTGATACCAAACCGCATTCAGTCCACTCGTTTTGCTGCTCAAGCACCATTGAAGATAGGATTTTTCCGCCAATCCAAGTTTGTGCAACACCGTTCCCGGAATACCCCAAGCCGTAGACAATGTCTTTGTTCTGCTTGAGCTGGCCGAAAAACGGCATTCCGGTCACCGAGCGATCCGACGCCCCCGTCCACGTGGTGGCAAATGATTGGTCTGCCAACGACGGGAAGAACCGGTCGAATGAGCGCCGAAGTAATGGCTGGTAACGGCTTGGCTGGTCAAATAGCTTGCTAATACGGTTGGCAAATGAGAAATGGTTGCCGCCTTTGCCCAGCATCAGTCTGCCATCAGGCGTAGAGCGGTAGTAATGGACAAAGGTACGCGAATCGACGACTGTCTTGCCGTCTTTAAGCCCCATCGCGTCTAACTTTTCTGGTACAGGTTTGGTGATCGCCATATCAGAAGAGACTAATACCACGCTGCGCTTGAACTCAGGGAACTGCTCTAGCATCCACGCATTGAGTGCCAGCACCACTTTCTTGGCAAAGATATCCGCTTGCGGGGTGGTTATAGTGATGGGGATTTCGGTGTTGATATCTTCCATCGGGGTGTTTTCATAAACCTTTACCCCCAACCGCTCGGCAACACGCTTAAGGCCCCGGGCAAGCATTGCAGGCTGAACGCTACCCGCAGCCGGTGAATAATAGCCTTCGCTATGGACAGAGGAGCCAGCATCAAGCTGGACTTTGTCTTTTTCCCACGCTTGCCAGCTATTGATATCCTGTTTGTCCAATGCCGCGAGCACACCTTCCATCGAACCTTCTTGGGCACTATTGGTCGCGGTATATATGGTGCCATGACGACGAAGCTGGGCATCTATCTCATGCTCTTTGCAGAACGCTTCGATTTCATAGATGGCTTGCTCTGAGGCCGCTACCAACTTAGCAGCTTTCTCTTCACCATAGAGCTTTTTCATCGATAGGTATTTTGTCGACCAGGTAAGCATACAGCCACCGTTTCGGCCAGAAGCCCCACTGCCACAAAGCCCTTTGTCGATCACAACAACATCTAGGTCTGGCTGCTGTTGCTTGAGATTAATAGCAGTCCACAGACCAGTGTACCCGCCACCGACGATACAGACATCGGTTTGGATATCATTTTGTAGCACATTGGGTTGAGCTGATACTTCAACTCCCATCGCCTGGGCAAACCAATATGGCTGGAAGTTATCATTGTCCTTGAGCATTATTCACCACCTAATTTGGTATAGACCAAAGTAATGACGATAAATTAGCGCCCGTCTGTGAAGGCTTTATGACAAACAGATTGATTTAATGTGTTTTGATAAAAACGTGAATTTGACCGGTACCCCCTTTATCCAGAGCCCAATCAGTGCCATTTAATCAATACGTTAAAGATTATTTTGTATAAGGAATTTATTTTTTATGTGATCGGTGTAAATTATCACTAGCGCATTGAGAAATTTGCTTTTAGAATGCGCCTGCTTTGGGGAGTAGTCACCAATTGTTCGTCTGTCGTCATCTCGAAGCCTTACGCTTCCGGCAGCCGAGGGTGGATTTGTAGCACCAACCCTACACCATCCTGACGAGACCAACGCCATTAATCATGCACATCTGTGCAGGGTTATCTTTGTTTGCCTAACCGCAGCGAGGTAGCCCGTGACATTAATGCGCGAAAGGTCTGGTCTCCCCTGATCCTGTCCCTTTCGCGCACTCGATCGTGAAAGGAGTAATCTATGAGCCTTTTAAGCTATGAAGGCTTCGCTGTTCTAACCCTCTTTATGTTGGCGTTGGACTTATACCAAACCCGCGGTGGCAAAGTCACCATTAAAAAAGCCGCACTTTGGAGTGTGTTCTGGGTTGTGTTGGCTTTGGCCTTCAATGTCGTTATCTACCTATACTGGCCGCTGATGGCGCCAGAGAGTAGCTACACCAACAGCGAAGCAGCGACGGCTTTCCTTACCGGCTATTTGCTGGAAAAATCTTTGAGTGTCGACAACTTGTTTGTCTTTGCTCTGATTTTCAGTCAATTTGCCGTGCCTGAATCGATTCGCCCTAGGGTGCTGATGCTTGGTGTTGTGGGTGCGCTTATCTTGCGTGCAATTATGATTGCCGTAGGTGCAGAACTGCTAACCCAGTTCCACTGGATCTTGTATGTATTCGCAGCATTCCTGTTGTACACCGGTTACAAGCTATGGCGTGAAGACGAAGAAGAACAAGAGGACTTTTCCCAGTCACTGCCAGTGCGCTTGGTGAAAAAGTGCTTCCGGGTATCTGATGAATACAAGGGCCATAAGTTCTTCGTCAAAGACAGCAAGGGCTGGATCGCGACGCCACTGTTGATTGTGATCGCAGTGATTGCGCTGACCGATGTGATGTTCGCACTGGATTCTATCCCGGCCATCTTCGCCGTTACCAAAGAGCCGTTCCTGGTGATGACCGCTAACGTGTTCGCGCTACTTGGCCTGCGTTCGCTGTATTTTGTACTGGAAGGCATGCTGACCCGTTTCTGCTACCTACGCCCAGCATTGGCGTTCATCTTGAGCTTCATCGGTATCAAGATGCTGTTGATGGAAACCAGCTACGCGATCCCAACACCGGTTTCTCTGGGTGTGATCGTGCTAGCCATCAGCGCGGCAATTGTCGGCTCGCTATGGAAAACCCGAGAGCTGAAAGTGTCATAACAATATAGCTATATCCAAGTTACCTCTGAATCCGGTATCTTGAAGTAGCTTGGGTATATAGCTAACAAAAAACCGCTCACTAATATAGTGAGCGGTTTTCTTTACCGGCTTAACCTTACGCCGTTTATCTGTTCAACTCATGATCCCTAGTGTCTTTGTATACCACCCCACCTTTTATCACCACTTTGATGTTGTCAGGGTTAGCCAAAATATCGAGGTCACCTACTGGGTTACCCTCAACAAATAGCATGTCTGCAAATGCGCCTTGGCACAGAACTCCTAGCTTGCCCTCTGGGTACGGATCTAGCAGCCCGGACATTTTCAGCAGCTCACCAGTATCTGATGTAGCCTGCTTGATCCCCCTAAACGAGCCGAAATACTTCTTGCGTGCCGAGAACTCCATATTCTGCTTGGCATGAACTTCCGGCGTCCCTACCAAATCGGTACCAAAAGCACATTTCAGGCCGTATTTATCCACTAGCTCAGCCTGCTTGAGCAAACCTTTACCAACACGTTCCGTCTTCTGGTATAAGATTTCGCTACCCAAAGGGATCTTGCGATTGGCAATCAGCTCTGCAGTCGCGTATTGCGGCACTACCCATACATCCTTATCAAGGCACATGCTGGCGACTTCGTCATCCATAAAAGTGGCATGCTCAAGTGACTTCACCCCTTCTTCTACCGCAATCTTCATCGCAGGCTGGGCATGGATATGGCTGCAAACATACGATCCGTAGTTGGTTACCGTCTCTATGATGGCTCGTAGCTCATCGCGGGTATATTGGATCGTATCTAGCGGGTCAAACAAAGATGAAGCGCCACCTCCGCCGAAGACTTTGATCTGCGACGCACCTTTGAAGATCTGATCACGGGTACGCTTCAGGCATTCTGGCACCCCATCAGCCAAGATCAGGTGCTGCTGACGCATAAAGCTGGAATCTTCAATCCCTTGGTTGAAGTTAGAGCGCTGCACGCGGTTCTGGCGGTAGTCCGCATGACCACAAGTTTGGGAAATCCCTGCATAGCTCGGATAGATCCTCGGCCCCGGCACAAAACCATTATCAATGCTTTGCTTTAAGCCATAACAATTGCTGCCGACATCACGCACCGCAGTAAAGCCACGCTCAAGCATCTCCTTGGCAATCACGGTCGAGCGGATGGCGACCTCTTCCGAGCTCATCAAGTCTATCTTGTCGAAGCTGTCAGACAGCGCAATATGCGTATGGGCATCAATAAGCCCTGGTATTACCGTGTAGCCTGCGGCATCAATGGTTTGATCAACCTCTTCGAACACGGCTTCATACTGGTAAATTTTAGTGACTACACCATCTTCCACCAGCAAGCTGCATTCATGGCGTAACGCTTCGTTCTCACCGTCAAACAAGGCGGCATTTTTAACTAATACTTTCATCTCTTTTCCCATCACAGACAATTAAAACCCACAATTTACAAGTGATATTCAGCATTCAGCATGCTCAACCGCCTTAGTTTGTGCCCGCTGATTTTCTTGGTTGAAAAGCCCACGCTCAATGTTAAATGCCGCGATGATCCGCTCGGCAGAGCGGTCAATATCCTGCTGGTCGGTATGGCAACTCAACACCGAGAACAACATGGTTTTTAACCCTTTATAGCCAGATGTAGATGGGTAACAGAAGCCTTCCTGCTGCAAGCGGTGCACCACACGCTCAGTGAGCTGATTGCGTTGTTCCTCATTGCCAGTGCCGAATTGTGCTGAGAAGCGGTTAGATACCACATCATTAAGGATGGTGATCCCCTCTACTACACGTAACTTATCAGCCATGCGCTGGGCAAGCTCGCAACAGTTATCAAGATGCTGGGCAATACCGGATTTACCCAAGGCTTTAATTGCCGCATAGACCGGCACCCCACGGGCACGTCGTGATGCCGAAATACCAAAGTTAATCGCGTTACGATCCGGCTTGGCCATAGCATCATTGAGGTAGTCACCCATGTTGCTGCCACCCATGGCACGTGCCAACGCCGATGCATCTTTGACAATCACCAGGCCACAGTCATAAGGCATGTTGAACCACTTGTGGCCGTCTGTATCGATGGAATCCACCCGCTCAATACCCTTAACAAGGTGCTTTTGCTTGTCACTCGCTGCCGCCCACAGTCCAATAGCCCCATCTACATGCAGCCAAGCATTAGGGTGGTTTTCAACGGCATCTGCCAGTGCATCAAACGGGTCAAAGGCACCGGAGTCGATACAACCGGCTTGCGCACAAACCAGAGTTGGCCCATCGCAGCGAGACATTACGTCAGGGATATGATCGGCGATGATCCTCAAGTTGTTGTCGGTTGGAATAGTATGGATATCTTCAAGGCCAACACCGATCATCGACAGGGCACGCTTGATCGTCGAGTGGATCTGATCGCTTACTACAACCTGAATACGCGGAGCGCCATATAGTCCTTGTTTTGCCACATCCCAGCCAGCACGCTGCAACAAGGTATTACGCGCAGTAATTAACGCGGTATAGATGGCTTCTTGTGCACCAGAGGTAAAGCCCAGGCCAGCGTGTTTGGACAAGCCAAGTAATTCCAATACCCACTCAGCTGCGGTTTCTTCAACAATGGCCATTGATGGGCTAGAAACATAATAAGGGACATTCTGATCCCAGGCGCTGACCAACCAATCGGCTGCCATGGAAACCGGGAATGAACTACCAATGGCGTAGCCAAAAAATCGCGATCCTCCTGAGCCAATCAACCCTTGCTCCACATTAACAGCGAGTTGGTTAAGCACGGTACCAGGGCAACTTGAAGTGAGAGGCAATTCACCACCGATGGACTGGCGCAATGTATCGGATGTCACATGCTTATCAACCGGACGCTCAGGTAATGACTCTAGGTAAGCCACAGCGTGATCAAATGATTGGTTAAGTAATTGACGGTATTGGTTAAACTGATGAGACATAGCACAGCTCCTCTTCGTTTTCGGCTATGCCATTACAATAATTCCCCTCTCTTTTGGTTATTTATCAATTCGCGCCAAAAAATATTAAAGCCAGTTAAAACAACAAATTTATTCCCTTTTTAAATCAGTGAATAAGTGTTCTGAACCATCAGGCTCGTATCTCTTTAAACACCACAGCTTGCGTCGTGTCGTTAGATTTCACTTCACTCGCTATTTCAAAACGCTGCCCGGTTACCGATAAAATCGACTTAAGCGCAGGGATCAGGTATTCCTGTTTGATGCAGCTGTAATACGCCTCGCCGTTGACCACCAATATTTGCTCCAATCTAAGCCTTTTAACCGTTTTTATATCGGTATTATCTGGCCGGCTAACGAGCTCACAATATAGCGCGATACAGCCAACGCTATCTGTTTGAATGAGTGGCAATAAACTTGGCAGCATTCGGCGATGATTTTCAATATCACTGGCGATAAAGTCATTGAAAGTAATAGTGGCCTTGCTGTCTAGACCCAGTGCAGATGAGATAAACATGTCCACAGACAATGAGGAAAAAACGGGCTGATGATGGCAATGATGCTTACCTGCAAGTATTTGGCTTGTAATACGATCAAGCGCAACATCAAACCGCTGCCGCTTGTAGTCAAGACTGATATCTGCACTCAGGCAACGGGCAAATTCACCAAATTGAACGATACCCGAACTACCATTGTAGTTTTTCAGCGCCAGTAAAAACAAAGCGGCAATATCAAAATCAAAACCTGTAAGTTGAATTGGCAGGTCAAACGAACGGTTAGCCATAGCAACCTCCTCTTACACCAGCTATGAGGATAGAAAGTTGTCAGAGCCAAGGTTGTATTGAATGTGGGGCTATCTTGGATATGAGGCGGGGTTAAAGAAGAATTGTTTTTTATGTAATCAATAACGCCAATACCCCTAGGGTATTGGCGTCTAATACTGCTAAAGGCGACTACTCAACAGGTGCCCAGACTTTGTAATCAACCTCTACGTCTTCCTGGGCATAAACAACCAAAGGAAGCTTTGAGTTATAACGCAGCAAATCACTGTGGAACTGCAACTCTGTGTCAGCAGCTTCTTTCTCGCAAGCCATCATAGTGCTGGCATAGTTAGTTTGCTTTTCCAGTACGTAGTAAGAATAACCCCACCCTTCCAGCGAGCGTCGCTCGATATCCATCGGCAGGGCTTTGATGTTGCAATCTACCTTCATAACACTGTTAGCGACAAGTTGAACGCGGCGCTCTAGGCTTTCGTTCTCAACCGCATCAAGCTGAATGACGTGCTTGGTAAAGCCCGGCATTTCAGGGAACATTTCAGCGTTATCGCTTGCGAAAACGTGTGGGGCTGAAATCAATAACGCTGCAGTCAGAAGTGTCTTTTTCATTGTTATTCCTATTATTTTGGATTGCCTTAGTTTTACCATCTTATCCTGAACCCTTGCTGTTCAGCTTAACTCAGAGGTATTTTTCAATCGGAAAAAGCTGTAAAAAACGCGATTTCACTCGCTCCCACTTGCCCGTATCGGGCTCGCTGTCCCAAGTTTGCGTACCGGAATACCATTTGACATTGCCGCCATCTAGACCAAGCCGCCAACTGTTCTCCTCTTCCATCGCTACCTCAATATCGTCTGCCAATGCATCAGCAACACTTTCATCTTCTATCACCAAAATAGATTCTGTATTGAGATAGGTTGAACGCAGATTAAAATTGAAGGAGCCGACCCCTGCGATTTGCCGGTCAAACACAACAGACTTTGAATGCAGGCCATAAGGTGTTGTCGGTGCGCATTTAGCCGCATCTTTTGTCGATTGCTCACATAGCTTGGTTTCTGGTTTTAACTCAAACAACTGCATGCCATGCTCGAGCATATCCTGACGACGCCCCGCATAGCCTGAATGGTTGGTGATAAGGTCATTCGAGACCATAGAGTTGGTCAGTGCCCTTACCTTAACACCATCATTCATTAGATCTTGAAGACTATCCAAATGACCGTCATCGAACACCAGATAAGCCGATTCTACGACAATTTCTTGTTCAGACTGCAGGGCTAAATCCGCCAACACCCTTGCCGTCTTCTTGGGTGTGTCGGTATTTGCCAAATCATCTGGAACTGGCTGATCGGCCACATAACGCGCTTTGACCCAAGTGATCTCACTCATCAACGCCTCGAGAAAACGCTGGGCAGCTTCTTTTCCTTCAGGCAATGCCGGATAGTACTTATACCGTGGAGGGTAAATTCGGTCTAATTCCGCCAGTTCGATGGACGCCTCCCCACCCAACATGCTGACAGGATAAGACCAGCGACTGTCCCAATATTCTGCAAAGCTGGTTTGAATATCGTTGACTACCGCCCCCGAAACCAACACATCACGGTCACGAAAGTTGATTTCATCGGAAAGATCAAAGTATTCATCACCGATATTTCGTCCGCCAACAACAGACATCGCACCATCAACGGTGAAGGACTTGTTGTGCATACGGCGATTCAAGCGAGAGAAATCCCCCAAAACATTGAGCCACTTAGCAACGCCTCGTCGAGTAGGAATGGGGTTATATACGCGTATTTCAATAAATGGGTGAGCATCGAGCGCTGACAGCATATCTTCTCGTTCATTGAGATTGATATCATCAAGCATGATACGCACTTTTACCCCACGATTTGCTGCGGTAATCAAACGAGATGCTAGATATCTTCCTGACCGGTCTGAATTCCAAATATAGTACTGGATATCAATACTTTGCTCAGCCGTTTCGACAAGGGCTAACCGTTGGGCCAATGCATCCCAACCGGTATCTTGCATCACAACCCCGCTTGCCGCTTGCAAAGCGTTATCAGGCTGATGGGCATTAGCCAGTGTTGATAAAGTCGTCTCCTGCTCCACAGCAGGCGGCTCTGAAGAGTGAGTAACTTCATCGGAAAGCGATGCGCAACCATGCAGAAAGGTGATTAAAACAATGGTAAGACTAATGCGTTGCAGCAGTGGCATTTATTAGAGTTCCTTTTATTACGTGTATCCTATGATGGCCCTGATGGTTCTCGAAGCATATCTTCGGCCTTACAACTCCAGTTGCATAGCCAGGGAGGCAACATAGGTATTAATGCATAAGAAATTGTATACCAAGACGTGAAATAAAAGATGAGCAAAAACAACTAGTCCGATAAACTCTGGAGGATTCGCCTATTCCCTAGCCAACAAAACTCATTACACACAGGATAAAAGGAAGGCTTACAACGACACGAGCGACTTTTACTGCATTCTCTTTGAGCCGCTCTGATTGCATCTCGATATCCAACATCATTTTTTCTTCAGATGGAGAACGGGGAACCATGGGGGGAGCCTCAACCTCAAGCATGGCTTTCTGGTTGATTTTCTCTATCGCAACTTTTGCTTTGATATCGCCTTCTAACAAGGCTCTTTCAACTAACTCGTTAACTCTGTTGCTCAACATCGCCTCGGTCCCCCATGTGCCGGAATGCTTGGGATCTGGCTCTATTGCCTGTAGTTTTTCAATGTAGAATATTTCAGATCAACAGGACGTCGGGTTGGCCTGTCGTAGCCATAAATATCTTCGCGCAGTTGCAACTGATCATTGTCATCAAGCCATGCCGTCACATAGGTCACATCAACATCAATCCTGCGCGGCAAGGTGATAGTGTCGGTTCTTCTGTCGCTAACCAGTTGCTGGTAGTTGCGCCAGCTTGGCCGTTGCTGGTAGTCCAATACAAAATCAGCCAACTCTGCCGCCTTCTCTACCCGCACACACCCGGAGCTCAAATTACGCTTGGCTTTGTTGAATAGGCTTCTTGATGGCGTGTCATGTAAGTATACCGAGTAATCATTTGGCATGAGAAATTTCACATTCCCCAGCGCATTTCCCCTGCCCGGCCTTTGCATAAACTCATAGGGGAACGTATGGGGGTTTACGTTGCTCCACTCCACCATATCGGGTGAGATCTCGGTACGATCGCGCCAGCTACGGATCATTGTTAAGTTCTTTTGCTGCAGATAATCCGGCGATGCCTTCATCCCCGGGATCACATCTTTCTTCTTGATGGTTTCCGGTACATTCCAGCGTGGATTAACCACCATAATGTTCATCGAGGAAGAAAAGAGGTTAGTCGGCCTTGTTGTACGGCCAACAATCACTTTTGACTCAAAGACAACTTCGTCCTTGTGGGTGATCTGCAATCGGTAATCGGGGATATTGACCCGGATACTCGGGCGCTCATCGCCCGACGCCCCTAATTGACTTCGATACAGATTCAGTGCCAATAAACGAGCCACCTCATTGTAAGACAAAGCCATCTGGCGGGTTGTCGCCGGGCCTATGATCCCATCCGCATCCAGTCCGTTTCGTTGCTGAAAACGCCTAACCGCCTGGTTCAGCTCACCTTGGTTAGACAGCGAACGCTCTGCCGTTAGCCGGTAAAAAGCTTCATCACTCAGATCCCCATAGGTATTGAGCACTTCGATCATCGCCAAGCCATTGGGGACAAGCTCGCCCGTTTTTATTAATTTTCGACCATGCGTTTGATATCGGTTAGGTGGCAACTGCTTAAATCTTTCTACTTCAGCCAGTACACGCTTGGCTACCGAATAACTGTCGCCTTTTCCTAAAAGACGTGAAGATAAAAAAGTTTCATTAACCACAGCCCCTGCCACCGTGCCAGGCAGGCCGCTATTTTCACTATCAAAATCTAGGGATAACTGGCGGTGGCGAAACATCATACTCGGCTCACTGTATAACTGATGTGCCAAAGCTTCATACAGCAGGTAAGAGTCTGTCGACAGCATATCGAAAGCACGCTGATCCGCTTTCTTCTCCAGCTCTGCTAACTCGTTGATACGGCGCTCAAGCCCGGGAACCAACCCTGAATGTGCCAATGTCCGAAGCCTAATATCTAATGCTTCACGTAACTCAGCCTCTCTCCATAAAGGCATATAATCATTTCTTGCGTAGATCCGCTGTACATCAAGGGTGAAACAGAGCCCTGACTGAGCAAAACCACATAGCGCTTGGTGGCTGGACAAGTCGACTTTGGACAGCAATGACAAATCAAGAGAGCTGCTTTGCAGGCTGTAACCAGAATGATTTCCATAATCAACAAGGGCGGCATAACCTGTATTTTCTACTGCCTGTGCCAAAGACTGGCTACTGACGGCAATAGAAGCAATGGCAACCGCTACCTTTAATCGATAATGCTTGGTATATGAACAAGTCATCGCTATATCCTGAGCTAAGGTCGAAGACCAACAATCAAGCTCTGTCCGTGAGAGAAATTTGTGGCGGAAAGATCGTCCTGTTTGAACCACCTACTATTATTTCTAGTCAAAATAATGACACAATGACAACTTAGTCATGTTCCAAAAATGACAATTCGAACAATAAATACGAAAGCTGAAAAAGCCTCCGTATTACCCACGCAATTTCAAGCGACAGATGTTATCTAAAGCATTGGATTTCCATTAAAGAAACCACCCTTTGATTTCTTTTCATTTCAAGAAAACAGCGCCCCACCTTATGCTATTAACCATAATTCAAACATGGTTAATAGCATGAGCATTCAAGATAAATTCAGACAGATCATCACAGATCCCACTCTTTCTCCTAAGCAGAAAAGCCAATACCTAGCGTTAGAAGCAGACGCAAGCCTGCCCTATCTAGACGTGTCGGAATCGGTCAAAACCGCCATCGAAGACAACATCTTGTGTGATATGTTTGAAGGCAATGCCCCGTTCAAGCCTCGCTACGTGCTACCTGATTACGCCAAGTTTCTACAACAAGGCTCTGAATATCTTGAATTACCACCGGCACAGGACTTTGACGAAGCACTTAACCATCTATCGATTATTTACCATCATGTGCCATCGGTCACCAATATCCCGGTCTACCTCGGCCAGCTCGATGATGTCTTGCTGCCCTATGCAAAAGACCTAGATGAAGAAACCATTTACCGTAAGTTGCGTCTGTTCTGGATCATGCTTGACCGCACCCTGCCAGATGCTTTTATGCACGTGAATATCGGCCCGACCGATAATGTTATCTGCCGAACTATTTTGCGTGTGGATGCCGAGCTCAAGCAGGTCGCCCCTAACCTGACCTTTATGTATGATCCTGAGATCACCCCAGACGATCTACTTCGCCAGGCGAGCCACAATATCTGCGAGTGCAGTAAACCGCATATTGCGAACTACCCAATCCACGCTGAGGCTTATGACAACAGCGGCTTTGGTATCGTGAGTTGCTACAACTCTCTGCCTTTAGCGGGCGGTGCAAATACCTTGGTTCGCATGAACCTTAAAGAAGTCGCCAGTAAAGCCTCTTCTAATGATGACTTTTTTCGCACAGTCTTGCCGAACTACTGCCAAACCATGTACGAGCTAATTGAAGCTCGCTCAGCTTACCTACATGAAGAGTCTGGCTTCTTTAACAGTTTCTTGGTTCAGGAAGGTCTGATTGCTGAAGATCGTTTCGCGCCTATGTTCGGCATCTATGGCATGGCAGAAGCAGTTAATATTTTGGTTGCTAAAGAGGGTCTTGATGGTCAATACGGCCATCAGCAAGCCGCGAATGAGCTAGGGCATCGTATTTCCAAAACCCTGAATGACATCGTCACATCTACACCGGTTAAATATGGCTACCATGACCGTGCCCTGCTTCACGCCCAAGGCGGTATCAGCCTTGATGACGGTGTCACACCAGGTGTGCGTATCCCCTATGGCACAGAACCGGATCCGGTTAGCCATATCCAAGCGCTAGCAGAACATCACCAGTACTACACATCGGGCATCAGCGATATTTTGACTATTGATGAAACCGTCAAATCAAACCCTGAAGCTATGTACCAGCTCTGCAAAGGAGCACTGGCTATCGGCTTTCGCGAGTTTACCGCAAACGTACACTCCAACGACTTAGTGCGCGTGACGGGTTATATGATCAAACTGTCTGATATTGCCAAGTTCAAACAGCAAGGCTCTCGGACCAACACCACTGGTCTGGGTGCAGAAGCTGCAGCGAACACAGGTATCCTTAATCGCAAACCACGAGTTGTGAGCCATGAGCAAGCGCCGCGCTACTGCGACAGTCAGTAAGATCCTCAACTTCTCGTGTGTCGACGGGCCTGGCAACAGGCTCGTCATCTTTCTGCAAGGGTGTAACTATCAGTGCAAGAATTGCCATAACCCGCACACCATTGGTAACTGCAACCATTGCGGGGATTGCGTAGCCCCTTGCCCAGCCAATGCACTGTCGATAAGCGAAGGTAAAATACGCTGGAATGCCGAGCTGTGTACCCATTGTGATCGCTGCTTGGAAGCTTGTCCGAACCAATCCAATCCCAAGGTCCAGCAAATGGGTGTTGAGGATGTACTGCAACTTGTCCGCAAGCATCAGCTGTTTTTATCGGGTATCACTGTTAGCGGTGGCGAGGCAACGCTTCAGCTGCCTTTCATTGTTGAGTTGTTCCGCGCCATTAAGGCTGATCCAGCGCTACAGCATCTGACTTGCGTGGTTGATACCAACGGAAGTCTCAGCCAAACCGGATGGGAAAAACTACTACCCGTTCTGGATGGCGCCATGGTGGATTTGAAAGCTTGGCAGGAAGAGACCCATCGGTGGCTCACAGGCCGCAGCCACCATAGGGTCATGCAAAGCTTAGATTGGCTTAGCAAACACGATAAACTGGAAGAAGTTAGATTGCTGCATATTCCGGGGATCACCGACTATGACCAGGAGATTGATGCCCTAGTCCATTACCTGTTAGCACTGCCAGAAAGAACATCAATAAGGCTCAATGCGTTTCAGCATCATGGTGTGGTCGGTGAAGCGTTGAAATGGAATACATGTAGCCAAGATCAAATTGAATCGTTAGCGAGTGCCCTGCGCCACAGAGGGATAGAAACCCTATACCGGGAGCCATTGGGATAATCTTAATTGTGTGGATAGCCAGGCTTGAAAGCCTAGCCTTTTGACTCGGACTCATGGGATACTGCAACGATCTGCTCATACAGCCAACGCTGAGCGGGATCGTTCATACTCGGCTGGTGCCAAACAAGGCTGTATGAGACTTCACCGTAATTGAAAGGCAGTGGTTTGGTGATCAAATCTTTGGCCTGCAACGCGACATCCGCCCACTGACGCGAGCAAGTGAACAGCAAGTCGCTATGATGGCACATTAGCGCCGCCCCACCGAAATCCGGCACATTGACTGCAATTCTGCGTTTCTGGTGTTGCTGGGCGAGCTGAAGTTCGAAAAAAGGCACATTCAAATCATTATCGGTAATACCGATATGGCCATAACTCAAATAATCATCAATAGTCAGGGTTTTATCTGCCAACGGGTGATTGGGATTCATCAAGCACACCATTTCATCATCCAGTAAGGTTTCCCATACCAGGTTGTTCTGGGTGCTCGGCGGTTGGCTTTTATCATGCGGCAAAATCACAAAATCCAACTGACCTTTGGCTAGACTATCAAATCCCATGTTATCCCGTGACCAGATTTCCAACCGCATACCCGGCGCTTGCTCCAACACTCTGGCACTGAGTTTGGCAGCCAATAGCTCGAAGGTACTTTCACGCATCGCCAACGAAAAACGCCCTTGGTATGACGCGGGATCAAAAGCCTCCTGTGTCAGCATCTGGTTCATCTCATTGATCATCTGGTGGACGGTCGGGCCCAGACGGCGAGCAAGAGGCGTGGCGACAAGCTGGTTACCATGGCGGTAGAACAACTCATCATTCAGGCTTTCCCGCAACTGGGTCAAAGTTTTGCTAACGGAAGATGGGCTAAGGCATAGCCGCTCAGCACTGGCTGTGACACTGAGCGTGTCTAGCATCACATGCAGTGTGATGAGATGCTTCATGCTGATTCGGGACAGTTTGATTAAATCCATAAGCCTTAGTATCCAGATGAGACAAAAAAGCCAGTAGATTATCTACTGGCTTGTTTCATAATAAATTATTCTGAATGGGCGTCAAATAAAGATTAACGTAGGCCGTGCAGAAATTCAGCGCGAGTGGCAGGGTTTCGCTTGAAAATACCGCCCAGGGCTGTCGTCGTTGTCGTACTGGTCGCATCCATCACACCGCGCGCTTTCACACAGTAGTGGGTAGCGTCCATCGTCACTGCCACATCATCGCTTTCCAGCAATGTCTGCAAGGCAACGAGGATCTGCTGTGTCATTCGCTCCTGAACCTGAGGGCGCTGGGCGAAGAAACGGACAATACGGTTTATCTTAGACAGACCAATAATCTTACCGCGAGGAATGTAGGCAACGGTCGCTGTACCATCGATAGTCACCAAGTGGTGCTCACAGGTACTGGTCAGGGTGATATCTTTCACACGAACCATTTCATCACACTTCATCTTGTTTTCAATGACAGTGATCTTTGGGAAGTTGGCGTAGTCTAGGCCAGAAAACACTTCATCAACATACATTTTCGCGATTCGATGGGGAGTCTCAACCAAGCTATCGTCGGTTAGATCCAGTGAAAGAAGCTCGAGGATCTCACGCATGTGATACTCGATTTTTTCTTTCTTCTCTTCGCGGCTTACCACCTTGTCAGTCATCGGGGTTTCTAAGCCACGCTCAACCAGTGCTTGGCGCACCTTCAATGCAGATTCGCTAAATGCAGTCATTCTTTTCCTCCAACCGGCTGGGCTTAAGGCAAACATCAAGTAATCTTAGTTACTTATATGTATAAAACGTGCCCAAATACGAGTGCCAGCAAACTTTGAGACGGAAGGATACCCGTAATTGATCAAAATTACACTACAAAACTAGTCAGGTATTAGTGCTACTGACCTTTTTTTGTCATAATTACCCCACTAAAACCTATAACGACGATAGACGGATACCTATTATGGGATGTTGTGACACTCCAGGCTTAATGCCAGTCGAAACCGCACTGACTAAAATTCTTGACCAAGTGGAACCATTGAAATACGTAACATCAGTTGCTCTTTCTGATGGCATGGGCTTGGTGCTTGCTGAAGATATTTGCTCGCCAATTAACGTACCCCCTTTCGCTAACTCGGCAATGGACGGCTATGCCCTGCGCAGTGAAGATTTGGCAAACACCGATACCTTGCGTATGGCAGGTAAGTCGTTTGCCGGGGTTCCATTCGACGGTGTATGCCAGCCAGGCGAATGTATCCGCATTATGACCGGTGCCCAAATGCCAGAAGGTGCCGACACCGTTATCATGCAGGAAGAAACCGAAGTCGACGGCGACAACATCCGCTTCACGGCTAAAGCTTCCCACGGTGAAAATGTCCGCCCTATTGGTGATGACGTCCACCAGGGAGATGTGGTTGTTGCCAAAGGTAACCGTATCACTGCCCGCGAAATGCCACTACTGGCTTCACTGGGTATTGCCACCCTACCAGTTTACCGCCGCCCAGTTGTTGCATTTTTCTCTACCGGCGATGAGCTTCGCCCTGTGGGTGAGCCATTGGACGCTGGCCAGATCTACGACAGCAACCGCTATGGTATCCGAGCACTACTGGAAAAATTCGGCTGTGACGTGATGGATCTAGGCATTATTCCAGACAGCCCTGAAAAACTGCGCGAAGCGTTTGATAAAGCCACTACAGCTGATGTGCTGGTTACTTCCGGCGGGGTCAGCGTTGGTGAAGCAGACTACACCAAAGACATCCTGGATGAACAGGGTGAGATCGGTTTTTGGAAGATTGCGATGAAACCAGGCAAACCTTTTGCCTTTGGCACCATCAAAGACACTTGGTTCTGTGGACTACCGGGCAACCCAGTTTCGGCAATGGTAACGCTTTACCAGTTGGTACAACCAATGCTTGCCAAACTGTCGGGTCACAGCCAATACCAGCCACCACAACGCCTGAAGGCCAAAGCAACTTCGGTTTTCAAAAAGCGCCCTGGCCGAGCTGATTACCAACGCGGCATTTACCAAATCAACAGCGATGGCCAAGTAGAAGTCGCAACAACGGGCAACCAAGGTTCAGGCGCATTTAGCTCGATGCACCAAGCTAACTGCTTTGTGGTACTCGAGCAAGATCGTGGCCGTGTAATGCCAGGCGAAGACGTCACTATCGAACTCTTCAACCACGCGATGTACTAATATCGAAAATCGTGTCCGCTGTGTTTGGCGGACACTTTTTTCCAATGCACATTGCTTCAATATAGAAATCCCTACAGGAATACAAAGTGGTAGAACTTACCGACGCTGAAATGCTGCGCTACAACCGCCAGATCATTCTTAGGCAATTTGACTTTGACGGTCAGGAAGCACTGAAAGCCACTTCCATGCTTATCCTTGGCGCTGGTGGATTAGGTTGCGCGTCTAGCCAATACCTTGCTGCGGCAGGTGTAGGCAAATTAACCTTGATTGATGACGATAACGTTGAGGTGTCCAACCTTCAACGCCAGGTTCTGCACAACGACAGCACGGTCGGCATGTTGAAAGTCGACTCTGCCAAGCAGGCCCTACAGACAATCAACCCAAATACAGCGATTGACACTGTCGCCAAGCGCCTTGATGACGAAGCATTGAAAGCCCTTATCGAGCAACATGATATGGTGCTGGACTGCTGTGACAACGTGGATACCCGAAACCAGCTAAACCGGTTGTGTTTCGAGACCAAAACACCTTTAATCTCTGGTGCTGCCATCCGTATGGAAGGCCAGATCAGTGTCTATACCTACCAAGACGATGAGCCTTGCTACCAGTGCCTGAGCGCCCTTTTCGGCCAACAGGCCCTGACTTGTGTAGAAGCCGGGATCATGTCACCTGTTGTCGGTATTGTTGGTGCGGTACAAGCAATGGAAGCCATTAAGGTAGCCGCCAATATGGGACAACCGTTAATAGGCAAAATCCTTATGCTCGATGCCATGACCATGAGCTGGCGGGAAATGAAGCTGGGTAAGCAACCAAGTTGTAGTGTGTGTGGTAACTAATTTCTTTGAGCCAGCCGATAACAGGCTGGCTTTGTTATTCACGCTATTGAGCGATTATCCTCAGCCAATCGTGGCAAAATTACCTTCAATCTCACTAAGCCACTTCGCCCGCTTAGTATCATTGGTAAACTTCACATAGGTCAGATTAATCCATTTACGGTTCTTGATACCTATTTTCCAAAAAGTCCCCAACAACATCGCTTTTTCTATCGCATTGCCAAACAACAGACGATAAGCCAAAGACGGTGTATTCATGGTGGTGATCATGGTAACGCCTTTTAACTTGGGCAGCTTACTAAACATTCGAGTGCCCTTGTCGTTATAGTCATAGGCAATACCGGGGAAGATAAGTTTATCGATGAATCCTTTCGTCAACGCCGGCATCAGCTCCCACCAAATCGGGAAAATAAACACCACATGATCTGCCTGCTCTATCCGTTGTTTGTAATCCAACACTTGCTGATCAAGCATGCCGTAAGCCCTCTGCGGTTCGGTTCTTGCCAAGGTGAAGGCTTGTAGATCTTTCGCTCTCATCACAGGATCAAACTCATCTTTATCAAGATGAATCACATCAATATCGTGGCGCCCTTTTAACAGCCCTTTTTTCACTGATTCCAAAATTGAATTACAAAAGCTACCTTCATAAGGGTGGTTAAAGACAATTAAAACACGCATGGTACTCTCTCTTCTTCAATAGCAATTGCAGCTATGTTAAGAGAGCTAAAGGGATAACAACGATAACATATGTTATCAATCTACTCTTTTCGGCACCGTATCCGACTTAAAGACACTGAGGTAATACCCAAATAAGACGCTATATAGTGTTGCGGTACTTTTCGTATCAGCTCAGGATATTGCTTGACCAATTCCTGATATCTTTGCTGAGGCGTATCTTTTATTCGAGAAAGAAAAAGCCTTTGATAGTGCCTTAACCGTTCAGACATCAACTGGAACATTGCATCCTTGAACGGACCTGACACGTCAAGCTGTCGCTTCAAGTTCTCAACCGAAACCTCATAGACTGTGGATGGCAAAATAGACTCAACCGTATAAGGACTGGGTTCATTGAACATCAAGCTTTCAAACGATGACACAAATTGACCATCCAAAAAGAATTGGAAAGAAACATCCTTTCCGTCATGGTTGAACCAAGAACGCAAGCAGCCATCCTCTATGAAATAGATAGATTTTGCTGTTGCCCCCTCTTCGATAACAGTTTCTTTTTTCTTTAACTCGATACGCTTTGCATAAGGTTTCAGTTCGTGCCAGATATTTTCGATACTGTCCATTATCAACCACTCATCGTTTTGCTCTGAATTCAGCAACTTGAAGTCACTTGGGTATATTATATTCTTTTGGGCTGAGCTAACACATCTAAGCCCATCGTCTGACATTCACCAAATGTATGGTTTTGTATGGATTGCCGATCAGGGCAATGAATAATATTAAATTAGTGCTACTATCCCAAAAACATAATGAACAGTGTTTTATAGGGCGCATATAATGAAAAAAATGGGACTAATCGCGTGTGGTTTGAGTGCATTGCTACTTGCAGGTTGTGCAACCCCGTATGATACCGATCGTGACTCTTTCTGGTCATTCGGCAAAGGCTTTGAAGTGACTCCCCTTGCACAAGATACTTGGCAAATCAGCTTCATCGGTAACGAAAACACCGACCGTACCCTAGCCAGAAACTACCTTCTTCACAAAGCGGCAGAACTCGCTCAGGGTGCTGGCTACCCTTACTTTGCTCTTCGTGGCGAGCAAAACTTCCGTGATCAGACTGGCAGCTCCTCTGGTATTGGTTATTCAAGCAACGATTTCCTATACGGTATCGGCAGCACAATTTCAGAAACCACTGTGATGGTTGAGGTGATCGGCATGAACGAGAAGCCCGCTGAAAGTAACCTTCCTGTTTATGAGTCAGACTTCATTTTGAAGAACGTTGATGTGAATTCGTAATCCGACAGTAAATTGTCCATATAAGCTGGCGCCATAACGCCAGCTTATCTCTGAAATGATAAACCCCTCTCATTTATCACCAAGTTTCTTTACCCCATCAGCATTCGAACTAAGCTTCTAAAACAACAAGTTAAACTTAAGCTTAGAGGGCATTCCAATGCACGACATACTGACTGTTAGCGTTACCGTCTTTATGGGTTTCTTTGCCATCATGAACCCTATCGCTAACACTGCTGTATTCATCGGCTTAACCAGCAACCAAACCCACCAGCAACAAAAGGCAACAGCGTTCAAAGCGCTATTTACTGCCTTCTGCATTGTTGCTGCTTTCAGCTTGCTCGGAAAAGGGATTTTTCAGGTCTTTGGAATTACCCTACCCGCACTTCGCATTTCAGGGGGGATCTTGGTGTTCTTAGTGGGTTACCACATGTTGCAAGGCAGTAGCTCTTCAATGCACAGTGAACAATCAGAGGGAGACAGCAAAAATTCAGCACCAGGAGATGGTCAGGACGTGGCAATATCACCGCTTGCTCTCCCTATCCTTGCGGGGCCCGGTACTATAGCAACGGCAATGAACTATTCCGCGGCAGGCGGTTTTTTAAGTATTGCGGTTACCATTTCAGCCTTTGCACTGTTGTGCCTTATCAGCTTGGTGTGCTTTATTTATGGCCAGAAACTGGTGAGCCTGCTTGGTGAGAATGGCATCAGTATTGTTACCCGCCTAATGGGGTTGATCCTTACCGTGATCGGTATGCAGATGGGTATTCAGGGCATACATGATGCCAGAGAACTGCTTAATCAAGTGCCTAAATAGCGTTTAGCAAAATAGTATTTACTTATTTGCCCTGTGCCTGCTTGGCCCTAACTAACCACTGCGCTCGAAATAGTGGCCAGGCGTTTTACCAAAATGCCTTTTGAACAAGCGATTAAAAGCACTCGAGCTAACAAAGCCAACATCAAGTGCCACTGCTGTAACGGGTTGTCCCGTTGCAAGGCGCTTCAAGGCTTCAAATAACCTGACCTGATTTCGGTATTCAACAAATGACATGCCCATTTCCTGGCGGAATAACCGGCTCAATGTGCGACTGCTAATGTTCAGGCTGTTTGACCATTCACTAAGTGTTTGGCTATCCGCTGGTTGCGCCATTATCAAATCACACACGGCTGCGAGCCTTTTATCTTTGGCGAGCGGCAAACTAAGCTCGGCTTGATCGGCAATGTTAAGCTGATCCAACAGCACGGCAATCAACCTTTCTTTCTCGCCAGTATTGCTTTGTTCAAAACGGTTTGAGGCCATAAACGCAATGATTTCACCCAATAAGCTCGACACATTTACTACGGTGCTGCTATTGGGAAGTCGAGCCAAACTATTGCACTGAAGATATACGTTCCTCATTTCAGCACGCCCATGCATTGCTACCTTGTGGCTAATTCCAGCCGGTATCCATACCGCCCTTTGCGGTGGGATCACCCACATGCTTTGCTCCGCCTCGACCACCATCACCCCGCTGCAGGCATAGACTAATTGGTAATAATCGTGGTTGTGCCAATCGATGGTATGTCCATCGGGGTAAGTTTTCGGTACCACCACAACAGGTATATCTGATTGTGGAAAAATGATCTCTCGTTTCATCTGCCACGTGTCTCAAATGAGCAATAAGTCGTCCTGATACAGACTATGAGACAAAACCTAGCTCTGTAAACTGTTTTCTATCGATTCACTGTTAGAAACAAGCTTATGCACAAATACCATTTCCAGCTCATGAACCTTGGGCATGCACTGAACCACTTCTTCATTCTGATTTTTCCGACAGCAGTTTTAGGGATCCAGCAAGACTGGGGAATGCCTTACGACGAGTTACTTCGATTGGGCAGTTTAGGCATGCTGGCTTATGGCCTTGGATCTTTACCCAGCGGTTGGCTGGGCGATCGCTGGAGCAAAAG
The DNA here is from genome assembly GCF_056160145.1 of Photobacterium sp. ABD4_091. Lineage (NCBI taxonomy): Bacteria > Pseudomonadati > Pseudomonadota > Gammaproteobacteria > Vibrionales > Vibrionaceae > Photobacterium > Photobacterium sp. ABD4_091. Next base: position 46,607 of record NZ_JBSWWQ010000004.1, on the reverse strand, counting down.
AGCCATGATGGTACTGTTTTTCTTCGGCATGGGGCTAGCTGCAATGTTTACGGCATTCGCGCAAACCGCCATGCAACTGTCACTCGGGATCATCGCCATTGGATTGTTTGCTTCTATTTATCATCCGGTTGGCATTGCCTTAGTATTTGCCACCACCGAAAAAACAGGTCGAGCTATTGCCGTCAATGGACTGGCTGGCAATATCGGGCTTGCTTGCGCTGCTGTGGTGACTGCTTATTTGACCCAAACGGTTAGCTGGCAAGCTGCTTTTCTCTTCCCTGGCATCATTTGCGTTCTCACCGGTGTGGCCTACATCAAGGTGTCAAAGAATGTGTCCTACCACCAGCCGAATAAAGCACAACAAACATCAGCGAACCAAAATAAACTACTTCGTTTGCTCTTGGCGATTGCCATCATAGCCACATTTGGCGGGCTCGTTTTTCAAACCATCACGGCTGCACTGCCAAAGATCCTGCAAGACACCTTTACCTTGCCACTGAGCCAAATTGGATTACTCGCAACAGGTATTTTTACACTGGCGGCTTTCGCCCAGCTTATCATTGGCGAGTTGCTCGATCGCGTATCAGCAAAACTACTCTTATTCTGTGTAGTCGGCGGCCAGGCATCCTTCCTATTATTGGCTTCAATAGCATCTGGATGGACTCTCGTACTTTGTTTAACTGGACTCGTTTTCAGCACCTACGCTCAGATCCCGATTAACGATTGGCTAATAGGCAGGAGCACCTCAGATAAATGGCGTTCAACCGTCTACGCCGTGAAGTATATGCTGAGCTTCACCACAGGCCCCGTAGCCTATTGGTTGATTGCCTATAACTATTCAAACCATAGTGAACACACTAACCATTTCTCACCCTTGTATTGGCTGTTGGCCGGAGTAATGTGCCTGTCGATGGCGGCGGTTGCAGTGATGCCAAGCAGGCAAACCTTCATTGATAATGCTGAGCAAAAGAGCCGTTTTTCATAACCGCTAGATATTAAGCAATAAGCAATAAAAAAGCCGGACCATCGTCCGGCTTTATATTCAGTGAACGCTAATTCAAAGCAACTTACTGCATCAAATAGAGATCACGCGTATAACGCGCTTCAGCCGCATTTGTCTTCGAGTAACCACCGACTTTGGTATTCTTCAGTACTGAGCGCGTGTAGTGATAGAGCGGAATGGCTGGCATCTCTTCGGAGAATACCTGCTCAGCCTGCTGGTAATACTTATTGCGCTCATCATTACTTGGCGATTGAATCGCTTTCGCCATTGCTTCGTCATACGCATCACTCGACCAACGCGAGTAGTTCATACCCGTACTTTCGAAGTATGACAAGAAAGTTGACGCTTCGTTGTAATCCCCTACCCATGCATAACGGGCAACCGTAAAGTCTTTCTGACCAAGTTTCTGCAAGAACGTCTTCCACTCTTGGTTAGCCAGGTTAACCTTGGCACCCAGGGTTTTGTTCCACATTGATGACATCACAATCGCCAGCTTCTTGTGGGATTCAGAGGTGTTGTACACCAACTCAAACGACAGAGGGTTGGATTTATCGAAACCGGCCTCGGCAAGCAATTCTTTCGCTTTCTGCTCACGTTCCTTCTGCTTTAACTGTCCCCATGCCAGTTTCGGCGGTACAAAGCCGTCAACTGAAGGAGGGGTTACCCCATAAGCCGGTACTTGGCCCTGGCCGAGGATCACTTTGGTGACAACGTCACGGTCAATCGCATACGCCAGAGCTTTACGAACCCTTGGGTCATCAAATGGTGCTTTGCTGACATTGAATAAGTAGTAGTAAGTACCGAGTGATGGCATGGTCAACAACTCGTCCGGGCGCTGCTTTTTGATCGCATTGTATTGTTCTAGCGGGAATGACGAGGTGATATGAATTTCGCCGGTTCTAAATCGGTTGTACTCGGCTGTCATATCTGCGATTGGCAAATACGTAACTTGGTTAATGACTGTTTTTTCATTATTCCAGTACTGTGGATTACGCTCTAATACAATGCGCTCGTTAAGCGTCCAGTTTGCAAGCTTATACGCGCTGCTGGTAACAATGTTTTCTGGCTTGGTCCATGCGTCACCGTGGGCTTCGATAGCTGGTCGGTAAACAGGGAATGTCGACTCATGCACCATCATTTTCACGAAATACGGCACGGGTTTATCAAGGGTAACCTGCAGGGTTTTGTCATCTAGCGCTTTTACGCCAAGTTCATCAACCGGGAGTTTTCCTTCATTGATTTTATCTGCATTAAGAATATGGGCGGTACTCAAATACCACGCATAAGGCGCACCCGTTTCAGGGGCAACGACTCGCTTGAAACTGTATTCAAAATCACTCGCAACAATCGGCTCACCATTTGACCATTTAATATTATCGCGCAGGTGGAAGGTGAAGACTTTACCGTCTGCTGATTGCTCCCAATGCGTAGCCAGCGCAGGAATGATTTCGCCATCAGGGCTTTGGGTCACTAGCCCTTCGAACATATCGGCAATAACACGGGCACTTGAGGTATCTGAGGAATAAGAAGGGTCTAACGTCGGAACTTCATCGCCATTACCACGAACTATCTCCTGCATTTTGGCTAACGACACATTGGCGGGAACATCTGCAGCCCAAGAAGGGCTTGCCGTTAACAGAGCGACAGATGCGGCGATCACTGTTAGCTTACTTCCTTGCATAATCTATCCTTGTGATGTGTGTATGAAATGGGTGTAAAAGGGTTAAACCGCTCTTAACATACACAGATATTCACTTGGTTGATATGCTGCCGCTCACAAAAAAGCCGGAGATAAACTCCGGCTTTTGAATCAATATCATAACCATTTACTGGTTAGCTATCATTCAGGCGAATTCCATCGCGCTCAATGATAATTAGCCCTTTCTTGTAAAGGCCACCAATGGTCTTCTTGAACGTCGCTTTACTGGTACGGAACTCTTTGAAAATCGCGTCCGGTGATGACTTATCACTCAATGGCACGAAACCACCCTTGCGCTCAAGCGTCGTTAGGACTTTATCTGCCAAGTCATCAACCTTGGCCTTACCCGCTTTTTGTAGCGACAGGTTGATCTTACCGTCCGGGCGAATTTCTTTGATATAAGCTTTTAGCTTTTTGCCCGGGAATAGCTTACCGAATGATTCAGTCTTGAACAGCAGTCCCCAGTGTTGTTCTTCAATCACTGCCTTGTAACCCAAATCGGTAATTTCGGCGATTTGCACCTGCACTTCTTCACCCACTTTGTAATTAGCAGGTGTCTTGTCCAGGAAGCGGTTGAATTTGGTAGAACCTACGATACGGCCTGAAGCTTTGTCGGTGTATACACGCACCATGATATCCTGGCCTTCTTCCAGGCGGCGACGCTGCTCACTGAAAGGCACCAGAAGATCTTTCTCTAGGCCCCAATCAACGAATGCACCCACACCACAGATACCGACAACGCGTAGCAGGGCAAAGTCACCCACTACAGCATAAGGCTGCTTGGTGGTGGCAATAATGTCATCTTCAGAGTCGAAATAAACAAAGACTTCCAGCTTATCACCCAGCTCAGTGCCACTAGGAACAGACGCTTTAGGCAGTAGGATATTGCCAAAGTCATCACCACCATCTAGGAATACGCCAAAATCTACCAGCTTGACGACCTCTAGCGTGTTGTATTGTCCAATTCTAATCATTCTTTCGACACTCTCTGGGTAAATAAAACGGCTTGTTTATCTCACAGCCGACAGCATGCGTTGATACGCCATGCCTTCTTCGTAACATCAGGCGGCGCATTATACGTGATGTTAACCCAAACCGCCTGACCTATCTTTCATTTTTTGCTTACTTTTCACCCTAATAAAGCTGCAATTACTAATTATCACTGCTATTAACAGGCTAATTCATCTAAAATTAATTTTAATTCCAATAGTTAACGCTAAGTTTACAGCGTTGCATATTCAATTCCCTATCCCTTGAGAGGTAATGTAGTAGAGTGATCACAGTTGAAAAAAAAGACGGGCATAAGCTTAAAATATCCCACGTCATCCCTGAAACAACCAACCGTCAACTGGATCTCTTTATCTTTGTTCCCGGCGAACTGGGCCTCAACAGCAACATCATTGCCGAAGATGAGTTCTTCCATAATGCCATCCAGGGTAAGCGTACCTATTACAGTGACGTGAACCACTTGCCGCTGGTTCACAGCCGCCTTGCCAGCCGGGGAAAACTCTCGACTGAACAGTACCGCTTGAGCTTGAGCCTTTATGCTTACCAGTATGCGTTGGCACTCGAGAAGACGACCCAGCAGCTCCTCGATGACAAAGAGGAACGCTCCCTAGAGGAAGTCGAAGAAGTTGCCCAGCTCACGATGCGGATCCTCAAGCGACTGCGCCGGAACATTCCAACAGACAAGAAGCTGCTCAAGTACTACGAGAATGTCGATAACTACCTGTCTTGGTTTACCGAGCAGCGGTTGCTTGAGCTTGTCGCCCACCTGCCACGAAGCAGTGACTATAGTGACATAAAAGCACTGCTTTTTGAGGTGTGTGAAAAAGAGTCGGAGCACCGCAGTAAGCATAACTACAACTCATCCAAAGCCATGGAAGATCCGACCCGGATGTCGAACAAGATGCGCCTTTTGCGCCGCTTGATTGAATACCCGGTCACCATGAAGGAGAAGACCAGCGAGCTAGGCCAGAACACCCGCAAAATCGTTACTGGTTTTGCGGCGGGCTTTGTGATGATTTTCGTCACCTTGATGCTGATTAAAGCCCGAGGTGTTCTGGGCGATATTACCGCCTCTTTCATCCTGGTGCTGTCAGTTATCTATGCCGCGCGTGAAGTATTCAAGGATGACTTGAAAACGATACTCTGGCGCTGGGTGCGCAAGGGCAAGCCCAAGTGGCGCAAGCAGTTTTTCGATGTTAACTCCAACCAGTTAATTGGCCGCCAGCTTGAATGGATGGAATACTGTGCCTTTAAGACCCTCGATAAGGAAATCAGAAAAATACGCAAGCACAAGGTTTCCCAGCATGAGGAAACAGTACTCCATTACAAGAGCACAACCCGGATGTCTCCGACCAAGTTCTTGACCGGCTATGAGCAGACCCGTGAATCTATCATGCTGGATCTCCGTACGATCACTCGCTTGATGGAAAAAGGCTCGCAGAAAATCTACCAGCTTAAAGACGGGCAAGTCTCCAAGGAATCGGTAGAAAAACGCCACTTGATCAACCTAGTAACCCGCGAAAAAGTGGATGATAAAACCATCTCGATCCAGCGCTGGAAAGTGATTATGAACCGCTCGAAAATTGTCGATATTGAGCCAATTGAGACCTATAGCGGGGAATAACCCTACACTCTCTCCGTTGTAACCTCTCGGGCAGTTGGTACGCTTAAAGGGAAGCCATTGTGATGATCCCTTTATGAAAAAACTGTCCGAGCTTGTTTTCAACAACACCTACAGCACCTTGCCAAAAAGCTTTGGTACCTTTATCCAGCCCCAGCCGCTTGATAACCCATTCCTGGTCAGTGTGAACCCAAAAGTCAGTGAAATGCTCGAGCTGGATCCCGCTCAGGCTCACACCCAGTACTTTATCGATCTATTCACCGGTAATGATGACCACCCTGCGATGTCTCCCCTTGCCATGAAGTACACAGGGCATCAATTCGGCCAATATAATCCCGACTTGGGCGACGGTCGTGGTTTGCTGATGGGAGAAGTACAGACCTCATCGGGCAAGAAGTGGGATATACACTTAAAAGGCTCTGGCCTCACCCCCTACTCCCGCCAAGGTGATGGCCGGGCGGTATTGCGCTCATCTATACGTGAATATCTAGCCAGCACCGCAATGGCTGGGCTTGGCATCAAAACCACCCACGCTTTGGCAGTACTTTCTAGCAATACCCCCGTTTATAGGGAAACCGTCGAACGAGGGGCAACCCTGATCCGTATTGCTGAAAGTCATTTGCGTTTTGGCCATTTCGAGTATTTCTTCTATACCCAGCAACACACCGAACTGAAAATGCTGGCCGACTATCTCATCAAGCACCATTTTCCTGAGATCGACATACAACAGGATGAAGCAAGCCGCTACAGCCAGATGTTCACCAAGATTATCGGCCTGACCGCCGAGATGGTTGCCTGCTGGCAAGCTGTGGGATTTGCCCACGGGGTAATGAATACCGATAACATGTCTGTACTGGGCCTGACATTCGATTACGGCCCATATGGCTTCCTTGATGACTACGAGCCCGGCTTTATCTGTAACCATTCCGATTATTCAGGGCGCTATGCATTTAACCAGCAGCCTAGCATTGCGTTGTGGAACCTCTCTGCACTCGGTTACGCCCTTACCCCATTACTCGATAAAGAGCAGCTTGATAAAGCACTTGAGCAATACCAACCTGCCCTGCAAAAAGCTTACAGTGCCAAAATGCGTGCTAAACTCGGCCTCAAGCAGAAGCTCGAAGAAGATACCCCGCTATTTTCAGCGATGTTTGATATGCTGAAATCCCAAAGCGTCGACTACACCCTTTTTTTTCGAGCCTTATCTTCAATACCGCACCCTGATCTAAAAACCTCAGGTCACCTGTTTAGAGACATAGTCGAGGATAGCGCTCCGTTAGAGGCATGGCTTGCAATGTATTCGCAGCGACTTGAGAAAGAGTCCTGTGCTGACAGTGATCGACTTGATCTGATGCGATCTACCAACCCTAAGTTCATCTTGAGAAATTACCTCGCCCAGCAAGCTATCGAGCACGCAGAAGAAGGTGACTTCGCAATGATTGAGCAACTCATAACGGTACTGCAAGCCCCCTTTGATGAACACCCAGAGTTAACTCACTTTGCTGCACGCCCGCCTGAATGGGGTAAAGAGCTGGAAATTAGCTGCTCTTCATAGCAATTAACTACTTTTAGCCTAGCTTTTGATGCAAAAGCATTGAGATATAGTTCACGAATCAAATAAACACTCTCCCCCTAGGAAACGATACCTATCAATTCCGGTAGGTATCTCTGGTAAAGTCGTCCGACACGTTTTTAGCAGTAGTAACCATGTCAAACAACCGCATTGCCAGTTTCGAAGCCGGTAGGCTTATTGCCCTTCTCGGCGTCATCGCTATTCACAGCCAACTCTTTATGACTGCCCCTTTAATCCATGATCAACCTTGGTTAGGGCTTCTTATCAATCAGCTTAGCCGCTTCGCCGTTCCCTTGTTTTTTATCATGGCGGGATACTTCATTGCACCGAAGCTGTTGGCTACACCGACACACACCATCAAGCAATACAGCTTACCGTTGCTGAAGGTTTGGTTGGTTTGGAGTGCGATCATTTTCCTCGTGCCATTCAACCTGCAGCTAGCGTGGGAGTCGGGCTACCTTGCAGAGCGCAGCGGCTATTGGCAGTTCTTGCTATCCCAACCGCTCAATACTCTGTTTGAAGGCAGCTTAGTCCACCTGTGGTATATTCCAGGTTTGATCTGTGGCTTGTTGATCATTGCCTTGTGCTGCCATGCCAAGAAGCTCAGCCTACTCCTGCCTGTCGCTATTGCGCTCTACCTTTTCGGTTTAGCCGCTGGCAGTTATGCGCCACTCACTGGCATCGAGTCACCGCTGTTCACCCGTAACGGGCCTTTCATGAGTACCCTGATGCTTACCATAGGCTTCCTAATAAGGCAGCAAGGCTGGCAACTGAGTATTGGCAAAGCTTTCTTGCTCGCTTTAGTGGGAATGGGGTTGCACTTAGTTGAAGCAACGTATTTACTCCGCTTCGATGTACCGTTCAATATGCATGACTTTTTAGCCGGTACGCCGCTTTGGGCAACGGGCATCTTCTTCATGCTCAAGCAGCGGCCACAGTTTGGCCAGGCGATAGTTAGCCTGAATATCAGCAAACATGTTTTGGGCATCTACCTCATTCACCTGCTGATTATTATCTACCTCATGCGCCTATTGCCGATGATGGGCTTCTCTGGCTATGCCAATGATATTCTGCGATTTGTTCTTACCTGTGTCATTAGCTACGGCTTAGTCGTACTTATTGATAAAACGCCGCTTAGGAATTGGCTCCTGAGATAACAAGAAACCCGGCACTCTGCTCAGAGTGCCGGGTTTCTTTTAGGACAGTAATCCCTTCGTTTATTACTGCGTGATCACCGTAGACACATTGTGCTCAAGCAACCACAGCTGTAAGTTCGGCGCTTTGTTGATGTAATGGCTGACCAAATCACAGGGTTTCTTCGCTGAAGAAGCCGCTTTCAGGGCATGGTCGATGAGTGCCAGCACCGCTTCGTTTTGATCATCGTGAAGATATTCAAGGGAAGGGTGAGTCTGATCCAGCCCCAACGCAAATTGTGCCAGCTGATCAATATCGACCACCAGCCCATCAAAATACTGCAGGAACTTTTCAGCCATCAACGCATTGGCTGGCAATTCAGCCATCAAGTGGACACGAAGCCCGTTCGCACCTCGGCACAGCCCTTGCTCTGCAAGCAGGTCAATCGCTGTCGCTGACTCACTAAATGTACGGACAAACGGAATGACCAACTCAATATTCGTCATCCCCTCGGCAATACGCGCGCGTTTGATTGCTTCGCATTCCAGCTCAAAAGCTTTACGCACTGCTTTATCAGCCCAACGAGAAACACCTCGCTTACCAATCAGTGGATTAACCTCTTGGCTCTCAAGCTCTGAGCCAAGTAACGTCAGTCTTTGATGAGAATCCGCACCAGCCAATCTGACTTTGAGCGGTTTATCCCCTGCTTTTTGAGCCGCAGAAATCAGCTTTTCTGCCAAAGCAGAAACCAAAAACTCGGCTGGGTTGTTGTCAGTTTTCTTTAACAACTTTTGCTGGATGCCTTCCGGAAGCTCTGCAGGGTACGCCGCTGCATAAGGGTGAACCCCAACTTCGAGCAGAAGATCATCGACAGAGACCAAACCGATTTCTGCCTCTAAACTAGCAATCTGCGTTGAAGACTTAAGAATTTCAGAAAATTGAAGACCTGACTGAGCGCTGTTTGTCATAAACCACCATAACTGCTTTAACTTGGTTTTAATCAATCAGGAAGAAAATATAGAGATAGATCCGAGCGCCAAGGCGTGTGATTCCGTTTGTATATCGACTTCCATTATTACCCACATTCGTTGGGTAGATATTCACGTAGTCCCAACATACTGACTCAACCCTCGCGACGCAAGTAGGTAACCAGAAAGTTTTATCACTTTGACTGGTTAAGCATGTCGACTCTCATGGTTCTCCAAACCGCTGTGTCACTATTCACGATCAAAACAATTCACAAACAAAGCCATTCACCAGTAAAGCAAAACACCAGCAAGACATTGCTTTTAGTCACTGCGTAAAATGACAGCAATCATTGACCTATCTTGTGAAAAGGCGAAGTAAAACAGAAAGCGCTAGAATAAAAATCTAAGTGATATCACAAGTTTGGTTTATTCCTGCCGACTTTTGGGCTATCTTTACGCGTCAATAATTTTTGTAATACCGAGATAGGCAACACTATGCCAATGAAAACAGATGAACTCCGCACCGTTAGCCTTGGGCTAATGCCAACGCCTGCTGCGGTAGAAGCTGCTTACCCAATCACAGATGAAATTGCGGAGCATGTCGCCCACTCTCGTCGTCAAGTTGAAGCGATTCTAACGGGCCAGGACTCCCGTCTTCTTGTTGTCGTTGGTCCTTGCTCTGTCCACGACCCTGACGCAGCCATCGACTACGCTAAACGCCTTCATGCCGTTCAGGAAAAATACAAAGATACGCTATTCATTGTTATGCGTACCTACTTCGAAAAACCGCGTACGGTTGTCGGCTGGAAAGGTCTGGTATCCGACCCTAACCTTGACGGTAGCTTGGATCTTGCAAAAGGCCTGCATACAGCACGTAAATTACTTGTGGATATCAACGCGCTGGGCATGCCAACAGCGACAGAATTCCTAGATATGATCACTGGCCAATACCTGGCTGATCTTATTAGCTGGGGCGCAATTGGGGCACGTACTACTGAGTCTCAAATCCACCGTGAAATGGCATCTGCCCTGTCTTGTCCTGTTGGTTTCAAGAACGGCACTGACGGCAACATCAAAATTGCTATTGATGCAATCCGTGCTACCCGTGCATCTCACGTTTTCTGCTCACCAGCAAAAAGCGGTGAAATGACGATTTACCGCACATCGGGAAATCCGCACGGCCACGTTATTCTTCGTGGCGGCAAAATGCCTAACTACCATGCTGAAGATATCCAAGCGTCTTGCGATACGTTGGCACCCTTCGACCTGCCAACTCGCTTGGTTGTCGATTTCAGTCACGGAAACTGCCAGAAGCAGCACAAACGCCAGCTTGATGTTGCAGCCGACATTTGCCAGCAAATTAAGGCTGGCAGTAAGTTCGTTGCTGGTATTATGGCGGAAAGTTTTATTGTGGAAGGCAACCAGCCAGTTGATACCGACAATTTATGCGCGCTAACGTACGGCCAGTCTATTACCGACCCATGCATTAACTGGGACGATACCGTGACCATGCTGGACATGCTTTCTGAAGCCGTAGGCAGCCAACAATAATATCAATAGCCGGGCCAAACGCGGCCCCGCTTATATTACAATTACATCAACATACAAATTGGGATTACGCACATGCCATCTTTTGACATTGTTTCTGAAGTCGACTTCGTTGAAATCCGAAATGCGGTAGAAAACTCATCTCGTGAACTAGACACTCGTTTTGATTTCCGTGGTGTCGAAGCTAGCTTCAAGCTAGAAAAAGAAGTTGTAAAAATCACCACGGAATCTGATTACCAGCTAAGCCAGTTGGTCACTATTTTGCGCGGTAACCTAGCTAAGCGCCATGTTGATGCGCAATCTATGGATCAAAAAGAGACGACCCGCACTGGTAAGTCTTTCGCTTGTAATGTTGAGTTCAAGCAAGGCGTAGATACGACCGTTGCAAAGAAAATCGTTAAAATGATCAAAGATGAGAAGCTAAAAGTACAAGCTTCTATCCAGGGCGACAAGGTTCGTGTAACAGGCAAGAAACGCGATGACCTACAAGCAGCAATGGCACTGGTACGTGGTGCAGAGCTTGGCCAATCATTCCAATTCGATAACTTCCGCGACTAAGCCACTCGCCGATCGCTAATAAAAAAACCGCCAGCTGGCTAACACCGATCAGTTAAGCCATTGATCAGTTGAATGATCCTACGGTTGAGTGAAAATACCCCCAGACATTAAGTTTGGGGGTATTTTTTATGTTGGCACATTGGCTTATAGATGTTGATGATTTTGCTTCACCTGACTCACTCTCTTTGTTTCAGAAAGAGTTGCCGCTTGAGTGGATTCAGCAGGCACTCGATGACACCAATAAAGCAAGCTTGAGGCGACGGAAGTTACCGGCTGAGCTTGTGGTCTGGCTCGTTGTCGGGATTGGTTTATACCGCGATAGACCGATTACCGATGTACTTGATAAGTTAGATCTGAAGCTTTCCAGTTCTCTAGGTGAATCCATTGCTCCAAGTGCGATCCCCCAAGCAAGAAAACGGTTAACGGCTAAGCCTCTCGAAGCTTTATTTACATTAACTGCACAACATTGGGCACAAACAGAAGATAGTGATGATACATGGTTCGGATTAAAGCTTTTCTCTGTTGATGGTACGCAATTTAGAACCCACGATACCCCAGCTCTTGCAGAGCATTTTCAATACGTTAAGCACAGTAAAACACGCCATACTGAATACCCAGTTGTAAGGCTATGTGCACTTTGCTCCCTTCGAAGTCGCCTAATCCATAATGTCGCTTTTGGCCCTAGCTACAACGGTGAAGAAAGCTACGCCAAGCAACTCATTTCCTCTGCAACGGCCAACTCTCTTACTATTTTCGACCGATGTTATTTAGGTGCGGAGTTAATGATTAACTGGCAAAACCAACATGGTTCTAGCCACTGGATGACCCCCATAAAATCCAATACAAAGTACACAATCATAGAGCAGTTAGATGAAGACGGGCGTGACTTGATAGTCGAAATGAATGTTTCTCAACACGCTCGCAAAAAAGATCCTCATCTGCCTGAAAAGTGGCAAGCTAGGCTTGCGCTTTATCCAGAAAAAGAGCAACCCAATCATATAAAAGGGGTTTTGACGTCCCTAACAGACAAAAAATATGACCTGCAATCCTTACTTGATGTTTACTTCGAACGATGGGAAATCGAAAACAGTTATGGGGAGATAAAGCATGACATGCTTGAAGATGAGATCCTACTCCGTAGTCAATCAATCGAAGGTGTTGAGCAGGAGATCTGGGGCATTTTAATTGCTTATAACCTAGTCCGGTTGGAAATAAGCAGGATAGCAAAAGAAGCTAAAGTGTCGCCTTTACGGATCAGTTTCATGATGGCGTTGAGGGATATCCAGGATGAACTAATGTGGTGTGCAATCGCATCGCCCGGTTCAATACCCAAGAAGTTAAGGGCAATGCGGGAAAGAGTGAAACGTTATATTTTGCCGGAACGAAAAAAACGGCCCAAATCAAGGACCGTTCGTATCAGTAAAACCCGCTATGTGGTTCGCTCCAAACATCTTAATTGTATTAGTTCCGACTAGATCTGACACTTCAATTGAAATGAAGAGAGTTACCCACTTTGATTAAAGGTGCTGAATCCGTAATCAAAGACAATAAGAGGTAACTCTCATGCTTCATACTAGCAATCCAATCATCAAACACAAAGCTGGGCTTCTCAATCTTGCAGAAGAACTCGGTAATGTATCAAAAGCTTGTAAAGTCATGGGTGTCTCAAGAGACACTTTCTATCGTTATCAAGAGTTGGTAGAAACAGGTGGTATCGATGCTCTGATTAATCAAAGCCGCAGAACACCAAACTTAAAGAATCGTGTCGATAGTGAGACTGAGCAGGCTGTGCTCAAATACGCCATCAACTTCCCTGCGCATGGACAAGTCAGAACAAGCAATGAACTGCGTAAACTAGGCGTGTTTATCTCTCCAAGTGGCGTACGCTCAATCTGGCTCCGCAATGACCTAGAAAACTTCAAGAAACGTCTTATCGCACTGGAAAAACAGGTCGCAGAGGACGGTATAATCCTAACGGACGAGCAAGTCGCTGCCCTTGAGCGCAAGAAGCATGATGATGAGGCCTGTGGTGAGATAGAAACTGCACACCCAGGTTATCTCGGCTCTCAAGACACGTTCTATGTTGGCAATCTGAAAGGTGTTGGACGCATCTATCAGCAGACGTTCGTTGATACCTATAGCAAAGTTGCTTTCGCTAAGCTCTATACGACAAAAACACCTATCACCGCAGCAGATATGTTGAATGACAAGGTTCTACCGTTCTTCGAGACTCACGAGTTGCCAATGCTGCGAATCTTGACTGACCGGGGTACTGAATACTGCGGTCGAGTTGAGCAACATGACTACCAACTTTACTTAGCCATCAATGATATCGATCACACTAAAACTAAAGCCATGTCGCCACAGACAAACGGGATCTGCGAGCGCTTCCACAAGACCATATTGAATGAGTTCTACCAAGTGACGTTCAGAAAGAAACTGTATGGCTCAATGGATGAGTTGCAGAAAGATCTGGACGAATGGGTGGACTACTACAACAATCATCGTACCCATCAAGGAAAAATGTGCTGTGGCAGAACGCCCATAGAAACATTAGAGGATGGGAAATCAATCTGGGCCGAAAAGAATCTAGCCCAGATATAATCTGACAGGCACCAAGTCGAAAGTGGGTAACTGTCAGATCGGGTCTGAATTAGTACATCTTAATTGATAGGAGTTAGCCAGCTGGCGGTTTTTTTATTAATAACTCTCATAAAATTATCGTGCACCTTCAAAGCTCTTTAATGCCGCAACTCTTGCGTCTGTTTGGCTATTCATAAATCAATATCACTTAATTTCCGTTGTTAAATTAATCGCCAATCAAACTACTCCTTTTTGACTAGGCAAAAACACACCTCGAGCATCCCATTGGCTAATAACAGCAGCAATGCACATTTTCCTGCTCAAATAACAAACAACCAGCAATCATATAAACGTCTACCACCAATCACCATTAACAATAATTAATACATTTTCACCATTAGACATAAAAACCCATAACTGGATATTTTATCGTTATAAACAAGTGTCTGATTATTGTGCAAACAGACGCCTAAAAGCGAAAAACCATAGTTGTGATACGGATAATCCCCTATACTTGCCCGCGTCCTATTTAGGGTTCCAATTGTCATTATTAAAGGTTTTAATAATTTAGAGATTTAGAGCAGTCATTACCAAGTAGCATTGTGCATGCATGGAATTAGCGCTTATAGACCCAGGACGTCACTATGATCACTTTCCCCGTTTGAAATGATCCTCCCCCACAATACGCTTCTTATTTTGTTCACCTGAACTGCAAATAGTTATTTGCAAAACTGCTCTGGCTCCTTTACTGACGTTCCATCAGTAAAGCAGGGAAGATACACAGAAGAGAACCCTTTGAAGGCTATATAAACTATACCTATAAAGGAGATGTCCATAATGGACACTGTGAAAAACAATACCGTTCATTCTCAATCAACCACAAAAGCAAAGCTGGGCTGGAAAAAAGCCGATACCCTTTGGGTACTTGGCCTTTTCGGTACCGCTGTTGGTGCAGGTACACTTTTCCTGCCAATTAACGCCGGTGTAGGTGGCCTAATCCCGTTATTGGTAATGACAGTCCTTGCACTGCCAATGACCTACTTCGCACACCGCGGTATGACTCGATTCGTGCTTTCAAGCTCCAACCCTGGCGCTGATATCACAGAAGTGGTTGAAGAACACTTTGGTGCTGGCATGGGTAAAGTGATCACCCTACTTTACTTCTTTGCTATCTACCCAATTCTACTGGTTTACAGTGTTGCCCTAACCAACACCGTAGAAAGCTTTATGATCAACCAGCTAAGCATCACTCCTCCTGCTCGCTGGATTCTTGCTCTTGCACTGATTGTGGGCCTGATGGCGATTGTTCGACTGGGTGAAGAGCTGATTGTAAAAGCAATGAGTATGCTGGTATTCCCATTCGTTGCAGTTCTTCTAGCGCTTGCACTATACCTAGTACCTGAGTGGAACGGCGAGATCTTCAATCATGTTATGCCTGCTGAAGGCGGTATGACATCTGTATTCATGGCAGTATGGTTGATCCTACCGGTAATGGTATTCTCATTTAACCACTCGCCTGTGATCTCTTCTTTCGCGGTAGCGATGCAGAAAGAACACGGCGACAACGCAGAGCCTCAGGCACGCCGTGTACTTCAGCGCGCGCACATCATGATGGTTGTAACCGTTATGTTCTTCGTATTCAGTTGTGTACTGTCTCTGTCCCCTGCCAACCTGGCAGAAGCGAAAGCACAGAACGTGTCTATCCTGACTTACCTGTCTAACCACTTCCAAACGCCAATGATTGCTTACGCTGCGCCTATCGTTGCGATTATTGCCATTACTAAGTCTTTCCTAGGCCACTACCTAGGTGCAAGCGAAGGTTTGAACGGTTTGGTTGTTAAGGTATCGCGCAGCCGCGGTAAAGAAATCGGCCCGAAAGCCCTAAACGCATTCACTGCTGGCTTCATGCTTATCACAACTTGGGCAGTAGCCACTATCAACCCAAGTATTCTGGGTATGATTGAAAGCCTAGGCGGCCCAATCATCGCGATGCTGCTATTCATTATGCCGATGTACGCTATCAAGAAAGTACCGGCGATGCGCAAATACTCAGGTGCAATCAGCAACGTATTCATCGTTGTTATCGGCCTGATTTCTATCTCAGCGATCTTCTACTCTTTGGCTCAGTAAGCCAATCAGTATAAACCTTCTCAAGGCCATCATTTGATGGCCTTTTTTATAAAAGCCCAAGCATCATCTTCTCTGAAGCATCAACTATTCAAATACTGCTTGTACATATAACCGAGGGTATACTCTAGGTGTCTATCCAACACACAGAGTCAACATGGCGACAAAAAACCGTAATATTCAGTCTGTCGAGCGCACCTTTGCCATTCTCGAGATGCTCTCTTTGCATCATGAGCCCCTTTCTCTACAAAATATCAGTCAACAATTAGAATTAAGTAAGACCACGGTTCATGGGCTACTAGCAACGCTACGCTCGCTTGGGTATGTCACAAAGAGCAAACAAGGTTACAGTCTGGGTCTGCGTTTACGTGAGCTATCTAAACCGCTTGAACAAAACGATGAAGCAATTCGAACCCACTTCTCATCTCTACTCCAACGTATGGCTAGCCTTACCGATAACACCGCTTATCTAGCAGTAAAAAGTGGCGCACAAGAGTATTTGTATATTGATGCCATAGAGCGAAACAATCCACTTACCATACGAAGCCCGCGAGGGCGGCGTGAAGGGCTTACCTCTTCTGCTATTGGTAAAGTGTTCTTAGCGTTCGACGACGATCTGCTGCGTGAGTTACGTACCAAAGAACAAATCGATATTCCGCTTGAACAAGAACTACTTAAAGTGAAACAACAGGGTTTTGCACTTGATTTAGAGCAAGCAGAAGCCAACCTCAATTGCTTAGCAATCCCGCTATACATTGATGGTAGTCTGGCCGCTGTCGCGGGTGTTAGCGGGCATGCAAACGAGCTAAATCAACCTCACCTTGAGCATTTTGCTTCCGTATTCCTCAGTAAGTAACTCTGCTCTCACCAACTAACTCAAGATTCGACAATGTCGAATCTTGCTGGATATTCTTCTTCATTAAGTAACATTAAGAGTAAGGCGTTCTACACTTGCCCCTTCCAAATAGATGAGGAAGAAAAATGTCTACTGTACTAATTACCGGTGCAAATCGTGGTCTTGGTTTAGAGTTTGTTCGTCAGTACCTTGATAAAGGCTGGAAAGTGCTGGCAGCTTGTCGTGCTCCGCAACAAGCAAGCGAGTTAATTGCGCTGTCGAATGTAGGTCATGTTGAGCTAGTAAAGCTTGATGTGACTTCAGAGAAAGACATCAACGAACTCGGTAAAACCCTTGAAGGTAGAGCGATTGATCACCTGATCCTAAATGCAGGTGTACTGGGTGACGACTGTGCGAAACTGGGTGAAATGACCCAATCAAAATGGTTAGAAGTTCTGAATGTTAACACCGTAGCACCAGCTCTACTTATTCAGGCGTTAAGAGAAAATGTAGCAGCAAGTGAACATAAAACCATCGTTGGTATTTCGACTCGCGTAGCAAGTATTGGTGATAACGGGTCAGGTAACATGTACAGCTACCGCACATCAAAAGCGGCGCTTAATCAAATCCTAGTATCGGCGGCGAAAAACCTAGTCGAGCAAGGCGTTAAAACAGTGGCAATTCACCCTGGTTGGGTACAAACCGATATGGGCGGTAAAGACGCGACATTCACACCACAAGAAAGTGTTGCCGGAATCATAAATGTTGCTGAATCTATGACGTTAGAAACTTCAGGCAGTTTTCGCGTCTTTGATGGTTCTGCGATTAAGTGGTAACCCGGTAACCCAAAAAGTAAAAGCCCCACGCGAAAAAATTGGGGCTTTACCACAATCGTCCCTGCGAATGCCACCATTTGGTAAGGCCTGACGACTATAGCCACATTCAGCTTAGAAAAGATTACCCAAACATGCTCTTAACGGATTGGCAGTGGTATCGTAATAAACACGAAATGAAGCACTTCCGTATTACCAATCGAGTCAACAATCCTTTAGGTGTACTAATTCAGACCCGATCTGACAGTTACCCACTTTCGACTTGGTGCCTGTCAGATTATATCTGGGCTAGATTCTTTTCGGCCCAGATTGATTTCCCATCCTCTAATGTTTCTATGGGCGTTCTGCCACAGCACATTTTTCCTTGATGGGTACGATGATTGTTGTAGTAGTCCACCCATTCGTCCAGATCTTTCTGCAACTCATCCATTGAGCCATACAGTTTCTTTCTGAACGTCACTTGGTAGAACTCATTCAATATGGTCTTGTGGAAGCGCTCGCAGATCCCGTTTGTCTGTGGCGACATGGCTTTAGTTTTAGTGTGATCGATATCATTGATGGCTAAGTAAAGTTGGTAGTCATGTTGCTCAACTCGACCGCAGTATTCAGTACCCCGGTCAGTCAAGATTCGCAGCATTGGCAACTCGTGAGTCTCGAAGAACGGTAGAACCTTGTCATTCAACATATCTGCTGCGGTGATAGGTGTTTTTGTCGTATAGAGCTTAGCGAAAGCAACTTTGCTATAGGTATCAACGAACGTCTGCTGATAGATGCGTCCAACACCTTTCAGATTGCCAACATAGAACGTGTCTTGAGAGCCGAGATAACCTGGGTGTGCAGTTTCTATCTCACCACAGGCCTCATCATCATGCTTCTTGCGCTCAAGGGCAGCGACTTGCTCGTCCGTTAGGATTATACCGTCCTCTGCGACCTGTTTTTCCAGTGCGATAAGACGTTTCTTGAAGTTTTCTAGGTCATTGCGGAGCCAGATTGAGCGTACGCCACTTGGAGAGATAAACACGCCTAGTTTACGCAGTTCATTGCTTGTTCTGACTTGTCCATGCGCAGGGAAGTTGATGGCGTATTTGAGCACAGCCTGCTCAGTCTCACTATCGACACGATTCTTTAAGTTTGGTGTTCTGCGGCTTTGATTAATCAGAGCATCGATACCACCTGTTTCTACCAACTCTTGATAACGATAGAAAGTGTCTCTTGAGACACCCATGACTTTACAAGCTTTTGATACATTACCGAGTTCTTCTGCAAGATTGAGAAGCCCAGCTTTGTGTTTGATGATTGGATTGCTAGTATGAAGCATGAGAGTTACCTCTTATTGTCTTTGATTACGGATTCAGCACCTTTAATCAAAGTGGGTAACTCTCTTCATTTCAATTGAAGTGTCAGATCTAGTCGGAACTAATACACTTTAGGCACTATCTTGCAAGAGTAATCACTTAAATTAGAAAAATACGAATAACCTTTAGTTTTGAAAAGTCACTCGATTAGATGTCCAGTCGCGTTTCCGCGCTCCTTTACCTAATAGTCGTTCAAATTTTTCAAACAAGCTGTTCGTTTTTACCCCCTGTTTACAGCCCACATTGCTTTCTAAACTACAGAAAAGAATGTAATTGGGAGGCAACTATGGCAATCCGACATATCAAACAAGTTATTCAATCTCATCCTTCCTCTGATGGCGATGGGGTTAAAATCCAGCGTGTTCATGGCTTCAACAACACGCAGTTTTCGCCTTTTTTGATGATTGATGAGTTGAAATCAGAAAGCTCTGCTGACTATGTAGGCGGGTTTCCCCCCCACCCTCATCGTGGCATAGAAACCTTAACCTACATGCTTAAAGGCCACTTTCAGCACAAAGATCATATGGGCAATGTGGGCGAGCTTAGTGATGGTGGCGCGCAATGGATGTCCGCTGGCCGCGGAGTGATCCACAGTGAAATGCCTATCATGACAGACGGCAACCTGCACGGCTTTCAGATTTGGATAAACCTACCGGCAGCAAAAAAAATGCAGCCTGCGGATTACCATGATTTCCAATCGGATGTGATCACCCAGCACCGGCAGGAAGATGGGAGCCTGATCCGTGTTATTGCCGGTGACTTAACCATCAATGGTACGACACTTGCGGGTCCACTGCAGCAGACAGGTGTTCCCGTTACCATCGTAGACTGGCAAGCTGAACAAGCGGCTAGCCTCAACAGCTGCCTAAACCCTGATTTCCAAGCCATGCTCTATGTCTACAGGGGCTCTATCAGTGTTGAAGGGAAAGAAGTCAGTGCAGGAAACCTTGCCATACTTGGCAATGGGGAGGGCTTGGCCATTTCAGCTGATGAGCAAGCTGGCGTGTTGCTACTATCTGGGCAACCAATTAACGAACCGGTGGTGCATTACGGCCCGTTTGTCATGAACAGCATGGATGAGATTGAACAAGCAATACAAGATTACCAACAAGGTACACTGGTATAAGGTTCATTGGTATAAGATGCATTGATCTAAGGTGTGTTGATATAAAATGCGTTGGTAGAAACTTTTGCCGACTTACAACATCCCCTGTGTAAGCCGGCATGAGTTTATGATCAGTCCGAATCAGACCCTTTCATTTTCTCTTGCGCTAGCAATTCAAAATATTCTTTGGTCAGTTTGAATACCACAGGGCTTAGCAGCAATAGTGCAATCAAATTTGGAATCGCCATCATGGCATTTAGGGTATCTGCCAGTAACCAAATAAACTCCAGCGAACTGGTCGCCCCAATCGGTACGGCAATGATCCATAGCACCCTAAAAGGAACTATCGCTTTTACACCAAATAAGTATTGGATACATTTTTCACTATAAAAACTCCAGCCCAATATGGTGGTAAAAGCAAAAATAGACAATGCGATGGCAACGACGTAATTGCCTATACCCGGTAGTGCAGAAGCAAAAGCTGCAGATGTCAGTGCCGCGCCAGTTTCTCCACTTAACCATGACCCAGAGACAACAATGGCTAAACCGGTGATGCTACAAACAACGATGGTATCTATGAAAGTACCAAGCATTGCCACCAGGCCTTGTGCCACGGGGTTTTTCGTTTGCGCGGCAGCATGGGCTATCGGGGCACTGCCAAGCCCGGCCTCATTGGAAAAAATGCCTCGAGCCACACCAAACCTAATCGCCGCCCATACCGCAGCACCAGCAAAACCACCTTGCGCAGCGACTGGGGTAAAGGCACTACTGACAATCAGACCAAAAGCGGCCGGTATTTCAGAAATATTCATGATCAGAACAATAAGGCCAGAGGCGATATAAAACGCTGCCATCAATGGCACTAGCTTACCAGCCACATCGGCTATACGCTTGATCCCGCCCATGAGTACCAGCCCGACCAAGATCATCATCACCAAGCCGGAAATCATTGGTGATATACCAAAACTTGATTCAACCGCCGCTGCCACAGAGTTGGACTGTACCGTATTGCCGATACCAAACCCGGCTAAGCCGCCAAAAATGGCAAATGCCGTTCCTAGCCAAGCCCACTTACTGCTAAGACCATTTTTGATGTAATACATCGGGCCACCGATGTGATTGCCATTGGCATCCGTCTCACGGTATTTCACCGCACAAACCGCTTCAGCAAACTTGGTCGCCATGCCGACTAATGCCGTGCACCACATCCAAAATAAAGCGCCAGGGCCACCTAAAAATATTGCTGTTGCGACCCCTGCAATATTACCGGTGCCGATAGTTGCTGAAAGAGAGGTCATTAAGGCATTGAACGGGCTAATT
This sequence comes from Photobacterium sp. ABD4_091, assembly GCF_056160145.1. NCBI lineage: Bacteria > Pseudomonadati > Pseudomonadota > Gammaproteobacteria > Vibrionales > Vibrionaceae > Photobacterium > Photobacterium sp. ABD4_091. Next base: position 25,337 of record NZ_JBSWWQ010000004.1, on the reverse strand, counting down.
TCCCCTTTGGCTTCCTCTTCTTTCTCGGGGATCCTGCCTGTCCATAGCAACTTAAAGCCGGCTCCAATTTTTGCAATCGGCATGAGCTTTAAGCCAAGAGTAAGATATATCCCCACCCCGAGGATAAGAACCAGCATGGGAACACCCCACACGAAGCCGTTTATGGCTGAGACAAAATTCGCGATTGAATCCATCCTTATCCTCACTATTTTTATTTACTTATCACAAAAACATAGGCGGCCTTGTCTATAACTTCAACATGGATATGGATATGGATATAAACAATGTAGATAAATACTAAATTCGATGAGTGGCAGGAAACTCTCCTAATTAGGCAAGGAAAGCGCATTATGTCAGGCATAAAAAAAGCTTCCCAAGGAAGCTTTTTATCAAATCAAACTGAGCGGTTAATCATACAACGATGGTTCACCTTCAGGGCGAGTTTTAAAGCGGCGGTGCAACCACATATATTGCTCCGGCGCTTCCAGAATAGAGCGTTCAACCGCTTTATTTACATAGGCTGCCGCAGCATCAGGATCATTATGTGGGAACGCATCCAATGGTGGGAAAACTTTCAATGTATAGCGTCCGGAATCAGTAATGCGCACCATGGCAAACGGAACCACCGCACAATGTGAAGCATCAACCAACAAACTGGTTCCTGTTGTTGTACATGCCTTGTCTACCGCAAACAATGGCGCAAACGTCGAGCGGCGCTTTCCATAGTCGTGGTCAGGGGCGTACCATACACGCTCACCTTTTCTCAGAGCACGTAGCATGCCTTTTACGTCTTTGCGGTCAATCATGTACTTGTTTGACCGGATACGGCCTTTGAATTGGAAATAATCAAAACAAGGGTTTTTATTTGGGCGGTAAACACCTACACCTGGCGTTTTCATTCCAAACGCTCGTGCGCCAAGTTCAAGGTTCAACGAATGGACAGCCACCAGCAAAACGCCTTTCCCTTCTGCCTCCAGCTGATGAATATGCTCCAAACCTTCAAAATCAACATGGCGTTCAACACGGATATCCGGCCAGAACCATGCCATACCGGTTTCGAACAGCGCCAGCCCTGTATTGTCGATATTTTTCTTCATCAACTCATCGCGTTCTTCTCGCGGCATGTCAGGAAAGCAGAGTTCTAAGTTTCGGGCGATGGTTTTCTTGCGCTTTTTGATAATTCGCATCCCTAGGCGCCCCAACCCTTGTCCCATACGAAACTGAATAAAGTATGGCAACCAACTAATCAGATACATCAAGCCAATCATTGACAAGGTAAGCCAATATCTTGGATGCAGTAAAGACTTCGTGAAAGTTGGCGCTGTAAATTTGCTCATAAACGAGGGTATCCCTTTATTATTGTTATTTCACATCACTATTTCATTTAAACAAGAAACAACCAGGAAAAATCCATTGACGGAATTTATATCAAACATTGCATTCTATTGCGTGGTGACAGGCTATGCAAGAGGATGAAGTTTTGTACTTATTTTTTTCAGCTTAGGTTAAGTATACCCAAGAGGCTTAAAGGTAACTTAGGTATGTTTGAACAAATGAGAGGCAACTTTGGGTTAAGAAGCGAGCGCTTGTAAATTCAGCGGCTATATAAAGGGATGGGGCTTGAGCTAAAGGGAGATAAACGAAAGAGGTAAATACGATATCATTGAGGATGGTGGCTTCAGTGAAGCCACCTGGATCCTATTCAATCAGACACAGTTCAAAACTAAATTACGCGACTGAAGCGTGCAACTCTGACCCTTCTTTTTTATAGAGGCAAGGCTCTCCCTCCGGGCGTGTTTTAAAGCGACGGTGCAACCACATGTATTGGCACGGTGCAGCTAGAATGGCATTTTCAACTGCTCTATTAATGACAACAGCGGCCTGCTCTGGGTCATTACGTGGGAATTCTTCCTGCAGCGGTGCAATGGTTATTAAATAATCACCAGAATTGGTTACACGCACCATTCTAAATGTCATCACTTCACACCCACTGTTGTCTACTAACAGGCTGGTACCCGTCGTCGTGCAGGCTTTCTCAACAGCAAACAATGGGGCAAACGTAGAACGCCGGCGACCGTAGTCATGATCAGGAGCGTACCATACACGAGATCCAGTACTCAGCGCCTTCAACATTCCTTTGACATCTTTACGGTCAATCAATGTACGGTTGGAACGCGCTCGCCCTCGATATTGGACAAAATCAAAGCAAGGGTTATTATTCGGGCGGTATATCCCTGTACCTGATTTGTGAATCCCAAACGCACGTGCCGCAAGCTCTAAGTTCAAGGAGTGTACGGCAACAAACAGCGCACCTTTGCCTTCTTTCTCAAGCTTTTCGATATGCTCCATTCCTTCGATACGAACATGACGTTTAACCCGCGCATCTGACCAGAACCATGCCATACCGGTTTCAAACAAGGCTAAACCCGAGTTATCAATATTTTTCTTAATGATATCTTTCTTTTCGCTTTCAGCCATTTCTGGGAAGCAAAGCTCAAGGTTGCGCTCAATCGTAAAGCGGCGCTTCTTCATTAGCCCCAGAGCCAAACGGCCAGCCCCCTGCCCTAAACGGCGTTGAACCACATAAGGGAGCAAGCTCAACAGATACATCACCAGTATGAGTAATAATGTCGGCCAATAACGCGGGCTAAGAAACTTCCAAGAGAAGCAAGGTGCAGCAAATTTGCTCATAAATATTATCGCAACAAGTAGGGACCAAGATTCATTTACAGTTGATTAAAAGCTGTAAATTGCCTTGGCAATCATACGCTGCCCAACATGAAAAACACAGCTTTTTAATGGTTAATTAAAAATTAATGAGCATACCGAACAAAAACAAAACACCAGCCATAAACCAATGAAAATGAACGATGTTTTCTTTTTCACATTAAAATAAAAAAAGCGGAAAATTCATCACATTGAAAGAAATGTGTCAAATTTATCCGCTTAGTAACGATAAAAGTTCAAGAACGATAGATATTGATAAATATAGCCTCTAAAAGCCCTCAACACCTTTCATATCAGGTAAGCGATGAGCTATCCCTTTATGACAGTCAATACACGTTTTAGAGCCGTCAGCCAACGAACTTGAATGTTGTACCGATGCACGTTGTGACTGCTGCGTAAAGTCCATATAACTAAACTCATGGCAGTTACGGCATTCTAGCGAGTCACTCTTCTTCATCCTTGTCCATTCGCGTTCCGCCATGTGTAAACGGCGTGCTTCAAATTTTTCAGGTGTAGAAATCGCGCCTGTTACCCAAGCCCACACTTCCTTAGAGGCCTGCATCTTACGGGCCATTTTATCTGTCCAGTCATGGGGGACATGACAGTCAGAACAGATCGCCCTTACGCCTGTACGGTTATTGAAATGAATGGTTCCCTGAATTTCCTGGTAGACATTATCCTCATGGCAACTAACGCAGAATGGCTCTGAGTTAGTAAACTCCATACCTGTGTTAAACGCCCCCCAGAAAATCACCCCAGCGATAAAGCCACCGAGCGTTAAAAAACCAAGACTAAAATACTTTGCCGGTGAACGGATTAGTGTCCACCATTTTTTCAACCATTGCCACATACGCTTCCTCCCTTACTTCTCTTGATCGAGCAGCGTATCGAGATCGGTAAATGAAGTACCAACCAATGGTTTAGCATCAGTCTGTACCACATGACACTGCTCGCAGAAGTATCGCCGTGGTGACAATTCCGCAAGGAAGTTACCGTCTCTATCCATATAGTGAGTGACACTGATCATTCTCGCCTGGGTCTCTTCCACCCGACTACGCGCATGGCAAGCCATGCATTTGTTCGCATTCAAATCTACTTGGTAATTATCGATCTTATGTGGGATCACTGGCGGCTGCATTGGGTAGTTACGCTTAGGGATCCTATCGTCGTTAATGGTTTTGTTCATCATTGGCGGTTTAGGCTCACCGTCAAGGGCATATTGCCGGGTCGTCGCTAGCTCGTCCCCTTTAATAGCCCCTGTCGCCGCGATGACCACACCGGTGGTAAATATGAGTAGCAGCACAGCAAGTATTTTATTCATGGCTAAACTCCTATGCCTTTACCACTTTGACAGCACATTTTTTGAAGTCTGTCTGTTTGGAAAGAGGGTCAGTCGCATCCAGCGTCACCTTGTTGATCAACTGGCTGGAATCAAACCATGGAACATACACCAAGCCTTTAGGCGGCTTGTTCCTACCACGAGTCTCAACACGTGTAAGTACCTCACCACGACGTGAAACGACTTTAACCGCATCCCCACGGCGCATTCCTCGCTCTTTTGCATCATCCGGATGCATGAACACCTGCGCATTAGGGTAGGATTTATGTAGCTCAGGCACGCGTCGGGTCATTGATCCCGAATGCCAATGCTCTAGCACCCGGCCAGTAGATAGCCACAGATCGTATTCTTCATCCGGGCTTTCTGCTGCTGGCTCAAAAGGCAACGCGAAAATAACCGCTCGACCATCGGGTTTGCCGTAAAACTCATAACCACTGCCAGGTTTGACATAAGGGTCATAGCCTTCTTTAAATCGCCACAGGGTTTCTTTGCCATCCACAACCGGCCAACGTAGTCCCCGTACTTCGTGGTAAACCTCAAACGGCGCTAAATCATGGGCATGGCCACGGCCAAACTGGGCGTATTCTTCAAACAGCCCTTTTTGCAAGTAATAACCGTACTGGGTTGACTCGTCGTTGCTGTGCCCTTCAGTGATGTCTTCCAGTGGGAACTGGTTCACCTGACCGTTGGCAAATAACACGTCATATAACGTTTTGTCTTTATAGTCTGGGTTAGCATCAAGCAGCTCTTTCGGCCACACTTCATCAGTTTTAAAGCGTTTTGAAAACTCAACCAACTGCCACAGATCAGACATCGCCTCTCCCGGCGCATCGACCATTTTGTGCCACAACTGGGTACGACGCTCTGCGTTACCATATGCGCCTTCTTTTTCTACCCACATTGCGGTGGGCAAAATAAGATCGGCAGCCTGTGCGGTTGCTGTTGGATACGCGTCAGAAACAACGATGAAATTGTCCGGGTTGCGGTAGCCAGGCAAGATTTCTTCATTGATATTCGGACCCGCTTGCAGGTTATTGTTGACCTGGATCCAATACGCATTGATCTTACTGTCTTTTAGCATTCGAGCTTGCAATACCGCATGTGCCCCGACTTTCTCTGGAATAGTGCCATCAGGCAGTTTCCAGATTTTTTCGGCGACTTTACGGTGCTCAGGGTTATTCACCACCATATCGGCTGGCAGACGGTGAGCAAAAGTACCGACCTCACGAGCTGTACCACAGGCTGATGGCTGACCAGTCAGCGAGAATGGGCTGTTGCCCGGGGTGGAGATTTTACCGGTAAGGAGGTGGATGTTATAAACGAGGTTATTACACCATACCCCTCGGGTGTGCTGGTTGAAGCCCATGGTCCAGAAAGAAGTTACCCTGGTATCAGGATCAGCATAGAGTTCTGCAAGCTCGATGAGTCGCTCAGGCTTAACACCTGACATCTCACTGGCTTTTTCAACCGTGTACTCTGAGACAAACTCTTTGAACTCTTCAAAAGTCATTGGGTCAGAATCGCCGCTGTCTGGGTTCTTAGCCTGCTGCTGAAGAGGATTTTCAGGGCGTAGCCCATAGCCAATATCGGTTGCACCACGGCGGAAATTAACATGCTTGTCGACAAAGTCCTTATTCACTTTGTCGTTGGTTATGATGTAATTGGCAATAAAATTGAGGATTGCCAAATCCGTTTGCGGCTCGAAGATGATGGGGATGTCGGCCAGTTCAAAACTGCGGTGTTCAAAAGTAGAGAGTACTGACACTTTCACATCAGGGTTAGACAGCCTGCGGTCCGTTACCCTCGTCCAGAGTATCGGGTGCATTTCTGCCATGTTTGAGCCCCAGAGCACGAAGGCATCTGCTGATTCGATATCATCATAACAGCCCATCGGCTCATCGATACCAAAGGTCCGCATGAAACCCACTACGGCCGAAGCCATACAGTGTCGGGCATTTGGGTCAATATTGTTAGAACGGAAGCCAGCTTTCATCAGCTTTGCAGCTGCATAGCCTTCGTAGATAGTCCACTGGCCTGAGCCAAACATACCAACGGCCTCTGGCCCTTTTTCTTTCAGCACCGCCTTCCATTTTTCGGTCATGATGTCGAAAGCTTGATCCCAGCTGATCGGGGTGAAGTCACCTTCTTTATCGTATTTTCCGTCTTTCATCCTTAGCAGCGGCTGGGTCAGGCGATCATCACCGTACATAATCTTCGACAAGAAATAGCCTTTCACACAATTGAGGCCACGGTTAACGGGTGACTTGATATCTCCGTGGGTAGCAACCACCTTGTCATCTTTTACACCCACATTCACCGAGCACCCCACACCACAGAATCGGCAAGGTGCTTTCTCCCAATTGATCTGGGTTTTCGATGCATCCGTAACAACATTACTTGCTACGACAGGTATGGATATACCCGCAGCAGCGGCTGCACTGGCCGCGGCCTGTGCTTTGATAAACTTACGCCGGGAACATTTCATTGTTTTCTCACTCAACTATTGCTTCACGGTAAAGACAATCACACAAGCTGTTGATTATTCTTATTTCTAGCCTGTCACTACCTGTAAAAACCAGACAAAAAACCCATAGCCACCAACAACGGCAACAGCAAGAATGGGAAACAGTACAACGGTAATAAACAGAAAAGCCTTTAACTCAGAACGGTGCTGATTAGCATCACTCATTTCAATCTCCAAATTTGTTGGATACCTATAACTCTAGCTAGCTTCCGAGAAATTGATAACTTGATGAGATTAAAAACGTTAATTGATAATGAGTCGCATTAGTTGATATGGGATTAATTAGTGCAACACCAGTGAGTTTAATGATAGTGTGAGAGGTAAGAGATTGTTTAGAAAGGAGTCATGGAATGACTATCAGCAAAACCAAGTCAAGCTTTTACCGACGGCTCTATATCGCGCACCTGATTGACACCGGTATAGCTACAGTGCCAGGTATTTTGGAATACACCGGCATGCCACGAAGAACGGCGCAAGATACCATCAAAAGCCTTGCTGACCTTGATATCGTATGTACCTTCAAACAAACCAAAGGCGAACGTAATCGCAGTGGGAGATATGAAATAGAAGATTGGGGGGCGATCAACAAAACGTGGATCGCCGAGAATATTGCAGAAATTAAACGGGTACTGAATTACCCTTAAGCACTGCTAACCCATCACGGGCTACTTTTTCTTTTCCATCATCGCTTTAAGATCAGCAAATGGATTGAATGTCGCAGCCTGATGATCATCGTCACCTGCTTTTACCACACTACCCATCTGATTATCGTGCTCAGTGTACTTTTCGTGCTCATGGTCATGGCAGAACAAACATAGCAGTTCCCAGTTACTGCCATCTTCAGGGTTGTTAGTGTGGTCATGATCCACATGGTGCACCGTTAGCTCGCGCAAATTGGAATAAACGAACTCGCGAGTACAGCGGCCACATACCCAAGGGTATAGTTTCAGTGCTTTCTCTCGGTAACCCTGCTCTTTACGGGCATAAGCGGCACTGGTGCCATAAAAATCAGAAGACATTCTCTCACCTAGGATTGATTTGATTTCGCCGGTAGTTTATAGGATTTCACCATACAGTGCTGCTAAACAATAGCAAATTCATGAATAGTCTCACTGAATGAAACACTCAGGGTTAAAAATAGGTACTACGTTTATGCAAAAAGCTTAGCAAAAACAGTGTATCATTTTATAAACGACCAAATGACAGAGCAATGTAAACCTTATTTGGTGTTAAATTGAGCGACAAGGTAGCTAAATGCTTAATAGAGGGCAAAAAAATACCCCTCTGAGATGTATTGCACCTTGATTATGATAATATTCGCCCTAATTTGTGAATTAAACTCTCACTATATAGAGAAGACGACATATGGCTTTTGATTTTTCTGAATTAACTGTGGACTTATCGGCGATGCCGACAACGATTGATATGGGACATGCTTGGCTGGGCGGTTTGGTGCTCGTCATGCTGGTACTTTATATCTCGAAAAAAGGTAAACCGGTCGAAGTCGAGAAAGTTGTTGAGAAAGAAGTCGAGAAAATCGTAGAGGTTGAAAAACCTGTCGAGAAAATCGTCGAAGTCGAAAAGGTTGTAGAAGTTGAAAAAGTAGTCGAGAAGATTATTGAAGTTGAGCCTAAGCTAAAAACTTCGACACCTGATGCGGCACTGCAACTTCTTTCTTTGCTTCAGCAAGAAGCACGTTTTATCGACTTCATGCAAGAAGACCTAAAAGGTTTCAGCGATGCTGAAATCGGTGCTGCTGCCCGCGTAATTCATGAAGGCGGTCAGAAAGTACTATCCGAATACTTCAGCTTTGCCCCTGTACGTGCCGAAGAAGAAGAAACACGTATTACATTACCAAAAGGCTTCAACGCTTCTGAAGTTCGCCTAACAGGTAATGTTGTTGGCGAAGCGCCATTTACCGGAACCCTAATCCACCGTGGCTGGAAAGTGACTGACATTAAACTGCCTAAACTGGCAGAAGGTCACGATGCAAAAATTGTTGCCGCCGCTGAGGTAGAACTGTGATGCAAGAAATTCAAGAACACCGTTACAGTGTTGGTATCGACCTCGGTACCACGCACTGCGTATTATCGTATGTTGATTTACAAGACGAAGACGCCAGCGTTAACGTCATGCCTATTGCCCAGCTAACTACGCCGGGTAATGTCGAAGAGAAAAGCCAACTGCCTTCTTTCATGTACCAAGCTCATGAATCTGAGTTGGCAGAAGGTGACACGGCACTGCCATGGTCTGCGCAGCCTAACGCGATTGTCGGTGCGATGGCCCGCAATCTAGGTAGTAAGACCCCTATCCGTTTGATTGCAAGTGCAAAAAGCTGGCTTTGCCACGGTGGTGTGAATCGCCGTGATGCATTCCTGCCTTTGAACAGCCCAGACGAAGTGATCAAGGCTTCACCACTTGAAGCAACCCGCCAGTACCTTGCTCACCTTGCACAAGCGTGGAATCATCAGCACCCTGAAACGCCACTGTTTGAGCAAGACGTAACCATTACTGTACCTGCGTCCTTTGACCCTGCAGCACGAGATCTAACAGCAGAAGCTGCTCGTGAAGTAGGCTTCAAGCACATGACCTTGCTTGAAGAGCCGCAAGCAGCAGTATACAGCTGGCTGAAGAACAACGATGACACCTGGCGTGATCAGGTATCTGTGGGTGACGTTATTCTGGTCGTCGATATCGGCGGTGGTACGACTGACTTGTCTTTGGTTGCAGTAACTGAAGATGACGGTAACCTAACACTTAACCGTGTTGCTGTCGGCGATCATATCTTGCTGGGCGGCGACAACATGGACCTTGCTCTGGCTTACCGCCTGAAGATGAAACTTGCTCAAGAAGGCAAACAGCTTCAGCCTTGGCAGATCCAAGCTATTACCCACGCTTGTCGTGATGCTAAAGAAGCCCTGCTAAGCGATGCTGAGCTTCAGGCTGTGCCGATTGTCGTCCCAAGCCGTGGTTCTAAACTGCTTGGCGGCACGCTACAAACTGAGCTTACTCAAGAAGAAGTCCAGCAAACGCTGGTTGAAGGTTTCTTCCCGCGTAATACTATCGAGCAACATCCTGTCGAAATGCAGCGTGGCGCCCTGACCCAGATGGGTCTGCCATATGCGCAAGATGCTGCTGTTTCACGCCATGTGGCAGGTTTCTTAAGCCGCCAGTCGTCAGCGGTTGATGAGCTGTTTGAAAAATACGATCAGCTGCACGAGGGCTTTATCCGCCCTACCGCTATCCTATTTAACGGTGGCGTACTGAAATCTGATCTGCTTTCTGAGCGTCTGCTTTCCATTATCAACAGCTGGCTAACAGCCGCTGGTAGCCCAGAAGCCAAGTTACTTGAAGGTCTGGATCTTGATCTTGCTGTTGCAAGTGGTGCGTCCTACTACGGCTCAGTCCGTAAAGGTAAAGGTGTTCGTATCCGCGGTGGTATCGCAAGCAGCTACTACGTGGGTATCGAAAGCGCTATGCCTGCAATCCCTGGCATGGAGCCACCACTGGAAGCACTTTGTGTCGCGCCATTTGGTATGGAAGAAGGTACCCATTCTGATGTACCGAGCCGTGAATTCGGTTTGGTTATTGGCCAACCGGTACAGTTCAAGTTCTTCGGTTCAACAGTCCGTCGCGATGACCCAGCGGGTACGCATCTGGATTGGTGGCAGCCAGAAGAATTGGAAGAGCTTCCAGCCATTCAGGTGACTCTGCCTGTTTCTGAAGGCCGTACCGCAGGTGAAATTGTTCCCGTTCGTCTTGCTTCACGAGTGACTGAACTGGGTACACTGTGTCTTGAAGCCATTCCGACCGACGGCGGTCAGAAATGGCAGGTTGAATTCGACGTTCGAGAGAAGTAACACATTGCTATCAAAAACGGCGCCTTAAGGCGCCGTTTTTACATCCCTCTCCCCCATCATGGAACAGTGTATATTATTTTTTTGAAATCAAAGATTTGATCCTCAAAGATGGCGTCTTCATTAATGCACTCTATGTCCTTTTGGGATACTATCGAAAACCTTAAAAAGTATTAAAACCTCACGTCTGGAGTAATGCATGACTTCTCCTCGCTACCTTGTCGGTATTGATCTCGGTACAACACATACCGTTGTTGCCTTTACGCCGATCTCAGATAACCTTGAATCGAGCCCAATCGAGATTTTTGAAATTGACCAACTTATCGCCCCTGGCGAGGTTGCACGTAAACCTCTTCTTCCTTCATTCCGCTATCACCCTGCTGACGGTGAAATCGATCCAGCTTTAATGGTATTACCTTGGGATATTGAGCCTGTTGACGGTGATATACCCCATGCCATCGTTGGTGAGCTTGCCCGGGAAATGGGGGCCAAGGTTGAAGGTCGCCAAGTTGTCAGTGCAAAGAGTTGGTTATCGCATACCGGTGTCGATAGAACAGAAGCTATTCTGCCTTGGTCATCAAATAGCAGTGTCGAGAAAGTCTCTCCGGTTATTGCCAGTGCCAGTTACCTCAACCATGTTCGTCAGGCGTGGGATTACCATCACCCGAGTGACAAACTTAGCGATCAAGAAGTCGTGATCACTGTTCCGGCATCTTTTGATGAGGGAGCCCGTGCGCTGACTCTGGAAGCCGCAAAGCTGGCTGGTTTTGGCGATATCTTATTGCTTGAGGAGCCACAGGCTGTTTGTTACGACTGGTATGCCAAGAACAAAGAAAACGCCGAGGAGTTACTCAAAGATATTCCACTGTTGATGGTGTGTGATGTGGGTGGTGGTACTACCGACCTTAGCCTGATCAAAGTTGGTACCAAGGATGAAAAACTCACCCTTGATCGTATTGGTGTCGGTGATCATCTCATGTTAGGTGGTGATAACATTGACCTTGCCCTTGCCCACATCGCCGAGCAACGCCTACATGGCGGTAGCAAAAAATTAAGTGCATCAGGACTGTTCAAGCTGATCCAGCAAACACGCAAAGTCAAAGAACAGTTGCTCTCTGGTAATGCGCCTGATACCGCTAAAGTCACAATGCTTGGTAGCGGCTCACGTTTGATTGGTGGCTCAAAGAGCATTGATATGACGAGAGATGAAGTCCACCAAATCGCGCTGGATGGCTTCTTCCCTCAAACCGACTTCACCGATCAGCCTAGCCATCGCCAAGCTGCCGTTATCGAATTTGGCCTACCGTACGCTGCTGATCCGGCAATCAGTAAGCACCTTGCCCAGTTCATTACCTTGCATGATTCCGTTTGCCGCGAATCCTTAAATGATACCGCGCAAGCCCCTGCAGCCGATCAACCCGCGATTCCGGTTGCAGTGCTACTCAACGGTGGTGTTTTCAACAGCCCGCTGTTATCTAACCGCGTACTCGAAACTTTTTCGAACTGGAAAGGTGACAGTATCACCCAGCTGGATAACCCCCATCCTGACTTGGCTGTCGCTTACGGTGCGGCGGCTTATGCCAAAGCACGCCATGGCGCACAGCTCAAAATTGGTGGTGGTTCAGCCCGCTCTTTCTTCTTGGTACTTGAGAACAAGAAGCGTGAAAAACAGGGCCTATGCTTGTTACCAAAAGGCATTGATGAGAGCACTGAGATTCGCCTCAAGGATCGTAAATTCGCCCTTACACTGGGTGAGCCAGTGCGTTTCAACTTGGTGTCATCGACCGATGACAGCCATACCCAAGCTGGCGAAATTTTCACGATTGACGAAGAGAGCTTTGTCTCTTTGCCTCCTTTCATTGCAACCCTGGACAGTGACCGTGATCGTGCCGAACTTGCCGCAAACCAAAAAGATCGGGAAGAAGTCACCCTGGCGTGCCATCTTACTGAAGTCGGTACACTGCAGTTGGAATGTGTCAGTATCCATGATGAAAACAAGCGCTGGAAAGTCGAGTTTGCGATCCGCAAAGATTTAGCCAAACTCAGCCGCGAAGATGGTGACTCTACCCTTGCACAATCTGCGCTACCGGCCCGTATGGATGACGCTATTTCACTGGTGAAACAAGCTTACGGTGGTAGCACCAAAAACAATGATCCTAAAACCATCAAGACGCTGCGTAGCCAGTTAGAGAAAACCCTCGGCAAACGAGACAACTGGGAAACGCCTTGCCTTCGCGAGTTGGCCAATGCGTTGCTAGAGAGTAAGAAAAGACGCCGCCGCTCTGATCTTCATGAAAGGAACTGGTTGAAACTAACCGGCTTTGCCATGCGCCCGGGCTTTGGCTATCCATCAGATGAGTGGCGAATGGAGCAAGTCTGGCAGCTTTACCAACACGGTGTACAGTCAAATACCAGCGCACAAACCTGGAGCGATTGGTGGACGTTCTGGCGCCGTATCGCCGGTGGGTTAAGCCAGGAACAGCAGTTGGTTATCTATAAGGATATTGCGAAATACATCAATCCTGCCGCTAGCCGCAATAGCAAACTGGCTAAAGAGCTTCAGGAGCGAAGCTATGAGGATATGGTTCGCCTGGCGGCAAGCCTTGAAAATATTCCGTTTGATAAAAAGCTTCAACTGATTGAATGGATCTTTGGTCGGCTACAAAAATCGCAATATTCACAGGCCCACTGGTGGGCAATTGGGCGTATTGCAACACGCAGCCCATTTTATGGCAGTGCACATAATTTGCTCACTCCGCAGCATGTTGCCTACTGCTTGCCAGAGCTTATGGACTTCGACTGGCGTAAAGATCCGAACATCGCTTTTGCCGCTGTAATGATGTGTCGAATGACCGGAGACCGCACTTTGGACGTTGATGAAAATAATCGAAATGACGTAATCATGAAGCTAAAATCGAGCAAAGCGCCAGAAAGTTGGATAGAAATGGTATCAAGCGTCAAAGTGCTGACGGAGAGTGAAACTAAGCGCGTATTCGGTGATGCACTACCAACAGGATTACGCTTAATCGATTAAGGTTCTGTTAGGGTTCAGCTGGTAATCTCATCAATCATAAATGAGAACTAACTTTTCTTCCTTAGAGATTTCCTCTGGGAATGTTTTTTGCCTAGCGAGTACACAACACATGAACCGTTCACAATATAAAATTATTGCACAGCGCATCTTCAAATCTGAGAACCAGCGTATTGCTGTTGAAGCTGTAATTTTCGAAGGCCTATCTAGCTATGAAGCTGAGAAGCGTTTCGATGTGCCAAAAGGTACACTTTCACGCAACGTACGTAAGTACAAGCGTGAAGTAGAATACCTGAACACTGTAGTTGCGGCATAGTTAACCCGCTTGAACCTATAAAAAACGGAGAATGATTTCATTCTCCGTTTTTTTATATCTGTTACCCAAGCGGATTAACTTGCTACAAAATCACTATGTCATTCGCAACATATCATCCCGCCCTCTCAACCAGCAGCTCATCAGGTAAAACCCCACACCAACACTAAACATCACCAAGTGGGCTATGACACCGAAACCGGTAAATTCACTTAGGGCAGATGAGCCCGTCAAAATGGAGAAAGGTAGACCATATACCTCAGAAAGCACATTTCCAACTTCACTTGAACCTGTCGCTTGGAACATCGCGATCTTAAACAAGATCACTGCCAAGATAGCAGCAAGCAGAGGGTAACGAGTCAGTTGCGACAATGCCATAAGACCTGCACCAAGGGGGAAAAGTGCAATGCTCATCAAAGCCAGTCGCCCAAGGAAATCAAACCAATGAGAGGCTAAATTAGCAAAAGAAATTCCCCAGCTCGCCATCATGTCTTGAGGTAACCAAATGGTTGCTAGCAGCCAGACAATGAAATCAGCAGCAAGCATTAGAATGGATGCAATGAGTGGGATCACCACCAAAGCAAACACCAGTTTCACCGAAATGGCCTGAAAGTCTGATACCGGCATTGAGCGCCAAAATAGCAAGCTGCCCTCTTGTTTCTCTTTACGCAACGTTTTGGGTACGTAAATAAAAAACAATACTAAATAGACAATACCTGCCACAATTTCATTGAGCTTGCCGATGAGGCCTGCAAATGTGCCTTGAGCAATACCCCAGTCAATGATGCCCTGCCCACTCGACTGAACAGAGAATGAGACATTATCGCCTTGCATAACAAAAACAAAATTAATGATGGCAAAAGCCAGCAATAACAGAGGAAGGCGAATCACAATACGGTGCTCGATCAGCTCTTTTTCCAGCAAGGTAAGCCAGGCTCTCATGCTTCCTCCTGCTGCAGGGCAATAAACACTTCAGACAGAGAAGGCTCACTCACCTCCCCGAAAAAAGATAACTTCTCAGCATCACCGTTTTGATAAATATACATCGATTCTTTTCCCCCCTGTTGAATATAAAGGGGCCTCGCCATGTTAGCTTGACGTTTGTGCTCTTCGCTGACACAAACCTTTTGGAAGCGACCTTTGATCTCGCCAACAGCTCCAGCTGCCACCTCTTTACCTTTTCTTAAAATCAGCAAATCTGTCAACAAGTGGGATACTTCGTCAACTTCATGGCTGGCAATAATCATGGCTCGCTCACCTTGATTCAACCAATCCATCAGCTGGTTGTAAAAACGATCCCTGAACATCAAATCAAGGCCAAGTGTCGGCTCGTCCAATATCAGCAACCGGACATCAGCCGACATAACTAAAGCTAAATGAAGTTGTACTTTCATTCCTTTCGAAAGTCGTCCAATCTTCGTTGATAGCTGAATTTCGGTTTGGGATAAATATTGCTTAGCTAGTGCAAGATCGAATTTAGGGTGTACCCCAGCACTATATTTCACAATCTGCTTCACTGTCATCCACTCAGGGAGTACAGCCACGTCAGATAAATAAGCCAAGTCACGGACTATCTTCACCCGCTCACTTCTTGGCTCCAATCCAAAGACATTCAATGCGCCATCGTAGTCATGAGCACCCAGTAAGCATTTGATCAACGAGGATTTACCGGCACCGTTATGGCCGAGGATCCCCAAAACCTGCCCCGGTTGAATGGTCATATTAATATCCATCAACGCTCGAAACTTACCGTAAGTTTTTCCAAGCTGTCGTGCTTCAACCAACGTATCCACTATTTAACCTTTTCAGCTAATGTTTTTTCTCATATATACCCAAGCATACTAGCAGGATCACATTCTCCCTAATACCGTTAATATGGATACGGGTATATGTATTTGGTGACATTGCGCATTACAAAGTAACAGCTTGCATATGAAATATAGAAAGAGATGTGCCAATGGCTAAATTGGCACATTTAAGAGGTATACGAGATTATTCTACAATAAATAGAATAATAGTTCTGAAGCACAGAGATGTTCAGAGAGTGATTCAACTAGCCTATCGGCACTTACCGATAGCAGGCTAATATCTACAATAAACAGTTAAAACGAGATGTTATTCTTCGATTTGTTCAACCAAATCATCAGGAGCTACACCATCTTTTTCCATCAGGGCAAGAATTTCCATCATTCTAACCTGGCGAGCTTCTTCTTTAAACTCATGAAGAACAGCAATAAGGTTGTTAATTTTGTGTAGCGGCATGCGTTTAATCACAGCCTTTTGGCGACCAGGTACTTCATCAGCAAAATCGATAAGCACTTGACGGTAATCAACTCGTTCTTCTTTTACAACACCTGTTTTTGTATCAACTTTAACAGTTTTCGCTTCAACACTATTTAGCATTGCGGATAATGCTTTTTCAGCAGCTGCAAAGTTATCCATCTATATTACCTCTTAAACTGAATACCATTCACCACAATCGCAGGCTTATTTATAAGACGGAAAAGCGATGTGATGATGATAAACAAATAACATTTAAATTGTTTTTACCTTGCACTTAATGCAAAGCATTCTTTCATATTGAACCACAATCATTGCAGCACATAGGTTGTCAGAAGCAAAGAGTGGCAATAGTTAGGGACTACTAAGGGTAGATAGGCTGATAATACCTCTTGTTAGAATCCATGTGAACACAAATTTAGGAAAATTATCAAATATTCAGCAATCAGCTAGGTTTGGTAGCATATTTTTATTGTGGACTAGGGATAACACTTTGGCAACTAAGCTTCTATACCCTGTTATTGTTTCTGGATATAGAGTCACTAGATCTTCAAAACAATACCAAGCCTGTAAGCTTGTAAATTCTTGCTCAACCAGCACCTTCAAGTAGCTGGGTATATATAATATAGGCTCATCACTTCAATACTATGGCGTCACTGGCTTTATAACCTTTTGACTTACAATGTGTTGCACTTTCAGTCTCTGTCTACCTGTCACTTCAAAAAATGTACCCAATACCTAGGTACCAATCACACCCAAAGCCTAACGCTGATAAGAAACTACCCTACGTCAAAGTGAGAGTACCACCCGCCCACGCAAAAGTAGAAGATTGAGTGTTTTTAAAACAATCAGTTCAAGTTAAGTTGAATAATGAGAGACAGGTATGGTTTTTCCGTCAATACCCCTATTGCAATATAACCTTGGTATTGTAGTATTTAGAAAATTCTTGCTAACACAATGAATATAAAGCCTTTTGGCGGACATTAGCGCAGTTTGGTAGCGCACTACTCTGGGGGAGTAGGGGTCGCTGGTTCGAATCCAGTATGTCCGACCAAAAGGTTTTTGCTTTCCTGCCACCTGACCCACTATCCAATTCCTGACGTATTGCTAAATGAAGACGCATTTGACGCTGATTTTACACAACAGACTCAATCGATTAGGTTAAACTACTGAAACGCATCACTGCATTGTATTCTCGCTACAAGCGACACAAGGGAATTAAGAAACACATGTACTTTTTCGTTAGCCAGAGAAGCATTATCTCTCAGGCCAGTTTAGCCGCCAAGTCACTGTTCGGAACGCTATGAAGTTATTGAATATCATACGCTTAAGTGCAATTGGCTGCATTCTCATCGTTTCATGCATTCTATTGATCGACAGATGGTTCTCCGATCAAGCTTCTTCTCGTATTTTTGATAACACGCAGGTTGCCCCACCCCGTTCCGTTGGTTTAGTTCTTGGCACCAGCAAATATATCGCCAAATCGCTTAACCCTTATTACCAATACCGTATGGACGCGGCTCTTCAACTCTACAACGAAGGAAAGATCAATATCTTTTTGCTTAGTGGCGACAATGCCCATCGTTCGTACAATGAGCCATGGACAATGAAGCGCGACTTGCTCAAAGCCGGTATTCCTGAGCAAGACATTGTTCTCGATTATGCTGGCTTTAGGACACTTGACTCGGTAGTCAGGGCTAAAAGTGTTTTCGACGCCAACCACTTCATTATCATTACCCAACGCTTTCATTGCGAACGTGCGCTATTTATTGCTGGTAGAAATGAAATTGATGCAATCTGCGTTGCAGTTCCTGAGCCTAAAGGTTTGGCTGGTTTGAAGATCCGTACCAGGGAAGTGTTAGCACGGATCAAAGCTTTGATTGATGTTTTCATCTTGGATATGCAACCACGCTTCTCTGGCCCCAAAGAGCCTATTTCCAATCAGCAGCTTGAACTGGAAGGCCCTGAGCTCCCCCAGTGATGGTAGCTCACTGCACAAACACTTCGTAATGTAATTTGGCCAACCTCTGCTATTTCGAGATGGCAGACTTAGCAGCGGGTTGTCCTTGGCTTCCCTTTGGTGTGCTTTCTAACGACTTGATAAATTTTGCCCTGACATTTCGTAAATGCACCTGGGCATCCTGCCGAACACGCTTCTGAATCCCTTGCTGTTTCATAATTCCTGCCAAACCTAGTTTTGTGCCATATTACATCCTGAAAATATGATACCCCTAGCATAAGAGCAGTAAAACAGGCGCAGAGTAAAGGAATCTATCATTTAGAGCGACATCACAAACTTAAGTGATTTTCGTCGAACCAAGCTGCAATGCGGTTATTTTCTACCATGTACCACATAATAAAATGGGTACTTTTCCACACATTCACTCTTCACAAACTCACACTTCATTAAATCAAACCGCCAAACGCACAACAATTAGACACTCAAGCATTAACAATACAAAAACAATTGGTAACATTTATCTCGAGTCACCTTAGTGCAAAAGATTGCATGTGATAACTATAATCAGATGAAAGGAAACAACTATGACAGCCTTGACTATGACACTACGCAAGTGGCTGTTTGACCGGAACAGTATTATTCTGCTGGCAGACATCGCCCTTTTTACCCTACTTTTAAATACATTACCTTTTGAAAAAGATGTGGTTGTTGGTCTAAGTATTCTTACTTTCGTTGCAGTACTTTGGCTGACAGAAGCACTGCATGTGAGTATTACCGCGATTTTGGTACCCATCCTTGCTGTCGGCTTCGATATATTCCCTACCCCTGCGGCGCTAAGCAACTTTGCTAACCCTATCATCTTCCTGTTCTTAGGTGGCTTTGCACTGGCTGCAGCGCTACACAAACAAGAGCTAGATAAAGCAATCGCAGACAAAGTATTGCTTATTGCACAAGGCAGAATGTCTGTTGCCGTGTTCATGCTATTTGGTGTTTCAGCGGCACTGTCAATGTGGATCAGTAATACAGCAACTACTGCTATGATGCTGCCACTTGTGCTTGGTGTACTTAATAAAGTCAACGCTAAAAGCGAACGCAGTACTTATGTCTTCGTTCTTCTGGGTATTGCTTACTGTGCCAGCATCGGCGGTATCGCAACAGTGGTAGGTAGCCCCCCTAACGCAATTGCAGCGGCAGAAGTTGGCTTGAGCTTCACTGAGTGGATGGCATTTGGTTTACCTGTATCCATTGTTTTGCTGCCAATTACCGTTGCCCTGCTTTACTTCATGCTAAAGCCTAACCTTAACCATACCTTCGAGTTGGATCATAAACCTGTAGAGTGGAATAACAGCAAATTAGCCACATTGGTTATCTTCGGTATCACTGTAATGTTGTGGATTTTCAGCAAGCCAATCAACGGCATGCTGGGTGGGTTCAAGAGTTTCGATACCCTCGTCGCCCTGTCGGCAATCGTTATGCTAGGCGCATCTCGCGTTGTTCAGTGGAAAGATATCGAGAAATCAACAGACTGGGGTGTCTTGCTACTATTCGGTGGCGGTATCTGCCTGAGTAACGTACTAAAAGCGACAGGCACCAGCGTCTTCCTCGCTCACAGCCTGAGTGGTTTCCTTGAGCAAGCTGGCCTGTTCTTCACTATCTTGGTTATCGCCGGTTTCGTAGTATTCCTGACTGAGTTTGCGAGTAATACAGCAAGTGCGGCACTATTGGTTCCTGTCTTTGCGACAGTCGCTGAAGCACTTGGCGTCTCACCTGTTATTTTGTCAGCCCTGATTGCCGTTGCCGCTTCTTGCGCATTCATGCTGCCAGTGGCAACACCACCGAATGCCATCGTGTTTGGTTCTGGTCATATCAAACAATCTGACATGATGAAAGTCGGCATTTACTTGAACATCCTTTGTATCGCGGCTCTCTCTGCGCTGGCATACCTGTTCTGGTAATAGAACATCACTTTGTAAACCAACAATAAAAAGGGTGGTCAATGACCACCCTTTTGTATTTTTATGAAACTAATTTAGATTTCATCAGCTGGGTAACGAACACCAATAATACTGCGAGCCTGGGTAGTAATGGCACTCACTATCTGGGTGCGAAGCTGGCCTTCATGGTTAACCACACCGGCATGGTATAAGCGGGCAAACTCTTCTGCTTCATAGCGCATTGCATTTTCGTCCTGCTCGACCGTCAACTCCACCTCAGGTTCATCACGACGGCATAGTTTTACCCCTCGACACTGAGAGATAAAGTCGATAAGCAACGTCCCCTGCTCGCCTTGTATCTCGCTCGGAACAAAACCATCGCTGACTTTTGAGTGGGTTACAGTGACGTCAAAGTCTTTATAATGCAGCACTAAAGTTCCGTGGGCATCAACACCAGAATCAAGCAAAGTACCTTGCGCAGTCATACTGCTTGGTTCGCCAAACAATGCAATGGCACTGCTCAGCGGGTAAACCCCAATGTCCATGAGAGAGCCGTTGGAAAATTCAGGGTTAAACGTATTTGGGTTCTCGCCGTTTAAATATTTCTGGTAGCGTGAAGAATACTGGCAATACGTCAAATGTACTTTCCGTAATCTCCCGAGCTTTGGTAATGCTTTTTTAATGACCTCAAAGTTAGGCATATACGTTGCGACCATTGCCTCAAAAAGAAGTACCTGCTTTTCAACCGCAAGCTCGATTAGCTCCTGCACTTCGGTAATATTTGAAGCAAGCGGTTTTTCACCGATTACATGTTTACCCGCGTTAATGAACACCTTCGCTTGCGGGGCATGCAATGAATTAGGGCTGGCAATGTATACCGCATCAATCACATCACTGTTTGCAAGATCATCCAATGAATCAAAACATTCGATTTTCCCATACTTGCTTGCAAATTCGGCTGCTTTTTCCTGTGTTCTGGAATACACCGCCGTTAATTGATACTGGCCAGTTGAAAGTGCCGCACTGATAAAGCGCTCCGTGATCCAGTTTGTACCGATCACACCCAAACGAATCATTGGTCATTTCCTTGTGGTTATAAGCTACCATCAGTGTAACAAATACTTATAGTAGACATAACCACAATATCCGCATGTAAATGAGTATATGTCTTGTGTTAACAGTCGGTTATGGTTATTTTGATTATGTCGAAATGAACACGAGTGAAGCTATGTATTACGCGGAAATTACTGGTTGGGGCAAATGCCTTCCCCCCACAGAGCTGAGCAATAACGAGCTCAGTCAATTTGTTGATACTTCAGATGAATGGATTCGAACGCGTACCGGAATCGAATCAAGGCGCATTAGTCATGTGAACACCTCAGAGCTCGCCCGTGTTGCAGGTGCAAGAGCGCTTGCCGCTGCAGGGGTCGATGCCTCAGAGCTCGATTTAATTATTATCGCCACTTGCTCTCCTGATACCCTTGTACCCAATATCGCATCGAAAGTACAGCTCGATCTCGGTGCGACCAAAGCCGCTGCCTTTGATATGAACGCCGCCTGTACAGGTTTTCTTTATGGCCTGGAAACAGCCACTAAAATGATCCAGGCTGGAAACTACCAGCATGTTCTGGTTATCGGTGCCGAACGCCTTTCGTGGTACCTTGATTGGAGCCAGCGTGATACAGCAGTGCTTTTCGGTGATGGAGCCGGTGCTGCGGTGTTAAGCCGTTCAACACAGATGTCGGGGCTGCTTGATGCACAGTTAGGCTGCGATCCCGAAGGGCGTGATGTCCTCGCTATACCAGAGTTTGGTACCGCCATGGATCGTTTCAATCCCGACGCCGGACACTTTGCCTTCAACTTTGTTGGCCGAGAAATCTTCCGCCGTGCCGTACGCGGAATGGGAACGGCAGCCAATACCGTATTACGGCGTGCCAATTTAAGCCAGGATGACATCGATGTCGTCATCCCCCACCAGGCAAACCAACGCATTATTGAAGCCTTATGCGATCACGCTGGGATCCCCTTAGAGAAAGCCTTTATTAATATCCACCAATACGGCAATACCTCAGCAGCTACCGTTCCTATTGCGTTATGTGAAGCTGTGGAACAAGGGCGAATCAAACCTGGGGATACTATTTTGTCTGCTGCTTTTGGTGCGGGGCTGACTTGGGGGGCTTCGGTTATCAAATGGGGCCAACGTGTCACCCCTGTACACGAAACCGATATTTCATTGCCAGAGTGCCACCAAACGGCGACTGAGCTACTAGAAGATGCCATTAAGCATTGCGCTAAATAAATTGCCATATAGCTAATAAAATACCAGCGGATTCTTCGCTGGTATTTAATCTTCTTCATCAAGGCTTGGTCAACAATGCTCTATGACATGGCTTCTTCAACACGGTTCCTCCCCAACGACTTCGCATTATATAACGCGCTGTCTGCCCGCTGGATAAATGCCTCTATATCCTCACCTGGAACATATTCAGCTACACCAAGACTGCAAGTAATGTAAAGTCCATTAGCCCACTGGTAGCTTTCCACAATGACCCTAACCATTTCGGCAAACTCTTTTGCGCCCCGCAAGTTGGTCGCTGGACAGAATATAATGAATTCTTCCCCCCCCCAGCGCACAACTACGTCTGTTTTACGAGAGCGTAAGTTAAGGACTCGGCCGAACTCTTTTAGCACCTCATCACCACCATGGTGGCCCAGAGAGTCATTGATTTTCTTGAAATGATCAATATCAATGTAGACTAGCGAGAGCGCGTGGCAGTTTCTCTGTGAGAAATCAACAATATCATTTAACCAGCGATCCACCGCATGGCGATTTTGCGTTCCTGTCAGGTTATCGGTAAACGCCAACTCCTCAAATGCCAAAGATTGCTGATAGAGGTGCTGATTCGCTTGCTTGAGATATTCCGCTTTCGCCCCCATCTCAATCACCTGCTCAGCAAGTCGACGGCGCTCTGCAATCAGAAAGTAGACAGCAGCCAACCCCCACATCAGAATATTGATTCTTAATAATGTAGCTTCCGATAGCCAGTGCCCATAAAACACTATGTGGTTAAGCTTGATTGAGTAGTGTGCAGGCTTGATATTGCTACCTGTTGCTATTTCAATCTGAACGATGTTGTCAAACTGCGGGCCAGAATTTTCAATCGGCACTTCATAATCTGCTATCCACCAGGAGAGAACCTGAAACGATTTTAATGGAATCACTTTCATCCCATTCCCTATACCTGGCGCATATTCAATAGCATTGAACTTATAAGAAACAGGGTCATCAGAACGTGAGTAAGACGGGTCAAAGTTGCGCAGGTAAATCCGCAAGCGCTCACCTTCAATCAAACTGTAATAATCGACATCAATGCCGACCGAATGGTAAGAGGATAAGTCCAGCCCTCTGGAGTTTTTGCCCAGAGATATCGAGATTTCACAAAACGGCCATTTACCTTGATCGCCAATCTCACAATCTAAGTCAATAGACTTTCCATCGTAGTCAATAGAGGATTGGCTGTTACCGTCCTGTGCGCTGTCATCGATATTCAAGTAGGTTGCATTCTTCACACTGATACTAAGTTCTTTATCGAACCCGCCCAAAGTATGAAAAAGAAAAGTAAATAATGAAAACGTTAGCAGGAAATAAGCCGCTACCCGTATACGTCGTCTTAATTTGTCCACAGAATACCTACGACTACGAATGCTCAATCATACCAATCACGGGCAGCAACATGATTTTAAAAAGGAAATACATAGACACATTAGCAAACAGAAGAGTCTTTACCAAGAGCCTAAATTAGCGAAGAAAAATAATAACTAAAAAACCAGTGAGTAGTCACGATATTATACGTGCAAACCCTATAAATTCACCTTATTGACACAAAAAAGCGCCACTATTAGTGACACTTATTTATCATTGAAAAATATAGCTTAGGGCTATTTCCGGCCTCTATGGCGTCCACGGTTTTTGTGAATTTGAGATTTCGCCTTGGCACGCCTTTTATCACTGGATCGTCCACGTCGGCGGTTTTCTGGTGGCTCAATCGTAGGATCCGGTTCATAACCTTCCAACCACTGCTGTGGCAGGCGGGTATCTAACAGTTCTTCAACGGCACGCAACGCCCACTCTTCGTCCAAGCTCATCAAGGAAATGGCATGCCCGGTTTGGCCAGCGCGACCTGTACGGCCGATGCGGTGCACATAGTCTTCAGCCTTGAAAGGCATTTCGTAGTTCACCACGTATTCCAGCTGCTCAATGTCTATGCCACGGGCTGCAACATCAGTGGCAACCAGCACCCTCGCCTTACCCGACTTAAAATCGTCCAGAGCACGCTGGCGAGCACCTTGGCTTTTATCACCGTTAATTGAAACCGCTTTGATGCCGTCTTTGCCAAGCTCTTTAGCTAGCTCATCAGAGCCTTGCTTGGTTTTGGTAAACACCAGCACTTGCTGCCAGTTTCTAGAGCCAATCAAGTAAGCAAGCAATTCACTTTTACGGTGTTTATCGACCGGGTAAACCATCTGTTCCACGGTTACTGCCGTGCTGTTGCTCGGTGTCACTTCAATCAGCTTGGGATCATCGAGAATATCAAATGCCAGCTTTTTCACCTGCTTGCCGAATGTTGCCGAGAAAAAAGACGTCTGCCTTTCGGTATGCATTCGCTTAAGAATACGCTTGATATCGTCAATAAAGCCCATATCCAACATACGATCAGCTTCATCAAGTACCAAGTAATTCACGTTGCGGAGATCAACCGTACGTACATGGGCGTGGTCAAGCAGTCGGCCTGGAGTCGCTACCAAGATATCAACGCCAGACTCCAGCGCCTTAACCTGTACTTTCATGCTAGTGCCACCATAGGCAACAGCAACCTTCAACCCAGTCTCTTTGGCATAAAGGCTCAAGCTATCGAACACTTGCTGGGCAAGCTCTCGGGTTGGGGTCAGGATCAATGCTTTAACCTGCTTGGCCTCTGTAGCGTCCGATTGCTCTTCCAATAGGCGGTGTAGCAATGGAAGCCCGAATGCAGCGGTTTTTCCGGTACCGGTTTGGGCACCTGCCAATACATCATGGCCGGCCAATATTTCTGGGATAGCCTGAGACTGCACCGGAGTCGGTACTTCGAAACCGAGTGAAGAGACATTTTCAACGAGTTGGCTATTAAGCCCCAGGGATTGGAAAGACATGCACAATACCGACAATATTCAAAAGAGGCGGGATTTTAGCAAAAAAGCAGGATAAGTGTGAGATAAAAAAGCACCGCATAGCGGTGCTCAGACTGATGACAAAGGTCTGGCTTTTAAGCTAGGCCTTTGATCTAATAGAGATATCGAAATATGGATATCTCGACATGTTAAAAGAACCCTCA